>CADBXL010000036.1 GCA_902798615.1 uncultured Bacteroidales bacterium | reverse complement strand
GGACTAGTCTGAGATAACCATATAGCAAACCATATTTGCAAGATTACCAAATAGTTAAGCCACTATGCAGATGCTTTGTTGTCTGATAGTGGTTTAATTACTTTTGGATGGTAGGAGACCTCTCCACCTATTCTTCCTCAAATGGTTGCTTAATTTTGAAGAATTCTTCAGCCATCATTACTGCATTTTCTTCTGCTGACACTTTGATATATTTAAGGAAGTTTGATTCAGTAGTATGACCAGTTAGTCTCATGATTGCTATGGTTGGAAACCTTCTCTTATACATATTGGTAGCAAATGACCTTCTACCTGTATGCATCCCTACCAACTGATATTTCTTATATATAAGGGTTGAGACCTTTCCTCCCCTATTCTCAACCATTCTTACTTCACTATCTATACCTGCCAGCCTAGCACATTGTCTAAGATGTTCTATAGTATGTCCTCTATCACAAAGCTTTGGGAATATCCCTTTATACTTATTATAAAGTGCAAGCACCATTGGGTGCATTGGTATTACAACTTGGTGTTTAGTCTTCTCTGCAGTGATAGAAATAGTCTTTGCTTCTATATCAAAAGTAGCCTTTTCAAGTCTATTGATATCACTTCTTCTAAGTCCAGTCCAACAAGCAATTATAAATAAATCTCTTGTCCTTTCTATTGTAGATTTAGCATCTATTTCACCAGCCTTTATAAGAGAAGGAATATCAAGTTTATATATCTTTTTAATCTCATCTTCAGTAAGATAAATAGCATCTGTATCATTACACTTGCCCTTTAATGATTTATATGCATCACCAAACTCAAAACCCTCTGCCTTGGCTGCATTAAGCAGTGGTTTTAACACCCCATAGGTGGCATAGACTGTGTTCTGTTTATAGTTCTTTACTGAATAGCACCAATCTGTAAATTGCTGGTCAAAATTCTTAGATGTAAAGGTAGCAAATGAGTCAGGCAGTCTCTTGTCCTTGATGAAATCTGATAGTCTCTTTATGACAGTTCTCTGATGTATTTTTGTTCTCTCACCAATATACCTACCAGTGTGGTTATCTATTCTTTTCTGCTCTATATAGAAAGAAAAGAACTCTATTGGGGACATCTTCAATATAGTGTTCTCATTCTTCTTTACATCTGTCAAATCTAATATGGCAGAATGGATTGAGGCAATTACATCACTATCAGGGATAGAAGAGTTGTATATTCTGCTTGCTGTCTCTACTATCTCATCAAGCATCTTATTCACTTCATCACAATGTTTGTTCTCTCTCTTTGAGAACTTTTCCTTACTAGTGAAACACCTTTGTTTCACCTTGTCAAAACTTGCAGTAAGAACATTCTGTTGTGTGCTTACTCTCAGTTTTCTTCCATCCACTCTTATGATAGCCATAAGCAATGATTTCTCCTTGGAAGGAGTCTTCAAATTAAAATTAATAGTCAAACTCATACTTGCAATTATTACCAATAGTAAATGTTCTTTATTTGTGTCTAAATGGTGGTCCAAAGGTGTCCTTTTTGGTGGTCCTTTTCCTAATTAAACCACTATCAGACAACAAAGCATCTGCATAGTGGCTTAACTATTTGGTAATCTTGCAAATATGGTTTGCTATATGGTTATCTCAGACTAGTCCACAATTGGTGAACTAAATCAGATATAGGAGTAAAAATTACTCCCACTCTATCGTTGCTGGTGGCTTTGAGGAGATGTCGTAGCATACGCGGTTTACTCCCTTCACCTTGTTGATGATCTCGTTAGAGCACTTTGCCATGAAGTCGTAAGGGAGATGTGCCCAGTCGGCTGTCATAGCATCGGTAGAGGTAACGGCACGGAGAGCTACTGGATGCTCGTAGGTGCGCTCATCACCCATAACGCCTACGGAACGAACGGTTGAGAGGAGGATTGTGCCTGCCTGCCATATCTGGTCGTAGAGGCTTACCTCTATCTCGCCATCCTTCATATCGGCAGGAACACCGGCTGCAAGAACGGCACGTGCCTGTTCGCCTGAGAGCTTTGTCTTGTACTCACGAAGTCCGCGGATATAGATATCGTCGGCATCCTGAAGGATACGTACCTTCTCAGGAGTGATATCGCCAAGGATACGTACGGCAAGACCCGGTCCTGGGAACGGATGACGTGTGATAAGGTGCTCTGGCATACCCATTGAACGACCTACACGACGTACCTCATCCTTGAAGAGCCACTTGAGAGGCTCACAGAGCTGAAGGTGCATCTCCTTTGGAAGACCGCCTACGTTATGGTGTGACTTGATTACCTTACCTGTGATATTGAGAGACTCGATGCGGTCAGGATAGATAGTTCCCTGTGCGAGCCACTTTGCGTCCTTGATTTTCTTAGCCTCTGCGTTGAACACCTCTACGAAGTCACGACCGATGATCTTACGCTTCTGCTCTGGGTCGGAAACGCCTGCAAGGTCGGCGAAGAACTTCTCGCTTGCATCAACACCGATTACGTTAAGACCGAGGCACTTGTAGTCTTCCATCACATCGCGGAACTCGTTCTTACGAAGCATTCCATGATCAACGAAGATACATGTAAGACGGTCGCCGATAGCCTTGTTGAGGAGTACGGCTGCAACGCTTGAGTCAACACCTCCGGAAAGACCGAGGATGACACGGTCATTACCTACCTGAGCCTTGAGCTCGGCAACTGTTGTCTCTACGAATGAGTCAGCGCTCCAAGCCTGCTTTGATCCGCACACGTCAACGACGAAGTTCTTGAGCAGCTGTGTGCCCTGAACTGAATGGAACACCTCTGGGTGGAACTGTACTGCCCATACTGGCTGAGTCTTGCTTGCGTAGGCTGCATACTTCACGTTAGCGGTACTTGCGATGCACTCAAAGCCTTCTGGGATGGCTGTGATGGTGTCGCCGTGGCTCATCCATACCTGTGAGTTGTCGTCAAAGCCCTTGAAGAGAATGTTCTTCTTGTCGATGAAACCGAGGTTGGCGCGGCCATACTCGCGAGAGTCTGCCTTCTCAACCTTACCGCCAAGGGTGTGACTGATAAACTGGGCACCGTAGCAGATGCCGAGAACTGGCAGACGGCCAATGAAGCGGTCAAGGTTTACCTTGAATGCCTCTGGATCATGCACAGAATAAGGAGAGCCAGAGAGGATAACGCCGATAACGTCCTTGTCATCCTCCGGGTACTTATTGTAAGGCATGATTTCACAGAACGTGTCAAGCTCACGAACACGACGTCCAATGAGCTGAGTGGTCTGACTGCCAAAGTCTAAGATGATTATTTTCTGCATATAATATTATAAATAGAAATCTAAACAACAGCCCCTCACCTGCCCTGTGGGCATCCTCTCCCCAAGGGCGAGGAAATAATTACCTTTTATCGCTCAGGATTTTTCTATAAGGGGCTTAAACTAACTTTCCCCTCGCCCTACGGGAGAGGATGTCCGAAGGACAGGTGAGGGGCCATACTCTCTGCGCTTGCAAGAGTGTCGAGCTTTCCTACATCAAGCAGTTGCAAGTCTGATTTTAGATAGCCCTTTATCTTCCTCTCTGCGCAACGGTTGAGGTAGAAGTCTATGATTGGGAATTTCTCCGGCCATTGCTCCATGTCGGCAAACAGACGCGGTGAGAAAGCGTGGATGCCGGAGAAGGCGAGCATCAGGCCTCTCCCCCCGCCCTCCCCCGTAGGGAGGGAGCCGGAAGAAGAATACATCCTTTGCACCTTTTCCTTATCTCCACTTAGAGCAGCAATTTCAGGATACGGACTTTTCACTTCGCCTGTCTCGATATTTGTCCAGCCGACGAGATGCATTTCCTCATCGAAAAGCAGGTAGCGCTTTGTCTTACGCTCGCTTACCAGTAGCAGGGCATCTGCATCGCCTATGCTATCGTAGAAAGCGCCGAGGTCAACATTTGAGAGGATATCCACATTATGAATCAGGATAGGAGCCTCAGCATCAAACAAGTCATGTGCCTTGCGTATGCCACCGCCAGTTTCAAGCAGTTGCTCCGACTCGTCGGATATGCTTATCCGCACATCATAATACGTTTCCAAGAGACGCAGGTAGTTGCAAATCTGTCCTGCCTTATGATGCACGTTGACCACCACATCGTGGATGCCCGCATCGAGGAGGCGTTCAAGAACGATCTGAAGCAGAGGCTTGTCCCCTACAGGCACCAGAGCCTTGGGGATAACATCGGTTAGCGGTTTAAGACGGGTGCCCATCCCTGCCGCAAAAATCATTGCTTGCTTCATTTTTGGATAAACTCTCTTGAAATTATTCGGCAAAGGTAAGAAAAAAAAACGGAAAAAGCAAGGCAAGAAAGCAAAAAAAAGAATTATGCCTATAAAAAGGAGGAAAAAGCTGTTATGGCGCAGCGTTTCAGGTCCTTTGAAGACACAAGAAAGCATTAAAGATAGCGTCAGTTCCCTATCTTACCAATCTTTTACCAAGAGAAAGGCTCGCTTACGCGAAGATATTATTTGGAAAGCAAATGGGCAATAAATTTTATCAGTAAATTAACGTGAGTTCGACGAAAATAAAACGCTACGCTTGGCTACATGAATTAACCATGAATTAACCGTGAATTATCATAAATTTTTATCTAAAAAAAACGTGAGTTCGACGACTTGCTTCAGCCTGATGAGCTTCAGCGAATAATTCAAGACTGCGAGGGCTGAAAGCCCGACACCTAATAGGGCAGTCCGTAAGGGCTGTTAGCCAGTAGATGCGTGATTAAAAGGAGCGCTGTAAGTGCGACACCTGAAGACTTTAGGTGTCGGTCCTTCAGACCTCATTCCCCCCTATATCAACAAATATAACAGCCCTTACGGACTGCCCTTTTAGGTGTCGCTCCTTCAGAGCTTTTTCAACCACATGATATTCAATAATATACGAGTAGAGATTTTTTCGCTAAGGCCCAACAAACTAAAGCAAGTTCCAATCTTACCAAGATTCAACCAATAAGAAACTGGACTTGCGCCCCTGATTCAGAAAGGACCCGCGTAGCGTCTGAGCTTTGCGAAGAAATTATATTCAGTAAATTATAAAAACGACCACAGATTAAAGGGATTATCTCGCTTGCGCTCGTGATAAGGGAAACGGATGTATCTGATGTATCTGAAATGCTGGCGCGACATGTTTTCGGAATAGAAATCAGATAAATCGGATAAATCTGTTTCTTATTCTTTTTCTCGAACACAGATAGCACAGATTTTACGGATATGCTCGCTTACGCGAAGATATTATTTGGAAAGTAAATGGGCAATAAATTTTATCAGTAAATTATAAAAACAAGATCAAAATACTTCTTTATGTCTTCCCTTATAGGTCTGGCTTGCAGCCATCCCTGGTAGTCGTGTGCGCTTGTTTCCTTGTGAGCCTTCTGGGCTCCCAGAAAACAATCACACCAGCCTACCGAAGACATCAAGAAGACAAAATATAATTCAAAATAGCTCCCTATCGGTCGTAAAAAATCCATGTGGAATTGGGGTAACGCGCCAGCCATTATTTTCGTCTTCAGACGATATTTTGAATAGCAAACAACAACTACATTAGTAGTCTGGAAGGCAGTACCTGATTGGCTGTGTACTGCCCTCCAGGCAGTAGTGGGGATTGGCGCTATATCCCCCGCACATCCTCGTTTTCACTCGTATGTACGGGGTTACGAATAGTACTGTCTTCCAGACAGTTTCGAACAAGCGATTTTTTTTACGACCGCAGGGAGCTATTTTGTCTCCGTATTTTGTCTTTCAGTAGTGGCTCACGCTGGGTGAGGTCTCATTTTCTTGGGAAGCCCTCAAAGGCTTACCAGAGAAAAGGAGAACTCGCATCAGCTGGGATTTGCCATAAGCAAAGCCCATAAGAGGGAGACACAAGGAAAGCATTTTGATCTATTTCAACTGACGTTATGTTACATAGGATGAAGAAGGGAGAATCATAAGAAGATGAGCGTTGGGACGACATAAGGAACTATACGGAAATGGAGGTTTATAACTCCAAGAGAAAAAACATCTTTGAAAAAAGGGACACATCCCCATTTTATGGTATTTTCTTATTAATTAGGTGTATTTCCGCAGAAAAATAATATAAAAATAGGTAAATTACACGACAAATGGGAAATTATCCTATAAAGATTTGCATATTTTGGTAAATGTTTGTAACTTTGCACCTCGTAAAAAGAGCATACTTTTAAAAACATCCAAGGTTGCAATAACCGCCCTTATTTTTTAAATTCATTTTATTCACGTGAAATGAACTTTCGCTGCACAGTAAATCCGTAGCGCGGTTATTTCAAATTTTTCTTATTTATTTTTTCAAAAAAATGAAGAAATCTATATCTGATATGCTTAGTCGTAAAGGCATTCAGCCTATAAGCATGCTTACCGCATACGACTATCATACAGCTTGCACAATTGATGAAGCGGGGGTTGATATGATTCTCGTTGGCGATTCTCTGGGTAACGTGATGCTGGGTTATGAGAATACCCTTGCTGTTACCGTTGACGACATGATTCATCATGGAAAGGCTGTTTGCCGAGGCGCGAAGAACGCTCTCGTGGCTATCGATATGCCTTTCATGTCGTATCAGGGCTCTGTGTATGATGCCGTTATGAATGCCGGCAGGATTATCAAGGAAACAAACTGCCAGGCTGTGAAACTTGAGGGAGGTGTGGAATATGCCGACCGCATCAAGGCTATCGTACAGGCTGGTATTCCTGTAATTGCCCATATAGGACTCACCCCTCAGTCGTTCAACACGCTCGGAGGCTATAAGGTTCAGGGCAAATCGCTTGAGGCAGCCCAGAAACTCATCTCCGATGCTCAGACAGTTTGCGAGGCAGGTGCCTTTGCTATCACACTTGAATGTGTTCCGGCTGCACTCGCATCAAAGATTACCGAACTTGTTCCTGCCCTCACCATAGGTATAGGAGCAGGCAACGGTTGCGACGGTCAGGTGCTTGTGTATCAGGATATGCTTGGCTATGCCGACGACTTCACGCCAAAGTTCGCTAAGAAATATGCCAATCTCCACGACACCATGCTTGAGGCTTTCAAGCAATATAAGGCAGATGTGGAGTCAAGGGCATTCCCTGCCAAGGAACATACATTCGCGATAAGCGAGGAGGTATTAAGTAAACTTTATTAATTAACAATTAAAAATTAACAATTAACATGCCTTTCGCCAACGTTTCGGCTCTCCTCCCTTGCCCCTTCACGGGGAAAGGGTTGGGAAAAGGGGTCGGGGCAGAGGCCGTGGTTACACTATATTATGAAAGTAGTAAAAACAGTTAAAGAGGTAAGAGAGATCGTATCAGAATGGCGTAAAGAGGGACTCACAGTAGGACTTGTTCCAACTATGGGATACCTTCACGAAGGTCATCAGAGCCTGATTGTAAAGTCAGTCAGCCAGAATGACCGTACCGTTGTGTCAGTATTCGTAAACCCAATTCAGTTTGGTCCTAACGAGGACTTTGAGGCATATCCACGCGATATGGAGCATGACAAGGCACTCGTAGAGAAGGCTGGCGGCGATTTGATTTTCAATCCAGAGCCATCAGAGATGTACCCTGGTCATTTCACATCTTTCATCGACACAACAGAGACCACCGAACTGCTCTGTGGTGCTGTTCGTCCAATACATTTCCGTGGCGTCTGCACAGTTGTAGGCAAGCTCTTCAACATCGTTTGTCCTGACCGCGCATATTTCGGACAGAAGGATGCACAGCAGTTGGCTACTATCCGCCGTTTCGTTCGCGACCTTAACTTCCCTATCGAGATCATCCCTTGCCCAATCGTTCGCGAGGCTGACGGTCTGGCGAAGTCAAGTCGCAACACATATCTCTCAGCAGAAGAGCGTCAGGCTGCCCTCATCCTCTCAAAGAGTCTGAAGAAGGGTAAGGAGGCCATTGAGGCTGGTGAGAAGAACGCCAAGAAGATTATCGACATCATCAAGACAAATCTTGAGACCGAGCCACTTGCACGTGTTGACTATGTTGAGGTTGTTGATTTCGAGAACATACAGCGCGTTGACACCATCTCAGGCGAGACACTCGTTGCTATTGCAGTTTATATCGGCAAGACACGATTGATTGATAACTTCATAACAGTTCATAATTCATAGTGCATAGTTCATAGTGCATAGTTCATAGTGCATAGTTCATAGTGCATAGTTCATAGTGCATAATGCATAACAGGATTGAACTTAATTGAACTATGAATTATGAACTATGAACTCAATTGAACTGTGAACTATGAATTATGAACTATGAACTAATTTTAGCTCAATGGACATCACATTACTTAAAGCGAAGATTCACCGTGCCAAGGTAACACAGGCCGACCTCGACTATGTGGGCAGCGTTACCATAGATACAAAGCTACTCCGCGAAGCAGGTATTTACGAATACGAGAAAGTGCAGATTGTTGATATCAACAACGGCAACCGTTTCGAGACATATACCATCGCAGGAGAAGAGGGCTCTGGCATCATTTGCCTTAATGGTGCTGCTGCCAAATGCGTGAGCGTTGGTGACAAGGTCATCATCATGGCTTACGCAAACATGACTCCACAGGAAGTTGCTTCACATAAGCCAACCGTACTTTTCGTAAACGACAACAACGAGATTGTGCGCAAGGCAAATTATGAGAAGCACGGGAGATTGAATGATCAGTAAAAAAAGAACAGCCCCCCATCCCCCCAAGGGGGAGTCTTTTAGATAGTATTTATCCCTTATATCCACAGCGATTAAATGTATATAAAGAACTCCCCCTTGGGGGGCTGGGGGGCTTCAGGTTTAGTATGCTTAATAACAAGACCATAGTCCTCGGCGTTACAGGCAGCATAGCAGCCTATAAGATAGCCAACCTTGCATCCATGCTTGTCAAGTTGAATGTCAACGTGCATGTCATCATGACAAAGAATGCGTGCAACTTCATCACGCCAATAACTTTTGAGACTATCACAGGCAACAAATGCCTTGTAGATACATTCGACAGGAACTTCGAGTTCAATGTTGAGCATGTGGCTCTTGCCAAGCGTGCCGACCTCTTCCTCGTTGCTCCGGCATCGGCTAATATCATCGGAAAGATTGCATCAGGCATCTGCGATGATATGCTTACAACCACTATCTTTGCCACAAAGGCGCCGAAGCTCATAGCTCCTGCCATGAACACCAACATGTGGGAGAACCCTATCCTACAGGACAACCTCAAGAAGCTTGAGCACTATGGCTATCAAATCATACAGCCAGCTTCAGGCCGTCTTGCTTGTGGCGATACTGGTAGCGGGAAACTGCCATCAGAAGAGACACTTCTTCAGCATATTCTGCTTGCCGTAGCTTGTGAGAATGATATGGAAGGCAAGCGCGTACTCATCACGGCAGGTCCTACGCAGGAATCTATCGATCCTGTTCGCTACATCACCAATCATTCTTCTGGCAAGATGGGCTATGCCATTGCCAAGATGGCGGCTTTGAGAGGTGCAAAGGTAACACTCGTCTCAGGACCAGTAAACATACAGGCATTCGCAGGCATAAATGTCGTTGATGTCATAAGTGCTGCGGATATGTATCGCGAGGTTACAAGTCGAAGTGCCGATAATGATATCATCATAATGTGTAGTGCTGTGGCTGACTATACCCCATCCTCCTACTCCGATCAGAAGATGAAGAAGAAGGATGACGACCTGTCAATTCCACTCACACGCACACAGGACATCCTCAAATATCTTGGTGAGAACAAACCAGAAGGACAGATGCTTGTAGGCTTCTCTATGGAGACAGAGAATCTGATTGAGAACTCTCGCGCAAAGCTCACCAAGAAGAATGCAGACCTTATCTGCGCCAACTCCATATCGGAAGGCAAGACAGGTTTCGCAGTAGATACCAATCAGGTTACTCTCATCTCAAAGGAAGAGGTGAAGGTGCTTCCGCTCTGCTCAAAGGAAGAGACAGCAGAAATGATATTGGATGAAATAATAAAG
The DNA here is from genome assembly GCA_902798615.1 of uncultured Bacteroidales bacterium. Lineage (GTDB taxonomy): Bacteria > Bacteroidota > Bacteroidia > Bacteroidales > Bacteroidaceae > Prevotella. The sequence goes on along the minus strand of CADBXL010000036.1, from coordinate 19,227 downwards.
AAGAAACGGCCTCTCCCCCCGCCCTCCCCCGTAGGGAGGGAGCCGGAAGGCAAAAGGCAATCCTCAAAATAAATGAACAAGAATAGCAATCCTCCATACACCTCCAGCTCCCTCCCTACGGGGGAGGGCGGGGGGAGAGGCCGCATTATCCTCGATATAGGAAACTCCACCGTCGTCATTGCCTACTCTGATGCAGAAGGCAATATAAAGGATATATGGCGCCTGAAGACTATCAAGGGCGAGACTATCAGTTTCTTCCGTCGCGAACTTCGTGCCGCTCTCTATAATTTCGGTCTGCTGAAAAAGGACGGGACATTAGAGAAGATTGACAACATCGTGATATCATCTGTAGTACCTGAAATCAACGACAAGGTAACACAGGCTATCATCGACGTTACAGGCGTCACGCCTCATTTCTTCAGTCTTGACGATGCCCAGAAGGTCATCAACATTCAGATAGAATCACCTTCACAGCTTGGCAAGGACCGTCTTGCCGATGCCATCGGCGCACTCTGTTACTATGGTGCACCGGCTATCATTATTGATATGGGAACAGCTACCACGATAGGAGTAATCGACGAAAAAGGCGACTTCATCGGAGGTATGATAATGCCAGGTGTCAAGACCTCGCTCAAGGCTCTCAGTACCAAAGCCTCACAACTCCCGACCATCAACATTGAGAAGCCCCGCCACTTCATCGGGCGCAACACCCTTGAATGTATGCAAAGCGGTATTATCTACGGAACAGCATCCATGATCGACGGTATGATTGACCGTATCATTCCTACTCTCGGGAAAGATGTCAAAATCATCGCCACGGGAGGTAATGCCCACTATGTGATATCCTATTGCAAGCACGATATTATCGTTGATAAATATCTTCAGTTCAAGGGGATAATGAAAGCCACAATTTAGTGCATAGTTCATAGTGCATAGTTCATAGTTGGTGGGCGAATGCAAACTATGCACTACAAACTATGAAATATGAACTATGAATTTAGTGCATAGTGCATAGTTGGTGGGCGAACGCAAACTATGCACTACAAACTATGAATTATGAACTATGAATTATGAACTATAAAATCGTCTTCCTCGGTTCTGGCAACCTTGCCACCAATCTCTCACTTGCGCTCAAGGCGGCAGGAGAAGAGATTATACAGATTTTCAGTCGCACAAAGGAGAATGCACAGACACTTGCCGACAAGCTCCATTGCGCTTCATGCACCAGCATCAACGATATCCGCACAGATGCTGATGTGTATATCTTTTCCGTTAAGGACGATGCTCTGCCAAGCCTCATAGAACAGCTTGCCGTTAAGCTCTCCGGCTCCCTCTCTACGAGAGAGGACGGGGGGAAGTCCGATGTTGATAACATCGGAGTATGTGCCAGAGGCCCTATCCTCCTCCACACCGCAGGAAGCGTACCAATGTCCGTCTTCCCCGAAACTATGCACTATGAACTATGCACTATGAACTATGGAGTTCTCTACCCTATGCAGACATTCTCCAAGGATCGTAGCGTGAATTTCCGAGAGATTCCATGTTTCGTAGAGGCAAGCGACAATAACACGTTGGAAGAAATAAAGGGAATAGCCTCAAAGGTGTCCGACCATGTTCTGGAGATGTCATCCGAAAAGCGTAGGAAACTACACCTTGCAGCCGTTTTTGCATGTAATATGACGAACCATTGCTATCGTCTTGCGGAAAAGGTATTAGAAGAAGAGGGTATTGATTTCTCTCTTTATCTGCCTCTCATTCAAGAGACTGCCAACAAGGTCAAGGAACTCTCCCCACGCAAGGCACAGACCGGTCCTATGGTGCGCTACGACAAAACCATCATGGATGCCCAGATAGCCCTAATCAACGATGAGCGCACACGTCAGATCTACCGTCTTATGGCAGACAGCATACACGAGGATTCAAACTCATAACATCATTGACCATATAATATATGTCCTATTCCCTATTAACTTTTAGGTGGATTGGACATTTTCTTTATTATTTTTTAGACATGAAAAACAACTCCAATTGTTAAAGATACGCAAAAAAAACAAATTAATCTATAAACATTTGGGGATAAAAAATAATAGATTTAATTTTGAATTTAAATTAAATTCAGCATACAAAAATGCTGTTCTATAATATCGCTAAATGGATAAAACACTTCGTAAGTTTTTCGTACAGTCTCAAGAATCCCGAAGAAACGACCAATGGGATAAGTAGCATGACAACCGAAGGACGAAAACCAAGGAAACACATGCGCGGGAACCGTCTGCTGATAGAAGTAGGTGACGCAGTATATGGTATTGACGGCATAAAGCATAGATTACAAGCAAGTCAGAAGTAAGTCCCTTGTTCCTCCCTACCAAACTCGATGATCCTCCCCTTCTCCACCGACTTTGCACCGACTTTGGTACGGAGGAAGAGCGAAGGTAAAGCGGAATTAGAGTGGAGGATAGAGGATTCAAAAGATGAGGCAAAAGGTGCAACCCCTATACGAAAAATAGGGATGAGATAAGTTTTACACATCTATAAAGAAATAGCGTATCACACTTACCAAGAAAAACAATAGCAAAAGACTGTTAATCGCTTGCAAGTCTCAATAATATTGATTACTTTTGTACGCAATTTAGGAAATCAAGCTTATGAAGCATAATATTTTCACATACATTCTGTTCATATTATTGACCATACCTATGGTGTTCCTTGCTGCTGAGTTTTATCTCGGCGACCAAGAGCAAGCCATTAAAAACTTCAACAATGATCCTTTCTATATTCTATTTGGAAGATTAATTATGGCAGGTATTGTGTCGCTGATTATAACCATCTTTTGCCTTCTTATTGACCTTATCATCAACCACTTGCGAAGAGTCAAAACCAGTTGGCGAGAGTATCTACGTAAAGGACTATACATGATGCTAATTGGAATTAGTTATGCTGCAATACTGAAACTAATTCAATACATACAACGTGGATATATTAGTTAGACACTGAAAATTTGATTCTGCTATAATGAGAAAACAAAAGACAAAAATGAAAGGAATAAACATCATAATTATCTTGTCACTAACGCTTATAGCTTTCACTTCTTGTAAAAAGTCAGTTACTCAAAGCTATACGCCATCACCACAAGATTATATTGGAAAGTGGATGTATGAGGTGTGGATAAATGACACGACAGAAGAAAACAAGTATTTCGGTCTGGAACTACGAAGTGCAGGTAATGACTCCATAGAAGGTCTATTTTGTTCCGTGTGGTTGAATGGCGACAGACTTGACGGAAGTAATGCTGACGAAGAAGCAACGACTAATGTATGGGGTAAATTCATCAATGATTCATTGTATGTCAACGTAAAAGGAGGTCGATGGGAAGATGCTTCAGCAAAAGCCGTAATGCGCTTGGTAAATGATTCTTCTTTGCTTTGGAAAGTAATAAGCGAGGAAGGGGAGATTTTTATTCCTGATAGCGTTATATTAAAACGTGATTGTGATAGTATAAAAACTGGAAAAGAAAACGCTGTTACAGAGCCGACAGATACATCTACTGTCCAAGAAAATGACACGTCGGAAATACAATTGAAAGGCAAACTTAGTGCCTATTCGGTAATTGAGAAAGAGAATTATTCATGTGAATTTGGAGAACCATGGGGTGATATTGCGTTAATGAAGAACGGGAAGACAATCTCAAAAATTAAATTAGCAGTATGTGAACCTCAAAGAGACTTCTACTTTATGGGATTTGATGCGACATTAAAGGGATTCGACTTTACTATTCATTTCGGTCATTCTCGTTGGCAATATGAACAAACGTTTGTTTTTGAATACATCAATAACGATTTCTACCTAACAAAGACTATCGACTATACCCCATTTGAGGTAGAGGATGGTTTGGACTTTCATAAAAAAGAATACAAATTAAAGAAGCCAATCCCTTTCAAAAACGTGGACATGGAAGAACATATGGCATTATTACTTAAAAGATTTTAAGAATGAGAAATTTTATCTTTTTCTTTATACTTATCCTTTTGGCATCCTGCAACAATCAAGGTACCAAGACACAACATAATGTTAACGATTCTATCAAAAAAGATCCTATGATTGTCAATACTGATACAGATAAGGCTGTCACAAATGCCATTGGCACATATCTGAAATGGAACAAGACGCATAATGATGACAATGACAAACTTATTGATACACTATCAGTTAAAGGCAATGTGTTTCTTTCTTTTCACAAGGATAATAGTTTGCTAATCAACAAACTGAACGAGTTGTTTCTTGCTAAGAAATCCAGCATTCTTGCAGCAAAGTGTGGAGAAACTCAGATGGAAATTAATGTGTTATCATACAAGAAATCCGATTTCATCAGTTTTTCAGAATCAACATTATATTATTCATTCAGCCGAAGCCACAATATCTCATATAACGCCTACTTGAATTTCAACAACGAGATTTATCAAGTAAAAATTAAGTCAACAGATCGCATTAAGAAGACGATTAATGATTTCCTGAAGAAACATAAGTTAAAATGCAGCGAGGATTATGACATTTCCCGTGATTTTGATTTCTACATATTCAAAGGAGAAATATATCTTGTTGCATTATATAACAGCGACTTAGCAGAAGAATTTCAAGGTGACTTTGACGGAGATCAGGATAATGAGAACAACGATTTTACAGGCTTCATAAAGCTCGAATTCGACAATGACCTCAGATTCAAGTTAATCAAGATTGATGATGTAATAAAACAACAGTCTTGACCATACAGATATTGAACAATAAGCCCACTTAATACTATAAGCCCACCGCCTCTCACATTGAGATGCTTTTTTTCTGTTAATCCCTTGCTCGTCTCGATTTTTTTATGTATTTTTGCAAACGTGAATTGCGTAAAACGTGTTTTTGAACCTAAAAAACTATCAACATTGACCTAAAGACTTTATTAAAGTGATAAAGACTTCCTTGCTTGCATTACTTGCTCCCGAATACCCTTCCGTTAATATGACCTTTTTCTATTTGCGGTCATGTTTTTGTGTATTTTCGCATAATATAGGATTTCTATGCCTCTTTCGTGGTTCCTATGTAAGTCCCATTTTCTTCCATTCAAAGGAACGGACTTACAACGGATTTGGAACGGACTTACAACGGAGGTTGAACGAAGGCAGAACGAAAGCAGAACGAAAGCAGAACGAAGGATGTAATAAGGTCCTTTTTAGATTGGTGTAATACTCTTGAAATGAAAAAATAAAAAAGTTTTTTAAGGGGGTATTACACCTTTTGCTGTTATGTGTAATATTTTCATTGATTATCAGTACGTTAGATGCGGTGTAATACCCTTGAAAGTATTACACCATTTCGGGCGATTTGGTGTAATAGTGGTGTAATACTTCCGGGGGTATTACACCAAGGCAAATAAATTGATATCCAACCACTTAACGCGCTCAAATCATCAAAGGTGTAATACTCGGTGTTGAAAACTTTTTTCAAAAAGTATTACACCAACTATTACACCCTGTATTACATTGGCAAAAAACTTATGCCTATAGCTTGGAAAGTATATATTTTAGAGCAAAGTAAATTATTCACTAAGAAAACCTCTTAGTGAATCAATCCATTGACGAAATCGCGGGCTGCCATGCGTTTCTTGCCGGCAAGCTGCACTTCGAGGATTTCAAGCTGATAGTCGGATGTTGAGATATAGAGGTGGTTCTTCTCTGCGTGAAGAGTGCCAGGAGCCTCAGCATTACGGTCAGTCTTCTGTGCCTTATAAATCTTCATAACTGTTTCACGACCGTCAGGAAGAGTGACATTTGCCCATGCACCCGGTATTGGGGAGAGACCGCGCACGAAGTCATGACATTGCTTCACGCTATTGTTCCAGTCTATCTCACATGTCTCCTTGAAAATCTTAGGGGCTTGATGCAGTTCCTTTCCTACAGGAATCATATCTTCCTGTGGAAGTGAATCAACATGACCGTTACCTGCTATGATAGCATCTACGGTCTCTATGGCAAGTTCTGCCCCGAGTTTCATGAGTCCGTCATAGACATACTCCACGTTGGCATCGTCAGGCACGTCAAACGGTTTCTGCCTGATGATTCTGCCTGTATCAATATCATGATCGAGAAAGAAGGTTGTTACGCCTGTCTGCTTTTCGCCATTGATGATTGCCCAGTTGATTGGGGCAGCACCACGATACTGTGGAAGGAGGGCAGCATGAACATTGAACGTGCCGAAGCGTGGCATATCCCATACTATCTCCGGAAGCATACGGAAGGCTACGACAACTTGCAGGTCTGCGTTATAGCTACGAAGCTGCTCTACGAACTCCGGGGCTTTCATCTTAACCGGCTGAAGCACAGGGATGTTATGCTCAAGTGCATATTGCTTCACCTGTGACGGCTGAAGCACAGACCCATGTCGCCCCACCGGCTTATCCGGCTGCGTAACTACAGCTACAACGTTATATCCGCCCTCAACAAGGGCAGAGAGAGTACCCACCGCAAATTCGGGGGTGCCCATGAAAATGATTCTAAAGACCCCTTTCTGCCCTACGGGCATCTTTCCCCGTGAAGGGGCAAGAGGCTGGCGCAGAACGGCATTATCGCTATACGAAGATTCAATATTATTATTGCTCATATAAATTCTTTTTGATATTCGTAATTACTTTATTTATATCAGTCATTATTTCTTCATTAGTGAATCGTATTACACGATAGCCTAATTGAGATATATGATACGTTCTCTTTCTATCCTCTTCCATTTGCTCGTCAGTCAGGTGATATAATCCATCAACCTCTACAACAAGCCTTTTCTCTATGCAAGCGAAATCCGCAATGAAATCTCCTATTATGAATTGCCTACGGAAACGTACTCCTAACGCATTCCTACGAAGATATTCCCACAGGATTTTCTCCGCATCCGTCAGAACCAAACGATTCTTACGAGCATTTTCCTTTAGTATGGCGACACGGTCGGGGTAAGCCATTTTGTAAGAACCCCTTTCTGCCCTACGGGCATCTTTCCCCGTAAAGGGGCAAGAAGGCTCGCGCAGAACGGCATTATCACTAAAGGGATTAATGCCATTAGATTTATTATCGTCTGTACGTTTCTCCATACACACATTTTTATTTGATTGTATTAACGAATCCCCCATACTGCGCTAGCCTCTTCCCCCTTTACGGGGGAGGATGCCCGTAGGGCAGGTAGGGGTCGCCTTAGTCATTACTCAAATCCGCCACCATCTTTCTATACTGCGCATAGACATGACTGCGGGAAACGTAGCCGATGAGGTGATTGTTGTCGTCCATGACAGGAAGCTGATGTGCGTGATACTGGTCGAATGCCTTTACGACATCCTCCATAGGATCACCAAGACGGAGTTGCGTTGGAGGGTCGCTCATCAGTTGTGAGACGCGGAAATGATGATAAAGTTCTGTACGGAAAACGATATGACGAAGCTTGTTCATGTCAATCTCGCCAAGGAGATTGCCGGCACGGTCGAGGACTGGCAGAAGACTGCTACCCGACTTGCTCAGAGAATGAACCAACTGACCAAGCTCCATGTCCTTATCCACACTCACATAATCCCTTTCGATAACGCTGTCAAGGCTCATAAGCGTGAGTACGGCACGGTCGGTATGGTGCGTGATAAGTTTACCCTCACGAGCCAGACGCATGCCATAGATGCTGTGAGGCTCGAAGATGAGGATTGTGAGGTATGAGCTTACGGCAGTAATCATAAGCGGCATGAAGAGATCATATCCGGCTGTGAGTTCGGCAATGAGGAAGATACCCGTGAGAGGTGCATGCATCACCCCCGACATCACTCCTGCCATTCCAAGCAAAGCGGCATTCTTCTCAGGAAAATAGACACCCATGCCATACATATTCCAGATGCGTGCAAAGAAGAATCCTGCAAAGGCTCCGATAAAGAGTGATGGCGCGAAGGTACCGCCACAACCGCCACCACCATTAGTAGAAGCCGTTGCAAAGGACTTCGTGAGCACAATCATACCGATATAGACGATAAGCCATTGCTCATGACCATAGAACAGAGAACCATTCATCACCTTGTTCCAGTCGGCCTGTGTCCTGCCGTCAAGAAGAATATTGATATCCTTATAACCCTCACCGTAGAGTGAAGGGAAAAGGAAGATGAGAGTGCTAAGAATGATACCTCCGAGGGCAAGTTTTGCATAGGTGTGGTTCTTCAGCTTTCCGAAGATATTCTCGCAGAAGGTCATGGAACGGATGAAGTAGAGAGCTACGAGTCCGCAGAAAACACCTAAGAGGATATTGCTTGGCACGCGCTCTACTACCCAAGGACTATCAAGCACAAATGTGAATAGCTGGTCGTTGCCTATGAAAATATAGGTGAAACAGGTTGCTGTTACGGATGCGATGAGGATTGGGGAGATACTCGCCATCGTGAGGTCTATCATCAGCACCTCGATGGTGAAGACGAGTCCGGCAATAGGAGCCTTGAAGATTCCGGCAATAGCAGCCGCAGCACCACAGCCCACGAGCAGCATCAGCGTCTTGTTGTTGAGTCGGAAGAGTTGTCCGAGGTTACTCGCGATACTCGAACCCGTGAGCACGATAGGAGCCTCGGCACCCACAGATCCACCAAATCCGATGGTTATGGCAGATGCGAAGACAGACGACCAACAGTTATGGCTCTTGAGTCGGCTTTGCTTGGTGCTTATGGCATAGAGGATTCGAGTGATACCATGCGAGATGTTATCCCTCACCACATATTTTACGAAGAGCGAGGTGAGCCATATACCGACGATAGGGAATACGAGATAAAGCCAGTTGAATGACTTCATATTGAATTCCGAGGTAAGCAGATGCTGTATGAAATGGATGGCAGAATGAAGTATGAAGGCTGCAACGGCAGCAAGCATACCCACAAAGAATGCAAGGACAAGCGTAAACTGCTTGTCCGACACCTTCTTCACTCTCCATTCTATGATTTGATCAATGTTCATTACTTCCTTATCACCGTAACCTCGCCGTTACTTGCAAGCTTGATGATGCTTGAAGGAACATGAGGCTCATGCTCGTTTCTACGTGACTTGCAGACATAATCCACAGCTTCAAGGAGCTCTGGGGCGATGTCACGATAGTTCTGGGCGGCAGGCTCTCCGCTTATATTCGCACTTGTAGAGACGATAGGCTTCTGCATACGATAGCAGAGTTCCTTGGAGAACGCCTCCTTCGTGATGCGCATAGCGATGCTTCCATCCTCTGCCACAAGATTACTGGCAAGTCCGCTGGCATTATCAAGGATAACGGTTGTTGGCTTTGTTGCGATATTGAGAAGGTCCCAAGCCACATCAGGCACATTACGGATATAGCGTGAAATGCGCTTGTCAGAGTCGATAAGACAAATCAACGCCTTGGAATCATCACGTTTCTTTATCTCATACACTCTCTTCACAGCCTCAGCATTAGTAGCATCGCAGCCTATTCCCCAAACGGTATCCGTTGGGTAGAGGATAACACCTCCCTGCTTCATCACACGAACAGCCTCGGCTATATCGGCAGCCCAGCCGTCTTTGAGGAGAACAGCCTCTCCCCCCTCCCTCTCCCGTAGAGAGGGAGCCGGAGTGCTAAAAGACACACCCTTTTTATTTTTTGAATCCTTGAATTTATCGTTATTGTATGCCATTTTTTTCTTTCTTTTATTAGTTGCTTTAATACATGTTTTTTCTCAGAACACCTTTCGTCTTCCGGCTCCCTCCCTACGGGGGAGGGCGGGGGGAGAGGCCGTATTCCTTACGTATTCAACTTCGTCAGCATCCAAGCACCTGATATCTTCTGGAATGTTAGTTCTGACTCCATACCGTTGGCTATGCCACGAACCACAAAGATTCTTGTGTTCGACGGCTTGTAAGGCTCATCGCCGTAATGTATGTTGTATAGCGTTCCAGAAGGCATCCAAGGCAGGAACATAGGAACCTGCTCTGCCATCAGCTCACCCGTCATGCGAGAGAAGTCATCCTCAGGATCTGGTCCCGAGAAAGCCACCGACTCCGCAATAGAGACAGAACGGTAGGTTGTGTCTGTTACAAAGTGATTATAGAATTTCAGGAAAGCGGCATCCTCATGCTTTGCCAATGGCATAATCTTCACGCCCTGCATCTTCCACAGACCAAGCACACGATTGAATATCCATCTCTTTACCTGATTCTTAGCAAATGAAATCCTCTCCACATATACGTTGCCAATAGCTGTATCTTTTACCACATCCAACTGCTTGGCATTGTTGAAAATAAGAGTATAGTAGCCCTGACGCATGAAGAAATGCTCCATACCCCATTTCGACTTCTCCACACGCGACAACTTTCCGTAAGCGTCAACGCTGACGGGATAGTCAGTACGGTCTGTTTGAAGACGGCGGTTTGCCGCATAGTTGAAGATAAAGTCGTCAAAGAGCTCATCAGCAGCCTTTGGCATTGGTTCATCCTCAATCAGCGCCTCCATAGAATCAGTGCCGAGAGAATCCACGAGCATAGAATCCACGCTCACAGGTTCAGTAGATGTTGTCTTTTTGTCAGTACATCCCGTACCGACAAAGAGCATCACCAAAGACATGCAAAAGACTACAAAAACAAATTTTCTCATTGAATTTACACAATTTTCAGTGCAAATGTACACATTTATTTTTATTTTATTCCTTATTTTCCAAGAAAAATATTAATTTTGCACGCAAATTTGATTTAAGACACTATGTTAGTAGAGAAAATAGACGCACTTCGCAAGGAAGTGGAAGCGCTGACAGCCTCCAACGCAGAAGAAATAGAGGCTCTTCGTCTGAAGTATCTCAGTAAGAAAGGTGAGCTCAACGCTCTGATGGCAGACTTCCGTAACGTGGCTGCTGATCAGAAGAAGGAGCTTGGTATGAAGATTAACGAACTCAAGCAGTTCGCTCTCGATAAGATCAACGGACTCAAGGAACAGGTTGCAACAACAGAGACTGTTGCCGACGACCTCGACCTTACCCGTACTCCCTACCCTATCCAGCTCGGCACACGTCACCCTCTCTCTATCGTGAAGAATGAGATTGTGGAGATTTTCCAGCGCATGGGCTTCACATTGGCTGACGGCCCAGAGGTAGAGGATGACCTTCACGTGTTCACAAAGATGAACTTCGCTGCTGATCACCCAGCTCGCGATATGCAGGACACATTCTTCGTGGAGCAGAGTCCGCTCAACGATGTGACAAAGAACATCATCCTCCGCTCTCACACTTCAAGCGTTCAGGCTCGTGTGATGGAGCAAGGACAGCCTCCTATCCGCGTTATCTGCCCTGGTCGCGTATTCCGTAACGAGGCTATCACAGCACGTGCACATTGCTTCTTCCACCAGATTGAGGGTCTGTATATCGACAAGAACGTATCTTTCACCGACCTCAAGCAGGTTATGCTCACCTTCGCTCAGGAGTTGTTCGGTCCTGATACCAAGATCCGTCTCCGTCCAAGTTACTTCCCATTCACAGAGCCTTCTGCAGAGATGGATATCTCATGCCATATCTGTGGCGGTAAGGGTTGCGGATTCTGCAAGCATACTGGTTGGGTAGAGATTCTCGGTTGCGGAATGGTTGACCCTAACGTACTCGAACTCTGCGGTATCGACTCTAAGGTATATTCAGGTTACGCATTCGGTCTCGGTGTTGAGCGTATCACCAACCTCAAGTATCACGTTTCCGACCTCCGTATGTTCTCAGAGAACGACACTCGCTTCCTTCAGGAATTCGAAGCTGCGAACTAAGAAGAAAAACAAGAACATAAAGAAGCCGCATCCGATATTATCGGGTGCGGCTTTTTCGTTATTTATCGTGAGTTGATACCCTGTAATGTTTGTACGTTGCTCTTATGTAACTCTTATGCTGCTCTTATGTAACTCTTATTGGAAATGGGAGTTATAACGGACTTATATCCTATGCCCTTCCAAGCATCTTGGCAATCTTCATTCTGAGTTTCTGAAGTCGCTGCATCTCTCCGATAAGCGACATGTATTTTTCGGCATCACCAGAGCATAGTCCCATTTCCTGACGGATATAGGTAAGTTTGTTCTCAACGAACTCAAAGCGAACATCGAGCAGGAGGTGTTCCAACTGTCCTTTCAGACGCTCCGGCTCAAACTTCATCTGATAGGTCTTTGTCAACTGAACAGGTTCCTCCGTCAGTTTGATAGCCAACTGACTTATCTCATAATCGGCATGAAGTCTGAAATAGCGTTCAGTCTTGAATCCCTCTTCTCCGGAATGTGCCACAGCCTCCTCAAGAATCTGGGTATGCAACGGATTGGAGAATGTGAGATTATCATTACCCAAATCTATCTGCGCAACCTGTGCTACATTAAGCGAAACGGTGTTGCCGTCATCCGTCGCCACATTTTCAAGAATCACCTGTTCACCATACTTGATGATGAACTGGATGAGGAGGTCTTGGACGGAGAAGGCCGAACCGAGGCCTCTCCCCCCACCCTCCCCCGTAAGGAGGGAGCCGGAAGGCGATTGAACGGCGACAGATGACTGTGTTTCACCCTCTGCAGGTTGCGAGAATGCTTCTGGAGGAAGGAATGCTTCTGGGGGAGGAACATCATCGTAAGAATCGTTCTGAGGTGTTGGCGATTGCGTAGTGGGAGTTAGTTGCTGTTGAGCAGTCTGCGACTGTACCCCTCTCTGCAACGCACGATTATTCCGTTCCTCTTCCTTACGTTTCTCATCACGATAGGCACGGATGAAATTATTCATCGTGACAAGCAGAGTCTGCTCGTTGATACCAAGACGCGAAGAGCAATCCTTTATATATGTTGCTCGTACTATCGGATCAGTTATCATACTGACACTCTTCACGATAGAGTTTATTGCCTCCGAACGCTTTATCGGATCTGTTACCCCTTGCAATAGAACACGGGTCTTAAACTCGATGAAATCTGTCTGGTGTTCCTCTACATATTTCCTGAAATCATCAGCCGTATGTTTCCTTGCGAAGCTATCAGGATCATCACCGTCAGGCAACAAGAGCACCTTCACGTTCATTCCCTCGGCAAGAAGCATATCCGTACCTCGGAGAGCGGCATGGATACCGGCATCATCACCGTCATAAAGCAGGACGATATTCGATGTGAACCTATGCAGAAGATGAATCTGGTGCACGGAGAGAGCCGTACCAGAGTTGGCAACCACGTTCTCAATACCACATTGGTGCATTGAGATAACGTCGGTATATCCCTCCACCATGAACACAAAATCTTCCTTGCCTATCGCCTTCTTTGCCTGATAAATGCCGTAAAGCTCATGATCCTTGTGATAGATTGGGGAGTCGGGCGAATTGACATATTTCTGATTTACGCCCTTGGTGCGTTGGTCGAGCACACGACCACCAAACGCCACTACATTACCGCTTACACTTATCCAAGGGAACATAGCACGACCAGAAAATCTGTCAACCAGTTCTCCCTTGTTATCCTTATAGCACAAGCCTGTCTGCTCAAGGAAACTAAGATTGTAGCCCTTCTCTTTCGCCTTACGAGGCATGGCATATCTGTCGGCAGGAGAGAAACCAAGTCTGAACTTATTTATTATATCATCCCTGAAACCACGCTGACGGAAATACTGCATTCCCACGGCACGACCATCCACATCATTATGCAGGATGTCTGTATAATAGTCTGCCGCCCAGTTATTGGCAATGAACATCCCCTCTCGTTCCGTCTGCTGCTTACGTTGCTCATCCGTGAGTTGTTTCTCCTCAATCTCAATGCCATAGCGATTGGCAAGCCAACGTAATGCCTCTGGATACGTGAGTTGCTCGTGTTTCATCAGGAAGCCCACGGAGTCGCCACCCTCACCACAGGTGAAGCAATGGCAGGTGCCACGAGTTGGAGACACATAGAACGATGGTGTCCTGTCGTTATGGAAAGGACACAATCCCTTGTAGTTTGAACCAGAACGTTTCAAACTAACAAACTCAGAAACGACATCCACGATGTCTGCCGCTTCCTTGATTCTTTCTATGGTAAGACGATCGATCATATAAAAGACAATGGCCCCTCACCTGCCCTGCGGGCATCCTCTCCCCAAGGGGCGAGGAGGATATTACCTTTGTTCGCTTATAATGAATCCCTTGAGAGATAAATACTAACTTTTTCCACGCCCCTTGGGGAGAGGATGCCCAAAGGGCAGGTGAGGGGCTGTAGGGCTATTGGTTAATGGGTGGGTCTGAATATACTGAAATTCACACTCCCATAGCTCCTGTGCTCCACAAAGCAAGGATGCTGCGAGAAGTCATTCTGCTTTCCATGCTCGAAGACGAAGATACCATTTTCTGAAAGCAAACAGTTTCCAGTCTCCGTGCCAAGCACGAGGTCTGGTATCTTTGGAAGGTCAGGCAACGCGTATGGAGGATCAGCGAAGACAAGGTCATACTTTCTTCTGCACGACTTCAGGAATCGGAACACATCGCCCTTGATAAGCGAGCAACGGTCATCGCCCAGTTTCTGGAGACATTGACGGATGAAAGCCGAATGTTCACGGTCAAGTTCCACACTCGTAACGTCAGCACAACCTCTCGACAGCATTTCAAGAGATATGCTACCCGTACCAGCAAACAGATCCAGAGCCGAGATACACTCGAAATCCAGATAGCCATTCAGCACATTGAAAATATTCTCCTTGGCAAAGTCGGTTGTCGGCCTTGCCTTAAAAGTTCTCGGCACATCAAAGTGCCTGCCTTTATATTGTCCTGTGATAATTCTCATAAAGTAAAAGAAACTACAAACGACTCTCAGCCCCTACAGCCCCTCACCTGCCCTTCGGGCATCCTCTCCCCAAGGGGCGAGGAAAAAGTTACCTTCTTTCGCTTATGAGGAATCTTGTGAGACTTCAATACTAACTTCCTCCTCGCCCCTTGGGGAGAGGATGCCCATAGGGCAGGTGAGGGGCTGAGGGCTGAGGGGCCGAGTGGGTATTTATATCATCAAATCATACTCCATCCCCTCTATCATTGAGGCAGGAGCACGATTAAGATCTGCAACTGGATTGAGGGTATAAACCCTACGGAGATAAGACTTCAGTTTCGTTGTAAGCCATTCCATGTGCTCGCTCTTGCCAACGAGATGCAGTTCATCATCCTCATTGCTCAAGCCAAGTTGCTTCCATGCAAAAAGAAGATAATAGAGCGCATCATGAGAGTGTGAAGCATCAAAGGTATTGGCAAACCTGAACCTACGCTGCTGAAACGAGAACACATCAACCTTGGAATCATGAAGATAAGCATACAACTTACGACGCTGACCGACAAGCATACTGCGACGATACAGATGTGTCCATACAGGCTGCATGATATTCTGCATTCTGACATCTGCAAAGTGATCTTCCACAACGAGCTTCAGGTCCTTGTTCACGCCGAAAACCGCAACCGCGCTAAGGTCGGGTAACACATTGGCAATCTTTTCCTCATGCTCCCTACCCACGAAAGTATGGTTGTAGAGCGTATCTAAATCAAAATTCTCCTGATCCATATACTCGTCGATTGGAACAAGTACCACAGGACTCACTACTGAGAGCATAGCACGATCATCACGCTCTCTCAACAGTTCCGATTCACGGAAAGCCGTACGGAGATTTGCAGCCATCGACACTCCACTCTTCACTGTGTAAGGCTGGTATTCCACCGTACCATCCTGTCTCGGCAGAAAGAACGACATAGTGCCATAACCAACACGAATAGTCAGGCGCGGCACTATACCACGCCTTACCACACGCTGAGATGAAGCCTTATTTTCAAAATTCTCACTCATATTTTTGCATAGCAAAAAATTATTTCTTAACTTTGCAGTATATTAGGTGTTGGGTGATGGGTGTTAGGTGATAGTGGTTTGTCTTGCTGACCGCCAACACCTAACACCCAACACCCACTATTACGAGTGCTTCTTCGCACGAAGTCAATAGGGAAAGTCGCTCGCAGAACGGTGACCGTTTCAATTGACGAGTGCAAAGATAAGAAAAAAAGAGATAATTAAAGAATAAATCTCAGAAAAAAAGTGAAGATACCCGAATTTATATCCCTCATACTCGACAGGTTCGGTTTCGAGCCGACCGCCGACCAGATGAATGCCCTTAAGTGTTTCGGCCAATTCCTTGCCTCACGCGATGATATGCCGATGATGCTTATGCGTGGTAGTGCCGGTACGGGTAAGACCTCACTCGTCTCTGCTATGGTACAGACGCTCGTGTCTCTTCACCAGAAGGTCGTTCTCATGGCTCCTACAGGACGTGCGGCTAAGGTACTGTCTATCAGCAGTTCACTACCAGCCTCCACCATCCACCGAAAGATATACCGCCAAAAGACGATGCTCGGGGATTTCAATCTAAACGACAATCTTCACACCGACACTCTCTTCGTTATCGACGAGGCTTCCATGATTTCCACCTTCTCTATGAGCGAAACTGGTTTCGGAAGTGGGAACCTTCTTGACGACCTCATACAATTTGTTTATTCTGGCCGCAACTGCCGAATGCTCCTCATAGGCGATACCGCCCAGCTCCCACCTGTTGGCGAGGATGAATCACCTGCCCTTATCCCCGAAATCCTTTACGGATATGGGGCAACGCTCTTTGAGTGCGACCTCTCAGAAGTGCTTCGTCAGGAACAGGAATCGGGCATTCTTTATAATGCCACAGCCATTAGAAGTCTAATTCAACATGAAGAAGCTACCGAGCTTCCCAAGTTGCGGTTTCGTGGTTTTTCTGATATCATATCCCTGCCCGGAAATGAGATTATCGACACCCTTTCAAGCAGCTATTCTCGCGTTGGCATAGATGATACCATCGTCATAACACGTAGCAACAAGAATGCCACGATGTATAATAACGGAATACGTGCGCAAGTGCTTGATCGAGAGGAACTTCTTGAGCGTGGCGATCAGGTCATGATTGTAAAGAACCATACTCTGCCAACACTAAACTCTAAACCCTCAACTCTAAACCCTACCCCCTCAACTCTAAACACCCAACAACCCTCATTCATAGCCAATGGAGACAAGGCGATTGTTGTTCGTGTGCGTAACTTCCGCGAGCTTTACGGCTTTCATTTTGCCGATGCTATCCTGCGTTTTCCCGACTATGACGATTTCGAACTTGACACCATCGTGCTAACCGACACTCTTCAGTCGGATGCCCCTGCCCTAACCCAAGAGCAGAACAACGCCCTTTTCAAGGCTATAGAAGAGGACTATGCCGACATTCCTCGAAAGACTGACCGTATGAAAGCCATAAGGGAGGATGCCTATTTCAATGCCCTCCAGATAAAATACGCATACGCCGTAACCTGCCACAAGGCGCAGGGCGGACAATGGTCACATGTTTATATAGACCAAGGCTACATGACCGACGATATGCTCACGCCTGACTATATCCATTGGCTCTATACCGCCATAACGAGAGGCAAGGAACGAGTATATATGGTGAACTGGAGGAAAGAGCAGACGCAATAAAAAGGCCAAGACCAGCCCCCTTGCCCCTGACACATACTCCGATGTTATCAACATCGGACTTCCCATAAAGGGAGGGGAGTAGTTTGTAATAATCGCCCACTACACGTATGTGGGTATTACGCTTCTAAATTTACATTCTCGTGATTAATTTACTGAACTCATATCTATATTTATCAACCGAAATCCCAGCTCCTTAGAATACATGAAAACATTTTTAACAATTATTCTGTGATTTTTTCGTTATATCTTCGACTAACCAAACAAAAGCTATAGCGAAAACAAATTTTGTCAAACTCTAAAAAAAATGGATTTAAATGAACAGAATGATTTTCTTTCAATAATAGATGAGAATCAAAAGATAATATCAAGGTATTGTCTTATGTACACAAACGAACTGATGACTTTCGAGGATTTATATCAAGAAACGATATATAACCTTTGGAAAAGTTACCAATCGTTCAAGGGCAACTGCAAGTCGAGTACTTGGGTTTACCGAGTCACGATCAATACTTGCATCACCTATATCCGACTGAAATACAAAAGAGGGCATCATCTGGAACTTATCAAAGCAATAAATGTTCCAGAGGAAATAGCGGCTGACAACCACAAGAGTGAGTTATACAGCATGATTTCAAGGCTCTCTATGATTGACAGGTCTATCATCATGCTTTGGCTCGACGAAAAGAGCTACAGCGAAATAGCCGAGACCTTGGGTATATCAGAAACGAACGTAGGCAGCAGGCTGAATCGTGCAAAGGACAAACTGAAACAGATGTTTAATCAATCTAAAAGCTAAACAGTTATGGAAGATTTTGAAGAAATGAAGCTATACTGGAATCAGTTGGCAGAAAAGAATAATGTAGATAGCGAGACAAACAAAAAAATTCTTGAATCTATCATGTCAAACCGATACAAATCACTTACAGGCAAGATGATTAAGGAAAAAGTGATAGAAATGATAGTGGATGCGGTATTCATGATTTTTCTTTTATTATATCAATACCGACACATCTTAGCGAGCGGACCTTTTCATGAGGTTACCTTTTGCGTTGTGGAGAGTTTAATGACCCTTGCCTTTTTCCAAACGTTTTGGGAAATACTTGTTATCAACAAATTTGACTTTTCCACAGACGTAACAGTTTTAAGAAAAAGGATCAATAGTTACAAGAGATACACCTCGATTAGTTATTGCATAGCCACAGCTATTGTAATATTATCAATAGGAATGATGATATATCTGGGCGATATTAAATTACAATATACTGCGGTAAAGGTGACAGCATTGATTGTCTTTCCAATAGGCGGATGCTTCATATATCTGTCATATTTGCATGAAAAGAAACGTATAAAGGCATTTGAAGAAATCATTGACGGACAAGACACAAGCAATTAGACATAAGATATTGTAGCCAGCCATTTCTTTTGGTTGGCTACATTCTTTATATTATTGCTGTCCAGTAAAAATTCATCTTTGCTTTTCTTTTGCCTCATCAGCATCATTCCCACCAAACAGAGCATATCCAGACGGAGGTATGATGTCTGAAATTAGGTACACCTACACACAAATCCTTATTGTTACCTGTTACTTGTTACTGGCCGTAATTTCCGCTTGTTGTACCTTCGCATTCTATGTTAAATTCCAAGTAAATTTCTATTTTTAACTATATATTTAACACTTTGTCGTCACGCAGCGTTGATAGCTGCATGATAATCGTA
>CADBXL010000035.1 GCA_902798615.1 uncultured Bacteroidales bacterium | reverse complement strand
CAACTACACCGCTGACAGGACTAATTGCGCCCCATTTCGCATAACCGACGGCGCCACCATCCGCAACCTCCACGCAACGGGACAAATAGAGGGTGGTGCACAACACTACTTGAGCGGTCTTGTAGGCTCTGCCAGCGGCAAACTCACCATCGAGAACTGCCGCGTGAGCACCCAAATCAGCAGCACCGTCAGCGGCATTGCCAACAACGGCGGCTTCGTGGGCTACCTGAGTTCGGGATACAAGCAATGCTACATTACGGGCTGCGTGTTCGACGGACTCATCTACAACCCGAACTATTCTGGCGCGACCTACGGCTGCGGCGGCTTCGTCGGCTGCTTTTCGCAGTACGGATATGCCATACTGGAAGACTGCCTCTTCCTGCACGGCCAGTACGACAACAACAACGGAAAGTGCGAACTATGGTGGGGAAATGACAACAACAAGAACAGCACGTTCGTGAGCTACGACATGAGCAACGGCGGTGCCAAATTTACCAACTGCTTCTACGTCAGCACGCGCGGCGTGAAGCAAGGCTCGCCCGCCGTGGAATCGGCCACCGCCCCTGCCAACTTCGACCACTTCGGCACTCCGACCGACTACTGCTTCATGAAGATGTATGGCCACACGATGGTCTTCAACGGCAAGTACTACACGCCGATATACAGCGACCTGGTGGAGGAATACGACTACAGTGGGGGGAAGAGTTACAACATCGAATACGACGACGCACCCCTCGGCATCCCCGACATCAAGTCGCCACTGTGGACGGAGTGCCTGCGCTATAACCGCTCGTTCACCGCAGGAAAGCCTGTGACCGTGATGCTGCCGTTCAATTTCAAGAGAGACCGCATCACGCTGGCTGGATCCAATGAAAATCCGTCGGGAAAGTTCTACGAGTTCAAGGGCATCGAGGAGAATCTGGATCACAAGTGGGTGGCCGTGATGATAGAAGCAGGCGAGACATTATCGAACGAGGTGGTCGAGAACACGCTGCAGGCCAACCATCCGTACCTCTACGTGCCCGGCGAGAGCACGGAGTATTGGGACATGTATGTTAGTGGCGGCATCTCCATCTTCACCGAGGGCAACGAGGGTGGTGAGAAGGTGACGAGGTATGACGGTAGAGCTGACTCATTTGCCTGGAACAGATGGGACTTCATCGGCACCTATCAGCCACGCTACTGGAGCGAAACCGAGCACTTAGACGAAATCGGCAAGGTGTATGGATTCGCAGGATCGACCAAGGAGGTGCAAACTTACAAACCAACTATCGTTGAGGCTGGCGAATTTGTTCGTGTTGCTTCTGGTGCGAAGATCCGTCCTACATCGTGCTATCTGAAGTGGGTAGAGCCTTTTGAACCAGAGTATGATACGGCTAAGGCTCTTGCCGTTACTCGTAGTGGTTCGGCTACGGAGGAATTGCCACAGCGCATCACCGTCAAGCTCATTGATAACAACGGCGTGACAACTGCCATCGGTGAACTCGACACCAAGACAGGCGAATTCTCGTTTGATGATTGGTACACGATGGATGGTGTGAAGCTCAGCGGAAAGCCTGCGAAGAGCGGAGTGTATATCAATAACGGAAAGAAAATAGTAATTCCTTAGAAAGCACACCTTGCGGTGGGTGTTTGGAAAGTAAATTGGAAGTAAATTAACTCAGTAAATTAATTCAATAAATTAAATTTTAAATTTCCTTGCGACGAATGTCTCTCTGTAATTTACTGATTATAATTTACTGATAATTTACTTTCCAAATAAAAAAGCTATAGAGTAATTTTAGTTAAATTTACATTGAAAATAAAAAAATGGAAAAGAAAATATACGTGAGTCCTTCAATGAAGGCTGTAAAGTTAAGACATAGAGTTGTAATAATGGCTGGTAGTACTCCGCCTAATGAGATAAAAGATTATGACGACTGGCTCGGCTCCAAAGGCTGCACCACCACCTTTGAGGATGATGAGGAAGAGTAATTAGGGACTTCCATGCAGTTCCCTTGCAAATCCCTACCAAAGTCGGTGCAAGTCCCATTTTTCGCCCATTCTATGGAACGGACTTTCATCGACTTTGGTACGGACTTATAGCGAAGGACGAGCGAAGGACGAGCGGATGAAATAGGTTGGTGTAATACCCTTGCAAAGAAAAAAATCAAAAAGTTTTTAAAGGGGGTATTACACCTTTTGCTGTTATGCACAATATTTTTGTTGATTATCAGTACGTTAGATGAGGTGTAATACCCTTGAAAGTATTACACCATTTCGGGCGATTTGGTGTAATACTGGTGTAATACTTTCGGGGGTATTATACCAAAGTAAACGAATTGACGCTCAGGCATTTAATATACTCAAAACTGCAAAGGTGTAATACTCGGCGTTAAAAACTTTTTGAAAAATAGTATTACACCAACTATTACACCTCATTTTTCTGAACACGGAGGACACGGAAAGCCTTGTAAAGACGATATTACATAGGCGTGGGTGTAACCCACGTATCATTAGCCATTATCCCCAATGAGCGCCGTAGGTGCGACATAATTTAGACCCACCCAACCCCTCCCCAAGGGAGGGCTTTTGGGATAGTATTAATGTATATAAAATTCTCCCTCCCTTAGGGAGGGATGGGGTAGGTCTGAATTATTTCGCCCATACAGGGCTTGCAAACCACAAATACTCAATATGGTAGCGCTCCCGCACTACCCTGTTATATGCCGTCCCTTCAGGACTTGTATAACACTGGTTATAATTTACTGGATTAATTTATTTGCAATTTACTTTCAGAAGAAAAGATGTGGAACGAATAAAGCCCGGCGAGTGCCGAGCTTTATTTATTTGTTTCCTTTAGGATGATGTGGCTGTGGCTGTTGATGTTGGTGCGGTCTCCTTGAGAAGTTACGCATCATATTACGGTTGAAGCGTTCTTCAGCGCGGATAAACTTCAGAACCTTTGTGGCAGGCATCACTTTGATGAACTGCTTGTGATATTGTAGCTGGAGTTTCTTTATTGACAGTTCACGCTCATCGTATGCAAGAATGACAGCTTCCGCAGCCTTGTTGTCGCTATATGCAGCTTTGTCGAATACATTCTTCTTCATATATATAGCACGCTGCTTCTGAAGCATCTCACGGTAGAGCGGAAAGAATTTCTGAGCCTCCGGCTTTGTGAGACAAGCCTCATGACAAATGAATGCCTCAAGTTCACGCTGATAGCGTTCGGGGTCAAATTTCTTTTGTTCATCTTTGTGACCTTCAGTTCGTTCGTCTTGCCGAGAATCATTGTTCTGTGCGGGCATCGGAAGAACCGTCGCAAGAGCTAATATAAGTGTAATTATATATTTCATTTCTTATGATTTAAGGGTGATAGTCTTATTCTTCTGCCAACATTTGATACATGTCGTGAGTATCGAGCATAGTATAGTCTGCTGCCTGATTAAAGGCATCATCGCTTGTGAAAATACTTTGCTGTGCAGTTGCTGGCACTTCTGGTGTTTCTGTGTCCTTGAATGCGAATATTATGGCACTTGCACCAACAACGAGCACACATGCACATGCAGCAGCCCATCGCAACACATGCATACGGACGCTCTTTGCTTGGGCAGGCTTTTCGCTCTTCTCTGCTGAAGCTTGCTTTGCAACGTTCTCCATGATGCGCGTGTTAAGCGACTCAAAATATCCTGCAGGAACCTTGAATGGATTCTGCTCAAGTTGCTTTCTGTCGAATATGTCGTTAAAATCGTTATTCATAATATGTTTTCCTTTCTAATGCTATGACGATTGATGGTTGCAAAAGTTTAATTCTTACGTTGAAAAAATTCTTTAATTTTCTTTACTGCGAGGTGATAATTCGCTTTAAGACCGCCTTCTGTCGTTCCTAGTACCTTGGAAATCTCGGAGTATGGCATGTCATCAAAGTATCGCAATGAGAATGTTGCGCGTTGTGCTTCAGGGAGAGTCTCCATAGCTTCGTAGAGCATTTTCTGAGTTTCATTCCCGTCGAAATAGTCGTCAGCAAACTGGTTGTCGGCAATTTTCATCTCACCGTCAGGCGATACTTGTTCGTGTTTTCTTCTTAGAAAATCAATGGCTTCGTTCACGGTGATTCTGTATATCCATGTGTATATGTTAGCATCGCCGCGAAAATCATCGAAGCGTGACCATGCCTTCAGAAATGCGTTTTGCACAACATCGTCTGCGTCCTCATGTCGGATAACTATCTGACGCGCCTTCCAATATAGCTGTTCGCTATATTGGTTTACTATCTTGGAGAATCTGGCTTCTTTCTCTGTCATATAGATCTGAGGGCTTTAGCTATAATACTGTCGTATCCGTAAACGTCAGGGAAACTTTGAAGTTCTCCTTCCGGAACAGGAAACAGTGTGTAATAAACGATGAATATTGGTACTTGCGGATCAACCTTTTTTGAACCCACAATCTTCCTTCTGTCGCGTTTGGGGTCTGACATGTCAGCCTCCATAGAGTATTGTATCTTCTCTGCCATTTCGGGGTCTTTGTCCCGAAGCATGTAGCAGGCAAGTTCGTATGGTTTCTCTACTCTTATACATCCGTGTGACACGCTTCGTGTCTGGCGGTCGAAGACACCGCGTGAGGATGTGTCGTGGACATAGATTGAGAAGTTATTGTCGAAACGGAAGATGATACGTCCGAGTGAGTTGCCTTCTCCTCCCTCTTGAACGATTGACCAGTCGGGTGACATTATTATACTATTGGTAATAGCGGCACCTCTTAACTTCTCTCCAGTTTTCTTGTGTCGGGCAAAATAGTGATTGCGATTGAAATAGTCCGCATTTCCACCATGTCCATTGATTTCCTTCTTTCGGATACTCCAAGGTATTGTCCATTGCGGATTAAGATCCATGCGCTTTATCTTGCTGTGGAGCAGAGGGGTCTTTGTCTTCTTCTGACCGCATCCTATCTTCATGTCAATAGCAAGACGGTTGTCACGCATCGCCCAGAGGTGGAATGCAGGGATGTTGACGATGAGATATTCATCATGACGATGAGGGGCATCAGTTGATTTCCAACGTGCACGCTCAAGGTTGATAAGGATTGTCTTGCGGTCAAGGGAATCATTCTTCAAACCTGCCTTTATCTTGTTGTAGAGGGGCGAATGGTTCATTGCCTTGGCAAGATATATACCTACGCTATCGTGTCTTATTGCATTTATGGCACCATAGAATGTCTGTTTTCCGCAGATGTGTACAGAGTCGTCGAATAGTTGACGGTATGTCACTCTTTTGGGAGTAGAATCGTGAACGTCAAGACGATTGAATAGGTCGTATGGGTTTGTGAAACCATATCGCTGGCCAACGGCATAGCGCAGGAATGCTTTTGTAAGGTTGTATTCCAGTCGGGCAAGCACTCTGTTCACAGAATTTTTTCCGTCAGTTTCAAATGACAGATTCCTTAATGTCTCAATATCCTTGCGAATATATTCCACACCGAACTGACGTTTTTCAAATCCGTCTCGCTCGCATGAATCGAGACATGCAAGCAATGTGTCTGCCTGTGAGGAGATTCCCTGTCGGTTTATCCATAGGAAAGCAGCAGGCGATGTGGTGAAGTATTTGTAATGGGCTCTTGTATAGCGGTCAGCTTTCAAACTGTCATGATCCGCTTTCACTATCGTCAGTATGTAATCGCTTATCTCCTGTGCGTTTGCTTCCATGCTCTTGTCGGAGAAGGAATCAAAGTATTCAGAGGAAAGTCCTGCGTACGGATGCTCTACGACTTTTTCCTTTGTACATGACATAATCATGAACATAAGACAGAGAGAATAAAGCATTAAAAAGTGTTTCCTCATTTGTTCTATACGATAAAACTCTTTCGTTCTGACGTTTCAAAAAAATGACCAGATAGCACCATTCCCGGATGCCACTGGTCATAGGACTCTTATATAGTCAGTTTGACTGATTATTTCAATGATATTTTACGTACTGTCTTTCCTACTTTGACGATGTAGCAGCCTTTTGTGAGGTTAAGATCTACACGTTTTTCCTGACTGTCAATCTTTGTGGAAGAAAGCTTCACTCCTGCCACGTTGTAGATTTCGAGAATCTGCCCGGCTCCACCTGTAATATGAAGCACGTTGTTGTCGGTCAGTGTGATTAATGCACCTTGCTGCTCAACCTCAATAAGTTCCATAAGAGGAGCGGCAACTGCTGTCTGTGCAGAGCCGAATAGTGCAAGTGCTGCAATCGCTATGGAGATTATATTTTTAGTCATAAGCCTAACGTCTATATTTATTTTGTTTACAAAGTTACATTTTTTTGTCCAAATTCAAATCAAACAATTCACGATTTATTGCAATGTTAACTTTATTTAACTATTAACTAAAAAAGTTGGGAGATAATCTTGCAGAAAACAAATAAAAACACTACCTTTGTAGCGATAATATCCTGTATAATACAAAACCTAAGATATATCTATGTTGACAGAAAAAGATCTGAAGCAGTTGGCTGCCAAGGGCATCACTGCAGAAAAACTCGAACAACAGCTTAATGAGTTCAAAACCGGTTTCCCATTCCTTAAACTCGAAGGACCTGCTGCCATAGGCAATGGTATATTGGCTCCTACAGCCGATGAGGTGAAGAAATATGAAAAGGTATGGAACGACTATAAGGCTGAGGGTAGAAAAATCGTGAAATTTGTGCCTGCTTCTGGTGCTGCATCACGTATGTTTAAGGATATGTTCGCATTTGTTGATGCCGAATATGATACTCCTACAACTGATTTCGAAAAGAAGTATTTTGATAATATAGAGAAGTTCGCTTTCTACGATGCTCTTGATGCTCTTCTGAAGCAGAAGAAGGGCAAGGGAGTCAAGGCTCTTATTGCCGAGGGCGACTATAAGGCTGTGGCAAAGGGAATGCTTGATGCTGACGGATTGAACTATGGTCAGTTGCCAAAAGGAATGCTGCTATTCCATAAGTATGATGATGGTGCACGTACCCCAATGGAGGAGCATCTTGTAGAGGGTGCTTTGTATGCTGCTTCTGCAGGAGAGGCCAATGTTCACTTTACAGTTTCTCACGAGCACATGGGCTTCTTCAAGCAAAAAGTAGCTGAGAAAGCAGCAGGCTATGAGAAGAAGTTCGGTGTTAAATATGATATTTCTTTCTCTGAGCAGAAACCAAGTACCGATACTGTTGCTGCAAATCCCGACAATACTCCATTCCGTAATTCAGACGGTAGTCTCTTGTTCCGTCCGGGTGGTCATGGTGCCTTGATCGAGAATCTCAACGAAATCTCCGCCGATGTTATCTTTGTGAAGAATATTGATAATGTTGTGCCAGACCGTCTGAAACCAGAAACTGTTGAGTGGAAGCAAGTTATCGCTGGTGTTCTTGTTACTCTGCAGAAGAAGGCGTTTGAATATCTCGAACTCCTTGATTCTGGCAAATATACTCACGAGCAACTTGTTGAAATTGCACGTTTTGTAAAGCGTGAACTATGTTGCGTAAAGGCAGACCTAAAGGAACTGGAGGATGCAGAACTTGTTATCTATTTGAAGAAAAAGCTAAACCGTCCAATGCGTGTTGCTGGTGTTGTGAAGAATGTAGGTGAGCCTGGTGGTGGTCCTTTCCTTGCATATAATCAGGATGGCACCTATTCTTTGCAGATTCTTGAGTCTTCACAGATTGACAAGAACAATGAGACTTATATGAAATACTTCACAGAGGGTACTCATTTCAATCCTGTTGACCTCGTTTGTGCGGTTAAGGACTATAAAGGTAATGCCTTCAACCTCCCTGACTATGTAGATCGCACTACAGGTTTCATTTCATGCAAGTCTAAGAACGGTAAGGAACTCAAGGCTCTTGAGCTCCCGGGTCTCTGGAATGGTGCTATGAGCGACTGGAACACAGTCTTTGTTGAGGTTCCACTTGGTACTTTCAATCCTGTAAAGACCGTGAATGATCTGTTACGTGAGCAGCATCAGTAATATTTTTCATGATATTTTCTTTTGTCCCGAATATTCGAATGTTCGAATTATTCGGGACAAAATTTATGAAAGGGTTGGTTATAAACAATAATCTCTAAATCCGATATAAATCCGTAGTAAGTCCCATATAACTCCGCTTCTCTTCCTAACCAAACTCGATGAACCTCCGTTCTATGTCCGCTATAGAATAAGAGCTTCATCGAGTTTGGTTAGGAGGAACATAAGAGTTAAAGAGGAATCAGATATAACCTAAAGCTGATTCTGTATAATTATTGTATCTGCTTTTCTTCCTTCTTCTTGCGTGTTGCAAGTTTTTTCTCAAACTCGTCTTTGTCAGGGAAATGACATCCCCCTAAAAAGGCCTTATAATCTGCAAAACTTACACTATCGTTATAGCCTATGGAAGCTATCAATGTCAGGTTAGATTCTATAGGATCGACAATTTTGTCGGTATTTAGACTTATATTGTAATGATAGTTAGATTCTCCTTTCCTGCCAGGGTAATACTTGTAGACAAGTTCGCTACGTATTAGAAATGAATCGGAATTTACCGTTTTCATGTTTATTTCTTGTACGTTAGCCTTTTCCATCATTCGTTTGATGGTTTGAAGATTCTTGTCGTCAGTGTTGGTGATATCTTTTCTGATATATTTTATTTCTGTGTGTGGCTTTGTCGAAGAATTGACATACCTTATAAGAGCCTCCATATCATTTTTATGCAGGAGATAGTTTTCTTCCATCTCTTGGGCTGTTGTTGGCTGGTTATTTGGCGCAAGTATGTATATTAATATAAAAATAGTGATATTTCCGATATGGAGGTATTTCAGTATTCTTGCCCAAGTTTTTTTCTTTCCGAAGGCATAACAAAGAGAAATGAATGCAATGATGAGTGGAATACCAATATATATAAAGGATACCAAGAGACATCCTCCTAGTATATCGCGTAATTCTGGTTTCGTTCCCCATTCATCTGTAAATCCAGATATTAAGTAAGCAATGTATATGGATGAAAATATAAGTGCAGGCAAATATAGAATAGCGATGCCCAGCACTTTTAGGATTCTCTTGAATATATTTTTCATACGCATATTGTTTTTTCTACTTAAGCAATTCCTCTGGTACAGCATTTGCCATAGCTTCATAGGCCTTTTCGCTTGGGTGCAGATGATCACCAGAGTCAAAGCCCGGAGCAAATGCTACTGGATGATTTGGATTGCGTACGGCTTTGTCAAAGTCTATACAAGCATCAAAAATTGGACTTGTGCGAAGCCATTCGTTGAATCTCTCGCGGAAAGAATCTCGTTCCTCGTTGTATGTTCGCCAACCGTAGATAGGCAGTAGCGTACCGCTATAAACCTTTAGACCGAGTTTTCGAGCATGAGAGACATAGATGCTTTCCGTTCCTTTTATCATATCCTCAAGCGTTGGCATATCGCTCCATGGACGGAAAGGATTGACATCAGAGCCTACTGGGTGAATAATATCGTTGATACCATGCTGTATGATAACGGCTGTAGCTCCTGATACATTCATTTCTATTGGAAAACGAGTGGAGCCTTTAAGACCATAGGCAGCGTATGTGATACAGTCGTATTGCCGAAGAATGCGGGTACCGCTAACTGCACGACGGATTATTGACACGTTACAGAAACCTTCATTCCATGCTCGGATAGTGAGATAGTCAGGCCAGCTTTGGGCAGTTATAGAGTCACCATAGCAAATGAGGGCATGGTTCTTTTCGTCGGTAAGGATATCAATGGTGTTGAGGAAATAGAACCAGTTTGTGTTACGTGTGAGGTCGAGTGGGAGAGTCTCGTTTGTGGAAAAGTCACCATAGCTATACTGACCTTTAGACAGAGGACCTGTAATGAGGGTTCCGGCATTCATCTGGGTAAATTCACCGAGGTATATGCTTACGTCTATGGTATCACCAGCAGTAATATTGATAGTTGTCTCATCACTCTCTATTTCCTTTCCGGGCGCTATTGTCACGCTTTCTTTTCCTGAGAAAAGCACAGATATAGGTTCGTAAGTCCCCTTGTTTTTTAAAGCTACAAAGATACGGGTTAGAGTCACATCCTCAGTTCCAGTAAGATTTGAGAAACGAAGACGTATCTTATTGCCGTCGAAGCATATACGGATAGGGTAGCGAATGGTGATATCCTTCGCATATACAGATTCCTTGCGGTCGGTTATGGATGTAGCGTTGCCCCAGCAGGCAACCCAATGACTAGTGTTCATTTTCATTCAGGGATGCAGAGTTGTTTCAGATCATAGAAAGAGCCATTGTAGATATTGAGATCAACATAGCCGTCAATACCGGGAAGTGAGCCGACATCCGTGTGTTGCCAGAACTTCCATTCGCCTTTATACTGCATCTTATCAACGTAGTAGTGGGAAATCCAGTAAGGATAATCGTCAAAGCGCTTGTCAGCGAGATTGGTCATCTTGAACTTATAGCTCGTGTATATGATTGGTTTGACATGGTAGTGGTCTTCCACGATGTGGAGCCATGTTAGAATGTCACGCTGGAAGTCTTCTACGGACTGGTCCTTGCGCTTTAGCTCTACGTCTAATACAGGCGGAAGGTCGCCAGGCACCAGTTTTACCTTACTTAGAAAGAAATAGGCTTGATCGCGGGCATTTGACTTTATGCTCCAGAAATGGTAGGCTCCGCGTATGAATCCGTATTCGCGTGCTTGTTCAAAATTATATGCAAAGTTATCGTCGACTAAAGAACGGCCTTCAGTTGACTTCACTATCACGAAACGCACAGGGCATTTGTTTATTATTGCTGTCTGAAGCTTTGCCCAGTCAATGTCGCCCTGATAGTGGGAAATATCGATTCCTTGTATTTCGTAGCCTTCAGGATATTGTGCATCACCATAGAGAGCACGCCATCGGAAACCTGTAGGACCTACGAAGAAATAGTAGAAAATGGCAATATACACAAGAGTGACTACAGAGCCAATGCCCCACCACAACTTGCGTGGGAGAGTTTTGCGAGGTGTCTTCTTGTGTTGTTTCTTTGCCATATTCTTTTTTGTAGTGCCCAATGGGGCATTTTTTTATGAATAATAAAAAAAATGAAAAATGAAAAATAATAAAATACATATTAGCATTTTTCACTTTTCATTTTTCATTTTTTATTTTTGTGGATTATTCCTGCTCGAGTGTGAGAGTCAGTGTTGGACGGTCACAAACCTCTGTAGGACCAAAGTACTGGATTGGGCCAGGGTAAACGAAGCTTGTATTGCGAGCCCACTCTGTACGATGACGTACGAAATACTTGTATGGCTTGCCAGAGAGCTCTACGAGAGCCTTTCTGATAACTGGCTTCATCTCACCTGAACGCTTCTCCATGTTCATCATAGCTGTGATAGGAATACCACCTGCAATCCACTGGTCAGCAGGCTTGAAGGTGTTCTTGATAGAAGACATGTAACCTGTCTTGCCTGCAGCAATCAGCATAGAAGCGTTGAAACCGAGTGAGTAGCAGTAGTCTGCATCCCAGTTAGAAGGAGCTGCACAACGTCCCTCGTAACCGAAGAAGTGGTGCTGTGTAGCGAACTTACCTGTGAAGATACCGTCCTTCTTCCATTCTGCGAGTTTCTTAGAAACCATCTCAGCGAGGAGCTGCTCAGTCTCGATAAGAGATACCTGTACGTTTCCGTGTGGGTCACGCTCAAGAGCAAGCTGACGAGATACAGAGAGAGGAAGTGACTTGAAGATAGCAGCATTCTCGTCAGAGAGGTGCTTGAGAACGTAGTCAATCTTCTTGTCGTCAGCAACCATGTCGAAGTCTGCCTGATTAGCAGCGAGCATATCGTTGAGCTCAGCGATGAGCTTCTTGATTGCTGGGATGAACTCGATAAGACCTTCTGGTACGAGTACAACACCATAGTTGAGACCGAGGTTTGCACGATCGGTAACAACCTCTGCGATGTATGTTACGATATCGTCGAGAGTCTGGTTCTTAGCCTCTACCTCCTCACCAATGAGAGTGATGTTAGGATGAGTCTGAAGAGCGCACTCGAGAGTTACGTGAGAAGCAGAACGGCCCATCAGCTTGATGAAGTGCCAGTACTTCTTAGCAGAGTTACAGTCGCGCATGATATTTCCGATAACCTCTGAGTAAACCTTTGTAGCAGTATCGAAACCGAATGAAGCCTCGATAGCCTCGTTCTTGAGGTCACCGTCGATAGTCTTAGGACAACCGATAACCTGTACGCCAGCCTTAATAGCTGCATAGTACTCTGCAAGTACGCAAGCGTTAGTGTTAGAGTCATCACCACCGATGATTACGAGTGCCTTGATGTCGAGAGCCTGAAGAATCTCAAGACCCTTGTCGAACTGATCCTTCTTCTCGAGCTTTGTACGGCCAGAACCGATAATATCGAAACCACCAGTGTTACGATATTCGTCGATAATCTCTGGAGTAAGCTCCATATAGTTATGGTCAACGAGACCGCCAGGACCAAGGATGAAGCCATAAAGCTTGTTTGCTGGGTTGAGCTTCTTGATACCGTCGAAAAGACCAGAGATCACGTTGTGACCGCCAGGAGCCTGACCGCCAGAAAGGATTACACCTACGTTTATTGCAGCAGTAGCCATCTTGCCTTCTGTAGGCTCGAACTTGATATATGGCATACCGTAAGTGTTAGGGAAGAGATTCTGTACTTCTTCCTGATCTGCAACTGACTGAGTAGGTTCACCCTCTACTACCTTGAGTGCGCCACGCAAAGCCTTAGGAAGCTTTGGCTGGTAGGCAGCACGTGCAATCTGTAATGCACTTTTTTCCATAATTTTCTTTGAATGATATAATTTTGGTTGAAAAAAATCGATACTATATGTAAAAATTAGTGCAAAAATACTAATTTTAAGTGAAAAATGCTAATAATTCCATCTTTTTTCGATTTTTTTTTCATTTTCTTTTGTGTTTTTCTTGTTTTTCGCATAAAATTGTTACCTTTGAACATCAAATCCTTAATCTTATATAATTATGGCAAACAAGAGAAACCTTAAAAAAGAAATAAATTTTGTATGTAGCGAGTTGTTCGCTGAATGCATAGCTGTTTCTACCTATACCAAGCGTCCTGATTCTGGGGACAATGTGAATGCACTGCTTAAAAGCATACTTAGGATGCACTCGGACTACATAATGCGTGTCTCTCATCCTGAACCGGGAATGGAAGCTAAGAAATACTACCGTGTTCTTGTGGATTCCTTTAACAAGGATATCAACAATGTGGTTGATGAGATTGGAAATATGCTCTAAAAATTGCAAAGGACAAAAGACTAATGTCGAATGACTTTGGCCTTTCGTCTCAAAACAAACAAAAATGCTAAAAAAAATCTTTGGTTGGCTGCTCTACCGTCGTCTTGGATGGAAGAAGGAAGTTACGGTTGAGCATCCTGACAAATATATTATATGTCTGGCACCCCATACGAGTAATTGGGATTTTTTCTATGGACAACTGTATAACCATGCTGAGGGACTTTCTTCTAATTTTCTAATGAAGAAGGAATGGTTCTTTTGGCCACTTGGCTATATATTTCGTAAAATGGGTGGTATTCCTGTCTTCCGGCAAGAGAAGATGTCCATGACCGAGTCACTTGCAGAAATAGCAAAAAAAGAAAAGAAATTCCGTCTGGCTATTACTCCAGAAGGTACCCGAAAGGCTAATTCTGAATGGAAAAAGGGGTTCTACTATATAGCTTTGAAAGCCCAAATCCCTGTGTTGCTCTATGGACTGGATTATGAAAGGAAACTAATACGTTGCACCCGTTCGTTCGTCCCTTCGGGGGATGTTGAAACGGAGATGCAGGAGATAAAGTTGTATTTTAAGGATTTTAAGGGTAAAAAGCCAGAACAGTTTGTTGTGTAGATTGTGAAATTTCTCAATTGTACATATTGGAACAGAGTACGTGTCTTGCCAATAGTTTGTGGACTGTTGACATTTTTCGTGTTTGGCAATGTGCATGCTCAGAGTTACTTTGATGATTCTGACTATTACGGATTGCCTTGGGTGAAGAATTTGTCAAGACCAAACAAAATCGAGAATGGTCTTGACGGAAGGCATTTGTCTATATGGGCTAGTCACGGACGTGTTTATAATCCTACACAGGGTAATTGGAGATGGCAGAGAGTTAATCTTTTCGGAACAAACGAGGATCTGTTTTCCCAGACTTTTGTGATACCTTATATCATTCCTATGCTTGAGAACGCAGGTGCTGTGGTGTGGACTCCGCGTGAGCGTGACTGGCAGAATGTAGAGGCTGTGGTTGATAATGACCAGAAGTTGCCGGGATATAAGGAGCAGGGTAAATGGATGAAATCCTCAGAACCTGGTTTTGCCATGCCTGATGATGTTTTGCAGGAAGGTGATGCGCCTTTCATCAAGGGAACAGCCAGATGGTCTAAGGTTAGAAGGAAAAAGGCTTCTTCCATAGCAAAATATTCGCCTTATCTGCCGATGCCTGGTAAGTATGCAGTATATGTATCTTACCAAACCTTGCAGAACAGCATTCCTGATGCTCATTATACGGTAGTTCACAAGGGGGTGAAGACTCATTTCACGGTCAACCAGACAATGGGGGGCAGTACATGGGTATATCTTGGGACTTTTGACTTCGGTTGTGATGACGACAATTACGTTACCGTTGACAATGTGTCGAAGATGAAGGGCGTTGTTACCACGGATGCCGTTCGTTTTGGCGGTGGTATGGGAAATGTAGAGCGTGGAGGCTCGGTGAGTGGGTTGCCACGTTGTCTTGAAGGTGCAAGATATAATGCGCAATGGTCAGGAGCACCATATAATGTCTATAGTTCACGACAGGGAACTGACGACTATTCTGATGATATCAATGTCCGTCCTTTGATGACAAACTGGATTGCGGGCGGTTCTATGTATGCTCCGGAAAAGGAAGGTAAGGGAGTTCCATTGGAAATGAGTCTTGCCGTACATAGTGATGCTGGCTATCATTTAGACAGGAGTATAGTTGGAACTTTGGGCATCTGCACAACGGATTTCAATGATTGCCGATTGTCTGATGGTGAATCTAGAATGATTTCGTATGATTTCGTTGAGCAAATGCTATCGCAGATAAATAAAGATATTACTTGTAAGTATGGCAGATGGAATACACGAGGCATCTGGGATAAGAACTATGCAGAGACTCGTATTCCGGGAATCCCTGCTGCAATCCTTGAAATGTTCTCGCATGAGAATCTGTCGGATATGCTGTATGGACATGATCCTAATTTCAAATTTACGCTTTCACGCTCTGTGTATAAGAGTGTAGTTAGATATATTGCTGCCAAGCATAATAAAAAGGCGGTTATCCAACCGCTTGCCCCACATAGGTTCAGGGTCCTTATGGACTCATTCGGCAGGGCAGTCCTCTCTTGGGAGGAAACCGTGGATTCTCTTGAGCCTTCAGCAAAGTCCGACTCATATATCGTATATATGGCATCAGGTAATGAGGATTATGATAATGGAACAGTGGTTAGGGCAAGGAAGACGACTGTGACCTTAGAGGCTGATAAGGTGTATAGATTCAAGGTTACAGCAGCCAATAGTGGCGGACAGAGTTTGCCATCCGAGGAACTTGCCTGTGTTTACCATCCGGGAGGCAGACAGATTCTCGTTGTCAATGGTTTCCATCGACTTGCTGGTCCTGCGGTTAAGTATAACGAGATGGGAATGGCTATCGGTTTCGATATGGCGGAAGATCCTGGCGTATCATACGGAAAGACTGCGTGTTGGACCAGTCAACTGCCTTTCCTTGCCGGTAATGACTTCAATTATACCACCGAGCATGTGCGTGCTATTGCTACGATGAAGAAGTTCTGCGTGGCAAGCTGTTCGTCTGAATGTATCGGCATGGGCGATGTGACATTGTCAAAATATAGACTCCTCGATTTGATTCTTGGAAATCAGCGTAATGACGGTTACTCATTGAAGAGAGCCCCTTCTATTTCTCCGATTATGAGGTCGGAACTGAGATATTTCGGTGGGGCACTTCTTGTGAGCGGCTCTTATGTGGGATCTGATAACCAGGCACCTGCCGATTCTACCTTCTTGGCAGAAGCCCTATATACCGACTATGTATGTAAGTACAAGGACCAATCGGATAGTGCACAGGTAGTTACTGGCATGGGAGTGGACTTTGATGTCTATAGGGCTTTGAATGAAGACCACTATGCCTCAACATCTTCAGATGTGCTACAGCCTCTCGGAAATGCCTTCCCTGCCATGCTCTATGCAGATGGTAGTACGGCTGCAATAGCATGTAAGGAACGTCGAAGCTTCGTTATGGGATTCCCATTGGAGTGTATCAGAACAGAAGAACAGCGAGGCCTCTGCATGCGAAGTGTGCTGAAATTCCTGTTGGAGTAGAAGGCCCTTTACCCGTCCTTCGGACACCCTCTCCCCAAAGGGCGAGGGAAAAAGTAACCTTAGTTCGCTTAAAAGAATATTATTTGAAATACTAATTTCCCCCTCGCCCCTTGGGGAGAGGATGCCCGTAGGGTAGGTGAGGGGCTATTAAATTTTTGGAATATGAAAATACAGGCTAATGCATCAGGTACTCGCTCTATTGAGGTTTCAAAAGAGCACCTTGAGACTTTACATAAGTATTCACTACTTAGTGGATTGATAGACAGTAATGGTATTGTGGATGAGCAGGTCCTCGACAAACTGAAACTGAACATCCGCTCGCTTCTTGATTCTGTAGGTACATCAGACAAGGCCCTTCTCGACCTCTGTTTTGATGTCATATACCATAAGGATATGAAGGCTCTCGGTCTTCATAATCTTATCTTACTCTACGCTGACACAAAGTTTGATGCGCTAACGGAGGAGGCAAATGTATAAAAAAGTAGAAGGTATAAAGCAGAAGAGGGAAGGAAACTATCCACATTACGCTTTATACTTTACACTTTAAACTTTAAATAAATGCAACTGACAGATTTTCTGCCAACGACAAAAAAAGAGTGTGAGTTAAGAGGGTGGGATGAACTTGATGTAATACTCTTCTCTGGCGACGCCTATGTGGATCATCCATCATTTGGTGCTGCCGTGATAGGTCGTACCCTTGAGGCTGCTGGTTATCGCGTGGCTATCGTGCCACAACCTGACTGGCACGGGGATTTCCGTGACTTTAAGAAACTCGGAAGACCAAGGCTTTTCTTCGGTATTTCCCCGGGGTGTATGGACTCTATGGTCAATAAATATACAGCCAACAAGCGTCTGCGCTCCGAGGATGCCTATTCGCCCGACGGCCGTCATGACTGTCGTCCAGAGTACCCCACAATCGTCTATTCCAAGATTCTCCGTCAGTTGTTCCCCGATGTCCCTATCGTGTTAGGCGGCATCGAGGCTTCCTTGCGAAGACTAACCCATTATGACTACTGGGAAGACCGTCTTCGTAAGTGCATCCTTTGCGATAGTGCAGGCGATATCATCTCCTACGGAATGGGCGAGAAAACCATTCTGGCTATTGCTGCGGAACTGGATAGGGGACGGAAGATTTCTGATATCACCGAACTCCCTCAGACCGTCTTCCTTTGCCGAAAGGAAGATATACCCGGTGGCATTACCGATGATGATATTGTGCTACATAGCCATGAGGAATGTCTTCGTGACAAGAGGGCTGAGGCTGATAATTTCCGCCATATAGAGGAGGAGAGTAATAAGGTTCATGCTCAGCGACTTATCCAAGGTGTTGACGGGCGTTTCGTAGTGGTAAATCCTCCTTATCCGCCAATGACCACCGAAGAGATTGATGCATCATTCGATCTGCCTTATATGCGTGTTCCTCACCCAAAGTATAAGGGTAAGAGAATACCAGCCTACGATATGATTAAGTTCTCCGTGAATATGCACCGAGGGTGCTTTGGTGGTTGCGCCTTCTGTACTATCTCTGCTCATCAGGGAAAGTTCATAGCTTGCCGTTCAAAGGAGAGTATCATGAGGGAGGTGAAGGAAGTCGTTAAACTCCCAGATTTCAAGGGCTATCTCTCTGATCTTGGTGGTCCGTCTGCAAATATGTACGGAATGCACGGACGTAACCTGAAGGCTTGTGCCAAGTGCAAGCGTCCTTCGTGTATCAATCCTGAGATTTGCCCTAACCTTGATACCGACCATTCTGCCTTGCTCGACATCTACCGTTCTGTAGATGCTTTGCCAGAGGTTAAGAAAAGTTTCATAGGCTCTGGTGTTAGATATGACCTTCTGCTTCATCACAGTAAAGATGAGAAAGCTAACCAATCGGCAAGGGAATATACCCGTGAACTTATATGCAATCATGTGAGTGGCAGATTGAAGGTTGCGCCTGAGCATACTTCAGATGCCGTTCTGAAGTTGATGAGAAAGCCTTCTTTCAAGCTTTTTGAGGAGTTCAAACGTGTATTTGATAAGATAAACCGTGAGGAGGGTTTGCGACAGCAGCTCATCCCGTATTTCATTTCCTCACATCCAGGATGTCATGAGGAAGATATGGCAGACCTTGCTATCAAGACTAAACGTCTGGACTTCCAACTTGAACAAGTTCAAGACTTTACCCCTACGCCTATGACTGTGAGTACCGAGACTTGGTATAGCGGATATGATCCATACACCCTTGAGCCAGTCTTCTCTGCTAAGACACCCAAGGATAAACTTGCCCAGAGGCAGTTTTTCTTCTGGTACAAACCAGAGGAAAGGCGTAATATTGAGCAGTCGCTTCGCCGTATCGGGAGAGCGGATTTGATAAGGGAACTTTTGGGAAAGCAACCTCTCCCCCCGCCCTCCCCCGTAGGGAGGGAGCCGGAGCGCGAAAAGAGGTACAAGGCTAATAATGACAAAAATAGGTGGTCGTCGCCTTCCGGCACCCTCCCTACGGGGGAGGGCGGGGGGAGAGGCCGCAATAAGCCCAAATCATACAACCCTAATTTCCAGAATGAGAATCGTAGAAAGCCAGATAATAGGAAAGCAAAGTCAGGAGACGTGCGAGGACGGAATCGTCATGACAGATGATTTCGTGGCTGTTATTGACGGTAGCACATCCAAGGCTGATGTCAGATATTCCGCAGATGTCAGCAATGGTAGGTTGTGCATGCAAATCGTCTCTCGCATAATATCAGAACAACTCACTTCTGACTCAACGGTCACAGACTTCTGTCGATTGACTGCTGAGGCCGTTTCTGCCTATTATCCTCAGAAACCTGTGAAAGCCGACAATAACCTTATGGCTGCAAGTGCCGTGGTGCTGAACGTAAGGAAACGTGAGGTTTGGTTTGTAGGTGATTGCCTGTGCCTTATTGATGGCATTCTATATGAATATCCAAAGCCCGAAGAAGAAGTTAATGCACAAAAACGCTCGGATTATATTCATGAATTATTGAAAGAGGGTAGGGCAACCGTTGAAGGATTACGTATCAAAGATGTTGGTCGTGACTGTATCAAAAATGAGTTGCGAAGCTGTTGTGAGAGACAGAATTGCGACTATGCCGTGATTAACGGAATGGATATTCCAGAAAATCTCATTCACGTTATTTCCGTTGCTGATGCCAAGGAGATTGTCCTTGCATCTGACGGCTATCCTGTTTTGAAAAGGACTTTAGCCGAAAGTGAGAGGGAGTTAGAGCGAATAATCAATAATGATCCGCTTTGTATCAACTTATACAAAGCAACTAAAGGAGTTATGCAAGGATATAAGTCTTTCGATGACAGAACGTTTGTAAGAATAGAAATTGATGGAGTAAAGAAAAAAAAGAAAAGAATTGTATGATACAAATATATCAGATTTGAAATCTGATAATTTCTTTTCTGACTGTACTATTTTTGTACTCATAAGGAATTCTCCCCTCGATAGGAAACTATGCCGTTTCTGCATAACTTTAGGCAACTTGACGCAAAAGCCAAGAAGTGAGTGAAATAATATTGCTTTTGTTTGCGTATCTCATGATTTTTTCGTAACTTTGTACTTGAAGAATTAAAGCAGAGGCGAGGTTGATTCGATAGTTGTTCGTTCATCCTTCGCTATGCCTTCGTTCTGGCTTCGCTTTTCATTCGTTTCCAGAGCAGAAAAATAGCCTCGGCACGACGAAGGCATAATGGCAGATTAACGGTGTTGCTTCACAGAATAACACCATATTCGCGCTAAAATCTAAAAATATGTGAATTTCTGCCTTTACTTTGTAAAGAATTCATATTTTTTTAGTAATTTTGCATTCTATGAATTTTGATAATAATTTTAAATATATATTTCTATCAGCCTTAATGTCTATCTTTTCACTCTCTGCGGGTGCGCAGCAAGTTGAGTGTGAGGATACTTGTCAGCATATTCACGGAATAGACATCTCACATTATCAGCATGGGGTGTTCTGGGAGGCTGTAGGTAGCACAAAGATGGCATACGTCTATATCAAGGCTACGGAAGGTGGTGACAGAATAGACAGTAGGTATGAAGAGAACATTCAGATGGCCCGTCAGCATGGAATAAAGGTCGGATCATATCATTTCTATCGTCCGAAGGCTGATCAGGGTGAGCAGTTGGCGAATTTCCTCACACAATGTCGTCCGGAAGAGCAGGACCTCATTCCGATGATAGATGTTGAAACAACAGCCAGGCTTGATTCCGCGGAATTCTGCGATTCACTTTTCAAGTTTCTTGAATTGGTGGAGATGGCATATAGGCAGAAGCCTCTCATATATACCGGGGCGAACTTCTATGATAAGTATCTTCGGGAAAAACTTGATAGGTATCTTATCATGATTGCCCAATATACCGAGCAGGAGCCTGTGCTTGCTGATGGCCGTGATATTACCTTGTGGCAATACACGGGTAGAGGACGTTTGGCTGGCATCAATGGTCATGTGGATAAATCCCGATTCATGGGAAATCACACTCTGCGTGAGTTGAGGTTCAGACAGAGAAAACAGCCCCTCACCCGTCCTGCTGACACCCTCTCCCCAAGGGGCGAGGGGGATGTTAGTAAACACCATCATAAGGAAGGTCCTGAACGATAAATCGTAATATTCCCTCGCCCCTTGGGGAGAGAATGCCTATAGGGCTGGTGAGGGACCGTTAGTTAGTATTATGGCAATTATAAAGTGTCCAGAATGTGGACATCAGGTTAGCGATATGGCTCCTACTTGTCCGGGGTGCGGTGTGGAAATCGCAGGAAAAGTAGTGAAATGCCCTGATTGCGGTGAGATATATTTCCGCAATCAGATGGTTTGTCCTGCTTGTCATCGTCCTACGACTTCAACTCCGACACAGCGTCCTGTACCTGTTCGACATACAGAACCTGTTACTCCTGTTGTTAAGCCAAAGTCAGAACCGGAGCCTGATACAGAGAAGAAATCATACACAAAGATCATCGTGGGGCTTGTGATTGCCCTTGTCTTGTGTGGAGGTGTGGCATACTATTATAACGATCTTGGTCGTCAGGAAGAATCGGATTATGTGCTTGCTGCACAGAGCACGGACCCTTTGGTAATAGAGGAATATCTGAATAAATATAAAGATACGAATCCTGAGCATCGCGACTCCCTTCAGGCACGTCTTGCCACAATTCAGGCGATAGACAAGGAATGGACAGATGTCCTGATAACCGGTTCCCGCGACCTGATAGAGCAGTACGCCAAGACGCATCCGAACTCTCCGCATAAGGCTGAGGCGATGAATAAGGTCGATTCAATGGACTTTGCACATGTGATGAAGGATAAGACGATTGATGCGTTCATCAATTATGTGAAACAGCATCCTAACGGACGTTTCGTTAATGATGCCAATGCTGCCATCGATGCAATAAAGATGACTCAGCTACAGCCGGAAGAGACAAAGATGGTTAAGGCTCTGTTCAAGAAGTTCTTCCAGTCAGTTAACTCACGTAACGAGGGCGGTATGCTTTCCACGGTTGCCGACCAGTTGACTAACTTTCTCGGACAGTCAAGTGCTGGCAAGGCTGATGTCGCAACATTCCTGAAGAAGTTATACAAGTCGGATATCACCGATATGAATTGGCATATCATCGACGACTATAAAATAGACAAGAAAGCTGGAACCAAGGGCGCTGCGGATTATATCGTGCAGTTTACTGCAGAGCAGAATATATCACGCACAGATGCCACACAGCCTACATATAACAGGTATCAGATATCAGCTACGGTTAGTTCCGACGGCAAGATTTCGGGCTTGAATATGAAAAGAATGACAAATCCATAATGGCCCCTCACCCGTCACTATGTGACACCCTCTCCCCAAGGGGCGAGGGAAAAGTTACATTTGGAACGCTATGGGGGTGAGGCTCATGATTTGAGATACTAACTTCCTCCTCGCCCCTTGGGGAGAGGATGCCCGTAGGGCAGGTGAGGGGCTGTTATTTTTTTTTATTTACACACGATCGTGCATTTCAAATGGATTTATAATACACCATCGCCGACATTGATGCGACAGGCGAGCGAATTGAGCGAGAAACTCAATATCGCTCCTGTGCTTTGTCGTCTTCTTATTGAGCGTGGAATAACGACGGAATCAGCGGCAAAGCGCTTTTTCCGTCCTCAACTCAATGACCTCATTAATCCGTTCCTGATGAAGGATATGGATATCGCGGTGGATAGGCTTAATGATGCTATGGGACGTAAGGAGCGTATCATGGTATATGGTGACTATGATGTTGATGGTTGTACGGCTGTTGCCCTCGTCTATAAGTTCCTTCGTCTTTACTATTCCAATATAGAATACTATATCCCGGATCGCTATGAGGAGGGATATGGAGTAAGTCGTAAGGCTATTGACATGGCGAATGAGAGTGGTGTGAAACTGATTATCATTCTCGATTGCGGTATCAAGGCACATGAGCAGATTGAGTATGCTAAGACCTTGGGTATTGACTTTATCATCTGTGACCATCATGTGCCTGACGATGTACTTCCTCCTGCTGTGGCAATCTTAAATCCAAAACGTCCCGACGACTCGTATCCTTTCAAGCATCTGTGCGGATGTGGAGTGGGCTTTAAACTGATGCAGGCTTTTGCCAAGAACAACGGCATTCCTTTCTCTCGCCTTATTCCGCTCCTTGATCTCTGTGCCGTTAGTATTGCTGCTGATTTGGTTGAGGTGACAGACGAGAATCGTGTATTGGCTTATCATGGATTAAAGCAGCTGAACCAGAATCCTTCCGTCGGGCTGAAGTCCATTATTGACATCTGCGGACTCTCTGGCAGGGAAATATCCATGTCGGATATCGTCTTTAAGATTGGTCCTCGCATCAATGCTTCCGGTCGTATGGAGAACGGCAAACTGTCGGTTGATCTTCTTGTAGAGAAGGATTACAACAATGCTATTACGGCAGCCAAGCATATTGACGAATATAATGAACAGCGTCGTGACATTGACAAGCAGATGACCGACGAGGCAAACGGTATTGTGGAAAAGCTTGAGAGCCAGAGACATCGTTCAAGTATCGTGCTCTATGATGAGAACTGGAAGAAGGGTGTTATCGGTATCGTGGCTTCAAGACTGACTGAAATCTATTTCCGTCCTACGGTAGTCCTTACCCGCGACGGACAGTTTGCTACCGGTAGTGCGCGTTCTGTTGCCGGCTTTGATGTGTATTCTGCCATTAAGAGCTGTCGTGATCTTCTTATTAACTTTGGCGGTCATACATACGCCTGTGGCTTGACAATCCGTTGGGAAGACGTTCCTGAGTTCAGCAAGCGTTTCTATAAATATGTAGAGGAGCATATTGAGCCAACCCAGACGGAGGCAACCCTTACTGTAGATGCCGTTATCGACTTTAGGGATATCTCCCGTCGCCTTTATCATGACTTGAAGCGCTTTGCCCCATTCGGTCCTGGAAATGTGAAGCCTACCTTCTGCACCCGTAATGTGTATGATTTCGGTACATCCAAGGTCGTTGGCCGTGAACAGGAGCATATAAAGCTTGAACTAGTTGATTCAAATTCCAATACCGTGATGAACGGCATAGCCTTTGGGCAGTCAGCTTCTGCAAGATATATCAAGTCTCGTCGCTCATTCGATATTGTATATACTCTTGAGGAGAATATCTATAAGCGTGGCAATGTTCAGCTTCAGATAGAGGATATTAAACCGAATGAAGATTAAACGGCCCCTCACCCGCCCTGCGGGCACCCTCTCCCCAAGGGGCGAGGGGGAAGTTAGTAATATTGTTCCAAACTTGTCTATAAGCGATAAAATGTAACTTTTCCCTCGCCCCTTGGGGAGAGGATGCCCGTAGGGCAGGTGAGGGGCTGCTCTGTATGCTTTTAAAATGGACTACCTTTCCGTTCTTCATCAGTATTTCGGTTTCTCCGCGTTTAGGGGAATACAGAAAGAGATTGTGGAGAGCATAGGTTCCGGTCATGATACTCTTGGATTGATGCCAACAGGTGGCGGTAAGAGTATCACGTTTCAGGTTCCGGCTCTTGCAATGGAAGGTGTGTGTCTTGTCATTACTCCGCTTATTGCTCTGATGAAGGATCAGGTTCAGCATCTTCGTGACCGAGGCATCCTTGCATCTGTTATCTATTCGGGCATGAGTCATGCGGAAGTCCTTCAGGTACTTGATAATGCTGTCTATGGCGGTGTGAAGTTCCTGTATGTATCACCAGAACGCCTTTCTTCTCCGCTTTTCGTAGCAAAGATTCAGCAGATGCGAATCTGCTTTATCACGGTTGACGAAGCACATTGTATCTCACAATGGGGCTATGATTTCCGACCTTCTTATCTCAATATTGCAGAGATAAGGAATATTCTTGAACCGCAGGAAGATCCATCCCTCCCTCCAAAATACACTATTCCAGTTCTTGCTCTTACAGCAACGGCAACTCCGCAGGTTGTTGATGATATTCAGGAACGCCTTGCTTTTTCTGAGAAGAGAGTGGTGCGTATGTCCTTCAAGCGTGAGAATCTTATTTATGTGGTGCGTCATACAGATAACAAGGAGGCAGAACTGATTCATATCCTTAATTCCGTACAGGGCTCTGCAATAGTATATACTCGTTCACGTCAGAACACTAAGGATGTGGCAAAGATCCTTTCCTCAAATGGTATTTCCGCTACTTTCTATCATGCCGGACTTGATTTCGCCGTAAAGGATCAGCGACAGCAGGACTGGCAGAAAGATGAGGTTCGTGTTATGGTGGCAACAAATGCCTTTGGAATGGGTATCGACAAGCCTGATGTTAGGGTTGTCGTTCACATGGATTGTCCTGATTCCCTTGAGGCTTATTTCCAGGAAGCAGGTCGAGGTGGTCGTGATGGTAATAGGGCGTATGCTGTCTTGCTGTATAGCAGGTCTGACAGGCGTAATCTCCTTACTCATGTACAGAGTGCCTTTCCTGAGAAAGACTATATAAGAAAGGTGTATGACGATCTTTCATATTTCTTCCAACTTGCACTTTATGATGGGGAAGGGGCTCGCTATGAATTTAACATAGAGCGGTTCTGTCAGGTGTTCAAGCATTTCCCTACACGTCTTTCCGGAGCTTTGTCTGTTCTTCAGCGTGCGGGATACATAGAGTATGATTCTGATCCTGAAAATCATCCTCGATGTCAGTTCCTGCTTCCTCGTGATGGCCTGTATCAGCTTCGTGGACTTTCTGCTAATGAAGATACGGTTATGACTG
Organism: uncultured Bacteroidales bacterium; assembly: GCA_902798615.1. GTDB lineage: Bacteria > Bacteroidota > Bacteroidia > Bacteroidales > Bacteroidaceae > Prevotella. The sequence goes on along the minus strand of CADBXL010000035.1, from coordinate 5,198 downwards.
CCTTGTTGCGGATATATTGCGGATTATTCTCCGACCTTGTCTATATAGAGGAGGCTCGTATTGCTGATTACTCGCATCTTTCGGTTGATGTTGTGCGTGTTGTGTTGAAATCGCTTGCCAGTCGTCATATTCTCAAATATATCCCTCGTAGGAATGTGCCTGTTATATATTACCCTCAGCAGAGAATAGAGTCTTCACGCCTTGTTTTCCCGAGGGCAATCTATGAGGAACTTCAGGAAAGAATGGCTGCCCGTGTTGATTCCGTCCTTGAGTATGCAGAATCGGATGATGAGTGCCGTTCAACCGTTCTTCTTCGTTATTTGGGCGAGAAGGCAGATTCTGATTGCGGATATTGTGATGTCTGTGTAGAGAAAAAGAGAAATGGAAGTTCCGTTTCTACATCTCATGAGGATGCTGTACAGATCATAGTAGATGCAATCAATGACGCTGGCGGTAGCTTGCCTATTGCCCAGATCCATAGTCTTCCTTTGACCAAACATCAGCTTGACGTCGCTTTAGAGCAATTACGATCAGAAGGCCGCCTTGTGATTAAAGGCTCTAAGGTCGCACTTGTGAAATAATGATTAGTAGTTGGTAAATAGGTAATTCGTAATTATTAATTCGTAATTTTTTTATGCTTTCCCTTCTTCTTACAATCTTCACTTTTGTGGAGCTCAACTGCGAAAATATTTTCGATACCCGTCACGATTCATTGAAAAATGACTATGAATTTTGTGAGGGTGGTACCTATCATTGGGATTCCAAACGCTATTGGCGTAAGTTGAATAATATCAGTAAGGAAATTGTATCTACTGGTGGTGAGTGGCAGGATTGGCAGGCTCCTGATCTTGTTGCGCTTATAGAGGTCGAGAATGATTCTGTTCTCTACGACCTTACCCGGCGTTCTCTTCTTCGTACTGTCGGTTATAAGTATATCATAACCAACTCACCTGACGAGCGAGGTATAGACGTAGCCTTGCTTTATCATCCTTATAGCTTTGCTCCGGATACTTCTTATAGCCTTCGCATCAATCCGCCAGAAGGGTTTGGTCCTACTCGTGATATCCTCTATGTTCGCGGAAGAATGTTGGGTGATTCCAAGAACGACGAGTTGCATGTCTTCGTTCTCCATGCTCCGAGCAGACGAAAGGGCGAGAAGGCTTCCGAGCCTTATCGTCTTGCGGTCGCTTCCCGACTATGTTCAAGCATAGACTCTATTCGTGCAATATCTCCAGATGCCAATATCTTTATCACAGGCGATTTCAACGATTATTCCGACAATCGCTCTCTCCTTATGCTGGCTGAGCATTCTATGGTAGAGGTTTCCAAGGATGCAAAAGGCACTAATGGGGCTTTGGGCACTTATCGCTATAAAGGAGAGTGGGGGAGTCTCGACCATATTTTCTTCTCTCAGTCATTCTTGGATAATTGCAAGATAAAATATTGCCGTATTCATGATTTGCCTTTCCTCATGGAAGAAGAACCTAAGTTCGGAGGAGTCCGTCCTTTGAGAACGTACCGAGGCTACAAATACAATTACAACGGATTCAGCGACCACCTGCCTCTCGTCATCCGTTTTGAATATTGATCAAGTTCTGTATGTTGAATATTGATACAAGTTCCGTAATTTGATAATTGCCTGGAAGGCAATACTATTAGTAACCCCGTACATACGAGTGAAACGAGGATGTGCGGGGATTAAGTCCCAAAAACAACTACTGCCTGGAGGGCAGTACATCGCGAAAGGGGTTATGTGTGAAAACTCATTTGTAAGCGTTCTATGTCGAGCAATATATATATATTCTGCTCTTCAGAAAAAACTTTTTCGCGAAAACCCTACACCCCTACATCAGTACCCTATCTAACGTTCACAATATTAGTTCGTTACAAGGATTTTAAATATTCGCTAACCCTACACTAACCCTACATCAACCCTACACTAATCATGCCTGTCAAGGCATGAAATTAATAATTAATAATGAGTAATGAATAATTTGAATAGTATTCATAAGCGTTCAAGTCAATCTGAATTATCACTTGCTTTAGCTTGATGAGCTTGGCGAATTTATCACTTGCTTTAGCTTGATGAGCTTGGCGAATAATTATACATTATTAATTATCAATTAACCTGAATTTCTGAAAAATTCAGGTTTTAGTGTAGGGTTAGTGTAGGGTTAGTGTAGGGTTGTTGCATATTTGAAAACGCTGCAAATTCTTGAGTTTCAAATGTTTGAAGCACCTGACGATGTAGGGGTGTAGGGTTTTCGCGAAAAAGTTTTTTCTAAGAATCTTTTTTGTCGTTCTTTGTGTTTCCCCCTTCCTATACCTTAGGTCCGTTCCAGGTCCGTTGTAAATCCGTTCCAGGTCCGTTCCTTAGAATGGGAGAAAAATGGGAGTTACATAGGAGTCACAAGGGAGGCAGAAGGGACTTACATCGAACTCACGTTACTATATAATTAAAGGTGTGTCCTAATTTAATTGAAATTATTGAAATAATTGAAATCCTTCGTCTTTTGGGACATAACGTTCCTACTTGTCCAGTAGATATGTTTAAATGTTTGTACATTTCGTGCTTTGTACATCCGTGTTTGCTGTATGTTCGTGCACAATGTTAAAAATGGAGTTTCCCCATGAAAAAGTTTGTGGAGAATTTGGGATTTTTGTTTTTTTTCGCTACTTTTGCAAACATAATAACAAAAGGTAATAGTGGAAACATCCACTCTCACGTATTGAAAACGTTGACTTACATTTATTGTCTATGACAATAAAAAATAGCAAATAATAACAAATTATTGGTGATATCGATGTATAGTTGATTCCCGACGTTGTTCATTATATGAGATAAATAGAGATATATAACCAGTTGTATGGCTTTGGGGGTCAGCCATGAACAATTCCTACTATGAAGAAGTTTTTTACATTTGTTTTATTAAGCATGATTGCCTTCAATGGAATTCATGCAGATATCACATGGACTCTGTCTGATGATGGAATATTAACCATATCAGGAACAGACATGCCCAATTATGAATATACTAATAATGCTCCTTGGTATTCACTATCTTCCAAAATCAAACAAATTGAAATAGAAAATGGGGTGACGAGCATTGGAAATTGTGCATTCCGTGATTGCAACAGTCTTTCCTCAATAACAATCCCTAATTCTGTGACGAGTATTGGAACAGATGCTTTCGCTCATTGCTACAATCTCAGTTCTGTCACAATACCTAGCTCTGTGACGAGTATTGGAGATATGGTTTTCATGTGTTGCTATGGTCTTACCTCAATAATTGTGCAAAAAGACAACCCCAAATATGATAGTAGAAATGATTGTAATGCAATAATAGAAACGAATTCCAACACATTGATTGTTGGCTGCCAGAATACTGTTATCCCTAACTCTGTGACGAACATTGCAGGTCATTCTTTCACAGATTGTCATAGTCTCACCTCAATCACAATTCCTGAGTCTGTGACGAGTATTCAAAATGGAGCGTTCTCTTTTTGCCCGGGTCTTACCTCAATAATTGTAGAAAAAGACAACCCCAAATATGATAGCAGAAATGATTGTAATGCAATAATAGAAACGAATTCCAACACATTGATTGCCGGATGCAAGAATACGGTTATTCCTAACTCTGTGACGAACATTTCAGGTTATGCTTTCTATGGTTGTTCCAATCTCACCTCAATCACAATTCCTGGGTCTGTGACGAGTGTTGGAGATAATGCATTCTTTTCGTGCGCTAAACTAACCAATATAACCGTAGAAAAGGGTAATAAAAAATATGATAGCAGGAATAATTGCAATGCAATAATAGAAACGAATTCCAACACATTGATTGTCGGATGCAAGAATACTGTTATCCCAAACTCGGTGACAAGCATCGGAAAAAATGCTTTTAACGGTTCAGATATTTCTTCAATAAATATTCCGAACTCTGTTACGAGTATAGCATCTTCGGCTTTCTCTAATACGCAATGGTATAATAGCCAACCTAATGGAGTTATTTATGCAGGTTCAGTTCTTTACAGATACAAAGGAACTATGCCTGCAAACACACATATAGTTATAAAGGAAGGTACAAAAGGAATTGCAGAGGGCGCTTTCAATAGTTGTTCAAACCTATCCTCTATCACTATCCCGAACTCCGTGACGAATATTGGAGAATGGGCTTTTGGAAGTTGCTCTGGCCTCACCTCAGTCACTATCCCCAATTCTGTGACGAGTATTGGAAGTTATGCTTTCTCTTACTGCTCTGGGCTCACTTCTATAACTATTCCTAAATCCGTGTCGAGTATTGGAATTTGTACTTTCCGAGACTGTACAAACCTCACTTCTGTCACTATTCCAAATTCTGTGACGAATATTGGAAGTTATGCTTTCCAAAGATGTACAAGTCTCACTTCTGTCACTATTCCCAATTCTGTGACGAATATTGGAAGTTATGCTTTCCAAAGATGTACAAGTCTCACTTCTGTCACTATTCCTAATTCTGTGGCAACAATTGAAAGTCATGCTTTCTCTGGTTGCTCTGGCCTCACCTCAGTCACTATCCCCAATTCTGTGACGAATATTGGAAGTTATGCTTTCTATAGTTGCACAAGTCTCAGCTCAATCACTATTCCTAACTCTGTGACAAGTATCGAAAGTTATGCTTTTATGGATTGTTCAGGTTTAACCTCAATCACTAGTGAAGCAACTATCCCACCAAGTTGTGGTGATGCCAGCTTTTTCAATGTAAAAAAATCTATCCCAGTCTATGTTCCTGCTAATAGCGTTGAAGCATACAAGAAAGCAAAAGAATGGAAAGACTTCACTAACATTCAAGCAATAATTGTCGAACCTGCAAGCATTGCATTTGCAGATGCGAGCGAGAATTTAATTGTTGGCATGACAAAGAAACTTGAGGCGACCATCACCCCTGAAGATGCCACAACTAAGACTATCACATGGACTTCATCTAATACTGATGTTGCTACCGTTACGGCAGAAGGTATTGTTACGGCGAAAGGGGCTGGAACTTCTGTAATTACCGCCAAAACTTACAATGGCAAGACTGCAAAATGTACAATAACAGTAAAACAGCAAGTAACAGCCATAGCTCTTAGTGATGAAACCGTTTCTCTATGGGTAGGAAAGAAAAAGACACTTACAGCAACGGCAACACCTACGACAGCAAATAATACATCCGTTA
>CADBXL010000034.1 GCA_902798615.1 uncultured Bacteroidales bacterium | reverse complement strand
GTTCTAACAATAGTGTTTAACAATTAAAATATCGAAAAGTAGTCGAAGTGGCAAAAATGGTCGGATATTTTGAGGAAATCGGGTGCAGAATGTGCAGTATATGCTCATAATGTTTCCCAAATGTTTCCCAGATTCGCCGTAAAGTGCTGATAATCAGTTCCCGTTAGCCGCCGCACAGGCAGCAGTTGAGGAGTAAATCATTACTCGAATATAAGTAAAGGGACCTGTTCGCTTGGGCAGGTCCTTTTTTATATGCCTATATGATGCTATTTGACGATTTACGAGCAAGAACACCCCAAAAATTGCGATAATTTACGTTTTTATTTGGCGATTTGACATTATTATCGTATTTTTGTCGCAGAATTTGCAACGATATAATTTATCATAAAGTAAATCTGTTCAGTAAATTCTGTTCGTATATGGTTGCAAGTAATTAAGGAATAGCATAATAAACAGATAAATATGTATTTATAAAAAGAAGGGCGAATCATATGAGACAGTATGTTATAGATGCTTTCACAGACTCTGTGTTTCACGGCAATCAGGCTGCCGTTTGTGTTATGGAGAAGTGGCCAAGCGAGGAAATGATGATGAACATCACTCGTGAGAACAATTTCTCCGAGACCGCATTTACGGTCAAAGAGGGTGAAAAGTGGCATTTGCGTTGGTTCACACCTGGAGGTGAGATTGATCTTTGTGGACATGCTACATTGGGAACTGCTTTTGTCTTGCTCAATTTTTATGAAAAGGAAGCTGACCAGGTTGTATTTACCACTTTAAGTGGTGAATTAATCGTGACACGCAAGGGTAACTTGTATGAGATGGAGTTTCCTGCTTATGAATTGAGGCCGACAACCGTAACTACTGCTATGGAGGAAGCTTTGGGAGCTCCTATCAGAGAGGCTTACATTGCCCGTGACTTGCTATGTGTACTGGATTATGAGCAGGCTGTTTTGAGTCTGAATCCTGATTTGGAGAAAATCAAACAGATAGATGGTCTGCTGGTTCATGTTACGGCAAAAGGAGAGAAGGAAGATTGCGTTTCACGTAGTTTTGGTCCGAAACTTAACATTCCTGAAGATCCTGTTTGCGGTTCAGGCCATTGCCATATCATCCCCTATTGGGCAGACACGTTAGGTAAAGATGAATTGGTGGCCTTCCAGGCATCAAAACGTGGTGGAATACTTTATTGCAGGAAAGAAGGCAACAAGATATTTCTTGCGGGCAATGCTGTTTTATATTCTGTCGATGAATTGTATGTAGATGAGGTTTAAATTCCAATTTTGAAAAAAACAAGAAAATGACATTAAAAGCATAAATCGGAATTTATGGAGATAAAAAACAGACCAAATCCCAAAGAGGCTTTTCCGAATCCGAAGATTCCAAGCCTCTGCTTTATCAAGAACGTGGTGAAGAACCCGCGTATCATTATCGGCGACTACACCTACTACGATGATGTGGATAGTGCTGACCAATTCGAGAAGCATGTCACTCATTTCTACGACTTCATAGGTGACCAACTGATTATTGGTAAGTTCTGCGCTATTGCCAAGGGTGTGGAATTTGTCATGAATGGAGCCAATCATAGGATGGACGGCGTGACTACTTATCCGTTTTATGTCATTGGTGGTGATTGGGGAAGTGCCATTGCTCCTGTGAAAGATGAATTGCCTCTGAAGGGCGATACCGTTGTGGGCAATGATGTATGGATTGGTCAGAATGTAACCATTATGCCAGGCGTTCATATTGGCGATGGAGCCATTATCGGAACAAACTCTGTGGTAGCCTCAGATATTCCACCTTACGCTGTTGCGGTAGGGAATCCCTGTCGAGTTACCAGAATGCGTTTTGACGACGAATTTATCGCCTATCTGCTGCAACTGAAATGGTTGGATTGGGACATAGAGAAAATTGAGGCAAATTTTGAAGCCTTGTCAAGTGGTGATTTGTCGTTAATAAAGAAAATTGACAATTAAATTCCAATTTAGCAAAATCATAGAATGAAATTGAAGAAACGCAAAATAAAATATTCAGCAATATTCTTTCTTTGTTGGTTTGCCGTTTTGGTATTTCTAGTTGATGGAGTTCTGAAATTCCAGACTCTGGTTGACTATTTCGGATCATACGCATTTGTAGAAATAAGCCTGTTGCTATTGGTTATTCTACCTACATGGGCTGTTTACAAATTAACAAAAGAACGATAAATCGGAATTTAACGTTTGCCAGTGATTATGAATGCATTTATTAATTTTTTGAAAATATTAGTCTCAATTATTATAGTTCTCTTATGGGGATTATCGTCTGTCTTTTGCTTTGATACAGGATTAAATCTAAACAGTTGCTTTATGTTTGTATCCAGTACGTTACTGTGGGGAGGTATATATTACCTAATGTGGGGAAAGCGTAAGTAAATTCCAATTGAATTTGTTGAACACATATTATATCATAAATGCATACTATATACAGATTAATACAAAGTTATGGATGAAGATAAATTATATGATTTGATTGCCAGAATGACAATAAAAGAGCAGCTTACAAGTAGTGAAGAAAGTGTAAGTTGGAATGCTTATCGTGAAGCAGAACGGATTTCTGATGAAACAGTATATCCGATTTTGAAGAAGATTATAGAAGAGAATCATAAGAACAAGGCTGTTCGAGAAGCTGCTTATGTTATTATTGGCTATTCTTTGCGAAATATTTTCAACAAAGAAGCGTGCATCTTTCTTATTCAAAGGCTGGATGAAGAGACTGATAAGTATGTTGTTGCGTGCATTTTAGATAAACTGGCACGTATTCATATACCCGAAGATATTGATATGAGTTTGGTGATTAAGTGTTCTCAAAATGATAAGTGGCTAATTCGGCATAGTGCTCTCAATGCTCTTGGTTCATCCTCAACTCATGCAAATAGAGAGGCTTTGTTGTTTTTCATTAATCAAGAAGATGAAAAAAAATATGAGTATGAGATAATTTATGCTAATGCATCTCTTGGGAGCATAGGTTCGAAGGAGGACATTCCTTTTTTAGAGAAGCATGTCAAAAGTAGGAAAAGAGACATTAGGGATAGTGCACGATTTGCTATAGATAGAATAAAAGAACGGGAAGTTTAATGCATAGTGATTTGATTAATGAGGTTTAAATTCCAATTTAGCGAAAAACGTGAAAATGACATTAAGAGCATAAATTGGAATTTTAGTTGGTTTCCGTATATTTTAAATGTAATGTTGAAATTTACACATCTGTTCAAGAATTATTATTTAGGGGTATCTGTTATTGGAATCATAGCTTTTATGATTCAGGAAATCCCATATATTATTATGCTATTGGTTAAACCTGTCTACAATCCTATCATGCACATGCAAAATGAAATCGAATGGATAGTAACAATTCAAAATATACTTGGGGTGTTGACTATGGCTTTGTTAATGCTGATTGTCAGGGATGATGTTGGTCTCTTTTCTTTAAAAACAACAAAAGAAAAAACATTTTTTGCATTAACCGTTTTAATGTTATTGATTAATTTTATAGGGTGGACAGCCTACTATTTGGGGTATCAATACGGATGGTTGATAGTGATAAGTCAGTTTATGGCTGTTCCGCTATATTATTTATTCTATGGTGTCTGGAAAAGCAATTATCCGATGGTCGGAACGGCTGCGTTGTTTCTCATTTTTCATACAATGAATGGATTTATGAATTTTGTAACTCAATAAATTCCTATTTCGCGAAAATCAGGAAAGTGACAGATAAAAGATAATCCTGCTGTAAAACTCATTACGAGCGTGTAAAATCTGCGGAATGTGTGATTTATGAACTGCTTCACTAATTCCCTTGCAAATCCCATGTAAGTCCTATGTAAATCCTATGTTCCAAGGAACCAAACTCGATGAAGGTCCGTTCTTAGAGCGAACATAGAGCGGAGGTTCATCGAGTTTGGTTAGGAGGATTAGCGAAGGAAGAGCGATGGAAGAGTAGCGAAGGCTAAGATAATCTGCAACCTGTTTTTGGGGAATATTTGATTTTTTTGTAGATGTTTCTTCTTGATTTGTTTGGAAAAGTCAGATAGATTGTGTATCTTTGCACTCGGCATAGAGGCACGTTTGCCTTCTTGCTAACAATATTTGCACGAATAATATTTGCATTCGACAATTAAAACCTAAATTAATATATACTTTTTTTGATTATTATGAAGAAAATCTTTGTTTTGGCAGCAATGTTGTCAATGACATTGTTCGCTATGGCTCAAAATCCTGTACTTCAGATAGAAGGAGGACAGATTCAAGGTGTTACAGCCGATGACCATCCAGATATATATGTCTATCGTGGAATCCCTTATGCAGCCCCTCCAATTGGTGATTTGCGTTGGAAAGCTCCACAGCCGGTTATTCCTTGGAAGGGCGTAAAGATATGTGATACTTTCGGACATCCGTCATATCAGGCTGTTCACTATCCTGGTGGCTATACGACAGAGTGGGGCTATGGTAAGGAAGCACCATATAGTGAGGATTGTCTCTATCTAAATGTGTGGACCAAGGCTCCAGGCGATGTGAACAAGAAACTCCCTGTTGCTCTCTGGATTCATGGCGGCGGTTTACGTGAAGGGTGGGGTACAGAACCCGAGTTTGACGGTCAGGAATGGGGCAATAAGGATGTTGTCCTCGTGTCAATAAACTATCGTCTTGGCATATTCGGCTTTATCAGTCATCCTGAACTCTCAAAGGAGAGTCCGAAGGGAGTTTCAGGCAACTATGGTATTCTTGACCAGATAGAAGCCCTCAAATGGATAAAGAAAAACATCGCTCAGTTTGGTGGCGATCCTGATAATGTGACTATCTTCGGACAGAGTGCGGGTGGACGTAGTACTCGCGCTTTGGTAGAGTCACCTTTGGCTCGCGGCCTTTTCCATAAGGCTGTTATTATGAGTGCAGGAGGCGTATCGGTTGATAATGTTCCAGCCGGTCCTTTTGTTCCGCTTTCATTGGCTCAGGCAGAGGCTACTACAAAGAAAGTGATGGATTGGGCTGGTCTTACTGACCTGTCAAAGATGCGTAGGGCATCAACAGAGACACTCTTTGCATTAAGCACTATATATTCAAATGTTACGGGCGAGCGCGTCACACTTCCACAAGGACTTATACTTGATGGCTATGTGTGTGTCAAGAGTTTTGACGATGCAGCACGTGAAGGAACGCTTGCTGATGTTCCTTATATGATTGGTTTCACTCAGCATGATATGGGAGATATGAGCATAGGTATAGCCGAGTTCTGTCGTATTCGTGAGGCAAAAGGAGGCAAGGCATGGGGGTATCAGTTTGCCCGTCCTCTTCCTGATGACGGCTCACATCCTGAGGTAACATCACGTTTGAAAGGTGCATTCCACTCTTCTGATTTGTGGTTTGTGTTCAAGTCTTTGAAACATTGTTGGCGTCCTTGGACAAAGGGCGACTGGGATTTGTCGGAAAAGATGCTCACAGCATGGACTAATTTCGCGAAATACAGTAATCCTAATGGTTCAAAGGACGGAATTTGGAAACCTCTTACAAAGAAAGATCCGTCATTCATGGTATTCAAACTTGATCAGAATGATGCAGAAGCTTCTGAGTTTGGTCAACCTGTAAAGAAATAAAAAGACTGTTAAACGTTTGCAGGTTTCGAGAATATTGTTTAACTTTGCACTCGGCAAATTTTGAAAAGACCGTGCGCCAGCCTTTGGGGCTGACCCGTACTTTTGCCTTCGTGCGAATAATATTTGTACTCGGCAAATTTTGAAAAGACCGTGCGCCAGCCTTTTGGGCTGACTCGCACTTTTGCCTTCGTGCGAATAATATTTGCACTTGAAAAAAATCGCTCAATAAGGATCATTTGCATTTGTGTGATAACTGTTTTTTGAAACCTAAATTTTTATTATTAATATATACTTTTATTATCATTATGAAGAAATTCTTTGTTTTTGCAGCAATGTTGTCTATGACATTGTTCGCGATGGCTCAAAATCCTGTGCTTCAAATAGAAGGAGGACAGGTTCAGGGTGTTACAGCCGATGACCATCCAGATGTCTATGTTTATCGTGGAATCCCTTATGCTGCTCCTCCTCTTGGTGATTTGCGTTGGAAAGCACCACAGCCAGTAGTTGCATGGAAAGGTGTGAAGGTATGTGATACTTTCGGTCATCCTTCATATCAGGCAGTTCACTATCCTGGTGGCTATACAACAGAGTGGGGGTATGGTAAGGAAGCACCATATAGCGAGGATTGTCTCTATCTTAATGTATGGACTAAGGCTCCGGGCGATGTGAACAAGAAACTCCCTGTAGCTCTCTGGATTCATGGTGGTGGCTATCGCGAGGGATGGGGCACCGAGCCAGAATTTGACGGTCAGGAGTGGGGTAATAAGGATGTTGTCCTCGTGTCAATAAACTACCGTCTTGGTGTATTCGGATTCCTTTGTCATCCAGAGCTTTCAAAGGAGAATCCACATGGGGTTTCTGGCAACTATGGCATTCTTGACCAGATTGAATCTCTCAAATGGATAAAGAAGAATATTGCACAGTTTGGTGGTGATCCAAATAATGTGACAATCTTCGGACAGAGTGCCGGTGCAGGTAGTGTTCGTACACTTTGCGAGTCTCCTTTGGCACGTGGTCTCTTCCATAAGGCTGTTATCATGAGCGGTAATGGTATTTCTCTTCCTTCAAAGGATGGTGTAAAACCACGTCCAGCAGGTCCTTTTGCTCCTGTAACACTTGAGCAGGCTGAGGCTATGACAAAGAAGATGATGGATTGGGCTGGACTTACAGACCTCTCAAAGATGCGTAGGGCTTCAACAGAGACAATCTATGCTCTCAGCACCCTTTATGGAAATGTGACTGGTGAGCGTGCATTCCTCCCACTTATGCCAATAGTAGAGGGATATGTATGTACAAAGAGCTTTGATGATGCTGTTCGCGAAGGAACTGTTGCCGATGTGCCTTATATGATTGGTTACACTCAGCATGACATGGGAGATATGAGCGAGGGTATTGCAGAGTTCTGCCGTGTACGTGAGAGCAAGGGTGGTAAGGCTTGGGCATACGAGTTCGCCCGTCCTCTTCCTGATGACGGCTCACATCCAGAGGTAACATCTCGTCTGAAGGGTGCATTCCATTCATCTGACCTTTGGTTCGTATTCAAGTCTTTGAAACATTGCTGGCGTCCTTGGACAAAGGGCGACTGGGATCTTTCTGAAAAGATGCTCACAGCATGGACTAATTTCGCTAAGTACAGCAATCCAAATGGTGCACAGGATGGTAACTGGAAACCTCTCACGAAGAAGGAACCTTCTTTTATGGTATTCAAGCTTGACCAGAATGATGCTGAGGCTTCAGAGTTCGGTAAGACCGTGAAGTAAGGTTTTTTGTAAACTTATAAAAATAGGGGACTGTCTCAATTATTGTGAGAGACAGTCCCCTTTTTTTATTCTGTATAAAATTGATGTCCGGTAATTTACGATATGTTTATCCTTTAGTCCTTATTCTTAATCTTTAGTGTAAACTTCTCGTACTCTTCCTTACGCTTTGGATTCATAGGGAACCAGCCTTTTTTTACACGTTTACGTTGTTCGAAGACTTCAAGGATGCTCCATAGGCATGAGCAACCTACAACACCGAGTACGGGGCTAAGGATTTCGTTGTCGGTGAAGAGTGAAGCTACTATGAATGCTATGCCTGCGATAAGGAATACCCACCAGCATTTCACGCCGAAATGGTATTCTGACTTGATAACGATTGGATGAAAGATGCCGATTACAAGGAATGTTGTTACGGCAATGATAAGTCCGAGGAAGTTCATCTTTTCTAATTACGAATTACAAATTACTAATTACCTTTTGGAATGGAAACTGTTAATTATTAATTGTTGATTTTACAGTTCACTCACATCCGCTAAGCCGTTCATAACCACATATACGATGATATCTGCGAGAGAGCGGGCGTGAAGCTTGTCCATTATGTTCTTGCGATGGGAGATGACAGTTGCCAGACTGATATTGAGACGGTCGGCTACCTCCTTATTGATACAACCCTTGCTTAGAAGCAGGGCAACTTCAATCTCACGTGGAGAGAGGATAAGCTCTGAAGGCTTGTGTGAGTGTGACAGCATAGGCATATTGCCGTGTGGACCGTGTTGGTTGCGGTTAAGAGCCAGTATGTCGCGCACGAATTGCTTTTCTTCCTGACATATATTGATGGTCTTAACACCAGATATTGTCATGTCGCCATTGACGAGCACAATGCTTCTTGCTGACTGCTGGCGGAAGAACTGCGTATGCTCAAAATAGATGCGTGAAGAGACGAAGAAATGCACGAACTGGTTTGTTTCAAGCGATTCCACTTCTTCAAATGTCTGTAGCAGTTTTATCTCTGCTCCAGGTATGATGTCCTCGAGAATAGCTTGCAGACCTATTCCTGTGAGGATATTGGGCTCTATGATTGCAAATTGTGGTTGCATATATATGAATGTTTGTTGCTTTTTTGTCGTATTTTATCTGATTAATAATAGAAGCACCAGAGTCCAATGTGCCATTGCTCCCAGAAGTACGAATACGTGCCAGATGGGGTGGAAGAATCTCTTACTGTCGTGTGCGAAGAAATATGTTCCTGCGGAATAGAAAACACCCTCGGAAAGAAGTACCACAAACTCGATGATATTCAGTTTTGTATATACTTCTGGAGCTATCAATAGTATGCTCCATCCCATTATGAGGTATATTGCGAGAGAAAGTTTTGGATATTTCCCGAATGCAAAAACCTTATAGAAAACACCGCCTATGACGGCAGCCCATTGAAATCCAAAGACAAGCCATCCTGTCCATCCGCCAATAACACCTACGCATATCGGAGTATAGGAACAGGCTATCATCACGTAGATGCTGATATGGTCAAGGCGTCGTAGCACATTCTTTGCCATTCCTGGTTTTACCCAGTGATACAATGTGCTTGAGAGGAACATAAGGAACATTCCTGCAATAAAGAAAATGACTCCAAATGCCATTTGCCAGCTCTTGCCTGCTGCCGGCCATACCATCCATATTGACGACAATGCAAAGACTGCTCCTACAAGATGCGTCCATGTATTGCCTTGTTCGTTGATACCCCAGAAAGGTTTATCCGATACAGATGAGTTATTTGTATTGTTCATAACAGAATGCAAAGGTAATACATTTTTTTGTGAATACAAAATAATAAATGAAAAATGAAAAATACTATATAGTATTTTCGCGTATGGTCACTACAAGGAAAACGTAATCTGTATTTTATAATTTTTCATTTTTCATTTATTTATTTCATTTTCCTATCCACTCCTCAACTTCGTTTCTTCTCATCCTTGAAATGATAATCTCTGGAGGATTATCACCTTTGAGTATTAGTTTTTCTTTGCCGTTGGAGAGCCGTTCCGTTTCTGTTACCTGTTCAAGTGGTACTATGAATTTGCGGTTTACGCGCATGAATCTCTGAGGGTCGAGCTGAAGGGCAAGTTCCTCAAGCGATATATTGATGGGATATGATGTGTTGTCGAGTAGTTTCAGATAGGTGTTCTTTTGTTCTGAGACAAAGTATCTTATGCCAGAGACATGAATCATCTTCTCTCTCTTGGCAGTTTTCACCATGAAACGCTCGCGGAACTTGTTGTTTCTCTTGCTAAGGGAATGGAAACTAATGGTATTGCGTGATGTTCCTTTAGTTATGGTGTTGGCAGCAAACAGGCGCAACGCTTTTTGTAGTGCTGTGTGTAACTGCTCTTCGTTGATAGGTTTGAGAAGATACGACAGACTATTGTACTCAAAGGCTCTAAGGGCATACTCTTCGTGTGCTGTAGTGAAGATGACAGGGATATTGTCCGGAGCACAGGAAAGAGCATCGAAACTAAGACCGTCATTTAGCTGTATGTCGGCGATGATGATGTCTGCTTCTGATTGTGAGAGAAAGAATTGACGTGTTTCTGATACGGTCGGTATCGGACCTATCAGCAAGGCTGACGGTATCAAGTCCTCAAGCATGTGCCTGAGTACGTTGTAGTTGTGCATCTCATCTTCAAGAATCAGTATCTTCATCTTTGTTGATTATAAATTGTAAATTCGCTGCAAAGATACAAAAATAAATGAAAAAATGAAAAATACTGGGTTGTAAATTATAAAATGAAAAGTGAAAAATTATAAAATACGAGTTAGTTTTCTTCGCTTAAAAGCGTAATCTGTATTTTTAATTTTTCACTTTTCATTTTTTTATTTATTTATACCCTGTACAGCAATCCGTTCTTGAGATCCTTCGCTGCAGTCTCCTTGATTTTCACATGGAGTTTCTTGCCTGTGGCATTGAACGGAATCTGCGGAATGAAACGGTAGAAACGTGGGCGCTTGAAGTTGGCGATGTCCGGACTCTTCTTACAAAAATCGTCAAGTTCCTCTGGTGTGAGGCTATCGTCATTCTTCACGATATATGCGGTAACTACCTGACCGCGAATCTTATCCGGCACAGATGTTACTATACAGTCCTTCACCTTCGGGTGCACGTTGAGTACTGCTTCTATCTCCGTAGGGTAGATATTTTCTCCTGAAGAGATAATCATATCATCCTTGCGTCCTACAATGGTGATAAACTGATTCTCATCCCATGTGGCAAGGTCGTTGGTGTATATGAAACCCTTGTAGTATTTCTTTTCTGTTTCTTCTTCGTTGTTGAAATACAGGTAAGGCGATTTTGCTGGAGAGCAGATGATAACCTCACCAACCTCGTTGCTGTCGGTAGGAATAAGTTCATCCGGTTCTGCACGATGGTCTTCATAAACCTTTACTACTCGCACGTCATCGTCAACGCATGATGCTCCGGCTGTACCAGCATTCTCTGGAAGGTCGAATGGGCGAAGGAAGGTGTTCCAGAATGTCTCCGTTGTGCCATATCCGTTATAGATGTTTGGCGTGAGAACACGCTGATAGCGGATGCAGGCAGAACGTTCCAACGGACTTCCCATAGTCACGATGCCCTTGAGTGTCTGAAGATCGTATGCCTGACGTTCCTGCTCATCGGCAAGAGCTTCGAGTACGGTAGGTACTCCGATGATGAACGTAATTTTGTATTGCCATACGTATAGAAGCGTATTGAGAGCATCAAAATGGCTCATTATCACCATTGTGGCACCTGCGTATAGGGCAGGACCAGGACCAGCGCAATGTAATCCGCCACGATGGAACCAAGGAGTCGTGTTCATTGTCACGTCGCGATAGCTCATAGGGAAATGAATCATCACGTCATGAGCAGACAGAACTTCGTTGATAGAGGTCATAGACACACCCTTTGCACGTCCTGTGGTACCTGATGTATATAGACGGGTTGTCTCATCGTAGATGTTGTAGCCAGAAGAAGGATCGTAGAATTCTGCTGTAGAGGCATCCTTTACGAAGTCCTTATATGATATAACTTCTCCGGCACTTTTGCCATTGGTTATGATAAGTCTCTCAGGCTTATGTCCACAAATGTCGATGGCCTCAAGTACAGTTTTTGCGTTTGTAGAGTCGAAGATGATAACCTTTGGGACAGAATCCTCGATATTGTCTGCTAGCTCACCAGCACTTAGACGGTAGCTTACCGGGCAGCATACGGCTTGAATTTTCTGTGTTGCAACGTATGCGAAAGCAAATTCTGGGCAGTTGAGAAGGTCGAGCATTACTACGTCCTTCTTGCCAATGCCTATTGAAACAAGGGAATTCGTGAGGCGGTTTACGTCTTCATTAAATTCAGCGTATGTCCATTTCTTGTTACTTTCCGGATTTATGATAGCAAGTTTACGTGAGTATCTGCGAACATTCCTCATATAACCTTCTATCCAGGTATATCGGCTTTCGAATAATTCTTTAAAATTGTCCATTTCTTTTATAATTATGGTGGGGAATTTAGCTGTTTATTACCACCGTTTTTAATTCTTTGAATGCAAAGATATTATATAAGGAAATGAAACGAAAAAAAATCGACAACTCAATTACTGAATTGTCGATTTTTGAGGATGAAACGTCGTGTGCAGAAGCTTGTTCTGCGCACAGCGTTATATGCGTGTGCAAAAGTTTAAAGTGAAGAGTGAAGAGTTAAGAGTGAAGAATTTGAATTACCTTTTATGATGAAAAGCTGATTGTCGATTTTTAATCTGCAATACTAACTTAGACACTAAACTCTAAACACTAAACTCTTCACCAGAACTACTTGTTCTTCTTGATCTTCTCAACGTAAGCGTCGATAACGGCAACGGCTGTGATGTTAACGATATCGCGAACGCTTGAGTCGAAGTCGGTGAAGTGGATAGGCTTGTTAAGACCCATCTGGATAGGACCGATAACCTCAGTCTCAGGAGAGAACTGCTTGATGAGCTTGTAAGCAGAGTTTGCTGCGCTCAAAGATGTGAACACCATTGAGTTGACAGTCTCATTGTGCAGACGGAGGAATGGATACTTCTCATCGCGACGATCCTGATCGAGAGCGAGGTCAACAGTCATCTCACCGTCAATCTTGAGGTCTGGGAACTCTGTCTGAAGCTCTGCAATAGCATCGTGCATCATGCGTGGGGTACCTGACTTGTCAACACCGAAGCTTGAGAATGAGATACCGGCGATGCGTGGCTCATCATTGAAGAAGCGGATAGTGTCGGCTGTAAGGCGAGCGATATCCTTGATTGTATCCTTGTCAGGTGACTGGTTTACGAGGGTATCAGCGATGTAGTAAGTACCGCGCTTAGAGTTTACGATGTTCATCGTAGCGAAGTGGTTGTACTCAGGACGGATGCCGATAACCTCCTTGGCACACTTGATAGTGTTAGAGAACTTGGTATATACGCCTGTGATGAATGCGTCAGCGTCGCCTGTCTCAACCATCATCATACCGAAGTAGTTGCGCTCGAACATCTTGTCGTTTGCCTCCTCGAATGTGTAACCCTCACGCTGGAGCTTGTCAGAGAGAATCTTAGCATAACGCTCACGACGGTCACGCTCACGGTCATGACGGAGGTTTACGATCTCGATGCCATCAAGGTTGAGCTCGAGTTCCTTTGCCTTCTTCTCAATCATCTCGTCGTTACCGAGAAGGATAGGAGTACAGAGGCCCTCTTCCTTTGCCTGAACGGCAGCCTTGATCATTGTTGGGTGGAGACCTTCTGCGAATACCACGCGCTGTGGGTGCTTGCGAGCTGTCTCGTAGAGGTTCTGTGTAACGCTTGTCTCCTGTCCCATACGGCGACGGAGCTTACGCTTGTATGCGTCCCAGTCTGTGATAGGATTACGTGCCACACCGCTATCCATAGCAGCCTTTGCTACGGCAGCAGAAACCTCTGTGATAAGGCGTGGGTCAACTGGCTTTGGAATGAAGTAGTCAGGACCGAATGTGAGGTTGTTCACGTTGTATGCCTGGTTCACTACGTCTGGAACTGGCAGCTTAGCGAGGTCAGCGATAGCGTGAACGGCAGCAATCTTCATCTCCTCGTTGATGGCGCGAGCGTTTACGTCGAGGGCACCACGGAAGATGTAAGGGAAACCGATAACGTTATTGATCTGGTTTGGATAGTCAGAACGGCCTGTTGACATGAGTACGTCTGGACGTGCTGCCATTGCATCCTCGTAAGAAATCTCTGGTGTTGGGTTTGCACAAGCGAACACGATAGGGTTCTTTGCCATAGAGCGGATCATATCCTGAGATACGACATTACCCTTTGAAAGGCCGAGGAATACGTCTGCACCTACCATTGCCTCCTCGAGAGTGTGAACGTCGCGACGGTCTGTTGCGAAGAACTTCTTCTGCTCTGTGAGGTTTGGACGGTCAGATGTGATAACGCCCTTAGAGTCGAGCATGAGCACGTTCTCTCTCTTTGCGCCGAGGGCAATATAGAGCTTTGTACACATGATAGCAGCAGCACCTGCGCCTGATACAACGATCTTAACCTCGTCAATCTTCTTGCCTGCAACCTCAAGGGCATTGAGCAGACCTGCAGAAGAGATGATGGCTGTACCGTGCTGGTCGTCGTGCATTACTGGTATGTCGAGTGACTTCTTGAGGCGATCCTCAATATAGAAGCACTCAGGAGCCTTGATGTCCTCAAGGTTGATACCGCCGAATGTTGGTGCAATCTTCTCTACAGCCTCGCAGAACTTCTCAGGATCCTTCTCGTCAACCTCGATGTCGAATACGTCAACACCACCGTAGATCTTGAAGAGAAGTCCCTTACCTTCCATTACTGGCTTGCCTGACATAGCACCTATATCGCCAAGACCGAGCACCGCTGTACCGTTAGAGATTACGGCAACGAGGTTACCCTTGTCTGTGTACTTGTAAGCTGCATCTGGTGTTTCCTGAATCTCAAGACATGGGAACGCTACACCCGGAGAATAAGCGAGTGAGAGATCTGTCTGAGTGTGGTAAGGCTTTGTTGGCATTACCTCAATCTTTCCTGGACGGCCGGTCTCGTGATACTTGAGAGCAGCCTCTTTAGTGATTTTTACCATAAGAAATTAAATAACAGCCCCTCACCTGTCCTGCGGACATCCTCTCCCCAAGGGGCGAGGAGGAAGTATGTATTTCCAATCAAGGGTACTGGTTTTACTTTTATTGATTTATAATGTTTAATATTCTTGCTCTATTGCGAAAAATTGTAACTTTTACCTCGCCCCTTGGGGAGAGGATGCCCATAGGGCAGGTGAGGGGCCATCTTATGAGAACAACGTCCTTATCGCTTCCTCAACCTTGCTTACAGGATGAATGCGTATGCTGTATTTCTTACCCTTCAAGGCATTCGAGTTGCGTTTCGGTATGATGATGTCCGTGAAACCAAGTTTCTCAGCCTCGGCTATTCGCTGTTCTATGCGACTTACAGGACGAACCTCGCTGCTCAGTCCCACCTCACCGCACATGCACCAGCCTTCCTCTATCGGGATGTCCACGTTGCTTGAGAATACGGAGGCTATTACGCTCAGGTCCATTGCCATATCCGTAACCTTCAATCCGCCTGCTATGTTGATGAACACATCCTTCTGAATAAGCTTGAAGCCTACTTTCTTCTCAAGGACGGCAAGCAGCATGTTCAGTCTTCGCTGATCGAAACCCGTTGCCGAGCGTTGCGGAGTTCCGTATGCAGCTGTGCTTACCAATGCCTGTGTCTCCACAAGGAACGGACGCATACCCTCCACGGCTGCCGAAATCGCTATTCCGCTCATTCCTTGACGCTCGTCGGAAAGAAGAAGCTCTGAAGGATTCGTCACAGGACGAAGACCATTCTGAAGCATCTCGTATATGCCGAGTTCCGAAGTAGAGCCGAAACGGTTCTTTATAGAGCGCAGTATGCGGTAGATGTTCTGACGGTCACCCTCAAACTGGATAACGGTATCCACGATATGCTCAAGCACCTTCGGACCAGCTATCGTTCCCTCCTTATTTATATGTCCTATCAGAATGACAGGAATAGCACTCGTCTTTGCGAAGCGGAGTAGGGCAGAGGCACACTCGCGAATCTGCGTCACGCTACCTGGAGCCGACTCCACATCCTCTGTCTCCATTGTCTGTATAGAGTCTATGACGATAAGCTCTGGAGCAACCTCCTCAATCTCCTTAAAAATGTTTTCGAGCGATGTCTCACAGAGAATCATCACGTGCTCGCCGGCATTAGGGGTAAGACGTTCGGCACGCATCTTAATCTGATGGGCTGATTCCTCACCACTTACGTACAGCACACGGCGTTCCGTCATCTGCACTATTGTCTGGAGCGTGAGCGTACTCTTTCCTATGCCCGGATCGCCACCGAGAAGTATTATGCTTCCGGGTACTATGCCGCCACCAAGTACGCGATTCAGTTCCGCATCGTGCGTGTCAATCCTCGGCTCAGCCTTTGTGGAGATGTCGCGAAGGCTAACGGCACGTGCCGTCTTGCTTGCGCGAAGCGATGTCGTGGCAACAGAAGAAGCCGCCTTACGAGCCGACTTGACAGGTGTCTCAGCAGAGATACGCACTTCCTTGAACGTATTCCACTGACCGCATGAAGGGCATTTACCCATCCACTTTGCCGACTCCTGTCCGCAGTAGTCACAAACGTATGCTGTCTTATCCTTTGCCATTTGAGGGCGCAAAGTTAATCAAAAAATCCCGAAAAACGAAATAAATGTCACTTTTTCGCCACTTTTGATTAAAAATATTCGCTTTTTTGCTATTTCTACTTGCTATTTATCATTAATCGGGAAGAAATAGATTTTAATCTCTTTAGCAGTTTGTCCTTTGGTATGGCAAACTTGCTCCAATATACAATTGCTGCATCATAGCCTCCAGATGCTTCCTTTTCTGCTTTATTGAAAATATATAGATGACCATTATCACATAGAGAATTCTTATCAGAGATATGTGTTTTGTGCATTTTGAAGTAATCCGATTTACAGCTACCACTACCACCTTTAAGAAATCCGATTCTTTTCCCTATAAAATCAAACACTTTCAGGCTATCCTTGAAAACTTCATTGAGAAAATCACTCTCATAACTATTTAACATGGTAGAGTCGTCAATCCCCCTTTTATCCAACTGATTTGATCTCTCAGTTGGAATGCTATGAAACTCCCGTACTTGTCCGAATATATTCATGCAAAAAAACAGCATCAACGTTATTGCAAAATATTTCCTCATCATACTACTTTTTTTATTGTTAGTTGTGGATACGATTAGATGTTCAAACCTTAAAGGTTATTGTTTGCAAAGGTAAATAAATATTCTTATATAGCCAAACAATATACTTTTTTTTTCATGGTATGTAAGATTGCTTTCATCCCCCCTTCTTTCTCCTCACTAACCTCGATGATAATACCATAATAATACCATTATATTACCATAATAATACCATAATAATACCATTAACTATGGTAATTTAATGGTATCTTAATGGTATTTATATTGTATTTTAATGGCATTTATATAGGAGTTTTAGCCGAGTTGGGTTTGCAGATTTAGGTTGTCGCTTTTTCTTCTTACGAATAGATATAGTTGACAGGTAAAGTCTCCTCTTTTGGGGAGAGGGAGGCTTTTTTTCACTTTTTTTCTTCCTTTTCTGTTTTATTTCCGTTTTTTTTCGTAATTTCGCACCATGATAAAACGAAAAATAGCATTTTTCATATTGGCACTTTCTGCCCTCACGTGTAATGTGTTCCTCGTTTCGTGTGACGATGAGGAGGCAAAGGCACGCCTGTCGAGGGCGGAGAGGGAGAAGCTTAGAATAGAGGATTCGTTGGCTTTCAAGGTCGGAATACTCCCTACAAGTGATTGTGATATTATCCGAAGGGCGGATTCCTTGGGAATATTCGACTCGCTTGGGGTGGATGTGCATATACGGCATTATAACGCCCTTTCCGAGTGCCGAATAGCTTTGATGAAGAATATTGTGGAATGTGCTGTTGTTGACAGCGCGTTGGCCGATGTTCTGAGGGATAAGGATTCCGTTGCCCTGACTCTCGGTCCTGCCACTACATTGTCGTGGAAGATGCTTACTTCGACGAAATCACGTATAGTGAGAACGGAGCAGCTTGTTGACAAGATTATTGCTGCTGACAGTCACGGATATACACGCAAGTATGCAGAACAGGTTACTGACAGTCTTATGAAAAAACAGAAGAATGTCTATATCATTCAATGTGAGGACGTTAATGTCCGCACGAAGATGCTTACTACCGGTAATGTGGATGCAGCTTTCCTTCCAGAGCCTTTTGCCACAACTGCCATAAAGTCAGGTGCAAAGGTCCTGCGGGATTATTCCTCTCAGACAAAAGGTGTCTTCGCCTTTAGGAAGAAGGCTTTGGATGATAGGAGGATAAAGAAACAGCAGGAATTGTTCCTGAAGGGATTGGAGATAGCAAAAACGGCCTCTCCCCCCGCCCTCCCCCGTAGGGAGGGAGCCGGAGCGCCCAAAGCCAATTGACTTGCTTTAGCTTGATGAGCTTTAGCGAATAAATTAGAAATTAAATTAATAGAAAAATTAGTATTGATACGCTTTTTGCGATTATACTATCAAACATCCTTCCCTTTGGGAAGGCTTGGTTAGGCTTCTTATGCTAAGTGCTTTTTTACAGGACAAACTCGGTTTGGGACTTGCTATCCTGAAACCACACGTTGAGAGACTCGCAAGCATGGATATTTTCTCCCGTTATGAGTCTCTTACACAGGATTATGCCTATATGCTCCGTTTCATGACGGAGGGGTATAAGGATCCGCAGCGCGAAAAACTGTATGGCGAGATGCTTGCCAAAGGCTATCATATTGCCTCTGATGTAAAGAGATTGCTGAGGATTACAAATGATACGGCACTTGTTAGCTTACAGAAAACGGTTGCTGCCGATGATAATAGTGCCAGTAACTTGATTGAGGCTCTCAGGGATGAGAGTCTTGACGCAAAGGCGCATTATGAGGTGCTGAACAGGGCGTTTGTCTCTATATTCCTTTCATCGGATTGGCGTGAACAGGAACAGCGACTATGGACGGCTTATCTGATTTCTACAGAAGTGAAATCGGCTGATGCTCAGGTTATTGTCTCTGCCATAATGCTTGGTTGTATGCTCGGGTATTGCGTGGAGAAATACAAGACGCTTTGCTATGTGTATATGACGAGCGAGGATATGTATGTTCGTCAGCGTGCGTTTGTGGGGTGGGTGCTTTGCTATCAGATGAGCAACAGGCTTATGAAGCATGATGCCGAGACGCAGGATATGCTCGTGGAGCAGATGCTTGAGGACGACAACACGTGTTCGGAACTCGTGGAGATGATTATGCAAGTGGTTATCTGTACAGAGGCAGAGAAGGATAATAAGGTGATACAGAAGGAGATAATGCCTGATATTCTCAAGGGAAACCATTTCAAGTTCTCTCCGAAGGACGGATTAGTGGAGAAGGACGAAACGCTCGACGATATTCTTAATCCGGGAGAGTCGGAACTTGCTATGGAGAAGATGGAGCAGGGAATAAAGAGGATGTCGAATATGCAGAAGGCAGGTGTGGATATCTTCTATGCAGGCTTTAGTCAGATGAAGCGTTATCCTTTCTTCTATAAGCTAATCAACTGGTTCATGCCTTTTGATATCAAGCATCCGGATCTGGGCGAGACAATACTTAATGACGAGGGGCTGCAGTCGATAGCAAAGGTATTTACTGTTCCTACGCTATGCAGTTCCGACAAATATTCTTTCCTTTTCGCCTTGAAGAGCGTGCTGCCAACGTTGCCGGAGGATATACGTAAGGCGATGGCTGGCGGTGAGATGGCTATTGTAGGCATGGGGAATATTGATAATACGATAACTGAGGAGTCGGCATACGTGCGTAGGATGTATCTGCAGGATCTGTACCGTTTCTTCAAACTAAGTCCGCAGGTGAAGATGCTGAATGTGTTTGTCGAGACCTCTTGGATGCAAGGGTTGGCAGACAAGCCTCAGTTGAAGGGGCGTTGCGTGGAATTGGCAAAGTTCCTTCTTAGGCATGATAAACTGGCTGTGGCATCGGAAGTGGCACTTAAGGCAGAGGATTCAGAAGAGTGCAACCTTGTGTTGGCTACCGTTGCAGAGAAAAAGGGGGAGAATCCTTTGGAGTTTTACAATAGGGTGCTGGCAACGAATGGGGATTCTGTTCCTGCCATAAAGGGTATTGCCCGCTATTATCTGCAGAACGGAAACGGGGAGGCTTTGCCGTATTGCCAAAGACTTTGTGAGCTGTGTCCTGGCGTGTTTGCGTACGAACTGAACAGGCTTCATGCCTTTGTGCTTGCGGGCAAGGTGGAAGAGAACTTGAATGACTTCTATCGCCTTGATTTTGAGCATCTTGACGATCCGAAGGTAAAGCGATTGATTGCATGGGCTTTGCTATGTCTTGGACGTTATGAGAAGGCGGAGGAACTATATCTCAAGATTCTTGAGGGCAAATGGGGTGAGACCTCGAAAAACGACTTCCTCTGCATGATAGATCTGTATTTCTTCTCAGGAAATATGAGGAAATGCGTGGAGGCGTGTCTTAATTTTATTGATGCCTATCCACTTAAGGACAACGAACTTTCAGGCAAATGGAATGAGTTGTATTCTGTTTTGAGCGATGAGTTCAAGTTGCTTGAGATGTATCACAAATATTCTCCTTCCGATGTCTCGCTTCTTGTTGATGCCGTGCTTGGGGAGTAACGTCAGAATATTCGGAAAATAAATTTCTTTTTGGAAAGTAAATTAACGTGAGCTCGACGACTTGCTGCTTGTCCGCATTAAGTCGTCGAGCTCACGTTAATTTACTGATAATTTGCTTTCTAAATCTCCGCGCAAGCGGAAGCCTTTCAGATTCTCGCATAAGCGAGCCTTTCTGCGTTTATATGCCTCTGAGCGATAATCCGATGCGGTTACGCTTTCTGTCAACCTCCACCACACGCACTTTTACGTGCTGATGCAGATGGAGAACTTCTGATGGGTCGGAGATGTATTTATCCGCCATTTGTGAGATATGGATAAGTCCATCCTGATGCACACCTATATCCACGAAAGCACCGAACTTAGTGAGATTTGTTACAATACCAGGAAGAACCATGCCAGATACGAGGTCCTCTGGAGTATGTACGTTAGGATCAAACTCGAATGTCTCGATTTCTGCACGAGGATCACGTCCCGGCTTCTCCAATTCGTTCATAATATCCGTTAGGGTAGGTATGCCCACATCCTCGGTAATATACTTCTTAATGTCGATAGCCTTGCGCTTCTCGGCAGAAGACATCAGTTCTTTTACTGTACAGCCGCTATCCTTTGCCATTTTCTCTACGATGGCATAGCTCTCAGGATGGACGGCACTTCCGTCAAGAGGGTTCTTGGCATTGTGGATGCGAAGGAATCCGGCACATTGCTGATAGGCGGAAGGTCCGAGACGAGGCACCTTCTTCAGTTGGGTGCGAGAAGTGAACGCTCCGTTCTCCTTGCGATAATCCACGATGTTCTTTGCAAGGGTAGGGCCAAGTCCGCTGACGTATGTGAGGAGGTGGATGCTTGCTGTGTTGAGGTCAACGCCTACTGAGTTCACGCAACTCTCCACGGTTCGGTCAAGGGATGCTTTGAGCTGAGTCTGATCCACATCGTGCTGATACTGACCAACGCCAATGCTCTTAGGGTCAATCTTTACGAGTTCGGCAAGAGGGTCCATAAGACGACGGCCGATGCTCACAGCACCACGTACCGTTACATCCTCATCAGGGAACTCATCACGTGCAGCCTTTGAGGCGCTATATACAGAGGCACCATCCTCGCTTACCACATAGTGAGGAATGTCGAGACCTGAGCGCTTCACTATTTCGGTAGTCTCGCGTGATGCCGTACCATTACCTATGGCGATAGCCTCTGCTGCATATTTCTTTGCTATGTTTGCGAATTTCTGTGCAGCACGTTCGGCATTACCTTGAGAGCCTACTGCCATAACGACATCGTGATATAGAAGATTGCCTTGAGCGTCAAGACAAACAACCTTACAACCAGTACGTATGCCCGGGTCAATACCCATCACGCGCTTCTGGCCAAGAGGGGCTGCAAGTAAAAGCTGTCGTAGGTTCTCTGCAAATACGCCGATAGCCTCTTCATCAGCCTTGAACTTGGAACTTGCAGCAAACTCATTCTCGATGCTTGGGCATAGAAGTCGCTTGTAGGCATCCTCGCAAGCCTCTTCAACAAGCGTTTGGCAACGTCCGCGACCATGAACGTATTGTCGCTGTAATCTGCTTATAGCCTCATCGTTATCCACGTTGATGCTTATGCGGAGGATGTCCTCAGCCTCTCCACGGCGCATGGCGAGAAGTCTATTGCCTGTACAACGGCGAAGAGGTTCTTCGAAGTCGAAATAATCAGAGTATTTAGCTGCCTCGTCAGAATCCTGTTTGGTCTTCACCACCTTGGATGTTATATAGGCTTCACGACGGAATGTGTTACGCAGGCGGTTACGGGTGTCCTCATCCTCACTAATTGTCTCGGCGATGATGTCTTGAGCACCCTTTATGGCAGTCTCAGCATCTTTCACACCTTCCTTTACGAAACGCTTTGCAAGCTGTTCTGGATTCTGCTCACGCTGAAGGAGAATGGCAGTTGCAAGAGGTTCAAGTCCGAGTTCACGGGCAACCTGAGCACGAGTGCGACGTTTTGGCTTATATGGAAGGTAGATGTCCTCAAGTTCGGTACTATCCCAGCAATCGTCAATACGTTGTTGGAGTTCTTTAGTCATCTTACCTAATTCGTTGATAGTCTTGATGATTGTCTCTTTTCGCTTGATGAGTTCCTTCATCTTGTCGTAGAGTTGTGAGATATTGCCAATTTGAACTTCGTCAAGTCCGCCGGTTTTCTCCTTACGATAACGTGATATGAATGGAATTGTGCAACCTTCATCGAGCAGGGCAATAGTGTTTTCCACCGCCTTTACAGCAAGTTGAAGTTGTTTTGCAATGATGTCTTTAATGTCTGTAATCATTAATGTATATGTTTTTTACTTGTTTTTTATCGTAAAATGTAAAAAAGTTGGCCAAAAACTCTTTTTTAAGAATTCTTTTCATTAATTTTGCAGTCGAAGTAACTAAATGAATGCAAATTTTGATTTGCAAAGGTAAAAAAAATATCTGATAATTCAAAATTGATGGGCTATGAAAAAGAATTTTTTCTTTATACTATGCTTTTTTGCATGTATGACGGTTTTTGCACAAAAGCAAAAAGTAGTACCTTTTAATGGAGTTGTGGAGGATGTCCTCGGCCAGCCGTTGAGAGGTGCAAGAGTTTGGGTGGTGAATCCTGACTATTATGCAACTACAGATAGGAAAGGAAAGTTTGGTTTGACAAATGTTCAGCCAACGGACACTCTTCATGTAAAGTACAAGAAACAGATATATAATGTACCTGTTGATAGTATGAAGTCTGTGAGAGTGCGTATTGCCGATGAAATCAAATTTGAGGCACAAGAGGATAAGGAACTTGTAAACATAGGCTATGGCTTTGTGAAGCGTCGTGAATCATGTTCTTCATCATCTGGTATTCCTGGCGAAGTTCTTGTGCGTACTGGCAGGACAAATATTCTGGATGCATTGCAAGGGTTAGTACCTGGTCTTACTGTATCAAATGGCAGGGCTGTTATTCGTGGTATAGGTACAATAAATTCTTCTTCTGACCCTCTGTTTATCTTAGATGGTGTTGAGGTCCCTTCTCTCTCGTTCGTCAATTTGAATGATGTTGAACGTGTTGAAGTACAGAAAGATGGCAGTATTTATGGCGTTAAAGGGGCTAATGGGGTAATTCTTGTTACAAGTAAGCATGGTAGGAAAAAATAGACAAAAAATCTAAAAATAGGACTATATTCCCATTGGATAGGAGAATGTGATGATGTTTGGCGCTTTAGGATGAGAAATATTAGGATAATCTTGTCATTCGTGAATATTTTATAGTACCTTTGCAGCAATATTAAGGTAATATATTATATTCAAGATAAACAAATGAAAAAGATTATTTATTCGGCTGTCCTATTTGCCATTTGTTCTTCTGAAGCAATGGCAGGTGGTCTCGTGACAAACTCTAATCAGAGCGCTTCATTCTTGCGTAACCCAGCTCGTGATGCTGTAATCGACATTGATGGTGTCTATACAAACCCTGCTGGTGTCTGCTTCATGCCAAACGGCTTTCACCTTGGCTTGTCTTTCCAGCATCCAGAGCAGAAGAGAATCGTAACAACAACATTCCCTGCTCTTGCTCTCAATCAGAATCATCTCGGTGAATCAACTCGCAAATATACAGGTACTGCCTCTGCTCCTGTTGTTCCAAGCTTCCAGCTTGCATACGTTATGGATAAGTTGACCTTGTCTGCTTCTATGGCTGTAACAGGTGGTGGTGGTAAGTGTACATTTGATGAAGGTATTGGCAGTTTGGAGTGTTTTGTTGCTTCTACTCCTGTGACCGCTATTACACAGTTGCTTGCTGCTACTCCTGATGGTAATCCGATGAAGCCTGCATATCAGGCTGCTGCTCAATCTCTAAGCCAGGGCAAGTATGTTTATAATGTAGATGCCTATATGAGAGGGCGTCAGTTCTATTATGGCTTTCAGGTTGGTGCAGGATATAAGGTAACAGACAATCTCGCAGTCTTTGCTGGACTCAGGACCATGATAGGTAGCGCGAAATATACTGGTTATGTAAAGAATATTAAGTACACCTCTATTGACCAGACGGCTTCTGCTCCTTATACAGCTGCTGTTCTTGACGGTATTAATGCAAAGGCTGAGGATATGGAGATGACTACCACACAGTCTTGTGTAGGTTTTACTCCTGTAATTGGTGTTGACTATCGTCTTAATGACCAATGGAATTTCGCTGTAAAGTATGAGTTCCGCACAAAAATGAATCTTGAGAACTCATCTGAAATGAACAAAGCTGCAAGTGAACAGCCAGCTCTTGATAAGTTCAATGATAAAGTGAATAAGTATGTTCGCGATGATATTCCAGGTACTTTCACCTGTGGTGTTCAGTATTCTCCTATAGAGACTGTTCGTCTGAATGCTGGCTATCATTTCTATGATGATACTCATGCTGTTAAATACAATAATGAACAGGATCTTATTGACGGTGGAACTCGTGAGGTTCTCTTCGGTGCTGAGTGGGATGCGACCAAGCTCCTTACTGTAAGTGCAGGTTGGCAGAATACGCATTATGATCTCTCAGATGCCTATCTGTCAGATATGGTACACAACCTTAGCAGCAATATGATTGTGTGTGGTGTCCGTCTCCACGTAACAGAGAAGATAAGTGTAGATTTGGGCTATATGCACAATTTCTATGACAAGCGCACGGTTGAGACACAACCATCTGCTGGTATAACAAAGACAGACGTCTATGAGCGTAAGAACGACGCTTTTGCAGTAGGCGTTAATTTTGATTTTTAATAATGACAAATAAACATACATCACTAAATAATTGCGGAAAATGCGATATCAACAAGGCTGACTGCCAGACTTGTAAACTAGCTGTTCTTAATCTTGACAAGAATGCCAAGCGAAAGGTAAGGATAGATGAAGAAGATGATGATCCTTCAATCAGCGAAAGATTGACTGAGAATAAAAACGATCATTCAATCCTTCTGCTCTTCATTGTTGCAGTCGCAACATTTGCCGCAGTTATCGGGTTCACGATGTTGTTTAAATAAAAAAGCTCCCAAAAGGGAGCTTTTTGCTTGTTATAACATATGCTTGAATATGGATAGGTTTTAGCTTCGCCTTTCATACTATGTATATGACTAATAAACTATTGAGAATTTTTTCTATTTAAGATATTCATAACTTCTTCCCTATAATCTGTATGAACTGGGGCATTGTAGGTATGAATACCGAGTGATTCTGCCGCCTTACAATTGGTGCTTGAATCGTCTATGAACAGACACTCGTCTGCTGATGTACCTATCTGGCGAAGAACTTCCGCATATATTTCCGTGTCAGGCTTTGCCATACCCATTTCCTGAGAAAGAAAAGTTTTGTCGAAATAGTTCTCTGCAGGTTCGGGGAATGCTGTTTCAAGGATATATTGCCAATGTGCATCGTTAGTGTTGGATAGCAGATAGGTGGTATAACCCATGCTGCGAAGCTGCTTGACGAAATCGAGCTTGTACTTTGGTAGTGTCTGTAAACAAGAGTTCCATGCGTAGAGAACTTGCTGACGGGTTGTGCCAGGGGTACTCAGTTCCTGAAGCATAGCCAAGAATTGCTCAGTAGGAATCTTGCCTATCTGATAGTCGTGCAAGGCACCAGAGATGGTAATACCTTCACATACAGTAGAGGCTGGAGCTGTTGCGGAAGACTTGGTAAGAGCATCTACATCTACTCCAAGTGCTTTGATGTTATTGAGGCAATATGGCATATCAACATCAATAAGTACGCCTCCAAGATCGAATATAATTGTCTTTATCATAATTCAAAGTTTATAAACAAAACGCTACAAAATTACTATAAAAGTTTTGTTTTTGAACGATGAGCCTTGTTAAAAAAAGTATAATTGCATAGGTTTTGATTATGTTTTAGTAATTTTGCATGGCATTTTGTAAATAACTATACTAAATATTATTATGTTCAATTTCAATTTCAATAAGTCAGCAAAGGCTTTATTGTTGATGGCTATGTGTGCTGGTACTAATGTTGCTAAAGCACAGAATCCATATTTGCCTCTTTGGGAGTTTATTCCTGATGGTGAGCCATACGTTTTCGATGATCCTGACGTTCCAGGAAAGAAACGCGTGTATGTCTATGGTTCACATGACAATCTTATTAATTACTATTGCGGTAGGGATCAGGTGGTATGGTCTGCTCCTGTAGATGACCTTACTAACTGGCGATATGATGGAATTATCTTTGAATCTAAGACAGATTCCAAAGGAAAGAAACTGAATCCTGACGGGGTAGGGGATGTACTCTATGCTCCTGATGTTACGGTTGTTACGGATGCTAACGGCAAAAAAACGTATTATCTCTATCCTAACGTGCAGCATGACAAACGTAATAGCCTTGTTGCGAAGTCGGATAGGCCTGACGGTCCTTTCGTACCAGTAAACTGGAGTAAGGAGGTTGCAGATTCTACAGTAGGTCCATTTGCTTTTGATCCTGCCTGCTTTGTTGATGATGACGGTAGAGTATATGGTTATTGGGGCTTCGAGCGTTCGTATGCCGCAGAACTTGATCCAATGACGATGTCAACGGTAAAGCCAGGAACGAAGATAATAGAAGATATGATTCCTGGCCACAAGCAGGATCATCTGTACCGTTTCTTCGAGGCTTCTTCTATCCGTAAGATAAAGGATAAGTATGTGTTTATTTATAGCCGTTTCACTAATGAAGGTGAGTTCGGACTTCCAACAACAAACTATACCCTTGCATATTGCTACAGCAACAATCCTCTAGGTCCTTGGACTTATGGTGGTACGATTATTGATGGTCGTGGAAGGGAGAGACTTTCAGATGGTACGGTTGTAGCAACAGCTTGTCCTAGTGGAAATACTCATGGCAGTATTTGTGAGATAAACGGCGAGTGGTGGGTGTTCTATCATCGTCAGGCAGGTACTTCGGAATACTCTCGTCAGGCTATGGTGGCTCCTATAAATGTAGAGGTACAGGAAGGTAAGGATGGATATGTGAGAATCTCAGAGGCAGAATTTACTTCTGAGGGATTCTGCACAGAAGGACTTGATCCATACAAGAAATATCCGGCTGGTATTGCCTGCTATTACACAGGTCCAAAGCAAGCCGTACAGGTTTATCCTAACGTAACCTATTATGGTTCGCATACCAATATCAACCGTATTAAGTATGATGGAAAGAAGAGCCCTTATGACGAGTCAATCAATAAGTGCGAGATGGTGAATAATACGTCAGGTTCTGTTGTCGGTTATAAGTATTTCAACTTCCAGAAGACTTTTGGCAAGGATAATCTCCAACTTCTCCTTGACATTACCAAAGAGGGTGTAGGCGGTACTATTGATGTGTACATAGACCGTCCTGATGAAACAGATGGTGGTGTGAAAATTGGAACATTCGCTGTAGAGCCACAGACTGATAAGAAGCCTGTAAACGTGTCAGTTGCAGTTCCTAACTTAAAGAACTACAACGGCAAGCATGCGCTTTTCCTGGTGTTCAATTCACCAACTAAGGAAAAGTCAATATGCGTGGTGAATAGCTTGCAGTTTAAGTAAAAAAGTAAAAAGGTAAAAAGGTAAAAAGTAATCACGCTTTTTACCTTTTTACTTTTTAATTTCTAAATGTTATTGTCCCTTTCTCATAATCCATTTCATCAACTATGGCAATAGGCTCTACGTGATAGCCTTGCTCTCGTAGTTCTCTGCCACCTTTCTGAAAGCCTTTCTCTATGGCTACGCCACATCCTACCACAATAGCACCAGCTTGGTGAACAATATCAATAAGAGCATTCATGGCCTGTCCTTCGGCAAGGAAATCGTCAACAATGAGTACTTTGTCATTGGAAAGCAGGTATGGTTTGGATACGAAGACAGATTCTGTTTTCTTGTGTGTGAATGAAAAAGCGTGGGATGTGTATTTGTCGTCTGTACAGTTGGCACTCCCACCTTTCTTCGCAAATATCGCAGGTACGCCATATAGGTCTGCAAGAAGTACGGCAATGGCAATTCCGCTGGCCTCTATTGTTAGGATTTTTGTCACTTCTTCATCTTTGAACCTATGCTTGAACTCCTGCGCTATTTTGCGTATGATGCTAATGTCAATCTGATGATTGATAAAATTATCAACCTTTAATATATTGCCTTGTCTGATACATCCATCGGCAAGTATTTTCTCTTCTAAGAAATTCATACCTTTTTTCTTTCAATACTTATATCTTTTCGCCATACATCAAGTCTCCTGCATCACCAAGACCAGGAACGATGTATTTATGATCATTGAGGATAGGGTCGATAGCTCCGCAGAAAAGAACGACATTATCGTCAGGGAACATTTTCTTCAGATGTTCAACGCCTTGTTTGCTTGCAATTACACATGCCATGATAAGTTGCTTGGGATTTCCCTTAGTACAGAAAGCTTTGTAGGCGAGTTCCATACTCTCACCTGTAGCAAGCATCGGGTCAACGATTATGAGAGTCTTTTGTGATAGGTCTGGAGTTGCCATATATTCAATCTTTACGCCAATCTTTGTACATTCCTTGTCTAAATAATAACGATAGGCGGAGAGGAAACCGTTGCCTGCATCATCAAACACGTCAAGGAATGCTTCGTGTAATGGTAATCCCGCACGAAATACTGTTGCCAGTACTATTTCGTTATCATATGTACTCATCTCGCATGGGGCGAGAGGTGTATTGATGGTCTTATTGCTATAGTCAAGTAACTTGCTGATTTCGTATGCCTCTATATGACCTATTCGCTTTATGTTATTGCGAAAATGCATACGATTTTTTTGAATATTTTCATCACGAAGTTCAGCCATGAACTTGTTGAGAACGGAGTTCTTGGCTCCAAGATTAATTACTTTCATAGTTATTTGATTTTCTACTTTACACTCTACTCTTTATTCTTAGGTTTCTCCTTTCTTGATGAAGAGAAATCAACGGATGTCTCTACGAGATTACGGACACCTACGGCTGAAATCATACTATAAAGGATAAGGCTCACACCACCGATTGTAACAGCTGGTATAAGTCCGATGAGACTTGTGAACTTAGGCCTGCCGAGACTGCGTGCATCATAGATGCCTTGACTTTGGTTGCTCATTTTTCAGGATTTTAATATTAGTCAGCCAAATGCTGAAATTTCACAACAAAAGTAAACAAAAATTGCATATAAAACAAGTTTTAGCATAAAAAATCCTAATCAAATGCCTTATTTTTCTTAAAATAATCATTTTATTCCCGAAAAATACGTATCTTTGCCCTATTAAAAATTTAAGTATAAAATATGGTAAAAGAAACAAAAGACTTCTATATACAATCGTTGCTTGCGGGAACGCTCATAGGTATGGGCGACCTTGTGTATGTTGTCAGCGAGAGTCATATACTTGGCTCATTCCTTTTTTCGCTCGGTCTTCTCAGCATTCTTATCAAGGGATATCCTCTCTATACGGGTAGGATAGGATATGTTGAGGGCGTTTGTGATTTTTGGAAACCTGTCGGTGGAATGCTGCCAATCATCATCATGAATTTTATTGGCATAGCTCTTGTATGTAGTCTTGCGAATGCTTCGAGGCTCGACCTCTCAGCCGTTGATGCTATGGTGAAGACGAAGGTGGAGCAATCGTGGTTTAGTGCCTTATACCTTTCATGGGGTTGTGGAGCTATGATGTATCTGGCGGTGAATGGCTGGAGAAAGACGAGCAATCCGCTAACGGTCATCATGCCTATAATGTTTTTCATCCTCTGTGGCTTTGAACATTGTATAGCCAATTACGGCTATTTCTGGATGTGGATAGCAAGAGACGGCTTTGCCCATATCTCTGAGCGTATAGTTGAACTTCCGCTTGGTTTCTCGCTTAATCTTCTGATAATGATTATAGGAAACGCATTAGGAAGTCTGACGTTCTCGAAGATATAAGAGGTGGTTGCCTCTCCCCCCGCCCTCCCCCATAGGGAGGGAGTCGGAGTAACAACGGATGCCGATAATTAGTGAAAAAAAAATAATTAATAGTTAATA
>CADBXL010000033.1 GCA_902798615.1 uncultured Bacteroidales bacterium | reverse complement strand
TTGTACACTCTTGTCAACCTTTGTCAACCCTGTCCACGAGATGGCAAAATAAAAGCCCTCAAAATTCTCCGCGGTAGAAATGCGTTGCAAAGGTAAGCGAATTTTTGAGAACTACCAAAAAGCAAGTCCGAAGTGTTAAAATCTAAAAGTAGTTGATATACAGAGGTTTATCTCTATGTACTTTTCATTGTTTATGGTTGTTTAGAGGACTCTAAATACATCCCCAAAAGGCTTCGTTCTCTATGTTCGTCACGCTGTTAGGGATAGTGACGGAGGTCACTTTGTCGCAACCTCTGAAAACTTCATCTTTTATAATCTTCAAATTGTTTGGAATTGGGAGAGATGTCAAACTCTTGCAACACTTAAAAGCATGGCCATCAATAGTCGTCACGCTATTTGGAATAGTGATTGAGGTCATTTCTTTGCAATATGCGAAAGCGCCCCATCCTATGCTCGTTACGCTGTTTGGAATAGTGACGGAGGTCACTTTGTTGCAGTCCCAGAAGGCTTCGTTTCCTATCTTTGTCACCTTAAGAGTTATATTGTTGTAGGTGATTTCTTTCGGTATAGCTATCGAGCCACTATAACTGGCTTTGTTATTCTCTTTATAGGTAACTTCCGCCTCTTTTTTGTTATTGATGTAGTTGTAATAAATCATTACGCCTTTGGCATTCTTTACTGCAAAGTCGTAAGCCGATGCGTTTGTTGCCAACATGCTAAGGAGTATGCTGAACAGGAATATTAGTTTGTCTTCATATATAAATTTTATTTGTTTCTGACCTAAAGATATAAATAATAGGTGGTTATGTGAACCTATACCCCTTTCTTTTTGCGGGGCAAAGTTACAAATTATTCCTGAGAATCAGGCAATTTTACACGATTATTTAGTTCATTTAACTCCTGCAATTATCCTATGCGTTACCCCTCTCCCGTATTTTTGCTTGACACGAGAGCCTTTTTAGGTCAAATGGTCAAACATTTTTTAGAGACACCCCCTATATTAATTGATAATTATTCGCAAGCTCATCAAGCTAAAGCAAGTGATTGAGCTCACGTTAAAAAAATATACCAGTCCTAAGTTTATTTAGAACTGGCATATATAATCAAATAAATCTATGATACTATTAGGATAATAGATTACTTTATCTTATAAGCATAGAATGCTCCGGCATGACGGACGTAGAGAATGCCATCGGCAATGGTTGGATGTGCCCAATAAGGTCCGCTACCCTTCACAATACGGAACTCGCTTACTACGTTGAAGGCATCAGGTGCGGCCTTTACAAGTCCTACCATACCACGACGCTCGTCATAGCAGTAGAGCTTGCCATCGGCTGTAATGATAGAGCCTTTGCCTTTTCCCTGCCAAGCGGTTTCGTAATTGGTCTTACCTGTGTTCCAGTCTATGCAGCACCAGTTACCTGCATTGTTGTTAATCCAGTTAGAGCCGTAGATATTGTCGCCTACGAGTACATAACCGCCGTGATGGGTGTCGAGAGTCTCTGTGCGCCATACGCAGGTAACGCTCTTCAGATCATCAGCGAGCTGGAGCTGGAAACCGTTGATGTCATAACCATGACAGAAGAATATCTTACCATCACGATAGAGTGGTGAATTGGTGGCGATGTTGTCAAAACGGCTTGAATTGCCATAGTGCTTTGGTCCCCAATCATCGAAGGTCCATTCTATCTCACCTGTCTCTGGATTAACACCGAAGACTGTGAGAGCAGATGAGCTGATAATCTGTCGCTTGCCCTTATATTCAATAAGGATAGGTGACACATAGCCGCTCTTGTTGTTCAAGGCACGAGTCTTCCATACCTCATCGCCTGTGAACTTATTGAGGGCAACCATAGTGGTCTGATTGCCACAAGGAGTATAGATTACCTTGTCGTCATACACCAGCGGACACTCACTTGTGCCCCACATGCCTGTGCTACGGCTGTACTTCTCGCCACCATTCACAGACCATACTATCTTTCCATCCTCAGCTTTGATACATACAACCTCGCCCATACCACTAATCACGTAGATGTTGCCATCGCTATATGTAGGGGTGGTACGAACCTCTGGATAAGAACCAGTCCAACGATTGCCATATTCAACAGAATATACCTTTGTACCGTCAAGACGATAACAGCTGAGCATTTCCTTGTCTTCCTGATCATTGAGACCGGTGAGGTAGATACGGTCGCCCACCACCTGTGCAGAGGAATATCCCTTTCCGGCATCCTCTACCTCGAAAATCTTATGAGGACCCTCGGCAGGCCACTGGTTGAATAGTCCCTTGTCAGGATAGGAACCATTGTTCTGGGCTCCACGCCATCCGTTCACACTCGGACCTTTGGTGAACTGCGTCTGAGCCGTTGATGTGCAGGCACTAACAGCGAGTGCCATCATGATTAACACGTTTCGCATTGTCTGATTGTTTTTGTAGTTATACTTATATATATGATTATGCATGTAAATACTATTATTGGCAAGAGGCATAGGAGGAACGTGGAAAGACTGAAGCTGAAGGTAGGAAGGAGGACTGAAATCAACAGACACACTCCCGCACCTGTAATTATAGCAAGCAGAGGCACGATGAGCTGTTCGCATCGGAACATACGCACTATGGTAGCTGTAGGGAAACCTAAAGCGTGGTACAGGTGTATCTCCTCACTACGTGCCACCAGATTCTTACGGATGACGATTAGCAGACTGACCAAACCGAGCATCAGACCGAGTAATCCGAGGGAGAGGAAGATACGGAGATAGGTATCAGTCACTTCGAAGAAATGAAGTAGACGCTCTACGGATGGGATAAGGGTGAAGCCGTAGTCGGAGAGCGAAGTGGTGAGAGTGGAGGTTAGGGTTGAGGGGTTAGGGGTTAGAGGGGATGGGTTAGAACCTTCGACCTTCGACTTTTGACCATCTTCCTTTACCAATACCACACGACTGCCCATTTCATCGGGCCAGAGCTGACGGAAACAGTCGATAGGCATAATGGCATTTCCATGGAATATGCCTGTAGGATATTCGGCTGCTATAACGACATTAACCTTACGTCCGTCACTTGCGTGATAGGTAAGCGTATCACCCACCTTCTTCATCATACTCCAAAGCAAAGCATCAGAATCAACGGCGATGGGAATCGTGCATTTACTTTCTTCTTTATTCGCAAGCTCATCAGCTTCGCAGTTCCACTTTACACTATCTACTTTATACTTTACACCTTCTACTTCCGAGATATTTATTCCGAATGCCTTCATATCTTCGAGAGACATACCAAAGACTGAAGGTTTCTCGACATGATTCAGATTCATGCAGCTTGCCTCATCCTCAGTATGCTTTGGCAACTGGAGGAAACGGAGATTGGATGGCAGGTTGTCAAGATGCAGATGATTGCGACCTGCTGCCGTGTTGAGGTCATACTGCAAAGGGATGCGACTCTCACCATAATACTGATATCCGCCTGTTGCAGATTCTGAAGAATGGGAAAAATCAGGACGGTTTACTCCCACGGCAAACACCGTCAGAACACCTAATGCCAATGTGATGAACGAAAGACGGTGCTGGTGGCGGAAGTATTTTATAATTGATAATTGATAGTTGATAATTGATAATTTTTCGCAAGGCTCAACAAGCTGAAGCAAGTGATTATTTCGACTTCGACCTTTGATCTTTGACCTTTGACCTCCCCTGACAGTAAGCGCAAGAACAACAAAGGCAAGGATGACAGAGAGGATAAAAGACAGAACAACCGTCGTGGTATTTGCATGTATGGCAAAACCATCGGTATGCACTACCCCACTCCACGGACCTGCCAGAAGCTGGAGAATAACAGCAGCGTAGGCATAGCCCAATAATACACCTATGGGCGCAGATACGAGCACTACAGGTACAGCCTCCGAGAACAGTCTTCGGAACACCTGACGCTTGCTGAATCCCAAAGCATTGAGCAATTGTATCTCAGGGCGTCGCAACTGATACATCTCAGAAAGAGGGTTCTGCATCAGCAATATTGCAGCGATAATGATGAAGAAGCCTAAAGCCAGGAAGAGCGTACCGAAGTCTGTGCCATTCTGCGCAGCATCCAGGGCTGCTATGCGAGGATGCACCACCGCTATACCGAATGATTGCGGAGTGAGTAGTTTCATACGAGCAGTATCACACATCACCCTTGTTGCAACACCATAAGAACCGATCCAATCCTTTCCAACGACATCGAGGCTCACAAGAGCCTTGGGAGTCTGTCGATATGCAGTCCAATAGTCCTCATCAGCCTTTGTTATACGGCTCATGTCAATAGGCAGGTCGCTATTCCAGTCGGTACAACGCTTAACGCCCGATAGTCCCGGAAAATCAGCAGTTATCATATCTGCCTGTTTCTGGAACTCATTAATAGGAACAATGCCACTCACACGGAAACGATGGCTGCGTGTCAGTAATTTCTTCAATCCACCTTGTGAGACATAATATTCCATAGTGACAGAATCGCCCACATGAGCATTCATACGTTGGGCGGCATAGTCAGTCAGTATGGTCTCATCACCTTTCAGCCTATCGGTAGCCGTAACAAACGAATAAGGTATAGTGCCGAGACTGTTGACAAAATAAGCCAGATAGCGGGTAGATGGGTTGAGGGTTTCCACAACGCTATGAGGCAGGAATACACGGTCAATGCCAACTATACTGTCACTATTAAATTGCAGTCCTGAATCTTCTGGTCGCCATACTCCGTAGAAGGTATCGGAAGTAATATTGTTTGGTGACAGGATGACATTAACCTTACCCTTCACTCCCAATGCCTCTGCCAACTGCTGACGGTTGATAAACACGTTAAGCGGACGTACCTGCTCATTATGAAGCAATATGTTTCCCCCATCCTGAGCCGACTTTATTCCCTTTACGGTGAGTCGCAACTGCGTGGCATGACTCTGGGAGATGAAAAGGGAACTAGAACCAACGAGATTGTTTGAGGGGAGATGAAGGACAATGGGGTTAGGGGTTAGAGGGGAGGGGTTAGAGATCAGAGTTGAGAGTTGAGGGTTTAGAGTAGCCTCATCATAATTCAGGGAATCATTGTCGGTACCCCAAACCATGACAGGAATCATCTTGCCTTCAGAAGAAATGAAGCCTTCGGAAAGCAGATAGCCTTTGGCATCTGATAGAATTTCGTTGTTAAGAATGGAATCGCTCAGAAAACCTGTGCCTGTCTGGATTATTGTTTCTGAGTTTCCAAGTCGTTCGCTGACACGTTCCATCAGAGAGCCACGCACAGAATCGCCTAAAACGAGACTGCCCGTCAGCACGGCTGTCATTACTGCGATAGCCACAGCAACGAGCCGATAGAACTTTTTGTAATATGAACGACTTCTTTTCATTTTTATGTCTAATGGCTAAAGGTTAGAGGTGAGGGTTGGACACTAAACGCTTTTCCCTCCTTAAGCACATAACGTTTATCGGCAATGGAAGCCAATTCCTCAGAGTGGGTAACAAGGATAATGGTCATGCCCATCTGAGTGTTTACGTGCCTTAGCAACTGTCCAACCTCCTTGGCATGCTGACTGTCAAGCTGTCCTGTAGGCTCATCTGCCAAGAGCAGTTTAGGACGCATAATAAGGGCACGACATAGGGCTACACGACTTTTCTCTCCTCCAGATAGTGTTTCTGGCAATTGTTGCAGAATATCGCTTATACCCATTTGTTGTGCAAGCTGCATAGCCCACTGCGTTTCCTCCGTTGTAGGTTTCCTATGGATTGCCAATGTAGGTAACAGGATATTCTGCAATGCCGTGAACTGAGGCAGGAGACGGTAATCCTGAAACATAAATCCAATCTGACGATTACGAATCTGCAACAGCCTTGCTTCATCATCGTATGGTATCTGCTCTTCGCCTAACAGATAGGTACCACCATCAGGCTTCAGAAGTGTTCCAAGCACATTCAGCAATGTGGTCTTGCCTGTACCTGATACGCCAGTCACAGCCACAAAGGCACCCGGTTCTACTTCCAAACTAAGTTCGTCGAGCACAATGCGCTGCCCGCCATTGCCATCGGCAAAGCTCTTTTGTATATTGTTCAGTTCGATATATGCCATATTAAAGTTTAGAGTTGAGGGTTGAGGGTTGAGAGTTTAGAG
The DNA here is from genome assembly GCA_902798615.1 of uncultured Bacteroidales bacterium. Classification (GTDB taxonomy): domain Bacteria; phylum Bacteroidota; class Bacteroidia; order Bacteroidales; family Bacteroidaceae; genus Prevotella. Next base: position 32,990 of record CADBXL010000033.1, on the reverse strand, counting down.
TTGAAAGTTTAGAGATTAGTGATAAATTCACTATTCACTATTCATTATTCACTCTTCACGTTCTCCGAAGCACAGCAAGGTGCCACGTGCAGTTTGTATGTAAAAATGCGAACCTATAACAAGCGGTTGCGCTATGATTTGTTCTCCTGTTTCATATTCCCAAAGCTGCCTTCCTGTAGAAACTTCATGAATGCTGACAATACCTGTCTTGGTACATACCAGCAGACGGTTATCCACCAATATAGGACTACACTCACCCGCATCACCTTTAAGCAAGGCATACCATTTCTCCTTTCCTTCCTTGCGATCGAGACACATCAAACGGCGGTCAGTTGTCAATAGATAGAGTGCATCCTCAGTAACAACAGGTACGGAAAGCATTCCACCATCATCCTCCGCAGCTGAAAGCAACTTCCGATGGTTCGTTATGCGACCTCCATCGGCAAGGGTCAGTTCATATACATCGCCACGATAATCAGCCACATACACATTATCCCCATCAACCACAGGAGAGGCAGGGATATAGGCATCTAATTTTAGTGAATCAGCAAGAATTCCAGTTGTTCCGTCAACAATACGTACCCATGAATCGCAGCCTCCGAAGAGGACATAATCCTTCCAAAGCACAGCAGCACCATTGATATAATTGCCTGTTTCTACCCGATTGATGAGTTTACCCGTCAAAGGTGAGAGCGTGTACATGTAATTATCGTAGCTGCCTATGAAGAGGGCTGAAGGGGAGGGGTTAGAGGTTAAAGTTGGTTTCGCCAAAATCTGCCCTTCTGTGGCAAAGCTCCATCGCTCTGAACCGTCAGGCAAAGACAGAGAACGCACTTTACCGTCAAGCATTCCAACATAGAGCGTAGAATCCTCTATTGTAAACGAGGCCTCCATATCAGAACCAAGTGCAAGGCTAAGCCGTTGTTCACCTGTTTCCTCATCGAGCCCCACCATCTGTCCGTGCTTGTCGCAAGTGAGTATCATGCCGTTATATGCAACAGGCGAAGCCACCGTCCTTACGCTATGACGATGTTCCCACAACAACTTTGGATGTTCAGGCAGTTCAGCACTTACCGACATACTCTCAGGCAAAGAGCGACAGCCTGTGAGCAGAACCAGTAACGGCAGCAGAAGTTTCAGAACGAGGGCACCAGTAGGACAGAGTTCTGCAATCCTATCGCTAATATGCTTCTTGCTCTCCTCTGGAATAACCACACGCATATCAAAGCCACGGCGTTCAAATGTAAAGCCGTCATTAGTATTATACACACAAAGTCCGCAACGAATGCACTTGGCAGGTTCGTAAACCAAACGCCCAGTAACAGGAATCTGTTCCTTTACAGATAGCGAAGACTGCAATCCATATCGAGTAACCTTGATGTTTGCCTCCGTGGCATACTTACGCAACTTGCATTTTTCCTTACCGTCACAGGCACAATGCAGACAATGGCTCGGCTGCGTATAAATTTCCTTCAAACGCAGTTTCTCCTTATCTGTGAAACGACCTAAGCGGCTGTTGAATTTAGAGGTTGGTGTTGAGAGTTGAGAGTTGAGAGGGGAGGATTGAGAGTTTAGAGTTAAGGGTTTAGTGTTTAGTGTGGAGAGAATCTCCCTAATCTTTACACCCTCGTCAACGGTTGAACGCCTACATGCTTTCTCGCACGGAGCCTTACAACCTTCACATGACACACCGCCCAACAATTCACGAGCCTCATCCAGTCTGCCAAGATCATAGAGATTGATTACACCTGCTACATCTATGCCACGCTGACATACTATCGTGCATGGTCCCTCGCAATCAGCACGATGGTCACTCAACAGCAGTTCCAGAGATAGGCGACGCAGTTCCTTTACTTCATCACTATCAGTCTCTATCTGCATCCCTTCGTATGGCATTGTGGAGCAAGAAGGTATCATTTGTCCTGTCCTGACATCCTTCACCATACACACCATGCACGAAGGCTGATGCTCTTTTCCTTCCGCATAGCACATTGAAGGCACCATAATGCCCATGTCTCGCAGTTCCTCAATAAGAGGGCGCTGACCGCTGACCGATATATCCTTGTTATTTACGCTTATTCTCATACTTAATGGCATTAAAGTCACATTCGTCTATGCACAATCCGCAGAGAGTGCAACGCTCCGTATCAATAGTATGCTTCTCATATGGCGCGAAAGGAATGGCATCAGCAGGACAGCAACGAGCACATTTAGTACAACCGATACAATCGTCGGTTACAGTAAGCGTCACCATCTGCTTGCAACTGCCAGTACGGCAAATACCCTGCACATGCTCCTCATACTCCTTACGGAAATGTCGGAGAGTGGATAGGACAGGATTCGGTGCTGTTTTCCCCAATCCGCAGAGCGCGGCTTTCTTCACTGCATTTGCCAATACCTCCAGATTATCAATATCGGTCATTGTGCCCTTGCCCGATGCAAGACGGTCAAGGATGTCCAACATCCTCTTGGCACCCACCCTACAGAACGTGCATTTGCCACAACTCTCACCAGATATGAAGTTAAGGAAATAACGCGCCACATCCACCATGCAGTCGCTCTCGCTCAACACCACGAGACCACCCGACCCCATGATAGCCCCCATCTCGTTGAGGGCATCGAAGTCAACAGCTACATCGCAAAGCTCGGCAGGGATACAACCTCCGGAAGGACCGCCTGTCTGTACCGCCTTCAGTTTCTCACCATTCTCCATGCCACCGCCTATACGCTCCACAATCTGTCGCAACGTAATACCCATAGGCACTTCGATAAGTCCGCCATGACGCACCTTTCCTGCCAAGGCAAACACCTTCGTTCCCTTGCTGTTCTCCGTACCTACTTCCCGATATACATCAGCCCCACGACTTACGATAAACGGTATCTGGCTAAGCGTTTCTACGTTGTTTATCAGAGTAGGATGTCCGAACAATCCACGCTGTGCAGGATAAGGAGGACGCAGATGTGGGAATCCACGCTTACCTTCTATTGATGCTATCAATGCCGTTTCCTCACCGCATACGAAAGCACCTGCACCCTCAAAGATTCTTACATCAACAGAGAAATCCGTGCCTAGTATTTTTTCTCCTACAAATCCACGTTCACTGCACATCTCCAATGCACGACGAATACGAATCACAGCCTGCGGATATTCAGCACGAATATATAATATAGCCTTACGCGCACCCACGGCATATGCAGCAATCACCAAGCCCTCGATTACGCGCAATGGATAACTCTCCAAAAGGATACGATCCATGAAAGCACCTGGGTCGCCCTCATCACCATTGCAGATGACGTACTTTTCCTGATCCTTCTCACCCGATACAATCTGCCATTTGCGTCCTGACGGGAAACCACCGCCACCACGTCCACGAATACCGCTTTTTAGAACCTCATCTATCAAGGCTTCCCTATCCATAGTCAGAGCCTTGCGCAATCCTTCAAACCCATCTCTAATAATGTATTCGTCAATATCAAGGGGATTCATCTGACCATAGCCTTCTGTAGAAATGCGGTGCTGCCCTTCAAGGAAGGTATTTATGTTCTCGTTACGTTGTGTGTCACTCTGATAGACGATGTTATCCCAAGTCTGATCGGTATGGAATGTATCTACCTGATTTAACAGGGCATTGCGAAGACGAAGCAAACGAGATGCAGGACGGAAATGATGCAACAATACCTCCTTCACCTCCTCCGGACGTATGTTGGGATAGCGTGTAATCTTGCCATCAGGCATAGCAACATCGATAAGAGGTACAAGGTTACAGGCACCTACACACGACACTGGCTTGAGTGACACGTTGATGCCCAATTCACGGCAAGCCTGTTCAACAGCCTCGCGCACCTCGGCAGTACCACTTGCCTGACAACAGTTCTCCATACCGATACGAACCTCGCCCTGAACCGCTTTCCTGCCCTCGGCTTTATCAGCTTCATCAGAATCAGCCGTCGTACGCTCGAACTCCGCCAAAACCTCATTAACACGTCCCGGCTGCACATGACCGAAGATTTTATTATCAATCTGCACCACAGGAGCCAGCGCACAGCAACCCAAACAGGCAATCTTCTCTATTGAGTATCGCTGGTCATCAGTAGTGATAGTGTCCTCGCTCATGTTCAGTTCGCGTCGGAAAGCATCATACACGGTATTAGCTCCTTTCACATGACAGGCAGTGCCACAGCAAACGCGGATGGTATGCTTACCATATGGAATCATTCGAAACTGGGCATAGAACGTTGCTACGGAAATGGCCTGTGCTCGGTCAATATCCGTAGTCTCATATACACGTTCCAAGGCATCAGAAGGCAGATAGCTGAACTCCGTCTGCAAGGCCTGTAACAATGGGATTATATGCTCACGCCCCTTACCTATCCTCTCAATGACGGCATCAGTCCTATTACGGATAGCCTCTCGAGCCTCCTCTGGTGAAGTAATGTTACAATTTTCGCAAGTCATACCACTATGATTTCTTCTTTACTACATAAAGACTCTTATCCGTTCGCACAACCATCATATTATCGGTAAAGGCTGGGGTAGCAAATGTCTTTTCGCCAGTCTCAAAACTGGTTATAAGTTTGAAGTCCTTGCCTGTGGAGAAGATATAGCACTTACCACTATTACTGAACAACCATATCTTTCCGTCAGCAATGACAGGCGATGAATAGAATGGTGTGGAAAGTTCATGCTGCTTCACAACCTTGCCATCCTTTGCATCGTAAGCACATACTGCTCCATAACTCGTAGCTACATAAAGCATATCTTTTGTAGCTACAGGACTGGAACACTCTGGCAGACAGTCGCCTGCTTCCCATAGTTTCTCTCCTGTTGCAGCATTGATAGCTATGCAGGTGGCATACTCGCTTGCACCAAAAATAATACCATTGGATGCACATGGACTACTGCCTACCTCTCCGCTCATGCACTCCACACGCCAAAGCTCAGAACCATTCGAAACATTATAAGCTGTAATAGCAGGATTTCCCATCACAATGACTGCTTGCTGACCAGATGCCTTAGCAATGATAGGTGAACTCCACGCTATCTTGTCCTTACGGGACTTGCTCCACAACTGATTTCCATTAATCGTGCTGAGTGCTATCAGCTTGGCATTCGAATTATTGTCGTACTGAATAATCAGTTCGTTACCATACATGAGCAATGATGATGCAAAGCCGTAATGGTTCTCAGGCACTCCAAGATTCTTTGCCCATAGTCGCTTACCGTCCATATCGGCACATATCACATCGCCTGTGGCAAAGATGGCACATACCTGCTTTCCGTTGGTGGCTACAGTGGAAGCTGCAAGTCCCGTGTCTGCTGTCACATTAGGCATTGACGATGGTGAACCGCTAATTCCGTCAGCCTTCACCGTCCAGCGCAACTCTCCCGTCCATAGGTCGAAGCAATAAAGCTCACGCGACTTTTTGTCTGCTCCTGTCAGGAAGATATTACGACCATTGACAACTGGTGAGTTATAACCATGCTTAGGAATGGCTTTCTGCCATAATATGTTCTTGCCATTCTTCAGATTCCACGACGTGGGAATATTACGTGCTGAGGAATGACCAGAAGAGTTATTGCCTCGGAAAGCGTTGGAGGTGAGCTTTGGAATAGGGAAGGTGTCTGCAGGCTCCTCTGTATCTGCCACAAGCGCACTATCAACTTTCTGCGTATCGGCTACCGTCGTTCCTGACATCAATGCGGTACTCGTAGTATCTGCAGCAACAGAATCATTTGCTGCCAACGTATTACGCATTCCATTTATCCAGCCTCGTAGCGTACCTGAGGTAAACACGGCAAAAACCAACACTAAACACCCAACACCAAGCATCCCATACCCGATATATTTGCGGGCATTGCATTTTATCATCCACTCATCAATAGGGTCGAGCTCTTTTTCTGGGAGGTTCTTCGTGTCCTTGAAATACATACGCAGACTCAGACCTATGACTACTGCCATAGCACAGAGAATCCATGCACCTATCTTGAGGTGAGTTTCCTGTGTGAAGTACGCCTTTCGAGAGAGCAGATCGAGCTGACGTATCTGTTCTGCCAATTCCGCATTTTCCGTATTACTCTCATTCAATTGCTTTAGCGTTTCCATCACCTCTGTCTGAAGCGGAGTGACCTGACGCATCTGCACCCAACTCACTCCCATCATCACCAATAGTACGAGGGCGAAAATAGCAGTTACCAAAGCTATATTCCTATATACGTTTCTTTTCATCTTTTACAGCTATGTTTTGTGGACAATATTCAAAGCATTTACCGCAAGCCACACAGACAGACGGTTCTATCTCATAGGTCCTTCGCGTTCGTTTCACGGAGAGACGGATAAGCTTGCAACCAAGTACAAAACCGATAAGGGCACCTGTCAACCATGCCCAACGGTTGTAACTCTCACGCACACTGACTACCGATGCCTCCAAATCCTTCATCGAACGTCCCATCTCGTGAAAGGCTTCTACCTCAGCTGGCATAATATCGCTATCAGTTTCTCGTTGTAACAAGGTGTAGAGATATACATCACGATGGGCAATGCTCAACGTATCGCTCTGACTCGATAATAGCCAGCCACCACCAATAGTGAGCATAGGTAGCAGGACTATATAAAGTAACACACGACGTACTCCCGTCATGCGATTCTCACCTCCTTTGTTGGCATACGGTTCACGAATAGCATCTACCGGACAGGCATTATGACAAAGCGCACAGTTGATGCATGGCTTCTTCGTTACTTCCACACGCTTCAATGCAACATTGCTTACAACGCCGAGAATAGCTCCGTAAGGACATAGGAATCGACAGAAAGGTCGTCCCACGAACACGGCAAGCACCAACAGCGACACTCCAAAGACTATCATTCCCACATCGCCACTCAGACGGAAAATAGGTATGAAAGGATCAAAGCGGCAGATTATGAACTGACTACGTGTAGCAGCATAGAGGATGGCAAAGCCTAAATATATCCAGGGAAAGAAACTCAATGCTGATGCCACGGCACGTGATATACGGAAATTGCGCACATTGACCAGTTCCTGCAAGGCTCCCATCGGACAGACTCCTGCACAGAACACTCGTCCGAAGAACAAGGTGAACACCAAGGGTAACAGAAACATCAATAGCACCACGAAAGGTAACTTATAGCTGCTGTCTGCCAAAGCCAACACTACATTCTGTATCGACCCAACACTACATACACACCCTGTGCGGAAGAATCCGAAATACAGCACCGACACGATACTAACGGAAAAGAGAATTCTCCTGCTCGGCTTACGATGTACAGCCCAAGCAACAAGACTCATCATACCCAGAAGCAGTACCACATCGAGCCATGACCAGAATGTCTCCCACGGCATTCCATGGATAATCTCCGGATACTGATATCCCGAAGTGAAATCGGGTTTCGGAAATCGCGCTACACCTAATATTCTATGCATGATCTTTCAGTTTATAGCCCTGACTGACAGGCACGCGCTGGATGGCACCCGAAACACATACCTTTGATATCTTACACTCATTGCAATTAAGACACAGCTCCTGCTGAATCTGCAAGAAGAGTGAACCGTTGCCAAACGATGTACAGCCCTTTACGCATTTGCCACAGCCATTGCAGAGATTCTCATCAATGGTATATTCAAAATATGGCTCTTCTACAAACAATCGCGTAATGGCTCCTGTAGGGCACATCATATTCTCAGCTGCCGTGTTCAGTTCCTTCACGTTAGCTCTGTAATAGCCTCCACAGAGGTCACAATAGCCGCACACCTGATTAGCATGGAAGCATTTAACCGCTGATACTGGCAGTACACAATCAGTTGCACATCTTCCGCATTGCAGGCATTTCTCCGGATCTATCTGCCACATCATCTCACCTTCCCTGACAGATGCCTTCGAAGTCAATACTCCACCAACAGCAACCAACGAGGCTCCTGTCAGCATTGCACTACACTTTCGCAGAAACTCGCGTCGAGCCATTGGGCTATTTAGTTTCTTATCATTCTCTTCCATAACTCCTTAACTAACCACTTTCATCGGACATTCTATAGTACAAGACCCACAAAGCGTTTGCGCTGAATGGCGGGCATCATACTGAAACACCGAAATTTTATTGCCTCCTGCCACGATAAGCTTATCACCAATAATGCACATATCGTATGCCGAATGTCCACCTCCCAATGCCTTGTCATCGAGCAGAATACTATGGAACGTGCCATCGCTTCCGTAGCAACTGATACGAGGCAATCCTTTCTCACTCGTAAGCAACTCTCCTTTTTCCGTTGCTATGATCTGCACTGGATTACAGCAACCGCTGAACTCTCCAGCGCCCATGCCTGACTTTCCAAACGATGCCACATATTCACCATTGACCGTGTATTGCTCCACTATATGACGACCTGGATTACTACAGAACACATGACCATTAATGTTTGTTATGCCAAACGAATAGCTGGGCACTACGAAACCGTTAGGACTCTTTATGAATCGTGCCAACGTGCCGTCAAGCTTATACTGACATATATTCTTCGCTGCTGCATCGGTTACAAAAACACCGTCTTTCAATACCGTAAGCTGGCAATAGTCGGCATCATCACTACATGCCTCCCATTCCTGAATAGCCTCCCCCTGTCTGTCATACACCTCAATTCTCGATGGAAAAAGGAGATAGAGTTTGTCATTATAGACTGCCACATCACGTAAGCCGCTACGCACAGAAAAATTGCCCTGCAACTCTCCGTTTATGCCGTATCTATATATGTTATTCGACGTGCCCACCACTATCTGATTGCCAATCAGTTCAATTGCCGTGATTTCATCGGGTACCACAAAACCAAACGTACGACGGTAAGGCGATACGAACTGCACGCGCTCCAGTTCATCCTTCATGCGCTTCGCCTCCTTGCCATCATAGAATATATCAGCAGGATTGGTCAGCATTTTCCACAGACTGCGCCCCATCACACCGGCAAAGGCTGCTCCCAGCATGATAGAACCTCCCACTTGCAGAAACCTGCGTCGTGACATATTGTTCTGTTCTTTCTCCATATATTCTAATTTTGGGTTATCTTAAAACATTTCAACGTCTTGGCATCACGTAGCAACAGCATTCCGTCAGCGTATGCCATCGGTCCCCATGCGTCTGCTCCATCTTTGATGACGCTTTGCCTATTCCTCAATTTCATCTCCTTGCCTTTTATTTCATACACGAACAGTTGTCCGTCTTCTTTCAAAGCAAAGAGATATCCGTCTATGACGATATAAGGGCCTAAGCCAAAACGCTCGTCACTGGCTGATGTCCATACGGTTCGATGCAAATCCGTAGGCTGATAGATACACACGCGCTCTCGCATTCCTCCTCCGTCTTTTGGTAGAATGATTATGACATTACCTTTGTATAGTATCGGGGTTTGCTGCTCACTACTCATACCCTTGTCTGCCTTATACTGGTCAACAACCTTTGCCTGCCAACCGTTACCTGCCCTATCCACTTGCAGCAATGCGCCTCCTGCACCATACCCCGCCACAAGGAATATCTGATTGCTGCTGAGTTGTAGCGGTGACGGTGCAATGACACTAGGCTGCCACTGGTTAGTAAACCAAAGCATCTTACCTTTGTCAGCCCCTTCTGCAGAAACGCCACAAACACCACCAATGCCGGCATATACTAAAGTTAATTTACCACCCAAAGTCATCGGCATCACCGATGAATGCGACATTTTCAACTTTTTTTCATTGGAAGTTGCCCAACGTACAGATCCTGTTGCCACATCGAGACCTACCATCAGCGTGTCTGTTCCAGCAGGAGCTACGACAAGTTCATCGCCCACAATCAGAGGACACTGACCTGCATACCAGAATGGGACTTCCGTAGAGAACCTTTTTTTGAGATCCAGCGTCCATAGTAAATCGCCTGTCTCACCATTGCAGCACATTACATGTCCTTCAGGTCCGACGGTCATCACCTTGCCATCCTCCGTTACCGCAGGTATGGTACGGCTGAATCCGTGATTACGCTTCATCGGAACTCGATACCAACGTCGCCATAGCTCTGCTCCCGTCTTCAAGTCGAAGCATCTAAGGGCATCGCTGGAAAGCTGCTCATTATAGTCAAGCATATAGACGCGTCCTTTCCATACAGCAGGAGCAGCATGCCCCTCACCTGTCTCAACAGTCCATAGCTCCTTAAAATTTCCTTCCGCTAACTTTATAGGAACGGCATGGCTTACAATATTAGTCCTGTCTTTCCCCCTAAATCCTGACCATTGGTCTTTCATGCCTTCCGTGAAAGTGGCATCGTACTTCATAAAGAACTCGCCTATCACCACGTCATCTGCCTTACGCGCACTGCCCACAGGACGCTTATCAGCTCCCGGTTCGAACTTAACGAATCGGGAACTAGGGTCATATAAGTGCCAACCAATCAGAACAACGGTCCAGAAGGCAATGACGGCAATTGTGATATAATGACTTTTTTTCTTCATTTTCATAACATGGGGCGAAGAGCCGTGAGAAGATATATTGGGTTATACAAGTCTTCAGAGTACCATAGACGTGAGAAATAGAGTCCGATAGGTTCGCGACTATATAGCGTACCTGACTCATATCGGCCATAGAGATAGTCAACAGCACGACGGATAGCCTCATCTGTCTCAGGAAGGAAATGGCGTAAAGCACCGATAGCCTTAGCTGTGAGTGTCACTTTCGAAGGAACACCACGATTGCCTCCCCAACCTCCATCAGGATTCTGACACTTCAACAGAAAATCCTTGGCATCCAAAGTCAATGTGATTCCAGCAGTCTTCATATAGTCGATGATAGTTGCAGCTCCATAGACAGGATTGGCTTCCACTCTAAACTCTAACCCCTCAACTCTAAACTGTGAAGTTGCATCCTGATCTCCAAACCATAACGGATTCCATGAACCTTCATTCGTCATCGTTTTATCCAACCACGACTTCATACGAGTGATGCTCTTACGGCATCTCGACTTCAGACTGTCAGGCAGGGCATCGCACCAAAGACTCATGGCTAAGATGGCATGTGCTGTAATATCGGGTGTGCTACGGTCAAAAGGCAGCTTGCCCCAACCTCGACAGAAAGTAGGCATACCGCCATCACGGTTCTGGAGTTTTATAAGCCAGTCTATACCAGCTCCTACCTCTGGAACATACTGTCCCTTGAGCAAGGTATGGAGTGCAACGAGTGCACCCGAAGTATCATCACCATCAGGCACACTACCACTCAGATTTGTCCATCCCCACCCTCCTGCAGCTGCGCCTGTAAATGGATGTCGCCGCTTAGTAGCATTCTGACGGATAGTGTCTGAGAGAGCCTTACAATCGGCTTTTGATAACATATCTCCTAAAGCACGGCAGCTTAGTGACGTTACCCATCCCGCAAGGTTAGTGTCGATGGGCCATGCTCCATCCTCACGCTGCGTCTGATGAAGAAACTGAGCACAGCGATGTGTCACAGGATGTTCCTTTAGTCCTGCTTCTGCCATACACATAGAGACGAATGCCGTCAGGGGTGCCGCCTCAAGAAAGCCTCCGTCTTCTGGCTGCAAAGTGGTAAGCACACGGAGTGCTTTAGGCACAAATAGTTCACGCACCGGACTGACCAATGTCTTATTTCGTCTGTTCTGCAATATTCCAACGGCTATCAATGCCGGAATAGCATAGCTTACCACAGGCAGGTTGAGGAATCGGAATGTGCTTTGAGGCAACACTGCCAGTTCGAAAGGAAACGGCGGTATGCGCTTCCAGTTGCTGATTACTCCTGCCAAGGCACACATCATCAGGATAGGTACTGAGAAAGTCAGGTCTTTACCATAATAGGCTAATACACCATCGATAAGCTGCGCCTCATCTTTCCAGCCCAACGTTTCACGAATATAGTGTTCGGTGGCTTCGGGTACTTGATGTAGATGGCTCAGAGCTGTGTATGACAGAAGTGTCGCTGTCATATTCACAGGACTTTCTATACTGTCACCCCATGCTCCTTCCGGCTTCATAGTCTGTCTAAGCCAAAGTATGCCACGTTCTATCTCCTTCTGATATCTTTCATGGTCTATCACACTCAAGGCGAATATAGAGACAGATGTAGATATGGCAGAACTCGAAAGGTGTCCTTCCCACATTCCGTCTTCGCGCCTCATAGAGAGCAGGCGCTTTGACGCATCGCTTACTATCGTCTGTATCTTCTCTTCCGTTGTCATAGCAAACATCCTAATGTTAGCAGACCATAAAATTCATATTCCACATCGCCTTGCTCATCAAGCAGGGTAGCAACGAAACTACCGTCATCCTGCCAATGTGCCTCGATGAAAGGGCGGACATCATATTTTGGTGTGACTCCCTTCTCATAAAGCGCAAAGAGTGCAACGCCAGTACTAAGCATATCAGGCAAGACTATTCCTTCATGAGCCTTGAAGCCTCCAGTCTCATGCTGCATAGATAGCAGCTTATCAACAAGTCCGGCATCGTTATCTTTTGTAATGGCAAGTCGTGCAGCCCATGCGTTGGTTCCTTCTCCACTACCATGACTCTGGTAGATATCAAAGAAACGGAGAATTGTATCTCCACTCGCCCTCTCCAATAGAGATGGAGGCATAAACCTTGGCAAAGACATGAGACTGTCGATTTGCTTACATACTGTAAATACAGTCTGATGAAGAGCATCAAGCTCTGCCGTTTCAATAGCTTTCAAGTATGCCTTTCGCCGAGAACTGTCAGTATTGATACCTAAGACATAGCATAGCATCCAACCAAACATCGTGTAGTAAAGGTCTGGTTGCCCACCACGATTCATAAAGGCCTCATCCGTCATACGCTGACTGTTCACATACTGACATACACGCTGACGGGCATCAGCACTCAGCTGTTCTGCCCCACGCTGCAAAGCCTGCAACAATCGATATGATAATGTACGCGCCAATTGTTTTCTTAATTTTAAAAGGAAGAGATGATTGTGAGATTAAGAACTTATGATCTCTTAATTTCTCAAAATTCTCTCCGTTGCCTGAAATAGTAGTCGCTTTAACTCGAAACTGTCTATCTCTGCCAATGATGCAAGAGCACGGGTTTGATATTCCTCCACCATGGCCGACATCTTATCCCTTATCTCTTCATCCGATATTCCCGGGAATTGTAGTCTGAGTGCATATACAGCCGAAGGCTTGGCTGTATGCTCGCTGTCTATATCAGACATATCATCCTTCAGTTGATAGGCTATGCCCAATGCTTCCGAATAGTCATGAAGCTTCTGGGCTGTATGCTCGTCACCATCTGCTGAGAGCAATCCCAAAGAAAGAGCCACTTCAAAGGCTGGCACCGTCTTCTGACGGAATATCTGCAATACCTCCTCAATTGTTACGGGTTGTCCTGACTGCCAAGACAGCTCCGCTCCCTGTCCGAGACACAGGCTGACATGGGCATTGGCAACAACACCAAGCAGTTCCTTATTAGGCAAGGATGCCAACAACCGATAACCCTCACCAAGCAACAGGTCTCCAATATTGATTGCCATCGCCTCGCCATATCGTGCATGAACGGTAGGCTGACCATAACGCTCTTCATCGTTGTCCTGTATATCATCGTGCACCAACGATGCTTTATGAAAGCACTCCACGGCTATGGCAGTACGCTTCACCTCGTCTGGAATTGAAAAACGATCTTCAACCTTGCTCTTTCCACTTTCTACTTTTATCGCACTATACACCGCCGCCAACAGGAACGGACGCCATCGGCTACCTCCACACAGCATCCACTCTAACGCTGCCTTTGTCGTGGTGTCTCTTGCAGGAGTAAGCACCGTGGCAAGTGCCTCAGGCTCAAACCATCTGTCCACCTCCTCGCGCACGCTGTCATAATCAAGGAGCATCATTGTTTCTTCACTACGCTTCGACAGCAACTGTGCCACATAGTCGGTATCTACATGAGTGTCCTTGCATCCTCCATCATTAAGGGCCACAGCTATTCCCGGAACTGCATGACTTACAAGCAGAGGGAAAGCCTTTTCAAGGGAATCGAGACAACTGATACCTATTACCGCATCCACGACATGCTGACGTATCAGTTCGATAACGGAAGTGAAACCCTCCGCAACCATCGATAGCATTCCGATATGGTCTGCCTGTGTCTGTAGGTCAGGAATGACACAACGCTCACAGCGATGACATAGCAGTCCGAGGTCATCCATTTCTCCCTCGCAACGCATGGAGTCTCTCAGGCATTTAGGCAACAACAGCAGACGGCGCGAATACGGGATGCTTGCCACCATAGGCAACCACACGGCATTGTGTATCTCGACCATCAGCCAGTCTCGCAATCCCTCATCAAGATTATTCCTCCTGACAAACTCAGCAGCCAATGCTTCAAGGTCGCTGAGCATCACAGGTGGATGCAATGCCTTTTCGCTGACAAAGTCGTGAGCCATCTGGCGCAGCCTTCTGCGTTCAGCCAATGTCTGAGGTATTATGCGGTTAACCATAAGCTCCAAATCCGAAAAAATAGCGTTTCTTTAGTGTCTTATAGAGTGGATTCTTCTCCGGTATGGCTTCGTCCTTCATATCGTGACCAGCCACATGATGCATCCGTTTCAGTTCTTCAAGGAACGTAGCACGCGAAGTCGTTTCAAAACCGCCGTGCGCTTCGATGAAATCGGCAAGTTTCTCAGGCGATTCCATCAATATGCAGCCTCGCGTTGTCTCGGCTATCATCTTTCGCATATCTGCCAGAAACTCCGACTTCTGACATATCTCCACAAGATTACTGCCTTCGGAATTTAGCCGTTCCATCGCCATCTGCAATGGTGGACAGAATTCTACATAGCCTGATGGCGATATGTGATGACTCATACCCGTAGCTCCCGGACATATCGCCCTGCCTTTTGCATCCCAATATACATCAATGATAAGAAGCGGGGCATTGCGACGTTGCTCTACGATAAACTCCCTGAGCTGACGTATCTGCTCCTTGCTCAGCGCATTCTCTGGATGGGCATCTGCTCCCACAGGACGGTATATATAGTACCACATAAAGGCGGCTCCTTCACGAGCCATATCCTCTAAATGCTTACGACATACAAGGTCGTCAAAGTTCGACTTGCAGATGCTTGCAGCAACACCGAAAATAAGCTTTGCCTCACGACACATTCGCAGTCCTCTTAGTGTACGTTCATAGACATCATCCCTACCCCTTCGGCGATCACTCTCATCGCGCAATCCCTCGATGCTTATCAATGGCGTAACATTGCCAAGCTTATTCATGCGCTGAGCTATCTCTGCTGTAATCAGCGTTGCATTGGTGAAAAGCTGAAAATAACAGTCTGGATGCTTCTCAAGCACATCGAAGAGTCCGCGATACATCAACGGCTCTCCTCCTAATATTCCGAAGAAATAGCTTCCTTGCGATTTAGACTGACGGATGATACCGTCAAGCTGTTCGGGTGTCAGACTCTTCCTGCCTCCCCTTGTCACCCAGCAACCTGAACATGCCAGGTTGCAAGCCTCCGTCACCGATATCATCATAAAGGCAGGAAAGAAAGGTTTACCTTTGTTTACCCTTCTCTCGAAAGCCGCCATATTCGAGAGGTTGCGCAATCCAAAATTCCGGACAAACTTCCACAGTAACCGAGGGGTTGTGCCTCTGACAACCCGACACGAAGCTTTTACTATGGATGTATAATCAGATAACATTGTTATTTATTTCCCTCATAAGGGGAGGTTAGGGGTTAGAGTTTAGAGTGGAGAGGTTAGGGGTTAGAACCTTAGTCCTTTGACTTTTGACTTTAGCCTTTAGACTTTCGCCTTTTGACTTTCGACTTTAGACTTTAGCCTTTAGACTTTAGCCTTTAGACTTTGAATCATCCTTAAACAACGGTGTTCCGAAATTTCTCCTCTCCAACAGTCTTGCCCTAAAAGCATCAGCATAGAGCATTGAATGGTCAACTCTCAGTGCCTGCTCTTCCTGTTCGGCTCCACCATTGATAGGGCTTCGACCGTATTTAGGGAAGATGATTGCCTCCGACGGACAATTTCGGGCACAGGCAGGACAGTTGTTCTTGCAATTTGCAGGATTCATCACCCGCACACGGTCATCAACCATTTCATAAACACCAAAGGGACAGAAATCGAAACACTTCCCGCATTCCGTGCAGCGATCCTTATCGATTACTGGATACCAAGCATCATTGCCCGGTCCAGTATCGCCAGCTCCTTCCCTAAGGTCAATAAGTTCCTTGACCTCTACACCTCGCCAAAGCAACAAACTCCTTACTGCCCGTTTATGGCAGGCAGCTATCGTTCCTTTAGCCAGACGAGAGACCTCGGCCTCATCACCTTTCTCTATCAACTCGCATAAATCATCCACGTACTCAACTTCCCGACCTTCTGCTTCGGCATGTGCAACAAGTTCCGAAAGTTTTTCCTGTGAAATAAACTTACGCCAGCGACAGGTGCATATCACCAATCGTTCTGTCATTATCTTTAGTTATTATGATTATGATATAATAGACGAAAAAATCACTACAAAGATAGTTTTATTCTATCAAATCATCCATAAAAAAATAGTAAAGTGACGGTTTTTTAACCTGTTTTAACTATTGCTAGGCGGTATTTACTGCAAAAAAGACGGAATAGATACATATAAGAGGGTGCCATTTATAAAATGGAAATAGTTCCTTAATCACCTATGGGGTGTCTCTAAAAATTATTGTACTATTGTACCATTGTACCAAAAAGGTTCCTCGCTATTCGGGTTTACGAACCTGAAAATCTCTAATGCCATGCAAACACACAGGAGATTATTTTGAAGTTTCGTGAATTATCACTACTATTGCAAATAGAAGCAAACTCCCCTTCATGGGGCTTCTATCTCTCATATATGGGAACGGACTTGAAACGGACCTGAAACGGACCTGGAACGGAGGTGAAAAAGCCCAAAAAAAGGTACAATGGTACAATAGTACAACATTTTTCACACACACCCTATCTTTTTCCAGTTTTTCAGCCAATAATATATAATATAATAAATTATTATATTATATATTATTGAATTAGAAGAGCGATATTTTTAGGGTCTATTAAAAAAATATTGTACTATTGTACCATTGTACCAAGCAAGAAAAAGTTTTAACAAAGCAAAGTGTTGATAGATAGTAATTTAAATGGTACTTATAGAAAAATCTCAGAAGAATAATGGTTCAACATTTTCCATTTATACCGATTTCCCCTTAAATTTTCAAAGGAACTAAAAAGTGTCTTTTACAGAATTAATGTTTTTTTGGGGGGGAGGGAATGCCAAAACCATCAACAAGGCTTTCTTTGTCCAGTAATAAAATGAAGAATTTAATGTGTTTAAATGAAATTTTAGGTACAATGGTACAATAGTACAATAATTTTTAGAGACACCCCTTTACAAAAAAATTCTCCCCGTCCTACTGTTACAGCATGACGGGGGAGAATTCTGTTATAAAAGTCCCATGCACAGGGACTTCCTGCTTATTTTGACGCCAATTCCTTAGCCTTTTCGAGGGCTATGTCAATGTGCGGACAGATGTGGTCTTCTCCGATGATATCGTAGAAATGCGCCTTTTCAAGTACCGCGTGTACCTTTGGATTAACACCTGAAAGCACTACGTCGATGTTCTGATGCTTTGAAGTAATACAGATGTTGGTGAGGTTATGGATACCTGTTGAGTCAATGAACGGTACTCTACGCATACGGATGATACGAACCTTTGGAAGGTCACGCAGAGATGACATAAGCTCCTCTGCCTTATTACCTGCTCCGAAGAAGTAAGGACCGTTGATCTCATATACCTGAATGCCGTCTGGCACAACAAGATGCTCATCCTGATTTGACTGAAGGTCGGATTCCTCCTCTACATCGATATCGCTCACAAGCTTCACGTCTGATGTCTCTGCCATACGGCGCATGAAGAGCAGACAAGCAATAACGATACCTACCTCGATAGCGATTGTAAGGTCGAAGATTATGGTGAGGAAGAAGGTTACGAGCAATACGGTTACATCAGACTTCGGATTACGGAGAATACCCAAGAATGAAGGAATACCACACATGTTATAGCTCACAACAACCAGCACACCGGCCAGACATGCCATTGGAATATACTGTGCCAAAGGCATGAGGAAAAGGAAGATGAGCAACAATACAATGGCGTGGATGATACCTGCAACTGGAGTCTTACCACCATTGTTGATGTTAGTCATTGTACGCGCAATGGCACCAGTAGCAGGAATACCACCAACGAGTGGAGTTACAAGGTTGGCTATACCCTGACCAATAAGCTCATTGTTTGAGTTATGACGATCGCTGATAACACCATCGGCAACAGTAGCAGAGAGCAAAGACTCGATAGCACCGAGGATTGCAATGGTGAGAGCTGGAGACATAAGTCCCTTGAGAACGTCAAGAGAGAGTTCTGGCATCTCAACACTTGGAAGAGTAGCTGAGATTGTAAAACGGTCACCAATGGTCTCTATGCTATCAACACCGGCATACTGCTTCAGCACTACAACAAGAACTGTTGTAAAGATAATAGCAACAAGCGATCCTGGTATCTTTCTGCTGACCTTAGGAGTGAAAACAATAATAAGGATACTGAGCAGTCCGATGCCGAATGACCATATATCCATTGTAGAGAAATTCTGTATATAGCACCACCATTTCTCGATGAAATCACTTGGAACCTTATCTATCTGCAATCCGAAGAGGTCCTTTATCTGAGTAGTGAAGATGGTTATGGCAATACCTGATGTGAAGCCCACCACGATAGGGTAAGGAATGAATTTGATAATGCTTCCGAGGCGCATTACTCCCAAGAGAATGAGGAACACACCTGCCATGAGGGTGGCGATGGTAAGTCCTGACATACCATATTGTTCAATGATTCCGTAGATGATGACGATGAAAGCACCCGTAGGGCCACCGATCTGCACCTTTGAACCTCCAAAAAGACTGATTAAGATTCCTGCAACAATAGCGGTGATAATACCTTTCTCTGGCGATACACCTGAAGCAATACCAAAGGCGATAGCAAGTGGGAGTGCTACAATACCCACGATGATACCTGCCATAAGGTCTGCCATAAATGTCTTCTTATCGTAATTACGAAGACAACTGACTAACTTTGGTTTGTACATAAAAATAATGACGAATGACTAATTACGAATTACGATTCGTGTCTTTATCCTGAATGTTATAATTTTTTAGAGTGCAACGTGCGAAGCATCCTCGTGTCCGCAAAATAGTCAACGTCAGCTGCAAGCTGGTGGACGCCTCTGATTTTGCGGGCGCAAAGGTAGTAAAAAAACACGAAATGAGCAACTTTTTGAGCAAAAAACACCATTATTGACCTTAATATATTGATGCAGATTAAACATAAATACGCAAAATAACGTTGTTTGTGTCTTTATTTGGATTTTTATTCGTATCTTTGACACCAAAACGTATTCTTCTACTTTTTTCATAAAGATAATATGATACTTAGAAAATTCAGATTAAACGGATAATTACACTCGTGATTTGCATCCGTGTTATCCTGAATATCTGTGGTCAATAAAATTTACTGAATAATATTTACTGGTCATTTACTTTCGTAGAGATGAAAAGAGAAATAAACCCACAGGAAACTTCGCGTGCTGATGCTTTCAGCCTTTGGATGTCATCGCCAATGCCTATGGTGACATTGGTTAAGACATTCAACGTTTCTAAGATTGTGAAGTATAGCAAGAGGCATGACATGAGTTTCAATATGCTTCTTTGCTGGTGCATTGGCAAGGCAGCAAGTAAGATGGAGGAATTCTACCTCCTCCCTGAAAATGGCAAGCTTTACCAATACGACAAACTCGCTGTCAACGTGATAGTCAACAATAAGAAAGGTGGCATAAACTCATGCGATATCCCTTTCTGCGAAGACATCAGGCAGTTTCAAGACAAGTATTCCGTTCTTACTCAATCTGCATCTGACAGTTGCGAAAGCAGTTTCGTTGATGATGCTATGGTTGTTGGAACATCTGCAATGATAGCCACCGAACTGGATTGTATCTTAAATCAATACACCGATAAGTTCTGCAACCCTATGGTGATGTGGGGAAAATATCGCAAGGGATGGTTCAAGAGCACCCTACCCTTGTCCTTCCAATTTCACCACGTTCAGATGGACGGAGGACATGGAGCAAAGTTTCTTGAAATATTACAGCATACTATCAACAATTTATTATGAAAACAGAAAGAATACATCTTCGCCGTTGGCAGGAAAGCGATGCCGAGGCGTTATTCAAATATGCATCTGATCCAGACATCGGACCTCGTGCCGGCTGGCCTCCACATCAATCTGTTGAAGATAGCCAGAAGGTTATCAGGAATTTCTTCTCCAACGATGCAACATGGGCTATTGTGCTCAATGAAACCAATGAGCCTATTGGCTGCGTGGGATATCTCACTCAAGCCATAAGTAATATTCCCATAGGGGAAAACGATTGTGAGGTAGGCTATTGGATAGGCAAGCCTTATTGGAATAAAGGCATCTGCACAGAAGCCTTACGACTTCTGCTCGACTACTGCGTCAATACAATGCATTTTGAGAACGTATGGGCAGATTACTTCACAGGCAATCCAGCCTCTGGCAGAGTGATGCAGAAATGCGGATTTCACGATACTGGCAAGCTTCATCGCTGCAACAATCTCGTTGGAGGTGATAAGGATATGGTTCATATCTATAAACTTGACATATTTATACAATAACGTGAGTCAGACGACTTGCTTTAGCTTGGTGAGCCTTGCGAATAAAACAAACCGCTTGCCACAAGAATAAATTAACGTGAGTTCGACGAAAATAAACGCTGCGCTTGGCTACATGAATTAACCGTGAATTAACCGTGAATTAATTATTAATTTTTCTTCGCTCCATATAAATTTATGGATAATTTGTGGGCAATTAATGATAAATTCGTGTGGCTCCACGCAGTGGTTAAGGCAGCTTGCTGCCATTCGTAGAATTATTCGCTATGGCTCATCAAGCAGAAGCAAGTCGTCGAACTCACGTTAATAATAAAAGAACAAGGTCAACATCAGTTCATCGCTGACATTGACCTTGTTCTTTTGTTAATCCTATTAATACAATCTTTGTTTTACCTTCTTAGCTAATTCCGTCGAGATATTTCCCCTTTAATCAAACCTCAGTTTTACAAATGTCTGTGACCGTCTTTATAGTCACTTTAACATAAATCTTACACTTATTTCCGAGTGCAAAGATATAAAGTTTTTCACATCCTCGCAAAATAAGATGTTTCATAAAGTTTGCGATTTATACCATGCAACACTTTTTACATTCGCGCAATAGAGCAATACACTATTGCACAATAGTATAAATAATGTAGCATATCATGTTGCATATTTGCAAAGGCGCTTATTTACAATTAGTTATAAAGTGCTATATTCTATATAAATCTTCAACTTTAAGAAAATCAGAAATAAGGAAAAAACATTACAAAAGAGTCAAAAAAATATAGGCAAAGAAAAAAATAGCCATATTCTCTCACTGGTGATACTGCCAACAAACCCTTTAGATTCCCCCAATGTCGAAAAGCAAAACTCGTATTTTTTTATATTTTTGCATTTAGAACATTTCGATAATCCCAAATAATAAAGCATGCAATACGAGAACACATTCAAGGCTATTGACCAGATTCTATGGAAGGAGTCTGGCTGTAGCAGCGAACTTGACTACCTTGAACAGAAGTCGTGGCTCTTGTTCCTCAAGTATCTTGACGACCTTGAGAACGATTGCGAGGTAGGCTATTGGGTAGGCAAGCCATATTGGAATAAAGGCATCTGCACAGAAGCCTTACAACTTCTGCTCGACTACTGCGTCAACACTATGCATTTCGAGAACGTATGGGCAGATTACTTCACTGGCAACCCAGCCTCTGGCAGAGTGATGCAAAAATGCGGATTTCACGATACTGGCAAGCTTCATCGCTGCAACAATCTCGTTGGAGGTGATAAAGACATGGTGCATATCTATAAACACGACCGCATAAAATGTTAATTAATTGTTAAATTCTTGATTTCTCTTGACTCGTCCCTAAGGGCATAGTATAACTTTGCACTCGAAAATTAGAAACGTGCGCCAGCCTTTGAGGGCTGACACGCACTATTCTCTTCATGCGAAGATTCACTTTGCACTCGAAAATCAGAGACGTGCGCCAGCCTTTGAGAGGCTGACACGCACTATTTTATTCGCTGTAGCTCATCAAGCTACGCAAGTCATCGTGCGAGGATGCTCTGCACGTTGCACTCGAAATTGAAAATCGTACGATTATGAGTTATAAAACAAAATTAAAAATCGGAGAGTTCTCGCAGATGATGCAAGTCACGGTAAAGACCTTGCGTCATTATGAGCAGAAAGGACTACTCATGCCTGACGAGGTAGACGAGTGGACAGGCTATCGCTATTACAGCATCGAACAGATGCAGAAACTCAACACGATTCGCGATCTTCAAAGACTTGGGTTCTCGCTCGAAGAAATCAAGGAATTATACGACTATGGTTCATATACACCAAGCATCCGCAAGATAACGGAAAAGATACGCGAAACCGATGAGCAACTGAAACTGCTCCTTGCACGGCGCCGCCAACTGCTTGACTGGAGGAACTCTCGCAAAGAAATCAAGACAATGGAAAAATTCTCTATTCAGTCATTGCCAGAAATCATCGTGGCAAGTCATCGTGAAATAATCCCTAACTACGAGGCATTAGGTGCTATATGTGTCAATAAGATAGCTCCTGAGATGCAACGTCTCGGATGCAAATGCCCTCCTCCCGGATATTGCTTCACCATTGAGCATAACAAGGAGTACAAGCCTACTGACATCGACATAGAATATTGCGAACAGGTAGAGGAACTCGGTACTGACTCTGCAATCATCCAGTTTAAGACTCTACCTGCTATTCCTAAGGCGCTCTGCATGAAGCATTACGGTCCTTACGACCGCTTCTATGAGTCATATATCGAACTGTTCAAGTATATTGACGAGCAAGGCTATAAGATCGTTGGTCAGCATCGCACTTGCTATATAGATGGTCCTTGGAATCAAGAGAATGAAGAGAAATGGTTGTCTATCCTTCAAGTTCCAGTAGAAAAAGAAATATAATCACTATGGCATTCGACTACAAAAAGGAATACAAGGAGTTCTATCTCCCAAAGCAGGAACCGTCATTCGTGCCGGTTCCTACCATGAACTATGTTGCTGTTCGTGGCAAGGGTAATCCTAACGAGGACAATGGGTTATATATGGAGGCTGTGCAGCTTCTTTATAGCATTTCCTACACCATCAAGATGAGCAAGAAAACCGACCATAGGATGGAAGGTTACTTTGACTATGTTGTTCCGCCACTCGAAGGCTTATGGTGGGAAGAAGGAAAGACCGAAAAGGGCTTCTCATACAAAGACAAAACACTCCTTAACTGGATAAGTTTGATACGCCTACCCGATTTCGTAACGCGCGAAGAGTTTGATTGGGCTGTGACAGAGGCTTCCCATAAAAAAGGCATTGACTGCTCAAAGGCAGAGTTCCTGACTATTGAGGAAGGTCTCTGTGCTCAGATAATGCACATCGGCTCATACGATGAAGAACCTGCCACAATCGCCAAGCTCGAACAGTTCATCATCGACAATGGATATTCTGTAAAAATTGACAATATAAATCATTTTCATCACGAGATCTATTTGTCAGATCCTCGTAAAACCGATCCTGCAAAATGCAAGACGGTTATCAGATATCCAGTCAACAATGAAGCAGACATAAACGCAAAAACATTATGAAAGAAATCACAGCTGACACAAAGATGATTGCAGCTTGCGGACTTTACTGCGGAGCTTGCAAAAAATACCGCATAGGGAAATGCCCAGGATGTCATGAAAATGAGAAAGTATCGTGGTGTAAGATCCGCAAATGCTGTATAGAAAAGGGCTTCCAGACCTGTGCAGAATGCAAGACAGACGTAAAGGAATGTCGGCTTCACAATAACCTGATAGGCAAATTCTTCGCTTTTGTCTTCCGTAGCGACCGTGCAGCCTGTATCCGATACATCCGTGAAAATGGAGAACAAGCCTTTGCGGAAGAGATGACAAAGCGAGGAGAACAAACCATGCGCAAGTAATGTCATTTAACCCACATTACTTTATTCACAATATTACCGATGACTTGAACAGGAATGGCTCACATAATGTGAGCCATCTATTTTTGTAATAAAACCAAAGTAAAATTCACAATTTCTTGTAACAAAACCAAAGTAAATTTAACAAAAATCTGTAACAAAACCAAAGTAAAATTCACAATTTCTTGTAACAAAACCAAAGTAAAAGGCAAAAATCTGAAACCATAAAACTATCAAATAAGTTCGTGGCCACACATTTTAGTACCGACTTTTTGGGGGACTACACACATTTTAGTACCGACTTTTGATGCAAAGCTACATATTTTTTTTATAAATGCAAAATCTTTTTGATTTCCTCAATGCCCCCTCGTATTTTTTTATATTTTTGCATTTAGAACATTTCGATAATCCCAAATAATAAAGCATGCAATACGAGAACACATTCAAGGCTATTGACCAGATTCTGTGGAAGGAGTCTGGCTGTAGCAGCGAACTTGACTACCTTGAACAGAAGTCGTGGCTCTTGTTCCTCAAGTATCTTGACGACCTTGAGAGCGAGCGCGAGGACGAGGCTGAACTTGAAGGCAAGCAGTACAAGCGCATCATCACAGGCTTCAACCGCTGGTCACAATGGGCTGCCCCTAAGACTGCCGACGGCAAGATAGACGTTATCAACGCTATGACGGGCAACGACCTCGTGGAGTTTGTTGACAACAAACTGTTCCCGTTCCTCAAAAGCCTGAAGGCAACGGCTGCAAGCACCAATTCGCTTGAATTCAAGATTGGCGAGATTTTCGACGAGTTGCACAACAAGATAAAGTCGGGCTTCAATCTGCGAGAGGTCATCAATATGATTGACGAACTGCATTTTGAGTCGGCTGACGACAAGCACGAAATGACCGTGCTCTACGAGAACAACATCCAGCGAATGGGCAATGCCGGGCGCAACGGCGGTGAATACTACACCCCACGCCCTTTGATCCGCAGCATAGTGAAGGTGGTAGATCCTAAGATTGGCGAAACCGTCTATGACCCTGCCTGTGGTAGTGCCGGCTTCCTCTGTGAGGCATTCAACTATATGGAGGAAAAGATTGGCTCAACAACCGACAATGATATTCTCCAGCACAGCACATTCTACGGCATAGAGAAGAAACCTCTGCCTTATATCATAGCCACCATGAACATGATATTCCACGGTGTGTCTGCCCCTAACATCATCAAGGCTAACACTCTGGCTATCAACCTCACTCAGATACAGGAGAAAGACCGCAAGAACGTGATACTTGCCAATCCGCCGTTTGGTGGCAACGAGCGCGGAGAGGTGTTGCAGAACTTCGAGATAAGGAGTTCTGAGACCGCCTATATGTTCATGCAGCATTTCGTAAAGATGCTGAAGGCTAACGGCAGGGCTGGTATCGTGATAAAGAACACCTTTCTTAGCAATGGCGATGCGGCTGCAATAAGGAAGATGCTGTTGGAGACCTGTAATCTGCACACCGTACTCGATTTGCCATCAGGCGTATTCACAGGAGCAGGAGTAAAGACCGTGGTACTGTTCTTCACAAAGGGAATGCCAACCGAGAAGGTGTGGTACTATCAGATAGACAAGCACTTCACCAAGACCAACCCTATGACAGAGAAGGACTTGGAGGAGTTCCTTACCTTGCAGAAGACAAAGGCTGAGTCTGAACATTCATGGCTGCTGGATGTCAGTACGCTTGGCGATGACTACGACCTGTCAGTAAAAAATCCGAACAAGGTTGAAGAGGTTGACGAGCGCACCCCACAGGAGATAGCCGAAACTATCTTGGCTCTTGGGCAAGAGAATCTGGCTCTTATTAACGAAATAATGGAGATGGTGAGATGAAAGAGATAACAGAGAAATTCCAGAAAACCGACGAGAATAACCGTCTGTTATCTGCATACAGACCTTTGCCTCCCGAAACGCTGAAGTCATTGCGTGAATACTATCGTGTAGGTCTTACCTATACGAGCAATGCCATTGAGGGTAACAGCCTGACAGAATCAGAAACCAAGGTAGTTGTTGAAGACGGTTTGACTATTGAGGGCAAGCCATTACGCGACCACTACGAGGCCGTAGGTCATGCCAAAGCCTACGACTATATCTATCAGATTACAGAAAAGGCAGAACTGGAAGAAGAAGATATTCTCCGCTTGCACTACCTGTTCTATCAACAGATTGATGCGGAAAAGGCAGGTCAATACCGCAACGTGAAAGTATATATAAGTGGCAGTCACTATAGTGTGGCAACCGCTTCCAAGATACCTGCAGAAATGCAGAAACTCGTGAAATGGTATAACGATAACGAGAAGAAGCTCCACCCTGTAGAGCTTGCTGCCGAATTGCATAAACGTTTCGTGTTTATCCATCCATTTATTGATGGCAATGGGCGTGTGGCACGTCTGCTGATGAATCTCGCTCTGTTGCGCAACGGCTATACTATCGCCATCATTCCTGCCATCCTGCGCCACGAATACATCTATTCGTTAGAGACAGCCCACACTCGTCCAGAGGTGTTCACCAGCTTTATTGCCGACCGTGTGATAGCCACCCAACTCGACCTGCTCAGATTGATGCGGGAAAGCGATGATACTGTAAATGATACTGTAAATGATACTGTAAAAGCAGACAGTAAGCCATTGTCAAAAACCGAGCAAACCATATTGAAAGCCATCGGTTTGCACCCAGACTATTCATACGAGAAATTAGCAGCACATTGTAAACTTTCCCGTCCCACAATTGCCCGTTCCGTCAAAACATTGCAGAATAATAACTTCATTCGTCGCATAGGCTCTGACAAAACTGGCCGATGGGAGATTATCAAAGAGGAGGAACAAGGATGAAGAAGGATTGGGAGTATAAAACGCTGAAAGAAGCATGTATACAACTTTTTGCAGGAGGAGATGTTCCGAAGCCTTATATATCAAAGACTAAAACGAAAGAATTTTCTGTGCCTATATATTCAAATGGTGTAGAAAATGAAGGTTTATATGGATATACGAACAGCGCAAAAATTAAAGAACAGGCAGTGACAATATCTGCAAGAGGTACTATTGGCGCAACATTCAGACGATACGAGCCATTTTTCCCCGCAATACGATTGATAACAGCCGTTCCTA
This sequence comes from uncultured Bacteroidales bacterium, assembly GCA_902798615.1. GTDB lineage: Bacteria > Bacteroidota > Bacteroidia > Bacteroidales > Bacteroidaceae > Prevotella. The sequence goes on along the minus strand of CADBXL010000033.1, from coordinate 5,662 downwards.
ATAAAGAAATATTAAGTATTGACTATCTGTTTTATGCACTAAAAATTCTAACAATAGGAAATAGTGGAACTTCTATTCCACAATTGACAATACCGAATATAAAGAATATAAGTATCCCTATTCCTCCCCTCTCTGAGCAAAAAGAAATCGTAGAATATCTTGATTCTTCTTTTGCAAAGATTGACAAGCTAAAGGAAAATGCAGCCAAGAATCTTGAAGAAGCAAAAGCCCTTTTCCAATCAGCCTTAAAAGACGCTCTTGAGCCAAAAGAAGGATGGGAAGAGAAAACGATGGGAGAAATCTGTGAAATAATACGCGGTAAAAGATTTGTTCGTGCAGACATTGTTGAAAATGGAGTACCTTGTATTCATTATGGCGATTTATACACGCACTATGGGTTATCTACAACAAAGACAAAAGGATGTATCAATCCAGAGCTTGCAAAAAAAATGAGATTTGCAAATAAAAATGATGTAGTTGTTGTACAAGCTGGTGAAAATAAATGGGATATTGGCGTTGGAGTAGCATATATGGGAGAAGAGCCTGCAGCTGTGCATGATGCTTGTTTCATCTTAAGACATCAACAAAATCCAATGTATATTTCATATTATTTAAGGTCGTCTCGTTATCATTGGTATCTAGTTGATTATGTTCATGAAGGAAAAATCTGTTCTTTTTTAAAACCAGCTTTAGAAAATGCACCAATTTCTCTCCCTCCTCTCTCCGAGCAGCAATCAATCGTTTCTTTCCTCGATTCTCTCAACGAGAAGGTAAATACTCTTCAGCAGAACTACTCACGCATCTGCGATGAGTGTGACGCATTGAAACAGGCTATACTAAGGCAAGTGTTTGAGTGAGTAACCAACAACAGCAATACTAAAACCAATAATTATGCCAGATCCACGAAACATACAGCTTGAGCGCTATAATGATGGCACACCGAGCATACTACGAAAGAAAACAGTATATACGGAACTGTTCTTTTATCGTAAGAGCGATGTACTGGTACAGTTGACGAAAGTGTTCTGTGAACGCTTTCTGCCTAAATATGGCGATAGGACGGTGGATCAGATGGTGCAGGCAGCCCGCTCGATAAAACAGAACATAGCAGAGGGACTTACCGACGGTCAGACATCGTTTGAGGTGGAGATAAAACTTCTTGGCATAGCAAAGGGAAGCAATCAGGAGTTGCTTGAAGACTATCAGGACTATCTGAAGCACCACGGACTGAGCGAATGGGCAGAAGCGAGAAAGACAAAAGAAAACCCAGGCAATCTCATTCGTTTCAACAAGTTGCACGCTTTCTGCAAGGAGCATAGCGACGACAAGGACTATCGCAACTACTATTACCGCTGGACGGACGAGGAAATGGCCAATACGGCAATCTGCCTGTGCCACATGGTGGACAGGATGATGACAACCTTCATAGAGAAGCGAGACCATGAGTTTGTTGAGGAGGGTGGCATCCGCGAGCGCATGACGGCCGCACGCCTTGATATGCGAGGCACGCAGAAGCAGAGAATAGCCCAGCTTGAGGCAGAGAACGCCCGACTAAGGGCACAGGTAGCCAGTTTGCAGAGGGAGCTGGAGGCGGTAAAGGCAGGATTGGCCGGAGACTCCGGATAGACCGGATTGGCCGGAGGCCGGATTTACCGGATTAACCGGATAGACCGGAATGACCGGAGGGACCGGAGGGACTGGCAATAACCACTAATAAAAATAATACGACTATGGATGAAACCACAACCAGAATAAAGAAGATAAACCCTCGTTTGCTGAATGAGGGTTGGGACAGCGTGCCCGGCTCGCAGATACTCTACGAACAGCGTGCATACGAGATTGCGCCGGGCAGAATACAGAAAGGAGCTACGAAGCATCCGAAGAAAGCCGACTATATTCTGGAATATCACGGCAAGAAACTGGCTGTGATTGAGGCAAAGAGCGATGAGAAGGATGTGTCGGAAGGTGTGGCTCAGGCAAAGGAATATGCCCGTATGCTTCAGATTCGCTTCACATACAGCACCAATGGCGATGACATCTGGTTTATCGACATGGGCGTAAAGGACAGGCAGGGCAACTACATAATCCCAAGCACAGAGCATGAGGTTGACAAGTTCCCTACGCCACAGGAGCTATGGCAGATGACATACCCCGAGGAGAACTCATGGCGCGACAAGTTCAACCTTGAGCCTCTGAACCGTGGGGCTGGCAGAATGCCGAGATACTATCAGGAGATAGCCATAAACAATGTGCTTAATGCCGTGGCTGACGGGCATAACCGCATACTGCTGACAATGGCGACTGGCACGGGAAAGACATACACGGCGTTTCAGATATGCTGGAAGCTGACAAAGACGAAATGGAACATAAAAGGCACGGACAAAGAGCCGAGAATACTGTTCATAGCCGACAGGAATATCCTTGCCAATCAGGCTGTTAACGACTTTGACCAGTTTGACGAGGATGCCATGTGCCGCATTACCCCGAAGGAACTGAAAAAGAACGGCTACAAGGTGCCTACGGCAAGGAATCTGTATTTCACCATCTTCCAGACAATGATGACCTCGCCCAACGAACAGAAGGCAGAGGAGAAGGAAAAGGGAGGAAGGAAATCGGCAGAAGGCAATATGCCTTACTACACGCAGTACCCGAAGGATTTCTTCGACTTCATCATCATTGACGAGTGCCATCGTGGAGGTGCTAACGACGAGAGCGAATGGCGAAAGCTGATGGAGTATTTCGACTATGCCTGTCAGCTTGGCATGACGGCAACGCCTCGCCGTAAGGAGAACGCGAACACCTACAACTACTTTGGCGAGCCTGTGTATAGCTACTCGCTGAAACAGGGCATAGAGGACGGCTTCCTCGTGCCTTTCCGCGTGGATATAGCCACGAGCAACATCGACGACTATAAATATGCCGTGGGCGATGTGGTGAAGAGCGGTGAGATTGACAAGGAGAAGGTATATACCGAGAAGGATTTTGCCAATGGCTACATCAAGATAAAGGAGAGGGACGAGCACAGGGTTAAGGAGTTTCTGGCAAAGATAAATCCTGACGAGAAGACCATTGTGTTCTGTGCCACTCAGGAACACGCCATGATTGTGCGCGACATGATAAACAAGCACAAGAAATGCCCTGACAGCAACTATTGCCAGCGTGTTACCGCTGACGACGGCGAGGAGGGCGAGAAGATTCTGAGGACTTTTCAGGACAATGAGAAGCTACGCCCAACGATATTGACTACATCGCAGAAGCTGAGTACAGGTGTGGATGCACGCAACGTGAGGAACATAGTGCTGATGCGCCCTATAAACAATATGGTGGAGTTTAAGCAGATCATAGGTCGCGGCACTCGCCTGTTTGACGAGAAGTATTATTTCACGATATATGACTTCGTGGGTGCTAACGAGCGATTCAAGGATGAGGACTGGGATGGTGATCCGTTCTGCCCTAAGTGCGGCAACTATCCTTGCACTTGTAACAAATATCAGCGCGTGCCGGATAATCCAGATAATCCAGCTATGGTGCAGGAGTCAATAGCAAAACCTTGTCCAAAATGCGGACATCTGCCTTGCACCTGTGATGGTGGTAACAGCAAGAAGATAGTTGTAAGACTGTCTGAACACAGAAATATCGAGCTGCATACCGACTGGACAGAGACGGTATCGTATGACGGTAAGTTCGTTACCCTGAGGGAGTTTGTGCAGATTCTCTTTGGCAAGATACCGAATTTCTTCAGCAGCGCAGAGGACTTGCGCAGGCAATGGGAGCATCCTGAGACAAGGGAACAGCTTCTTGGCGTGCTTGACCAATCGGGATTTGGCGAGGCGAAGTTAGAAATGATAAAGAAGATGCTGAAACTGGAGAAATGCGACTTGCTCGACGTGCTTGAGTATATAGCCTACGAGAGTACGCCTATTGAGCGTGCAGAGCGCGTAAGGATAGTGCAGAAGCAATGGTTGAAGCAGTTCACCGTATCGCAGCAGGAGTTTGACAACCTCATTCTCCAGTATTACGTAAACAACGGCTTCAAGGAACTTGGTGCTGACAAGCTATCGCAGTTTGTGTCAATCAAATACAAGTCAACGAAGGATGCAAAGGTTTCGCTTGGCTGGACTCCCACCCAGATGCGTGAGCACTATATCGAATTGCAGCAGCAGTTGTATGCCTTGCCTACAACGATGTCAGGAAATCTGGCTTAGTGAGGATGGAAGAAACAGATTTATCTGATTTATCTGATAGCTGGCACGACATGTATTCCGCTAATTTTCAGATAAATCAGATAAATCCGCTTCCCTTATTTTTCATCGAACTGACGTAACATTATTACGGCAAGAAAGGCAGCCAAGCATTACGCTTGACTGCCCTTTTCATTAACTCTGACAACCTATGCAGCTATCTGCACCACGGTATAGCAATACCCTTTGTTCGTGCGATGACTCTTGATACCCATTGACGAGAGATTAGCACCAAGGATGGAACGAGTCCTATGGTCAATCTTCACACCCGGATATCTCATCTGAACTACTCTGAGAATATCCACACTTAACATCTCACAACCTTCTTCTCCTTCTTCCGGCTTACGGAAACATGTGCTGATCATTGTACTAAAGTCATCTACTTCACAATAGTCCTTGTTGAGTATCTGCAAACGACGGTTCTCCTCCTGATTGAGCCAGTACACTTCCTTCTGCTCGCATACCTCATATACAAGCTGGGCATAGAACTGGTCGTAGTCAATCTCAAGGTTAGGCATCTGAGAACCTGAAGGGACATTGATAACGATGAAACGGCGGGTTCCTGTCTTATCCTTCAAAGGACGAGTCTCATTGGTGGTAGCTACGAATGAAGCCATACGATGACGATAGGTGATGTTGCCTCCAAAGATCTTTCGGGCATTTACATCTGCCTTTGTGATGATGTACTTCAGGGTAGCCTGCTGGCTCTTCGTGTAGCGGTCAAACTCATCAAGATTCACAAGTCCGCAGTTGGCGAGTGCCATGTCTGTGTCGTGCTTGTTGACAAGATTGATGTGATCGAGATAGTACATCTGGAGTTGTTCAGGAAGGAGTTTCTTGATGAAAGAGCCCTTTCCACAGCCCTGATCACCTATGAACATCACCACGAGCTGATTGCCATAGATGCTTTCCATACATAGCCAATGAGCCACAACAGACCTGAACCAGATGCGGACGAAATGCCCCTTTTCATCGTCAACAGAAGGTATGCTACTGATGACTTCACTCACACGATCCTTGCCGTCCCATTTCGGAAGGCCTTTGAGATAGGACAGAAGAGGGTTGAAAGATTCTGTAGCCTCTGAGTAGATGATACGCTTTACGAGGTCAGTAACCTTTCCCTCAATGCCAGCCTTCATCGCCTCAAGGATGATGGAGTTGAGTGCCTCGTCTTGAAGAGGCACAAAGTCGGTGTTAGTAAGGCTCCCACCCATTTCGGGATTGAGAACCTTAAACTCAAATGTGTCACGCACTTCATTGTATCTGAAGGCGAAGTTCTCATTCAGGAATCTCTCCACGAGAGCTACCTGATCAGCAAGTTTCATTTTTGCCATGATACGATTTGATTAGATTAAAAATTGAATAATATAAACTCTACTACCAAATATATTGGTTTTCTATCAATATGTTTCTACATTTTT
>CADBXL010000032.1 GCA_902798615.1 uncultured Bacteroidales bacterium | reverse complement strand
AGCATTTGTTCCTGGCTGATTCACCTTATTCTGTATGCTTGAAAAATGCGAAAAAAAGCTCTGGTAACAATAATTCCGTTATTTTCAGTAGCAATCACATTATGCACATTATCCTTCAAAAAGAACGTAAAAACCATTCCAAAAACCATCTCCCCAATTAATATAGGCTTCAATGAGATTCTGCGAGAACTTTCAGTTCCATAAGATGCAGTTCCCTTCTTCCCTCCTGCCTCCCTAGCAAATCCCATGTAAATCCCAAGTAAATCCCATGTAAGTCCCATCCGCCTCCGTTTCCTACGAACGGTTTAGAAGCGGACCTGAAACGGATTTACAACGGACTTGGAACGGAGGTATAGCGAAGGCAGAGCGAAGGCAGAACGAAGGCATAGCGAAGACAAGCATTCTAACCATTCAGTAACAAGTAACAGGTAACAATAAGGATTTTAGTGTAGTACCAGCCCTAATTCTTTTGGCCATCGTGAATAATTTTTGTTCCAAAATAAAATAACAAATTTGCGTTTATGAGGGATTTTGAATTCGTCGAACTGACGTTAAAATAACCGTATTGAGGAGAAAGTAAATTCATTTTTTGTTAATCGATGCCTTTTAGTGTTAAAGGTTGTTTATTAATGGAAATTATTGATGCAAATCATTGCATTTTTGATAATTATTCATTATCTTTGCAATGGATTTAGTAAAAAAGTTTCCCCCTTTCATAATCAAATATTAAGGCTAATCGAGACGTGAGTCACCGTTAGCCTTTTTTTTGTGTGCAAGACCCACCCCATCCTTACCAAAGGGATGGCATCCCCACTCCAAGGAATATCATACGCAGAAAGGGAAAAGGGAAAATACACGGAAGAAATTAAGAGATAAAAAAAGGAAAGTGAAGAATTTGAATTAGAATTGAAGCAGGCCAAAAACATGGGAAATGAGAAATGAAAGATAATTTGAACACGAAAAGAACGGAAAGGGTGAAATAAGAAATAAAAAAGCTCCGACTGTCATCACGACAGTGGAGCATTTTTTTTGTTAACTCATAAACCTTCTAATGAAGGAGCTCTTCGCTTTTAAGTTGTTATCCTAATGAGTTAAACAAGAATCTTTTACCTAAATAACTAAAACCTAAAATCTATTATTCTACTAACCTAAACAATTCTTTCCTAAAGCGTCATTCAGGAATGTTTCCGGGATTTGTCATCCTTTTTTCCTTTTGACGATGCAAAGGTAGTAAGTTTTTTCTGTGTGCGCAAACAATTTTAATTAAATAATAGATTTTTGGCAGTTTTGATGATTAAAATCAAGTTTTTGTGTACGTGCACAACGATTACTCGTCAATAAACACCTCATTCACGTCCTTGCGTTTCTTTGGAGAAATTGCGTTGGCAGGATGTCCTAGAGGGATTATTACGGCAGGTTCTTCCTCTTCCGGCATATTGAAGAGTTCCTTACAATGTGCAGGTCGGAAATTGCACACCCAGCAAGTGCCGAGTCCCAGTTCGGTAGCAGCAAGACACAGATGCTCAACGGCAATGGCGATATCGATGTCACCGTGGCTCTTTCCGTCCTTGCGTACCCACTCCTGATCGTGGAGGACAGATGCGATGATATACATTGGGGCTGTAGCGAACCATTCCCTGTCATAGCATTCACGGAGTTTGCGCTTGCCTTCCTCGCTCTTAATGATGCGGAAGCGCCAAGGCTGTTTGTTTACGGCAGATGGTGCGAGGCGCACACATTCCTTGATATACTCAAGCTGCTCGTCGCTGACTGCCTCTGCGGTGTAGTCTCTGCAGCTATAACGTTTTTCTATGATTTTTGATAATTCCATAATATTGTTGATGTTTTTTAAAATGTGATTTACAAAGATACATATTTTATCCAAGATAAGTTTGATTTATACTTTTTTTAACCTGCACAAACATCACGACAACCTTAAAAGTTGCAAAAAAAGATGCCCGGAAATATGTTTGTGGAAAAAATTTCGTAATTTTGTGCTGATATATAAAAACAAGGAAGATATGGGTAAAGACAATAATGAACGCCAACTGACGGAATATGAGAAATACTGTCAGATGATGGCACAGCAACAGGAAGAGGAAATAGATGAAATCATTTCCGGCGATATGAATGAGGAAGCACCGGAAGGTGTCTTTGTACGAGGGCATTGAGGCCCCTCTAAATTCCCCTGCATAGGGGGACTTCTATTGTACTCCGGCACTCCCCTTATGCAGGGGGAGCAGGGAGAGGCTCTATAATTTACAAAAAAATGAATAACAAGAAAGATCCAATGGAATGGGAGGTGCTTGAAAGCGAGTACCTGTATAAGAGACCTTGGCTGACAGCGAGGCGTGAGCATGTGAAACTGCCTACGGGCGCTGAGATACAGGATTTCTACGTGCTGGAATATCCTGAGTTCTGTAATGTAATCGCAATAACGAAGGAGGGTAAATTCCTCATGGAGAGGCAGTACCGTCACGCTCAGCATTTCACAGGCATAGAGATTCCTGCGGGATGCGTGGAGGATGGTGAGAACCCTATGGAAGCTGCCAAGCGTGAGCTATACGAAGAAACGGGCTATGCGGGTGGCGAATGGAGTAAGCTGATGACTATCAGTCCTAATGCCGGCGCATGCACCAACTATAGCCATACGTTCCTTGCCGTTGGCGTTGAACCCGTATCTACGCAGCATCTTGAGGCGTCGGAAGATATCAAGATTGTACTCCTTGACAGGGAGGAGGTCATCCGTATGCTGAAGAATGACGAGTTTCATCAGGCTATGATGGCAGCCCCTCTATGGAAGTATTTTGCGATGGAGAAATTGGGTAAATAACAAGTTTCGCAAGTCCTAAAAGGACAAAAGAATTTCTTATTCAGCGAAATCTGGAATTGCCAACCATATTAATTGCAATTTGCTTTCGCCCTATAAAAAACAAGACGAAACCAATTAAAACATATAAAAACAATTTGGTTTCTTTTGTCAGCTTTTGTTTCTTTCGTATTTCTAAATGGCAAAATCAGCCATTCCCTTTAATAGTTAATAGTAAATGGAGAAAATAGTTCTTGCATTCGATTCGTTCAAAGGGTGTATGACGGCACAGGTGGCATGTGATACGGCAGCAGAGGCGATTCGTGAAGTTCTGCCACAGGCAGATATTGTGGAATGCCCTTTGAGTGACGGCGGAGAGGGACTGGTGGACTGCGTGGAAAAACGGCTCAACGTGAAGCGTATTCATCTGAAAGCGCATGATCCACTTATGAACATCATAGATGCAAGCTATGTGGTATCTGATGACGGGAAGACGGCGTATATGGAAATGGCAGCTACAAGCGGACTTACACTCGTGCCTTATGAGAAACGTAACCCGATGATTACAACGACATACGGAGTGGGTGACATGATTACGGATGCGGCAAAGCACGGCTGTAAGGATATCGTAATGGGTATTGGCGGAAGTGCGACGTGTGACGGCGGCAGAGGTATGATACAATGTCTGCGCGATAATGGCTACTCCCTACCCTCTTCACAGCTTCCGCATATCATAGTGGCCTCAGACGTTACCAATCCCCTTTACGGAGAACTTGGTGCCGCCTATATCTTCGCCCCTCAGAAGGGTGCAACGACAGAGCAGGTGAAGATACTTGAAGAGAGGCTCAAGGAGTTTGCAAAAGAGACAGAGGCGATGTCACTTGCCGAACCTTCGCTTGCTTTATCCCCAGATGCAGGAGCAGCCGGAGGACTTGGCTACGGGCTTATGGCATACCTTAAAGCAGAGGTAAAATCAGGGATTGAAACGATACTGAATATCAGCGCATTCGACAAAACTATCAAAGGTGCTTCGCTAATCATTACAGGCGAAGGAAAATCAGACGAGCAGACAATTATGGGTAAGGTGCCGTATGGGGTGCTTGAACATGGGAAAAGACTCGATATACCCGTATGGCTGATATCTGGAGGCATAGAAAACAGGGATATTCTTGTCCGACATTTTGCGTTGGTGAAGAGCATAAACGAGGGGGATGAGCGACCACTTGCCACCCTGATGCAACCAGACGTTGCGAAAGAGAATCTCAGGGAGACAGTTAAACAGTTATTGGGAAAATAAATTCCCACTTGCGTGGGTATATTTGGAAAGTAAATTGGAAATAAATCGAATCAGTAAATTATATTCAGTAAATTAAATCCGAGAATTAAGGGGAAACGGATTTATCAGATTTATCCGACCACAGATATCCGAGATCGCACAGAAAAAAATCCCCCTAAGCAGGGGGATTTAGAGGGTCAGAGCCTTTCTCTTTATTCATCATCCTTATACTTCACAGGCATAACGTTGACACCAGGATTCTTCTTCAGCAAGGCGGTCAACGGACTCTTTATTTTCTTCAAACCTTTTACAAGACTGATAGCATTGAGACGCGCACCTTTGAGGCTGGTATGAGTATGGTCATGATTGAAATACGACATAGCATAAGGCTTCATGCCACAATACTTGTCGAGCCAATCTGCTGTGATATTATGTATATCAACGAACTCAACGTTCTGTTCCTTTGCTATTTCGCTACACCACTGAGGGATATAGTCATCATTGCGTCGCTCTATATAGCACTTATTCTTTTTCTGCTTTACAGGATAGAACTTACCATGCACCATACCGTCGCCGTCATCCCATTCATTACGCGGAGTGAATGACAGAATAACAGGAATGGCACCCTTTTCACGACAATCGTCAATCATCTTACGGAGATACCAGCCAAAGGAATAGATAACCTTATATGAACCTGTACTCTCCATACGATAGACGTGTGATGTATCCTTAGCGCAGGCAATCTCACCACGTTCCTTCAGTTTGTCGATAGGGCTTATATCGTTGTGTCCGAACTGTATAAGTACATAGTCGCCCGGACGGAGAACACTATATACCTCATGCCACAGGCCTTCAATGTGGTAGGTACGAAGAGAACGTCCGGCACGTGCAGCATTGACAAATGTGCATTTCTTCTCATCAAACACGGTATAGCCTTGTGACCCCCAACCCCACATGCCATCAGGCTCCCTGTCCTTGTTCTTACCTGTGGAGTCGCCACAGAGGAACACGCGCGGCTTCTGTTTCTTCTCCTCAGCAGTCTTAGTCTTTGGTATCACATAGCCTTCCTTGTCAAAGTTATTTGGTTCCAAAGACATCATCTTAGCCTCAATAGAATCCTTTCTATAAAGTTTACTTTTAAGGAGATACGTTTTGAGTTCCTCAAGTCGGGCACGCTCAAAAGCATCGTAGGAGTCATCAAGTTGCATCCTCTCTATACCCTGTGCTGCAGACTCGGCATTGAGTCGGGCACCATAGGCGGAAGTATGAATCTTGTCAAGATAGAAATGATAGTCCACCTTCCATTTGCTGAATTTCTCTAGTTTCGTGGCAGAAATGTCATTGAGGTCAACGACAGGCACTTTCAGTTCATTGCCCAACGAGAATATGGCAGGTGTGAAGGATGTGAGTTTTCTCTGAATTCTGTCAGAGTCTTTCTCACGGTCATTACGCGGAGTAAGGGTGAAGAGCACAGGGATGCCTCCATGGGCACGGGTTTCATTGACGAACCTACGGATATATCCTCCAAATGTATATACAGTATCCAGACGCTGTGTCACCTTATTAAATATTATAGTGCTGTCAGCCGAAATGCTCAACTTTCCGTCAGGACGATAGCTTGAACGAGCCCTGATAGTGTCTATCGGTCCGTTATCATTATGTCCGAGTTCGAGGAATACGAAATCACCTTTCCTTACTCCTGAAAGAGTACGTTTCCAGAGAGTAGGATTCTTATAGAAAGTACGTGGACTTGTGCCGCCAAGAGCTTGATTCTCCACGGTGACCTTATTCGCATCATAGTATTTGTGTTCTTCATATCCCCAGCCCCATTGTCCATTATTGCCATTTCCGAGAGTGCCGGTACGCATAGTAGAATTGCCGACGAGGAATATTACCGGATTGTTTCCCTTTCGTGTAGAACCAGGAACCGGTCGTGCAGTATTGGCAATATCAATGGAATCCTCGGTTGTATCGTGTACTCCATTAATATCGCGCCAGATATCATTTGGACTGTTATTGTTCTGACCAAATGCCACGAGAGGCATGAGGAGGGGCAAGAACAATATTTTCTTAGGATTCATATTATTAATATAATGTGTAGTCGTTAGTGTAATTTAGGTTTCTGTTTATTTTACTTTCCTTACATACTGTCCTTTTCCGGAAGTAAACCATCCCCAAGAGATGGCATTGGAAGGACAATGATGCAGACAGGCATAGCACGTCATGCACTTGCCGTTATGCAGCCATACAGGTTTTCCATCATGACACTGTATATCGCCCACGGGACACAGTTTCTCACATTTTCCGCAGCCTATACACTTTTTGCTATCTACGGAGAAACACTTGTCGGTAACGAGATGCTCGTGGAAGAATCCACCGAGGAATCCGCTATACAGACGAGGCATTGCTCCTTTGTCAACATGCTCACCAGCACGGCTCTCGCTAATCCATTCAGAGAACTTGTCAATTCTTATGGTTGCATTACGAATCTTCTCACATTCACGCAGTTCTTTGTCGAGATACATAAAGGGGAGTCCGATGTAGCTCTCTGGCATAATGGCCGAATAGGTAGCATTGAGATGCAGATGCACATCCTTCAGATGCTCCTCAAGGAGCTTCATTGTCTCACCGGCACTATCTCCGCAGGTGCATAGGGCATAGGTGTAGGTACTCTCATGATAATTCTGCAATTTTACACATGAAATGAACTCACGCACTATGCTTGGCACACGCCATCCGTGAACTGGGAACACAAATCCTATCTTCTCACCAGCCTTTAGAGCAAACTCACAGGACGAACCGTCACACAGTACGTCCACAATAGACACAATCCTATCATTTGTCTTGCTTGCAAGCAATTGTGCCGCCCATTTGCTGTTGCCCGTTGCCGAGAAATAGAATATCATGTTTTTAATTACAAATTACGAATTTCTAATTACCTATTTATTAACTAATCGCAAATACCCTGTTAGCGAATTATGCTAATCAATTAATTCATAATTAGTCATTAGGAATTAACAGAAGTCTCGTTATCTTTTGTCTTTAGAATAATAGAAGTAGCACCAATAGTGAAGAGAGTGTCGTTCTCTATAACCCTTCGTTCGCGATCGCCAAGGATAACGTTGTCAACAAACGTGCCCGTATAGCTTGGACCGTCGCGAAGCACATATTTAAGGTTGCCGCGCTTGTCACGACTCACGTTGATGACGCAATGGTTCATGTCAATGGAAGGGTCATTGGTCTCAATAGGAGTATTGCACTTTGAACCCTTCATATATCTGCCGATGACATTATCGCCCATCTTCAAGGGTATGACCTGCTTATAGTGGAACACATTCTCTATCACGATGATAGCACCGCATCCCTCATCAGCTTCCTCTGCTGTAGGATTCTCTTCTTTCTGCTGTTTCCTGAGTTTTGAAACACCAATACGTATTCCAAACTCCTTGCCACAAGAGTCACACTGGAACACCAGTGACTGACCATCGCTGTATTTTGTTTCGTCAAATGTGATATAATTGTCACACTTAGGACATCTTACTCGTTTCATGTGGTTTCGTTTTTCTAATCCATTGTCTCCATTACCCAGGCATCATTGAACTCTGATGACATATCCCTGAGTTCACGAACTCCGTTCATAGCTTCATCCTCTGACGGATATCTGCCACAGATTACCTTGCTGCCATTGCTTGCCTCGATTACCCTTGCATCCTTCACACCTTTCTTCTGGAGAGAAGAAACGTATCTCTCAGCATTCTTCTTGGTAACGCGGCTTGCAAGGACGATGACGAACGTAGGCTTGCTCTCTTCAACATTATTGTTACCTGCATCAGAAGTCTTCTGACTTGCAGCTTCAGCAACAACCTTGTTCTCAGCTTCTGTACGGTCGATACGTACAGCAGCACCATTGATCACCTTTATGGCTCCAAGTTCCTCCGGAGTGGTGGTCTGAGCCTTTGGCATAACCTTTGTCAACAAGCCAGTGTCTATAGAACCTTTCTGAAGTCCGTCAAAATTATAATCTCCATAAGGTAGGACAGCGAAAACCACGACCAAAAGCACTATTGCTACCGCTGCAATTCTCTTCAGGGTTGATATCTTGATTGTGACGACATCATCCTTATAGTCCTCATATTCACTCTCAACCTCTTCTTGCTGCAGTTCAACAACAGCAGCCTTCTGTGTTTCCTCTTCATTTGGTATCTGCACCTCGGATACAGCATTCTCAATAGCAGGAATTGTAATCTCCTGCTTCTCAGGAAGCATACTGAGAGCATTAAACTCATAAGAGGTAAGGGCATAGAGTTCAGGAGTCAGGATACCGGCAGAACAAGGTTCAAATTCAAGATTGCCTTCATCATTGGTCTGAATCACTCCAATATCAGAGAGTTCATAGAATCCCTGGTTATTGATCGTCTGGCGCATCTCCGCAACTTCTGATTCAATACGCTTGACAGCATCCGGATAACTGATATCGTATGCCTCTACGTAAGACTGCGCCAAGAGAGAGTCGTTAATATGAAGTCTGGGATTAAAACCAAGGGTGCGACTTGGTGGCAAAAACATCTTTTCCTCCTCATCATATACAGAATCCACATGATGAGCCATAAACCCACCAAAGCCTGGAACAATGACGCAATCATTGTTTAGGAGGAGAATTTCGATATGTTTTGCCAGTTCTACCATTGGAGTTGCAAAGATAAATATTTTTCCCGAATAATACAAATATTTGGAGAATAAAACCAAGAAATATTTTTTTCAAAAAAAAAACTCACAAAACATTTTTTCATTCAGAATCTTTTTATTATATTTGCAGCCACAATATGAAAAGAATACAAACTTTTATTATAGGAATTTCCGTCATAGCCTCAATGGCAAGCTGTGGAAACACTCCAGAGAAAAACAACACACCAGCCGAAGACCTTGAAGCAAAACAAACGATGCAGGGCATTTGGGTTGATGAATTGGAAGGAAATTGCGTCTTTCAGGCAAAAGGAGACACTATTTTCTATACCGATTCACTCAGTGAGCCTGTGAAATTTCATATTTGCGCCGATACACTTTACCTTGAAAGTTCACACCCAACCAAGTATCATCTTAACAAGCTCTCCGACCATGTACTTCGCTTCGTGAATAACGACGGCGATGAGATATCCCTTGTCAAGTCTGACGACAAGAATCTTGTGAAGCTATTTGAGAAAATCCAAATCAGCAAGTCAATCGACCATATCAATCAAGGAGAGTTAATAAAGCGCGACTCAATAATAGCAGCAGGCGACAAGCGTCTACACGCATACGTTCAGGTAAATCCAACGACATACAAAGTCTATCAGCCAACCGTCAATGACGATGGCGTATCGGTAGATCACGCATACTTTGACAATATCGTGCATGTAGCCCTATACGACGGTGCAAGGAAGATAATAAACCGCGACTATCGCAAGAAGGATTTCGCAGCATACGTTCCAAAGGAATACATAGATCATTGTATCCTTTCTGATATTGTTATAGAGAATGCCACCGCTGATGAGGTTACGTTTGTAGCCATACTCAGCACCCCAGACACCTATACATCATATCATATCAACATCGTGGTCAACAACACCGACGGCACGACAAAAATGAGTGTTTAGAGTGCATAAGATGTATAATCATAAGGAACTTGCCGCAAGGATAAAGACGATGATATGCGACAATCATATCTTTCGTGACATTCATTTCTCACGGGAAACACTTGCCAACGAACTGGGCATATCACCAGCAAGGGTATCCAGTATTTTTCAGGAAGAAATAGGCACGTCATTCTATGATTTCGTAAACAGGCAACGCACCTATCACGCACGTCGCCTGCTCAAATCTGCCGTACACAAGAATGACACTCTCGAGGATATAGCCTTGCAGTCAGGATTCAGCAACCGCATGACAATGCATCGTATGTACCTCAAGGTATATGGGATAACTCCAGGAGAGGAAAGAAAAATTGTAAAGAATAAAGAAAAGAAACAATAACGCCCTATAAGAGTGTAGAGTTCATACCTCCACACTCTTTTTTGTTTCCGCTTTACCTCCGCTTTGATTCCACTCTTCCTCCATCGCAACTCCATCGTATGTCCATAAATACTCCATCGAAACTATGGACTATCTATAGAGTATGTATGGAGTATCTTAGGAGAAACAATGGAAAATATAGATAGGAAAACTCCTACACAACCAAGGAAACATTAAAAATTTTGGTAGTGTCATTTTTTTTTCTTAATTTTGCTCCTCGAAACAAACATAAAAAAAATGAACAACAACTTTCAATATCAAGGCGAGCGTTTCGCCGACATACAGATGCTCAGATACCAACTCCCTGGTTTCGAGTCATTGTCGTTAAATCAGAAACTATACATATATTATCTCTCAGAAGCAACGCTTTGGGGAAGGGATATCACCTTCGACCAGTTTGGCAAGTATAACCTAATTATCCGCAGTACTCTTGAAAAAATATACACTACCAATAAGGACAACCTTACAGGCGCTCCAGAGTTCGACAAGCTCACAGAGTACCTGAAACGAGTATGGTTCTCAAACGGCATATATCACCACTATGGCTGTGAGAAATTCAAGCCAGAGTTTTCACAGTCTTTCTTTGAGGATATTTGCCGTAAGACTCTCGGAGAAGAAGTAGAAGAGATACTTAAACAGATTACTCCTATCGTCTTCAATCCAAGCATCTTACCAAAGAGAGTTAACAAGGCTAACAATGAAGATCTAATCAAAACTTCTGCCTGCAACTATTATGAAAACGTATCACAGCAGGAAGTGGAGGATTACTACTCAACCCTATCAGGCAAGAACGATCCAGAGCCACCTTCATATGGTCTCAACTCTACCCTTATCAAGAAGGCCGACGGTTCACTTCATGAGGAAGTCTGGCGTATTGGCGGAAAGTATTCAGACATTATTGAGCATATCGTAGAGAATCTCGAAAAGGCTTCCGAATATGCAGAGAACGAACAGCAACGCAAGATTATCTTCCTGCTCATAGAATACTACAAGACAGGCGATCTCTGCATCTTTGACCGCTATT
This sequence comes from uncultured Bacteroidales bacterium, assembly GCA_902798615.1. Lineage (GTDB taxonomy): Bacteria > Bacteroidota > Bacteroidia > Bacteroidales > Bacteroidaceae > Prevotella. Next base: position 17,953 of record CADBXL010000032.1, on the reverse strand, counting down.
CCATTGAATGGCTAAAGGAGCTTGAAGGCAATATCGACTTCATTAACGGATTCATAGAAGTATATGGCGACCCTCTCGGCATAAAGGCTTCATGGGAGGGAATCGTGGAATACAAGGATTTGGAGGCTTGTCATCGTACTCAGACAATATGCCAGAATGCACAATGGTTTGAAGATCATTCGCCTGTTGATCCTCGTTTCCGCAAGAAGGTGGTAAAAGGCGTTTCGGCCAACGTAATCTGTGCGGCTATGCTTGGAGGTGACGAATATCCTTCTACTGCCATAGGCATTAACCTCCCGAATGCGGATTGGATTCGTGCTCTGTATGGATCAAAGAGCATTACCATAAGCAATATCACCCATGCATATAACGAGGCAGGCAAGGGCAACGGCTTCCTTGATGAGTTTGCAATAGACAAGGATGTTGTGGCTATGGTACGTAAATACGGCGACCATTGTGATGACCTTCACACAGACCTTCATGAATGTCTCGGACATGGTAGCGGTCAACTTCTTCCTGGCACAGATCCAAATGCATTGAAGAATTACAGCAGCACTATTGAGGAGGCTCGTGCAGACCTTTTCGGACTCTATTACATCGCAGATCCTAAGCTCGTGGAGCTTTATCTTCTTGATGATGAAGAGGCGTATAAGTCACAGTATTACACATACTTGATGAACGGGCTCCTCACGCAGAGTGTCCGTATCAAGCTTGGTGATAACATAGAGGAGGCACACATGCGAAACCGTGCCCTTATAGCCAACTGGACATATGCTCATGCCGATGGTGCTATGGAGCTTGTAAAGCACACTGAAGGCGACACCACAAAGACTTATCTCAAGATAAATGACTACACACGCCTTCGTGATCTCTTTGCCACCCTCCTTGCTGAGATTCAGCGCATAAAGAGTGAGGGCGACCTTGAGGCTGCCCGTAATATCGTAGAGACCTACGGAGTAAAGCTGAACCCAGAACTCCACAAGGAGATTCTTGACCGCTATGAGCACCTGAACATAGCACCTTATAAGGGATTCCTTAATCCACGTCTCACTCTCGTCAAGGAGGGCGAAACCGTCAAAGATGTTACCGTTTCATACGACGAGACTCTTGATGAGCAGATGCTGAGGTATAGTAGGGAGTATAGTGTATAGTAGAAAATAGAAAGTAGAAAGATATGACAACGGAAGAAAATCTCAAAAAGATTAAGCAGTCTTTCAGACTTCTGATGAATGGAATAACGGCGCAATCGTTACGTGACAAAGGATTGGAATATCACCTCAACTGGGGTGCCAACCTGTTGCATCTCAAGGAAATGGCAGAACCATACGGAAAGGACTATGACCTTGCTATCGCCCTTTGGAAAGAGGATATCCGCGAATGTAAGATACTTTCCACCCTCATCATGCCTGCGGAGAAGTTTGAGAGCGACCTTGCAACCCTTTGGATAGAGCAGGTACGCTCACAGGAAATTGCCGAACTGCTCGTAATGAATCTTCTGCAATATGTCAACTATGCAAGTGATATGGCATTCCAACTACTTGCAGAACAGGCAACTCTTCCTCGACTCATTGGCTTCAACATTCTGTCACGACTTTTCTCACGAAACATGTCACCAAATGAGCGTGATATAAATGAGTTTATAGATCAGGCAATAACAGCCCTCAAGGACGAATCATTATCGCTCCGACACGCTGCTCTCAACAGCGTTCAGCGCTTCGCTACATTAGGTAAAATGCACGAAACAATAGCAAGAGGGGCACTAAAACCGCTCGAAATGGACTATCTCGTGTAACTTTTCACGGAAAATTGCTTGATTATAAAAAAAAATCATTACTTTTGCACCTTATTATATAACAAAAGCAAAACTAAAAAAAGAATAATAACAATAAAATACAAAAATGCTAACACTGAAACTTATAACTGAAGAGACCGAGCGCGTAATTGCGGGTCTTGAGAAGAAGAATTTCAAGGGTGCTCGTGAGGCTATCGACAACGTAATCGCCGTTGACAAGAAGCGTCGTGAGGCTCAGCAGAAGATGGACAATCTTCTTGCAGAGCAGAAGAAGGCTGCTGGCAATATCGGTCGTCTGATGAAGGAAGGCAAGAAGGACGAGGCCGAAGAGGCAAAGAAGACCGTTGCTGCCCTCAAGGACGAGTCAAAGGTAATGCAGGACGAGATGGAGGCTGCCGAGAAGGAGCTCACCACCTTGCTTTGTCAGATTCCTAACATCCCTTACGATGAGGTTCCAGAAGGTAACTGCGCTGAGGACAACTGGGTTGTAAAGTCAAACCTCAAGGAGTGTGTTATCGGTAAGGATACCGTAGGCAACTGGGATGCAAATCCTGTTGTTGAGACAGCTAAGCTTCCTCACTGGGAACTTGCAAAGAAGTACAACCTCATTGACTTCGACCTCGGTGTTAAAATCACAGGTGCCGGTTTCCCTGTATATATTGGTCTTGGTGCTCGTTTGCAGCGTGCCCTCATCAACTTCTTCCTCGACGAGGCTCGTGCCTCTGGTTATACAGAGATCATGCCACCAACAGTAGTAAATTCGGCTTCTGGCTATGGCACAGGTCAGCTTCCAGACAAGGAAGGTCAAATGTACCATTGCGAGATTGACGACCTCTACCTTATCCCAACAGCTGAGGTTCCTGTAACAAACATCTACCGTGACGTAATCCTCGACGAGAAGGATCTCCCTATCAAGAACTGCGCATACACACAGTGTTTCCGTCGTGAGGCTGGTTCTTACGGTAAGGATGTACGCGGCCTTAACCGTCTGCATGAGTTCTCTAAGATTGAGATCGTACGCATCGACAAGCCTGAGCATAGTGCAGAGTCACACAAGGAGATGCTTGCACATGTTGAGGGACTTCTCAAGAAGCTCGAACTTCCATACCGTATTCTCCGTCTCTGTGGTGGCGATGCTTCATTCACATCTGCTATCTGCTACGACTTCGAGGTTTACTCTGAGGCACAGAAGCGTTGGCTTGAGGTTTCATCAGTATCAAACTTCGACACATATCAGGCAAACCGTCTGAAATGCCGTTATCGTAATGCCGAGACAAAGAAGACAGAGCTTTGCCATACTCTCAACGGTTCAGCCCTCGCTCTCCCACGTATCGTTGCCTCTATCCTCGAGAACTTCCAGACAGAGGAAGGCATCCGCGTACCAAAGGTACTCGTTCCTTATATGGGATGTGAGATAATTAAGTAAATAATAAAAGTTAGAGGTTAGTGGTTAGAGTTCTAAGTTTTGCTCTTCCATTAACCTCTATCCAACAATTTTTAAACGCCAATAACTATTAAATAACCTATACAAAAACTTATGGCTTTCAAAATCGTATCAAAGAAACAATTCTCCGAGAAGGTATTCTGCATGGAGATCGAGGCTCCGCTGATTGCCAAGAGCCGCAAGCCTGGCAACTTCGTCATCGTGCGTGTTGACAAGCACTCAGAGCGTATGCCTCTTACCATCGCTGATGCTGATATCCAGCGTGGAACTATCACCCTCGTCATTCAGGAGGTGGGTATGTCATCAACAAAACTCTGTCGCAAGGAGGCTGGTGACACTATCGAAGACCTCGTTGGTCCTCTCGGAAATCCTACACATATAGAGAAATTCGGTACTGTAATCTGTGCATGCGGTGGACTTGGCGCTGCTCCTATGCTGCCAATCATCCGTGGTCTTAAGGCAGCTGGCAATCGCGTTCTCTCCGTTATCGCTGGTCGTACAGCAGAACTCGTAATCATGGAAGATGAGATTCGCGAGTCTTCTGATGAGGTTATCATCATGACCGACGACGGCTCTAAAGGCGAAAAGGGCGTAGTGACAGTTGGCATCGAGAAATTCTGCCAACAGGAGCACATTGATAAGGCATTTGCCATCGGTCCTCCTATCATGATGAAATTCTCATGTCTCATGACACAGAAATACGGCATCTCTACCGATGTCAGCCTCAATACTATTATGGTTGACGGTACAGGTATGTGCGGTGCTTGTCGTCTCACAATCGGTGGAAAGACAAAGTTCGTCTGCATCGACGGTCCTGAGTTCAACGGAGCACTCGTTGACTGGGACGAGATGTTCAAGCGCATGAGTACCTTCAAACGTGCAGAGTTGGATGAGATGGAGCATATCGAGGAGCACATCTATGAAGATGTGATGAACGGTATAAAGGAAACTACTGATGTTGTGATGGACAACGATCCAACAAACGATCCTATCGAGGTACTCACCGACCGCAATGCCCCTTGGCGCGAAGAACTTCGTAAGAGCATGAAGCCAAAGGAGCGTACGGCTATTGAGCGCGTCAAGATGCCAGAGCTTGATCCTGTATATCGTGCAACCACACGCCTTGAGGAAGTAAACAAGGGCTTGACAAAGGAAATGGCACTCACAGAGGCTAAGCGTTGTCTTGACTGCGCTAAGCCTGCGTGTGTAGAGGGTTGTCCTGTAAATATCAACATCCCTTCATTCATCAAGAACATTGAGCGCGGACAATTCCTTGCTGCTGCCAAGGTTCTCAAGAACACCTCTGCCCTACCTGCCGTATGCGGTCGTGTATGCCCACAGGAGAAGCAGTGTGAGTCTAAGTGTATCCATCTCAAGATGAACGAGCCTGCTGTTGCAATCGGCTATCTCGAGCGTTTTGCAGCCGACTACGAGCGTCAGAGCGGTAACGTCTCTCTCCCTGACATCGCACCTTCAAACGGCATCAAGGTTGCTGTTGTAGGTTCAGGTCCTGCAGGTCTCTCTTTCGCAGGTGATATGATAAAGAAGGGCTATGACGTTTATGTATTCGAAGCACTTCACGAAATTGGCGGTGTACTCAAGTACGGTATCCCAGAGTTCCGTCTGCCAAACGCTATCGTTGACGTGGAGATTGAGAATCTCCGCAAGATGGGTGTTCACTTCCTTACTGACGTTATCGTGGGCAAGTCAATCTCAGTTGACGAACTCGAGGCACAGGGATTCAAAGGCATCTTCGTGGCTTCTGGTGCAGGTCTGCCAAACTTCATGAATATCCCAGGCGAGAACCTCATCAACATTATGTCATCCAACGAGTATCTCACTCGTGTGAACCTCATGGATGCTGCCAACCCAAAGACCGACACACCTATCAATCTTGGTAAGAACGTACTCGTTGTCGGTGGTGGTAATACTGCTATGGATTCATGCCGCACGGCAAAGCGTCTTGGTGCAAATGTAACACTCGTATATCGTCGTTCTGATGCTGAACTCCCAGCACGTGCCGAGGAGGTTAAGCATGCTAAGGAAGAGGGTATCGAGTTTAAGACACTCCACAACCCAGTTGAATACATCTCTGATGAGAATGGTGCTGTTAAGCAGGCTGTACTTGCAATCATGGAGCTTGGCGAGCCTGACGAATCTGGTCGTCGCTCCCCTGTTGATACAGGCAAGCGCATCACCATCGACGTTGATCAGGTTGTAGTGGCAGTAGGCGTAAGTCCTAACCCACTCGTACCAAAGTCAATCGAAGGTCTTGAACTCGGTCGCAAGAACACCATCGCAGTAAGCGAAACCATGCAGTCATCACGCCCTACCATCTATGCCGGTGGTGACATTGTACGTGGTGGTGCAACCGTTATCCTCGCTATGGGCGACGGTCGTCGCGCTGCAGCCAACATGCACGAACAATTGTCAGGAAAATAACAAAACATCTCTCCCCTCGCCCTCACCTGTAGAGAGGGCGGGAGGAGAGGCCGATTTCTATAATGAACTCAATTTACACCATCTTACTGCTCGTACTAAGCAATATCTTCATGACTTTTGCCTGGTACGGGCATCTTAAATTGCAGCAGACTGGCATTTCTTCAAACTGGCCATTGATTGCCACCATCGCTTTTTCATGGGGTATAGCCTTCTTTGAGTACTGTTGTCAGGTACCTGCAAACCGTATCGGATTCATTGACAACGGCGGACCATTCAACCTCGTACAGTTGAAAGTGATACAGGAAGTAGTCAGTCTTATCGTCTTCACGATAATAGCGCAATGTATGTTCACCGGACAGTCATTACATTGGAATCATCTCGTTGCATTCCTCTGCCTCGTAGCCGCCGTTTACTTCGTGTTTATGAAGTAAATAATCATAAGAAAAAAGTGAGAATAGTATAGAAAAGAAAAAACACAATTGCGCAAAGTGTCCTATCAGGCAAAAGTATGATCGTAATTCGAAATCACAGATTGGAAGAATCTGGAGATGGCATATCGGATTCTGCCCTGGATGGAAGGCATATTTCACGTCATTAACTGATGAGGAGAAAACTGAACTGAGGTCAAATACAATTTCAACAAGTATTGATATGTAAATCCTAATGGCAAGCAAATCAACATACAGATGCAGTAAATGTGGATATTCGTGTGAATGCTACAAAGGTAGGGGATTCTTCGGCCAGAAGATTTCAATGGTGGTTTGCATGCATTGCCATACAATTCAACCTCTCACAGTAGGTGGTATGATAGCCGATGTAGCACCAAGTTTCTCTTCGGAATACGGACGGTTATGCCCCGAATGTATGAGTGACGACATCAGAATATGGGACGAGCGGACGTGTCCTAAATGCGGTGGCACTATGCGTGATGAAGGTAATGAAGAGTTTTGGACTTGAAAGTGAAATAGATAGGAGTTCAAAAGACAAAGACTCTTAGACCTTACCCCTTTATTATTATGTGGAAAATTATATTCTTGTTGTTTTTCCTTGCCGTTATAGCAGGGGGTCTGTGGATGACATTTGCCGTCTGCAGATTTCATGGTATTTCAAGACTCGTTCCTCGCAAATGGTGGAAGCGCATGCTAATTGGCGCAATGATTGTCATCTGTACCATGATAGCATTCCACTTCGCTATGGGTTTCGTCAACATGGTGATTGTGTTCCTTCATCTGCTTATAATATGGATGATATGCGATACCATTGCTTGGATTGCAAGAAGTAAAACTCCAAGACAGGGAAAACATTACTACGCAGGAATATGTGCTATTGCGTTCACTACCCTATGGCTGTGCATTGGCTGGTATAATGCCCATGATGTCAAGAGAACAGAATACAATCTGCAGACTGACAAGGAACTTGGCATTGACAGTCTCAAGGTCGTGGGCTTTTCCGACTCTCACATAGGTGCAACCTTGCATTGGCAGGAGTTTGAGCAGTACATAGAACAAATAAATAAGGAGAATCCCGACATCGTAGTCATCATTGGCGACTATGTGGACGACGACACATCGAAGGAGGATATGGAGCGAAGCTGTGAGGCTCTAAAAATGCTAAAGACAAGATATGGAGTGTATTATGTCTATGGAAATCACGATGAAGGCTATTGGGCTAACAATAGGCGTGGCTATACAATCAAGGACCTAGATCAACACCTTGTACAAAACAAAGTACGTATTCTGCGTGACGAGACAGTTGCCATTGCTGGAAACGTTATCCTTTGTGGAAGGCTCGACAAGTCATTCGGCGATCGTAACAAGACCGGACGTCTGGACGCATCATCCCTTATGGCAAATACTAAAGGGAAGTACGTTATATGCCTTGACCATCAACCAAACGACTATGCCGAAGAGGCTGACAGCAAGATTGATCTTGTATTATCTGGACATACTCACGGAGGGCAGTTCTGGGGACTTGGCACTATTGGCGTATGGATGGGTGCAAATGATGCGTACTATGGATATGAGCGCAAGAAGAATACGGATTTCATCGTATCATCAGGTATTGGAGACTGGGCAATAGCCTTCAAGACAGGATGTATTTCTGAATATATCGTCGTGAATATCAAGGGGGGAAAAAAGCCTCATATTAACATAACCCATAAAAAGAAACAGGCATGGCTTTTCGAGAAATACATTCATGCACAGAATTGATGGAACTTATCTCAGAGATCGGTTTCCTTCCATTGCTTGACAGTGGCATACAAGGTTATGCGGCTGAGGATATTGTTGATGAAGACTGCCGCTACATTACCTCCCCCGACGGTGGCTGGGAATGGCTTCTGTGGAAGTGGAAAGGACAGATAGTTACCGAAATGCCGTGTATGTATGGAAAATTCTTCAACAAGAAGGCTGGATTCATAAGCAAGGAATGGTGGCCAGATTTCTGCAACTATCGTCGCAGCAAGTATGCCCGTCCTGACGAAGATTCCATAGAGGGCGCAATAATCGAGACTTTAAAGATGAACGGAAGCATGATTACCCGCGAACTGCGTGCTGCATGTGGATTCAACGGCAAGGGAATGCGAAGTAAGTTTGACGGCTATCTCACCCGCCTTGAGATGGCAACCTACATCGTGACTGAGGATTTCGTATATCCTCATGACAAGCACAATAGGGAATATGGATGGGGATGGTCGTTGCTTAATACCCCCGAAAGCCTATACGGAAAGGATGTCTTTTCATGCCCAAGAACACCAGACGAATCATATCAGAGGATCTACAATCACCTTCATTCGATTCTTCCAGAAGCTACTGACAAGCAGATAGCCAAACTTATCGGCAGATTATAGGACTAAGAACATGATAAGGCTGAATGAATATAAGTTACGCACCACTTCTGACACTCATTACGTATGGGTGGCAGGCAGTTGCGACTACGCACATGAGGAGAGATGCAGCGGAGGTGCGTATTTCATGCAACTGAATGACAAAACGATAGAGAGCTATGCCATCTCTGACGATCACACTACTGAGTTCCGTATGATTCTTTCTGTCATGATCCATGCCATGCAAATACTACCTGCAGATTCTGACATTGTGTTTCTTACCAACGTGTCCTACATTCAGCAAAACTGGGACAGGCATCCAACCGATAAATCTGCCAATGCCGACCTTATTAGCAAGTGTTTATCAGAAAAGAAAAGGCATCATTCCGCCATGGTAAAACTTGTTCCATTCCACAAGTATCACTTATTGCCTATGACGCATGAGTTGGCTCATGAAATCATGAAAAAACACAGGAAGAAATTACAGACTATTATTTGAGATATTACAAATAAGCTAGAAGTAATAGTGTTGCGAAAATATAACGCTATCAAATAAACTTCTATGATATCAACAAATAAAGGCTCGCTATTGCGAGCCTTTTATTCTATATGTTTGAAAGGAACTACAGTTTCAATTCCTTGATAATGCTTGAAATCTTCTGTAATGTGGTTACTCGTGTTGGAACGAGTGGCAGACGAAGCTGATTCTTGATGAAGCCCATCTCTGTGAGAAGTGCCTTGACACCAGCAGGATTGCCATCGACAAAGAGAAGTGAATAGAGGTCGGTAAACTTATGGTGTATCTTCTGGGCTGCCTCAAACTCGCCATTGAACTCAAGGCGAATCATACGAGAGAACTCCTTTGGAAGGGCATTGCCGATTACTGAGATTACACCTACCGCACCACAGGCAATCATCGGGAAGGTGAGAGCATCATCACCGCTGATAACCTCGAAATCGTTTGGCTTGTACTTGATTATCTCGTCAACCTGCTCAAGTGAACCTGAAGCCTCCTTGATAGCTACGATGTTCTTGCAGTCCTTTGCAAGGCGGCATGTTGTCTCAGGCTTGAGGTTGATACCTGTACGACCAGGAACATTATAGAGCACAACAGGAAGCTCAGTTGCAGCAGCGACAGCCTTGAAGTGCTGATAGAGACCTTCCTGAGAAGGCTTGTTGTAGTAAGGACAAACAGACAATATTCCGTCAATACCAGAGAAATCGCCATTCTTGAGTTCATCAACAACAGCAGCGGTATTGTTACCTCCGCAACCCATAAGGATAGGCACACGACCAGCCACCTGTCTTACGATAGCACTCTTTATCTGTGCCCTCTCAGCGAGAGAAAGACATGGTGTCTCACCAGTAGTAGCAAGGATACAGAGGAAATCGGCACCGTTATCCAACTGATAGTCGATAAGGCGAGAGAGAGACTCGTAATCTACGGCTCCTTCTTCAGTGAAAGGTGTGATGAGTGCGATACCAAGACCGCGGAAGATATTATTCATTTTGTTTGTTTTTTCTTACCTAAATTACAATTTGGATGCAAAGTTAGCATTTTTTCTTTATATTCGTGCATAAAACGCTAATTATTTTTGCACTTATAACATTTTTTCGGGTTTTCATTTCAAACGCAGAGGCGCAAAAACACAGGGGTACAAAGATGCAGAGGCGCAGAAATTACCATAAATTTTCGTTCTTCCTCAGTAGATACTCCATAGAATATTGGTGGAGTTATAAATTCAAATTTCCATAAGCAAGGACGGCATGAACGTAGAAGAGACCGCACTCGCAAAAAAGACATCAAACGCAGAGACGCGAAGACACAGAGAAATTCTCTTTGCGTCTTCGCGCCTTTGCGTTTTACAAAAAAAGAGGAACGGATTGGTGCTATTTATACATACTTCCCAACCAAAGGAAAACAAGCCCGAGAATAACGAGGAAGAGATCCACGAACTTAGATTTCAGATTCTTCTCATGGAACATCACAGCACCAAAGAGAAAACTGACAATAACACTTGCCCTACGTACCATACTAACAATGGAAATCATTGCCCCGTCGATGCTCAGCGCATAGAAATACACGAAATCGGCAACCGACAGGAATACGCTAACGAGGATGATTGACCAAGACCAATGGAAAGGGGTTGTCTTCTTGTGGGTAGGCCACCAGAGTATCATCACCATAGCACCCATGATAAAGCATTGGTAGATGTTGTACCACGACTGAACATCCATCTTGTTAAGTCCTACTCCACCGTTAGATACTGGTGCCATGAGATATTTGTCGTAAAGTCCGCTTACAGCACCGAAGATAGCAGCTCCGACGATAGCGAATATCCATTTGTTATGCTTGAAATCAATGCCCTCCTTCTTGCTGGTACGGCTCAGCATTATGTAACTGACAATAGCCAAAGCAACACCAATCCATTGATATACGTTCAATCGCTCGCCAAAGATCAGCAACGCACCGACAAGCACAAGAACAGGACGAGTGGCATTTATAGGACCGTAAATAGTGAGCGGAATATGCTTCATTCCGAAATAGGCAAGAAGCCAAGAGGCAAGCACAATGAGACTCTTCATCAATATAAATTTATGCACCTCCCACCCTACTACTGGCACATAGAACATACTGCCGTCGAGACATGTTCCGTAGGCACTCAGCAGAATAAACGGAAGGAATATCAGCGAACAGAAGAATGTGTTGAGAAAAAGTACTGGAAGCACCGCATTACCGTTAAGTGCCTGTTTCTTGAATACATCATAGAATCCGAGCAATGCTGCGGATGTGAAAGCTAATAATAACCAAAGCATAATATTATGTACAATTTACCATTTACAATGTACAATTTTCATTTTGCACCATTTACAATGTACAATTTTCAATGTACACCATAATCTTTTTATCCTGGATACTTTATATCAACGAGGAAGAGCGCATTACCCGGCATACTCTCGCCTGCCTGAGTGCGTTTCTTACCCTCTATAACGAGTCGGAACTCGTCTATTGTCATCCTGCCACGACCGACCTCAACGAGAGTGCCGACAATGGCTCTGACCATGTTTCTGAGAAATCGGTTTGCACTTACCACGAACACCCAACAACCGTCACCCAAATCTTTCCATTCAGCCTCCGTAACCTTGCAGAGAGTAGTCTTTACATCGGTATGCGATTTGCAGAAACAGGCAAAATCATCATATTCAAGCAATACTTTAGCCGCCTCGTTCATCTTGTTGAAATCCAAATCAAAATGACACTCATACGAATAGTGACGATTGAACGGATTCTTGGTGGTATGAACGAAATAGTTGTAGGTTCTCAAAGTAGCCGAGAATCGGGCGTGAAGTTCGTCGTCAACCTGTTCTATTTTGTGAATTGAGATATCTGGTGGAAGCATACGATTTACCTTGTAGGCAAGCTGTTCGCAATCCAATTTCCCTTCCTTGCAAAAGCTATCAGGCAGGGATATTTCCTGAACATCAAAATGAGCTACCATCATACTCGCGTGAACACCAGCATCCGTTCTTCCAGCACCAACGATATCTGTCGGGATTCGAAGAATAGTGCTAAGGCAACGCTCAATCTCACCCTCCACGGAAATACCGTTTGGTTGGATTTGCCACCCGTGAAAACGAGTTCCATCGTATGATAAATAAACAAAATACCTCATTTGGCCTGCAAAATTACAAAAAAAACGCAAAACTTTTTCAAAAGTCACCATTTTTTTGTACCTTTGCACGTCAATTTATGACTTTTCGCAATTAAGGCGAATACAAAGTTAAGAATACAATAAAAACAAACATAGAAAATATCAAATGAACATTTCTTACAAATGGCTTAAGGAATATGTCGATTTCGACCTTTCAGCAGAGGAAGTGGCAGCAGCCCTTACAAGCACAGGTCTTGAGGTTGACTCCCTTGAGGAGGTTCAGGCAATCAAAGGTGGATTGCAGGGACTTTATGTAGGTGAGGTTCTCACTTGTGAGCCCCACCCTGATTCTGACCACATGCACGTCACAACCGTTGACCTCGGTAAGGGCGAGCCTTCACAGATTGTCTGCGGAGCTCCTAATGTAGCAGCTGGACAGAAGGTCATCGTTGCCGACCTCGGTTGCAAACTCTACGATGGCGACAAGGAATTTGTCATAAAGAAGTCAAAACTTCGCGGTGTTGAGAGCAACGGCATGATATGCGCAGAGGACGAAATCGGCGTAGGCACAAGTCACGACGGTATCATCGTTCTTCCTGCTGACGCAAAAGTAGGAACTCCTGCAGCAGAATACTACAACCTTCAGAGCGACTGGCTCATAGAGGTTGACATCACAGCAAACCGTGCCGATGCCCTTTCTCACTATGGCGTAGCGCGCGATTTGTATGCATGGCTCAAGCGTAACGGCTATCAGACAAGCCTCCATCGTCCAAATTGTGACGAGTTCAAGGTTGACAACGAGTCTCTTCCTATCGAGGTTGAGATACAGAATACAGAAGCCTGTAAGCGCTATGCCTGCGTAAGCATAACCGGCTGTGAGGTAAAGGAGTCACCTGAGTGGCTCAAGGAAAAGCTCACGGTAATCGGTCTTCGTCCTATCAACAACATCGTTGATATCACCAACTACATAATGATGGCTTACGGCCAGCCTCTCCACTGCTTCGACGCTGATATGGTGAAGGGGAACAAGATCATTGTCAAGGACAATAACGCAGGTCAGCCATTCGTTACCCTCGACGGCGTTGAGCATACTCTCGGTGAGCACGACCTTGCCATCTGCAACGCAGAAGAGCCAATGTGTATTGCCGGTGTATTCGGTGGTAAGGGTTCAGGCACATACGAGACAACAAAGAACGTGGTTCTTGAGTCTGCCTACTTCCACCCAACATGGATTCGCAAGTCAGCTCGCCGTCATGGTCTTTCAACAGATGCAAGCTTCCGTTTTGAGCGTGGTATTGATCCAAACGGCACTATCTACGCACTCAAGCAGGCAGCCATTCTCTGTCAGCAACTTGCAGGCGGTAAGGTAAGTATGCAGATTCGTGACGAGTACCCTACCCCAATCGCAAACCCACAGATACGCCTTGACTACTCATACGTAAACAACCTTATCGGTAAGGAGATTGGAAACGACATGATCAAGTCAATCCTCACATCTCTCGATATCGAGATCAACAAGGAGGATGCAGAGGGACTTGACATCACCGTTCCTGCTTTCCGTGTTGATGTGCAGCGTCCATGCGATGTCGTAGAGGATATTCTCCGTATCTATGGCTATAATAATGTAGAGATTCCAACTCAGCTGAAGTCTTCTCTCGTTATCAAGGACTTCGAGGATCAGCGTCACAAGATGGCTAACCTCGTAGCAGAGCAGCTTGTAGGTGCTGGTTTCAACGAGATTCTTAACAACTCGCTCACCAAGGGGGCTTACTACACAGAACTCAAGTCTTACCCAGAGGACAAGTGCGTGAAGATCTTCAACCCTCTGAGCTCCGACCTTAACGTAATGCGTCAGACATTGCTCTTCGGTGGTCTTGAGTCAATCATGCGTAACGCAAACCGCAAGAATCCTAACCTCCGTTTCTTCGAGTTCGGTAACTGCTATGAGCATGACGAGGAGAAGCGCGACAACGAGAATCCAATGAAGGCTTACAAGGAAGAGAACCACCTCGGTCTCTGGCTTACAGGTAAGCGCGTTGAGGGTTCCTGGATTCACGCTGACGAGGACACAAGTTTCTACGAACTCAAGGCATTCGTCGACAACATTCTTCGTCGTATAGGCATGCCACAGGGTATGCTCGTTACGGAAAAGACCACAAACGACATCTTCTCTACCGGTCTCACTCTCAAGAACCGTGGCGGCAAGGTGTTCGTTGAAATGGGTATCGTAAGCAAGAAAATTCAGCATAAGGCAGACATCGAGCGTGAAGTTTATTTCGCAGACATCAACTGGACTCTCGTCACAAAGGCTGTGAAGAACGGTTCTGTTGATTTCAAGGAAATAAGCAAGTTCCCTGCTGTTAGCCGTGACCTCGCCCTTCTTATCGACAAGAACATTGAGTTTGCCCAGATTGAGCAGATTGCACGTCAGTCAGAGAAGAAACTCCTCAAGAATGTTGAGCTCTTCGACGTGTATGAAGGCAAGAACCTCCCAGAGGGCAAGAAGTCATATGCTGTAAACTTCATCCTTCAGGATACTGAGAAGACAATGGGTGACAAGCAGATTGAGGCTGTGATGAATAAAATCATTACAAACCTCAAGAAGCAGCTTGGCGCAGAATTGAGATAAAAATCTCAATAATTAATAATGTATAATGAATAATTTATATACTATTACGCATTAAACATTATTAGAATATGGCAGACAATATCATAGCCAAGAAAACAGAAGATTTCGCTGTTAGAATAGTGAAACTCTGGAAATATCTGACAAAGTCAAAGGAATACGAGATGAGTAATCAGATAAAGAGGTCTGGCACGAGCATTGGAGCAAATGTCGTTGAAGGTCTTTTTGCTCAAAGCAAGAAAGACTTTATCAGCAAGATGAACATAGCCCTCAAAGAATGTGTCGAGACACAATATTGGCTACGCCTACTACATCGCACAGAATTTCTGACTGACGCAGAGTTTTCATCACTCAATAGCGATGCTGATGAAATAGGTAGGATATTATCAAGCATTATAAACTCAGCAAAGAAAACAACAAACAATAATAATAACAACAATAATGATGATGTGTTCGTAATTGACGGTGAGGAATAAAAACATCTCAAATTATTAATTACTCATTATTCATTATTAATTAAAATTTTTATAAATTTTCATGGGAAGAGCATTTGAATACCGTAAGGCTACCAAGTTGAAGCGTTGGGGCCACATGGCAAAGACATTCACACGTCTGGGCAAGCAGATCGCAATCGCAGTACAGAGCGGTGGTCCTGAACCAGAAAACAACCCTACACTCCGTTCTATCATCGCTACATGTAAGCGTGAGAACATGCCTAAGGATAACATCGAGCGTGCTATCAAGAACGCGCTCGGCAAGGACAAGAGCGCATACAAAGAGGTTACATACGAAGGATATGGCCCTCACGGCATCGCTGTATTCGTTGATACCCTTACCGACAACACAACACGTACTGTAGCTGACGTTCGTTCTATCTTCAATAAGTTCGGTGGCAACCTCGGCACAACAGGCTCACTCGCATTCCTCTTCGACCACAAGTGCGTTTTCACTTTCAAGAAGAAGGACGGTGTTGATATGGACGACCTCATCCTTGAGCTTATCGACTTCAACGTTGACGATGAGTACGATGAGAACTACGACGAGGATAAGGACGAGACAACAATCACTATCTATGGTGACCCTAAGTCTTATGCTCAGATACAGAAGTATCTTGAGGAGCAGGGCTTCGAGGAAATCGGTGGTGAGTTCACCTACATCCCTAATGACATCAAGGATGTTGACGACGAGCAGCGCGCTACTATTGACAAGATGGTTGAGAAGCTCGAAGAGTTCGACGACGTTCAGAACGTATATACCAACATGAAGCCTGAAGGCGCAGAAGAGTAATGAAAGAACTCGTTTACGAAACACAAGGCACATGTGCAAAGGCAATTCGTGTCCTCCTCAATGACAATAACGTCATTGAGGAGGTACGATTCTTTGGCGGATGCAACGGAAACACCAACGGTATCTGTTCCCTGATCAAGGGGATGAAGGCTGAAGATGTGATAAATCGTCTGCAAGGAATACAATGCGGCAACAAGGGCACAAGTTGTCCGGATCAGTTAAGCAAGGCATTAAAACAGATGACTTCAGGTGCTATAAATTGACATAAGTCAATCATCCGAAAACTATCAGTCAATTTTATTCTGAAATATTTTGGATTCTCAGAAATTATGCCTACCTTTGCACCCGCAAATCAGAAATAACTCAAGAATTGGTTCGTTAGCTCAACTGAATAGAGCATCTGACTACGGATCAGAAGGTTGCAGGTTTGAATCCTGCACGAATCACTTTCAAAAGTTATGATTTCGAGATTTTTGCACTATTGG
The DNA here is from genome assembly GCA_902798615.1 of uncultured Bacteroidales bacterium. GTDB lineage: Bacteria > Bacteroidota > Bacteroidia > Bacteroidales > Bacteroidaceae > Prevotella. Next base: position 1,400 of record CADBXL010000032.1, on the reverse strand, counting down.
TTCGTTAGCTCAACTGAATAGAGCATCTGACTACGGATCAGAAGGTTGCAGGTTTGAATCCTGCACGAATCACAAAAGCCAACCCGATAAAGGTTGGCTTTTTTCATGCAGTCAAACAACGCACTTCGTGCTTGATTTCCACAGAAAGAAATGGTCACGAAATTTATTTCTGTAAATTTCGTGCCAATATTTTGGAGAAATCAGATTTTATGCGTATTTTTGCACACAGTTAGAAGTAACAACAATATAATAACTCTTAAAATAAAAATAATAAGAAACAGAAAGTACATTTTAGAATAAACTCAGATGAGCGGTAACGTTCCCCATGCTGATGTTTGTCTCAGACATCATCAGCAAGAATTAATAAATCAATTTTACTAATCTATGGGTGAGCAACTACCGATTCTCGACATAAATATTACATAGAGCTTTTAGCTCTTGTTCTCTATCCCTTGAAGACGGCCAATTTTCAAAACAACGAGAACAAGTAAGCGAAAAGTTCCGTGTCCGCATAGGGCATGGGCTTTTCCGTAAACTTGTCAGTTGTGAAGGTTGCTTGGCCGTGACCTAAGGGATAGGACGAGGACAATCGGAAAGTCTGCGCCCTATTTCATTTATTTCCATTATGAAAAAACACATACTATTTATTTTGTTAAGCATATTCTCTTTGGAGTCAATTCATGCGGAGATTGAATGGACTCTGTCTGATGATGGCACTTTGACTATATCAGGAACGGATATGCCCAACTACTATTATCGCGGACCTTGGGATAATGAACAAGACAATATAAAGAAAGTCATAATTGAAAAGGGAGTTACCAACATTGGAGATCATGCTTTCTATGGTTTCCCGTTCTTAACTTCTGTCAGCATTCCAAACACAGTAACGACGATTGGAGATCATGCATTCCGAAATTGCCCTTCTCTGTCTTCTGTCAGTATTGGTAATTCGGTGACAAGCATTGGTGATGATGCATTTAATGGTTGCTCTTCCCTAACATCTATTAGCATCCCCAACTCTGTTGTAAGCATTGGAAATGCAGCCTTCATCAGTTGTATTTAGAGACCTCTAAACAACCAAAAACAATGAAAAACACATAGAGTTAAACCTCTGTATATCAGCTACTTTTAGATTTTAATACTTCATACTTGCTTTTTGGTGGTTCTCAAAAATCCGCTTATCTTTGCAACGCATTTCTACCGCGGAGAATTTTGAGGGCTTTTATTTTGCCATCTCGTGGACTGGGTTGACAAAGGTTGACAAGAGTGGACAACGATTGACTGATGAACGAGAGGGAAAGGAGCAAGGAAGTGACCTCATTTGAAGAACGTGACATCGTGGAATGAGTTGACAATGGGTGTCAATGATTGACGAAAGTTCACTCCGTGGCGGTTTGCAA
>CADBXL010000031.1 GCA_902798615.1 uncultured Bacteroidales bacterium | reverse complement strand
CAGTTTGGCACGAGAGAAACGACAGTTTCCATTGCAGTACTCTGAGGAAGATATACCACGCATACTCAATAGTCTTCATTTGATGACCGATGATGGCAAGCTTAAAAATGCTGCATTACTGCTCTTTGCTAAGGACGTGCAGAAATGGTTTGTGTCAGCAACAATCAAATGTGCTCACTTCTATGGAACGAAGATGCAAAAGCCAATAGCATCATTGCAGATATATGGTGGAAGTGTATTTGAACAGGTGGACATGGCGGTTAGTTTTGTAATGGCGCGTATTGACCAACGTGTCGGGGAACGCACTCATTCGGCAGAGGTAGATGTTATCCCTGAGTTGCCAGCTCAGGCGGTAACAGAGGCAATCGTCAATGCTGTGGTTCATCGTGACTATACTAATACTGGTAGCGTGCAAGTGATGCTATTCAAAGACCGTTTGGAAATATGGAATCCAGGTAGATTGCCTCATGGAATGACGATAGAGAAGCTAAATAGCAGACATAACTCGCAGCCCGTGAACCCAGTATTGGCTAATCCTGTTTATCTTACTGGTTATATTGAGCAAATGGGAACAGGTACTACAGATATCATTGAACAATGTGAAGGTTATGGTTTGCGTAAGCCTGAATTTATACAGGAAGATGACTTTCTAACGATCCTTTGGCGTCCAAAGAAAGATGATGTAACTGATCAAGAAACCGACTATGTTACGGGCAATGTAGCAGGCAATGTAGCGGGCAATGTGAAAGGTCAAGTGACCGACCATGTGACCGACCATGTGACCGACCATGTGACCGACCATGTGAAAAAACTTATATTGGCTATCGGTGGTGACACAAAGACACGTGATGAAATTATGAATATGTTGGGATTGAAGCATCGTGGCAACTTGCGTGATAGCTATATTAAGCCTGCAATTTCTGAAGGTTACGTGGCGATGCTTTATCCAGATGCTGCAAGTCGTACCGATCAGGCATATTATTTGACGGAGAAAGGCTTGGAATTATTATCGATATTGAAGCAATCATGAACTTGATAACAAGTTTTTGTATATGATGTAAGAGTGCTAGATGAAATAAGAACAGAAAGGAAAAAAGTTGAAAAATAATGAATAGTAGTTACTACCAGAATAAAATAAATCAGTTGGATAAAGAAATTGCTGATTTAGAAACAAAAATTGCTGTAGAATCTAAAATAGAAGCAGATAAGTCTATGAGAATCCTAAATACTCAAAAGAGTATTACTAAATTCACATCTGCATCAACAGCACAAATAAAGATGCGACAAATTGAAGGATACAATAAAGATATTGCCAAAGCACAGCGAAAAAGAGCCGATTTGCAGAAAAAACAAGCAGACAAAAGATCTCAACGTGCAAAATATGCAATAGATTTACAGCGTGAAATCGAAAAGGAAAATAAAAAGAATCTTCTTGAACAAAAGAAGATGCAAGACATGTATGAGCAAAAAGTAGAAGCTCTAACAAAATCATTAAATGAGGCTCTTTCATCTAGTCCATCTTCGGCAAACCTGTATAATCAGACTGATGAATCTGAATATGATGTTTTTATTTCACATGCATCTGAAGACAAGGAGCCTTTCGTGGAAGAATTAGTACAGGCACTAAAGGATAGAGGAGTAAGTGTTTGGTATGATACGCTGAATATTTCATGGGGCGATTCTTTACGAACGCAAATAGATAAAGGTCTCAAGAAATCAACCTACGGTATTGTGATCTTGTCAGAAAACTACATAAAAAAAGGATGGACACAATACGAGCTAGAAGGGTTGTTCAATATAGAAATGACAAAAGGGAAAACGATATTACCTATTTGGCATAATATAACAAAACAGCAAGTAATGGATTTTAGTGCAACTCTTGCTGGCAGGAAAGCATTAACAACTGCTATAATGACAGCAAATGAAATAGCAGACACGTTTGTGAAATTAATAAATAGTCGTAGCGATGATAAAGCAGATAATAGAGAATAATGCAGAGGTGAAGCCTAATTCAAAGAAGTTAGAGGCTTTGAGAGAACACTTTGCTGGTTGTTTCACAGCAGAGGGAACTTTTGATATTGAGCGATTCAAGGATATGCTGAAGGACGATGTGGATATTAGTAATGAAGGATATTCTCTTGACTTTCTCGGCAAGGACTATGCGAATCTGATTGCGTCAATAGATACCACGACTGTCATTGAGCCTGACTTGGAGCATAATGCCAAGCCAGAAAACAAGGATAGTGAGAACATCTACATTAGTGGTGATAATCTTGATGCCTTAAAACATCTGTTGAAGTCGTATGCAGGCAAGGTTAAGTGTATTTATATCGATCCCCCATATAACACAGGCTCTGATGGATTTGTTTATAACGACAAATTCCGCTTCACACCAGAGGAATTGGAGAAGAAACTGAACATTGACGAGGATGAGGCAAAACGCATTCTTGATTTGACCTCTCGTGGCAGTAGTACTCATTCCGCTTGGTTGATGTTTATGTCTCCAAGGCTTCAGTTGGCTCGTGAGCTATTGTCAAAAGATGGTGTTATCTTTATCTCTATTGATGATAATGAGCAGGCAAATCTAAAGTTACTCTGTGACTATATCTTTGGTGAAGAGAATCTTGTTAGTACTTTTATATGGAAGAAAAGACAGCAACCAGATAGCAGAACAAAGAATGGTGTTTCAAAGGATCATGATTTTCTTCTTTGTTATTCAAGAAGAGAAGAAGGACGAATAAGGGGAAAACTATCAGATATGTCGAAATACTCAAATCCAGATAATGACTCTCGTGGAGATTGGATGAGTGATAATATGGTTGGATTAGCAACAGAATCTCAACGTCCTAATTTGCATTATAAGTTAACAAATCCTTCAACAGGAATCGTATATGCGTGTCCTCCCACAGGTTGGCGCTATAGCAAGGAACGTATGAAAGAATTGATTGATAACGATGAGATTATTTGGCCAACTGATGTTAACGGACGACCTAGACGGAAAAAGTTTGCAAAAGACTTACTAAGTGATTATACAGGTTTTAGCAGTTTGTTTGATACTGTATATAGTTCACAAGGAACTCGCGAATTGACAGAACTTTTTGAAGGTAATGACTATTTTGATTTTCCAAAGCCTGTTGATTACATTAAGCAAATTGTAGAACAAGGAATAGACCCAAGCAATAATCAGGATATATTGGTCGTAGATTTCTTTTCTGGTTCTGGAACAACAGCCCAAGCTGTGATGGAACTTAATGATAAGAGGTTGCATTACATAATGGTTCAATGGAAAGAGGAATTCCAAGAACAATCGGATGCTTACAAGGCAGGCTATCGCACCATTGATGAAATCGGTATAGAGCGTATCAAACGAGCTGCTGCAAAGATTAAGGCAGAGAACCCTCTGTTTGCTGGTGACTTAGGCTTTAAGCACTATACTCTGAAAGATGTGCCTGAGAATGTTTTGGATAAGATGATAGAGTTTAATCCAATTGAGTCAGGTTTTGCCAATAATCTGTTGGAAATGTTTGGTCGCGAGACTGTGCTTGAGACATGGAAGGTGCATGACGGCTATGGAATGAATGCAAAAATAGAGGAAGTGAAATTGGCTGACTATACTGCATACCAATGTGGTGATCATCTGTATCTTACAAATGAGGGAATGGATGATGATGCCATTACGGCATTGGTTGATAAATATGGCGAGCAGACAGATTGGGGACCTCATTATGTGGTACTCTTCGGCTATAATTTTAACTTTGCGACTACTGATGCGCTAAAGAAAAATCTTCCTTTGCTGAGCGTAGGAGAAAAGCAGATAAAGATTAATATTGACATAAGATATTAAACAGGCGATATGGATATCATACTCGAAGCTGGGTTGCCACACCAACAGATTCCTGTTGATCGTTTGGCTGATGTCTTTAAGCGGACGCATTTAGATAAACCTGTCAAGCTTTACGAAAACCCGAAGATAGATTTGATGGATATTACGACAGAGCATAATCTTCGTAATATCATCTTTACTCAGGAGATGAAGCCTTATAACAGGAAGGTGGTTCGACCTGAGAAGGGACCTCTGAACCTTGACATCAAAATGGAAACAGGTACGGGCAAGACTTATGTCTATACTCACTCAATCTATGAACTACATAAACGATATGGTTTTAATAAGTTCGTGGTTGTGGTTCACTCGTTGCCTGTGAAGTCTGGTGCAGTTCAGTTTATTAGCGATCCATACGTACAGCGTCATTTCCGCGACACTTTAGGCTATGGGACGGAGATAGAGTTGTGCGAGGTGTCTGCTTTGAAGAAAAAGAAGAAAGGGCATAACTATTTCCCTTCATCAGTTCGCGACTTTGTAAATGGTTCATGTCAGAATAAAAACAGAATCTATGTGATTGTGGTTAATCAGCAGTTGCTTCAGAAAGGCAAGTTGCTGGATAAGCGTGACTATGACATTGCCGTACAAGGCTTTGTGCGTCCTCTGGATGCTATTAAGGCTACACGTCCTATTGTGATTATTGACGAACCGCATCGCTTTGAACGTAGCAATACAAGTTATAAACGTATTCTTAGCGAAATGGCTCCACAATGTATTATCCGCTTTGGAGCAACATTTCCTGAAATAACGGAAACAATCAACAAGAAGAAAGAAACCCATAAGGATTATCTGAATCTTCTATATAACTTGACTGCGTGTGATGCCTTTAACCAGAATTTGATTAAAGGTGTTGCTAAGGAGCATTTTAATCCCACTACTTCAGAAAATGAGAAAGTGAAAATCGTCTCTATCAATGGAAGGGAAAGTGTAACTGTGCATTTCATAAAGAAAGACCATACGAAACGTTTTAAATTGCATAAAGGCGAGTCATTGGGTATTATGAGCGAGCATCTTTCTGATGTGATTGTAAATGGTATTGGCAAATCGGAGGTGGAGTTGTCAAATGGACAGACGAAGCATGTAGGGGATGAGTTTACTGCTGATATTTATAGCACATCATATCAGGAGAATATGGTAAGGATGGCTATTCAACGGCATTTTGAGACAGAACGTAGTCTTTTTCATCGTGAGAGTAAGATTAAGACGCTGGCTCTATTCTTTATCGATAATATTGTTTCTTTCCGAGGTGATGAAGAAGGACAGAATGCTTGGCTTCGCGATATATTTGATAAATGGCTGGAATATCAATTGAATGAAGAATTGAAAAATGAAGATAATTCTTCAGAATATACAGAGTATCTGAAAGCAAGTCTGAAGGATATTGCAGGATGTCGTGCTGGTTATTTTGCCAAGGATAATAGTGATAGTGATGAGGCTATAGCTGAAGAGGTGGATGACATTTTGCGCAACAAAAAGAAATTGCTATCATTTAAGAATGAGGAAGGACAATGGAATGTGCGTCGTTTCTTGTTCTCAAAGTGGACTCTGAAAGAAGGTTGGGATAATCCGAATGTCTTTACCATAGCCAAACTGCGATCAAGTGGTAGTGAGACCAGTAAATTACAGGAGGTAGGCCGTGGTTTGCGTCTGCCTGTGGATGAATATGGTAATAGAACCACCAGTCAAGATTTTATGCTCAACTATATTGTGGATTTCACGGAAAAGGATTTTGCAGACAAATTGGTGCGTGAGATTAATGGTGATGTATTCAAAGCAACACCAGAGCATATTGTATTGAATAGTAATGAACTTGCTCGCGTAGCAAATCAGCGTGGTTTGGGCGATATTACGGCATTGCTAATTGAGTTGATACAAAAAGGATTGGTAATAATGGAAGGTTCCAACATTATTGTGATTGATGACAAGGTGATGGAATTCAAGAATGAATATCCTGAGTTTGAGCTTGATACGCTGAACCTGAATCGTGTTATTGATAGGAATGCAGCAAATAATCGTATGATGGTTAAGATACGCAAGGATAATTATCAAAAGATAGAATCTTTGTGGAAGGAAATCAACAAAAAGTACTTGATGTTCTATCAGAAAGACATTGACAAGGAAATAGAAAAGGCATTACCGTCAATATTGGAAGATGGTGTATTTTCAAGGATGTCAGTTTCTTCTGAGCGTTCAGAGATTCAAGTAAATCAGAATGGTGCTGTTGTTGTTAGTGAGGCAAATATCACCTATTTGGTTAATGGTAGAGACTTGCCTTATAATGTTTTCTTGAAAAGAGCCAATAACGGAACAGCAATTCCTATTGAAACAATACATAAAGCCATCTGTGATTATGCCAGTAAGCATAAGGGATTTGATAATACCCTTATAAATGATTTGACATTGGCAAATCTTATAGGGCGTTTCAAAGACTGGAAGATTAGGAATCTTGGTGGCTGTATTTCCTATAAACAGGCTAATTACAGAACAAAAACTACTGCTCTGACCAAGGAAGACGGAAGTGTTAGGGATGAGGTAGTTATGGGTAGAATAGGAAAGAAAACTGATGATTCAAGGACGCCAGCTGAATATCTATATGAGCCTATAGCCTATGATTCTCCTTTGGAGAGGACAAATATCTTAGACAAGATTGATGTGGCTGAATTGATTGTGTATGGTAAGATTCCAAGCAGTAGCATTAGGATTCCTACCATCACGGATGAAACCTATTCGCCTGATTTCATGTATATTGTGAAAAAGAAGGATGGTACAATGTCTATGAATGTTGTCATAGAGACTAAGGATGTTAATCAGGATACTGATTTGCGTCCAAAGGAAACTGTGAAGATTGATTGTGCAAAGCTTTTCTTTGAGCAAATATCCAAGGATAATCCTTCATTGCCTATTAGCTTTGTTCGACAAATAGACAGACAGAGGATGAATGAGATTATGGATAGATTGATATCGTCTCAATAATGTGAGTAAGGTGAAATAACAGGCTTTGGAAACTTATAATCAAGCATTTTATGAATAAAAGTATATATCAAATAGCCGTAGAATGTAGGGAGTTCTCTAATAAGAATGTCATATGCTTCAATCAGATAGTGAATAGTATTAGATGGTTCCGTGTTTTTGGTGCTAATAAATCTTTTGAAAGATTACTATTGTCATTATGTGAGGCTATATCAAGAAAATACCCATATATATCAGAAAAGTTAAAAGAACATACTTTACGGTATAATGAGAATCCAGTTTTTCATCAAGGTGCAATAGATGAACTTGTCAATTATGTTATAAACTTAGAAAAGCTTTCGGCTTCGAGTAAGAAGTTTTTCATTAGTCATTCATCAAAAGACGAGGTTTTAGTGAATGCTTTTATAGAGAAAATTCTGATGCTTGGTTGTGGTTTCAAAAGGTCGGACATATTTTGCACGTTGGATCATACTGTAATTCGTACAGGTGAAGATTTCAGAAATGAGATAATCAAAAACATGAAGGTATGTGATTACATTCTGTGTATGATATCTGATAATTATAGGGGAAGTGAAGTCTGCCAAAATGAGTTGGGGGCAGCATGGGCTATGGAAGGGAAAAGAGTTTTGCCTTTTAAGTTCCCCAATGTTTAGTTTGAGGAAATCGGCTTTTTGAATGTTGTTAAGCAAACGGCTGATATTGCAGATAATTCAAAGTTGGATGAACTCTATATAGAACTATGCGATAATTATGGTTTGGAACAGGATTGGATTAATTTCAATCAAAGGAAAGAAGACTTTTTAAAAGTCGTTAGAGAGATTCAAACATAGAAAATGTCATCAAAGGCAGTAAAAAAGAGTTTGTTTACGCAGACATAAAAAAAGGAGTTACGATTAATTCGTAACTCCTTAATTTTCAATGTGGACCAGCCTGGGCTTGAACCAGGGACCTCCAGATTATAAGTATCGCAAAGTGATATTCCATTGTTTTAGAAGTATACTGATAATCTACGTTTTACAAAAATACGATTTTCTCTGACTATCAAAAAACACTACATGACTTGCGAAGCTTGATGAGCCTTGCGAATAATTTCCATGAATTATCATGAATTAATCATAAATCTTTATCTTAAAAAAGTATTAATGACAAATTCGTGGATAATTCGCGGTAATTATTCGCTGAAACTCATCAAGTAAAAGCAAGTCGTGTAGCCCCACGCAGTAGTTAAGGCAGCTTGCTGCCATTCGTAGAATTCGTCGAACTGACGTAATGTTTGGTTAAGACGAAGAAAGGATGTTTGTGGCAATCCCTATAGCATTAGGAGTAGAGATAAATCAAGAAAGAAAAAATATTTGCGAAAATATTTGGTAGTATGAATATTAATCCATATATTTGCACTCAGCAAATCTAAAGACCGTGCGCCAGCCTTTAAGGGCTGACACGCACTTTTGCTTTCCTGCGAGGATGCTATGCACGTTGCACTCAGCAAATCTAAAGACCGTGCGCCAGCCTTTAAGGGCTGACACGCACTTTTGCTTTCGTGCGAGGATGCTTTGCACGTTGCACTTGACAAATAATCTACATAAGAAATAATTTTATTAATAACTAAAAAACAAAATCATTATGAAAAAGTATGTATGCGACACATGTGGTTGGGAGTATGATCCAGCAGTAGGAGATCCAGATAATGGCATAGAGCCAGGTACAGCATTCGAGGACCTTCCAGAGGATTTCGTTTGTCCTGTATGCGGAGTTGGAAAAGATGAATTTTCTGAGGCATAATGCCATGTGTTTTTCTTCGGAAAATAAAATGTAATTCATGTATAGCAAGTACAGAATAGTCAGTAAGACCATTCTGTACTTGTTTTCGTTATATAATTATAATAATTCTACGCTTCCTTATAATTCTTTAGCGAATACCAGATGCTAACGGCAATAAGGAGAATGCCTACTGCCCAATAGCTCCAACCCTCTAAGAAATAGCAAAGAGAATAGGTTACAAACATCAGCAGGAAGCCGAAAATGATCATAGACTTTGTCTTGGAAGGTAATGAAATCTTGTATTTCCACTTGGAAATAAACATTACCATTAGCACATCAATAAGATTCTCGCCAAACATAGCAACGCCCATACCTATCAAGCCGCCAAGCTCATAGCCAAGGATTATCCAGAAGGTGTTCAAGGCTCCTATCACATTGAGGGCAAAATACACCTTAGAATCGCCTGCAGCAAGTGGCATATAGGCATTTGGCAAATATATGGCTCGGAAAATGAGACTTGCCGCAATAATCTGAGCCATAGGGATTATGGAATTGAACTCTCCGCTCAGAAGTAATGGCACAATAATAGGCATTACGACAATAAACGCTACAAGCATAGGCGTGATTATCATCAAGGTGACATCCAACTGCCTGGTAAGAACGACGGTTCTATCAACCATATTCTTCACAACACCTGAAAGACGTGGGAAATAGTCCTGATCCATTGCCGAGAACACCATTCCTGCGTATGTCAAGGTCATGGTACGACAGGCATTGTAAAGTCCCACCATTTCAAGAGAGGCGATATTATTGAGATAACTCTGAACAGAGAGTTTGGCAATATGGTCGATTATCTCACACACAACAAAGGTAATGCCTATGCCAAGTACAATACTGCTTCCCTTAAGTTGTCGGGATTTGGTAAAGAAGTTAAAGGAATGAGCCTTTATGCCATAGGTAAGGGCAGCTACAGCCCAGAAGAATGTGGATATAACCAATGCCGGAAGGACTCCGCTCAAACCCCATACATAGTAGATAGGAAGAGATACTACAATGGCAATAACCACATTGACTATTGACAAAGAAGCAAGTGATTTTAGCTTGCGCAAGCCTTTGAGAACAGCCATTTCACCACAGGTGATAGTGCTAAAGCCTACAGCAGGTGATAGGAATACGAAATTCCAGGTGTGTGAATAATCATTAAAGGTAAACCATGAAAGAGGTTGGGCGATAAGAGAACATAGGAGTGTGCCTAATAATGCAAACAGCAATACCAAGGTACGAAGCAAGGTGACCTGACGGTCAATCTCCGCAGTATCGTTTTGCTCAAAAGCCTGGGAGATTCCACGTACTCCGCTGATGTCAAGACCGAGGTTTGTAGTGGTATGAATAAGCTCACGAGTCTCGTTATAGATGCCATTCAATCCTACACCCGAAGGACCAAGCAATATGGCAATGGCTTTCGTGCGAAGGAGATTGAGCAGGATGTTAATCATCTGAACACCACCCAATAGACTTGTCGCCTTTAATATGCTGTTGTATTTATTTTCGGCCTCTCCCCCCGCCCTCCCCCGTAGGGAGGGAGCCGGAATGCGGAAATGCATCTTACTCATTTACAATTAAATTTACATTTTTATTTTCGAGCACAAAGGTAATAAGAAAAATCGAGAAAAGTAATTATTTTCAATTACAAATTACAAATTACAAATTACAAAGATGCTTTTTTCAGTTTTTCTTATTATATTTGCAACCAGAAATACAAAAAATGTCACGCAGTAAATTATACATATTGCTACTTCTGTTGCTAAACGCAACTTTGTCTTGGTCACAAAATCAAGGCAAAATGTCCTCGTATGTGAGGAAAGCCTTAGTAGCCTCTCCCCCCGCCCTCCACCGTAGGGAGGGGGCTGCTTCAGTAGCAAGACCTTTATCTGATAGCTTGTCATTTTCCCCATTGAGCGAACCGGCTCCCTCCCTACGGGGGAGGGCGGGGGGAGAGGCCACCATTACCGCCTTGATCAAAACCTCCGACGTTCAGCTTTTGAAAAAAAACGGTTGCAAGATATACGCAAATTGGGATGATATCTATATTACGAGTATTCCTCTTGAGAATATTTCCAAACTCAGTTCATACCCTTCCATTCTAAGGATAGAGGCAGGAAGGAGCTGCTTTATAACAAATGATAATTCTTCTGCAATAATACGAGCGAGAGATGTATGGAACAGTCCTTCCCCATTATCGGCAACAGGTAAAGGAGTCATCATTGGTGTTATGGATATCGGTTTTGACTTCACCCATCCTAACTGGTATTCAAAGGATATGCAGGAATATCGCATAAAGCAGGTTTGGGATATGCTTGACTATTCTGAAGAGGGAGAGGCTGTCATAGGACAAAAGACTAATGACAAAGGCCAAAAGGCAGATACAATATATGTAGGACGGCAGTATATAGGAGCAGAGGCCATTCTCAACAAGAAGCATTCGGCTGATGGCTTTACGGAATATCACGGTACTCATACTATGGGTACGGCGACTGGATCGGGTTGTGAGGGAGATGGCACACTAAGCCCATATATCGGTATGGCTCCTGATGCCGAGATGTGTGTGGTAGCTAACTATACCTTGAATAATCAGGATATAGTGCCAGAAGCAGATAAATACAAATATACCACAGCTACAGACCTTCTTGGCTTCAAATATATCTTTGACTATGCAGAAAGCGTGGGTAAGCCTTGCGTGATTAATTTCTCAGAAGGAACAACTGATGACTTGTGTGAAGGCAAACTCTATCAGGAGGTTCTTAACAAGATGTTGGGACCAGGACGCATAATATGCTCTGCGGCGGGTAATGAAGGTGCAAAGAACACCTATATACATAAAGAAGAAGGAGAGAACAAGAAAGGAGCTTTCCTTACAAGTTCTTCATCAAACGATGCATCATATTTCATACGCTCAAAAAAGCCTGTCAGGATGCAACTGTCTTTTTATCAGAATGATGAAGATGGAAAGGGAAAAGAGGAAAAGGCAAAGTGGGAATATGACATGACAGAGCTTTCTGCGTATCCTGATAGTGTGATGAAAGACACACTTCTTATTGGCAATGAGCGCTTTGCTATTAGCTTATGCGTATATCCAGAATGCTATGATGAAACCTTGTATGCCTCAGAATTCCTGATTTCTGATGTTGATAATGATACTTTCGGAAAGAATACTGAAATATCATTAACGGTTTTGGGTTCTGATAATGACATAGAAGTTATTTATGGCGGTGGAACTTTCAAAAGTAGTGAACTTGACAATAGCCTGTGTGATTTTCAGCAGACACATAGTATACTTTTCCCTGCTTCTGCCCAAAACGTAATTGCTGTTGGTGCTACTGCTCACATTACGACAATAACGAGCCATACAGGAGCTATATATGGTGACAACTTCGGCACAAATGGTGTAAAGACGAGTTTCAGTAGTATAGGTCCGGCACTTAATGGCTGTATCAAACCTGATGTCGTAGCACCAGGAGTGAATATCGTATCCTCAACAAACAGTTATAGAAAAGACCTGCATCTGGAGGATAAATACGGTTCACGAGTATTTGAATATGATGGCAGAAAGCATTATTGGGCAATGGGAAAGGGTACGTCTATGGCGTGCCCGATAGTGACAGGTGTCATAGCTCTCTGGCTACAAGTCTGTCCCACTTTAACCCCAGAACAGATAAAGGATGTATTTGCCAATACTTGCACGCATTATGACGAGGGATTATCATATCCTAACAACTACTATGGATTGGGGGAGATAGATGCCCTTGCGGGAATAGAATACATCAATCGCGTTTATACAGGCATAGAAGAAAATGCGATAAATAATAGCAAGAAAGCTATTTATGATATCAATGGAATGAAGATTAATGATATTAAGCATCATGGCATTTATATCATTTCGGATGGAAAAACCACGAGGAAATATGTAAGGTGAATCATTACACCTTATACTTTACACTTTCTACTTTACACTTTCCCATAGTACACTTTTATACTTTTGTCCTTGCTTACCTCCGGCATAAACATCATACGTTGGACGATTATATCATTACTCTCAATTGCCTTGCGTATTTTTGATAGCATAGGGCGACGTATTCCTGCATCTGTAATATCAGGTGCAGTATCTCTGTTACAAAGTGAGAAATACGTTTTCTCAAAGCGTTTCTGAGCCTCAGAAAGATAGGCTAAATCCTCTTTTGTCTGCATATCAGTTCTGAACCCTCCATACTCTTGTGTCTCTTTTATTAGAAAGACATAAAAGGCTGATTCCTTCGGACCAAGATCCAAAGGCTGTTCTGTTTCTGAATCAGATGTTGTGGTACGTATGGAAAGCACATTCTTTCTACTATAAGGACTTACCACAAGCTCGCATTTCGCCCCCTTTCGATATGTGAGAAGGTCGAACAATGTGCGATAGAAACCATTATAGATAAACGAGTCTTGCCTTACGCATATATTGTTTATGGTAAGTGTGTTATCGTTCTGCAATTTCTGAAGTTCAGAGACAATTCCCTCCAACTGCACAAGCATATCGTTATCAGTATTGATAAGAGCATAGTTAGCCATCCTCTGACCATTAACCACCGAAAATGATACTCTGAACAGCAAGGAAGGATTAGTTACATCCATACGGAATCCCATTTTCCCGACAAGCAATTCACGATAAACCATAGAGGTTGTGACATTACATAGATTATCGGCAATGTATTGTGCCTCCTCTATTGTGCTTGTAGGCGAGAAATAGAAGAACAAATCACTTGTCATTGACTGTGAGGCAAATACCTTTGCAAGCTTTGGAATATACACAAAGTCGAAACCTCCAACCTTACAGGTATTCACAATCGTGTTATAGTGTGTTTCTATATACTCGTTTACAGCCTCATCATAGCCATCTTCTATAAATAGGAGTTGGGAATTATCCATCATTATCTCACCCCACGGAACGCTTACCACCTCGCATTTGCCGTCAATAGCTTTCATTATGGCAAACAGAAGAAGAGCCTCCTCACGTTGGGTGGTCTCATCAACAAGAATCAGTTGGCTAATGTCCTTGCGCAATTCCTCCACCTGACTTATTGTCAGACTTTGCACCTCTTTCACAGCTTCTGCAAGCGAAAGATTCATAGACGCAATTCTGTGCTTGGGCATTATTCCGTATTTGTCACAAAGAAGTTTTACGGCATCTATCTCATGGCGTACAATAATGCTGTCAGCCTTGATGATGTCATATATAATGCGG
This sequence comes from uncultured Bacteroidales bacterium, assembly GCA_902798615.1. GTDB lineage: Bacteria > Bacteroidota > Bacteroidia > Bacteroidales > Bacteroidaceae > Prevotella. Next base: position 48,078 of record CADBXL010000031.1, on the reverse strand, counting down.
TATATTCCCTGTCGGGCGAGATCTCTCATAATTAAGGTGGTGGCCTCTCCCCCCGCCCTCCCCCGTAGGGAGGGAGCCGGAGAACTTATAGAGGCTAATTAATAGTGAATAATTAATAATTGAACTGCCTTTCGCCTTCCGGCTCCCTCCCTACGGGGGAGGGCGGGGGGAGAGGCCTCTTTTTTTTCGCAACAAAGATACGAGTTTTTCCTTACTTTTCCAATATTTTATGCAAATCATTGCGATAATTTCATGTTTTTATGCAATTATCGTACCTTTGCAACATCAAAACAAACAAATAACAGTATTAACCACATAAATTAAAAGAAAGGAAATCATTATGTTACTCTCAACAACTCCAACAATCGAAGGTCGCCCAATTCAGCAGTATTTCGGAATAGTATCAGGCGAAGTAATCATTGGTGCTAACTTCTTCAAGGATTTCACAGCTTCTCTTCACGACATCTTCGGCGGACGTGCTTCAAGCTATGAGAACACACTCTGCGAGGCTAAGGAAAAGGCTCTTAATGAGATGCGTCAACGTGCAGAAAACATGGGTGCTAATGCTATCGTAGGTATCGACCTCGACTATGAGACAATTGGCCAGTCAGGCAGTATGCTGATGGTTAGCTGCAGCGGTACGGCTGTGAGGATATAAAGAGGCCTCGAAACCCAACCCCACGACCCCTAACCCCAACCCTTCCCCCGTAATGGGGAAGGGAGCTGGAAGGCGAAAGGCAACCCAATTTTAGTAACACTATTTATATTCACTATTAATATGCCTCTATAAACGCTCCGGCTCCCTCCCTACGGGGGAGGGCGGGGGGAGAGGCCGAAACTCTCAAATTTCTAAACACTATGGCAAAATTCAATAATAGCATAGGATTCAAAAGTCCTGAATTCAATATACCAATATCACAAGTGAAATGGGCATTTATATCTGTAGCTGCCGCCCTTGTTTTCACTATCCTATTATCAAAATCATGTACGGTAGTCGATTCAGGTGAGATAGGTATCAAGTTCCACAAATGGGATTCTTCCAAAGAGAAATATGGTGGGGTGGAAGGAACCTGTAAGGGATGGGTGTTCTACAACCCTATAACGACAAAGGTTTTCACCTACCCTACCTATCTCCAGCGTAAGAACTACGAGCCATTCAACGTGAATGCGAAGGATGCTTCTACCTTCCAGATGGATCCTACTATTGCCTACCGCATAGATCCTGCAAAGGCTTGTGATATCTTCGTAAAGTATCGTGAGGGTGTTCATGAACTGGAGAACGGCTATATCCGCACTTGTATCTACGAGGCTTACCGCACCTGCGCCAACCGCTATACGAGCGATTCTCTGATGTCAAGTCGTGCAAATTTCGAGAGCGATGTCCGTCATCGTCTTGAGTCTTCCCTCCAGAAGGAAGGCTTCATAGTTGAGGAGTTCACCTCACAGATTACCCCTCCACAATCTCTTGCTCAGATGATTAACGAGAAGAATGCTGCTGTTCAGTCGGCTCTCAAAGCTAAGAACAAGGTTGCTGAGGCTGAGGCAGAAGCAAAGATCAAGATTGCAGAGGCTAAAGGTGCGGCTGAGGCTATGCAAATCAAGGCAGATGCAGAAGCATATTACAATACAAAAATAGCTGCTAGTTTATCACAACACATCGTACAGGAAGACTGGATTGAGAAGTGGGATGGTCATTTGCCAACAGTTACTGGCTCTGGCGGTGGAATGATTCTCGATCTCAAGGACATAAAGAAATAACGTTTCCCCAAAAATTGTCCTTACATAAATTCATACCAAAATACTAAGCTCTGGCTCGCAGGGATGCGGGTCAGAGCTAATTTATTGATCATTTCGCTATAAACTGCCTTATTGTTTATAAAGGTTATTATTTCTGCGAGAGTTTTTTTCATTTCAGTTTACAAATACGGAGAAAATAAAGTGAATATTTGTCGGTTACACGAAAAATATATACATTTGCATTCAAAATAAAAAAAATGAAAAAAAAATATTATTTCTTTGAAGAGAACGATAAATTCGGACTAAAAGATCCAAAGAATCGCACCATTCTCCCTGCTATATATAACGATATCTATTTCATTGACAAGAATACCCCCATCTACATTCTCAAGGATGACAAATTAGGTTTGGCAGATATTAAGGGAAATATTATCGTTGAACCTATGTCTTCACAGATATACCTCCCACATAACGGTCTCATAGCAGTAGAAGCCAACGGCAAATGGGGTTTCGTTGACTACAAGGGCAGGGTCTTCGTACCACTGATCTATGATGATATAGATGACTTTACTAAGACTGCAAAAAAGGATTTCTTTATTTTAAATCCGTTTGGTGAATTTTTCGACCACTTAGAGGAGTCATGGTCTGAAACACGAATCGTAATATCAAAAGTATTTTGTGCTGCTCTTCTTGCAATACCATTCTTTGGACTTCTCTTTGCAGGAGAAACCTTGATGCCATTACCATTAGAGTCGTTTTTGGCCATTGTTTACGTAGCTGCAATTATCATAACAATAATGCTTCCTGCCATTATGTTCATAAAACTTATACACTCAAAACATATATACTTAAATCTCAATTTAAAAGGTATATTTAACTTTTTCAGAATATACGTTGGAAGTATATTAGGATGGGCATACACATTTGCTATAATAATTGGAAGTTTACTTTTTCTTTTCTTTGGTGCAAACAAGTATTTGGGTGACAAACATCAATATACTCATGGCATAATCAAAAATATAAATGTATCTAATAATGAACACGGAAAAAGTACCAATATGGATATAGAAATATCAGAACTTGACAGAAGCTACAATACATGGATTCCTAACGACCACAACTACCATATGGGCTATGGATGCTCGGTAGAATATCACAAGGGACTATTTGGCCTCTACGTGATAGATGAAGTGAAGTGATTAGCAAGGACTATTAAGAATTATCCTATGCCCTAAACTCAAGAATTGTTTCAAAGTATGCATAAGAAAAAGGTCAAGACCAGCTTTGCGCCGGATCTCGACCTTTTCTTGTTACCTGAAATTAATACAATCTATAACTTACCTTAGCTTAATACCTCGTCATTGTTCCCCTAATCAAATAAAATAGTTTTTCCCCTTTAACATAATTATTACACTTATTTCCGAGTGCAAAGGTATGAAGTTTTTCCCTTTTGTGCAAGATTTTTTGTTTCATAAAGTTTGCGATTTATATCATGCAACACTTTTTACAACTGCGCAATAGAGCAAAATAATATTGCTATATGGTGCATTTTATGTTGCAAATCTGCAAAATGTGCCCGCACACAATATTAAAACAGGGATTTGCGTATCTCAATTTCAATTTAGCTTCTTTTAGAGATATGATTATCCAGAGCCCTAAATTTTCTCTATAAAACGCTTGATTGTTTCAAGATTTTCCTCTCCTGCCTTTCTTCCCATATCATAGACAAATTGCATTTTCTTGGGAGTTTGCTCGGTTCTGCCGATAGGAAGGGTATCAGAAGGGCAGATAACCAAACATTTACCTTCCTCTTGCTGTTGAGTGATGTATTCAAGCTCTTGATTATACATTAAATGGCGTTTGCTCATACCCTCGATTATGGCAGGATATTTGCGCATAGTAGCCTTGAATACGGGCATTAGCTTGGTGAGTTTCTTCTTAAAGCCTTTCGGCTGGGTAAGGATGACTATATTCCTTTTAAAGCCCTCATTCTCAAAATATTTCAAAGGAATACTATCGGCAATACCTCCGTCGAGTAATGCCAAATCACCAATAACCACAGGTCTGGAGATGATAGGCATACTGGCAGAGGCACGAATCCACTCCATACCAGTATAATCTACTTTGTCAATACGGTGATAGATAGCCTCACCTGTCCTTACGTTTGTTGTAACCACATGAAACTCGGTTGGGTTCTTCTCAAATGCCTCAAAGTCGAACACATCAAGTTTGGTTGGCAGAACATGATAGGCATACTCTCCACCCACATAATCGCCTGTCTTGATCAGCGACCTAATGCCCATATACTTTGGATTCTTACGTTGAGACATATTATAGCGTAAGGTACGCCCAATTTGATGTGATATGAAATTACATCCAAAAGTCGCACCAGCAGATACCCCGACAACGCCATCAAACGTGACATTGTTTTCCATAAGGACATCCAAGATTCCAGCCGTGAAGAGACCTCTCATTCCACCGCCTTCAAGTACTAAACCAGTCTTAGCCATTTACAATTTACAAAGTACAATATACAATTATTGGCAAAATTACGAAAAGTTTTTGATTATACAATATTCTTTTGTCAGAAAATACAAAATCCTCTGTTTTTTTGAGAAACATATCATGTGAAGTGTTGCAAATGCTGCTTGTTGGCAACAGAAATATCAAGCATATAATTTACTGTATAACAAGCCATTACTAATACTATAAACACAAAATCAGATTGCAACACCATAGAAAAATAAATGAGAAATGTTTGTAGATTCTTTTCATTTTTTCATAACTTTGCATCAGTTAATAAACCCAAACTATTGAATTATGAAAAGAACAATATTCTTTGCTTTTATGCTTTTCTCCTTGATGTCATGCGAAGAGAAATGCCCTCGGGTAGAAAATAAAGACCTTGAGCGTTGTATCTTGGAATATGACTCTATCGCGAAATCTAAGAATGATAGCCCCTATATTTTAGAGGTGTATGTGAAAAATCTTAATGACTCCGTAAAAAGATTCGAAGTTTCATATACTATGAATATTTATTATGACTATTGTTCCAATGCGGTTCTGTATAAGGTAAAAGACAAAGATGTTTTATTCAATTTTACTGATAGTATTATTCCTGACGGTTGTCATAGAATAAGCGAAGACAAGTGTATAGATCTAATGAAAAAGAATTTTCCTGAGCTTTATAAAAGTTATCTGAAAAATCCAACGTACAGGAGAATATGCTTAAATGATGATGCCAGCTTTATCCTTACGTTTTACAAGGATAAGCTTGTTGGCAAGACATATCAATTCGTAGATGGAAGTCCGTTCTATAAGATAGGAAATAAATATTTTTTTGAATAAAAATGAGACAAATGGTTAAAAATATCTATATGTTATTGTTTGGAGTATTTACTATCTTGGCATGTAACTCCAGACATGAAATAGCTTTTGTATCAAATAAAGTTGAAAAAGAAGCTATTCAAAATGCCAATTCTATAGTTCATTCTGAATGGTTGGCTAACACTATAGACAGAAAGTGTCGTGAATACTTTATCGTAGAGAATGGTGATACTTCTGCATATACATTCGTGGTTAGAAACTTTACATATTCCAACGAATTTATCATAGATGTAGATAACCAGAAATTTAAATTTCATGAAGTTAGAGAGAGGGAATATAAGATTAAGAATATAGAAGGAATAATGAACGAATTGGATTCTTGTCTAAGTGTAATCTCTTTAGACTATCAAATTGATTCCTTGAAATTCCTCTCATTTGCGTTAGCTGATATGGGAGATGTTATGCTTGAATTTAATAATGAACTTGATAAGGACAGACGACCAGGTGAGTATTACTATCATCATCCTGAATTACTCCATACTGCTCTCTGTGCCACGTCTTTGAATAGTCGTGTTGAATCAATTATGAAAAAAACATGGTCTCAATATTGTCGAAACAAAAATAGCTGGTGGCTTAGCATGTAGTAAAGAATATTTTCTTGAAGAGAATATAATTCGTGATAGTAGTAAGGTTTCAGAACCACTTACAAGTGCATATGTAAGATATAGGTTAGAACCATTACAATAGCCTTTTCCTTGTAAGCAAATCCGCTATTCTTTCGCTTTTCCTCCATTCATAATACCATTATAATACCATTATATTACCATAATAATACCATAATATTACCATTAAGTATGGTATTTTAATGGTATTTATATGGTATCTTTATGGTATTTATATGGTATTTACATAAGAGCTACAATGGAGGGAAATACGAGGCAGAAAGAATTTTTCCATAGATTTTCTTGGGGAAATATGGTTTTTTGTTTATCTTTGCAATCAAAAATACAACAACCATAACCAAACTCTATAAGATAAAGCTATGAATATAACCAAGAACAAAAGGAATCTATTAGTATGCATCTCGGCAATTGCCTCTCTATTATCGTCTTGCTCACAAGCAGATATTGATCGTTTGACCTTTGCAGAATTTAAAAACTGCACAAATGACACATTGTTTGTGGGAGTATCTTCATACAACACAATTGATAGTGTAGGTTGGATGTTGGAACCTCTATACTCTTTTGAAGACAGCATACAATGTAACGACAAAGATAGCTGTCTGTTGAATGAATTCTATGCTGATAGAATTTATCCTGATTCTGTAGGCAAGATATACGATTATATGTTGTTTGACAATTCAGATACTTGTTATTTCTTCTTGATTAAGTATGAAGACGCAAAGAATCATTCATTGGATGAAATCAGAGCAAAGAAGTTATACAAGAAATGGGTTACAGTTAGAAATAAGGAAGGTGAATTTGATAGAAATATCAAATACTCAGAATAAAAACTTCTGAGATAAGGCTATGAATATAACAAAGAAAAATAGAAATCTATTAGTATGCATCTCGGTAATTGTCTCTCTATTATCGTCTTGCATACCTGTAATGGATTATAGCGAAGCCTTTCAGGCTCGATTCAAAAATTGCACGAATGACACGCTATTCATAGGTGCATCTCACTACAACGACATTGATAGTGTATACTATCAATTGAATCCCATTGCCGACTTTTCCGTTGGTATAAATACTAAAAATATTTCTCTTTGGAATAATCTCAACAACAAAAATGAATTCAAAAAAATCACATTACCAGATTATTATGAACGAGAGGTTGTATTACCAGACTCGTTATGTGGAATAGAACCTGATATCTTGTTCTTAAAGTCTGACACTTGCTACTTCTTCTTAATCAAGTATGAAGATGCTAAGAATAATTCGTGGGATGAAATCCGAGCAAAGAAATTATACAAGAAATGGATTACTATTAGAAATAAAGATGAGGAATTTGATACAAATATCAAATACTCAGAATAACGTGAGTTCGACGAAAAAAATGGAAACGGATTTATCTGATTTATCTGATAGCTGGCGCATTAATTATTCGCGATTTTTTTTCAGATAAATCAGATAAATCCGCTTCCCTTATTATTTTTACGATAAAAATACACGGATATCCGTTTCTATGAAAAAACATCGAACTAACGTTAGAATAGAACTCATTTCTTCTTCATCATAAGAACGGTAACTGATGTGAATATCAGAATCATTCCAATGGCAGGTGTTATGGTGAGGGTTTCGCCAAGAATGAGAATGCCGAGAATAACGGCTGTGAGAGGTTCGAGAGCTCCGAAGATGGCTGTTTCCGTACTTCCTATCAAGGCTATGGCACGAGAGGTGAAGATGAGAGAGATAACGGTAGGGAAAAAGCCAAGTCCGATGGCATTAATCCATGCAGGTGTGGTTTTTGGAAGCATCAACCCACCATCAAGAAGGCAATAAGGTATCATAACAAGAAAGCCTCCCAAGATTACATAGAAAGTAATGGTAGAGGTGTTGATTTTCTTCATCGGACCTCTGTTGATATATACCAGATAAATAGCATAGGAGAGAGACGAGAGCATAACAAGCGTAAGACCAAGTAGGCTTATAAAACCTCCATCATCATTTTTTGAGAGAATAACCACACCAAGAAAGGCAGTTACGAGACATGCCCATGACTTCTTTGTGAGGCGTTCTTTATAGAAAATAGCCATTATTACAGCCACCATAACAGGATAGAAGAAGAGCAAGGTAGAGGCAATTCCAGCAGAAAGGTATTTGTAACTCTCGAATAATGCTATGGAAGACAACACCATCAATATGCCCATGAAGGCAAGCAAACCAACATATTTAGGCTTGATGACAAACGCCTTCGGACTTTTTATCATCGTTGCAAAAAACATGATGGCAACAGCCATAGCATATCTCATGAACAAGACAGAAGTAACGCTTATACCTTCGCGATAGAGAGGTATGGCGAATATCGGATTTGTTCCGTAGGAAGCAGCCGCGATTGCAGCAAAGAGATAGCCTTTGAGATTGGACACTTTTATGATGACAATTTACTAATTACGAATGCTTGAGAGCCTATCAGACTTCACAAATTTCTGCAAAAGTATAAATAATATTCATAAAAGAAAGAAAATGAAAAATATTTTTTATTTTTATGCTTTGAAATTTTGTAGAAAAGAGAAATATTCGTAACTTTGTACCCTCTATTCCAACCCTCCCCCTTTTAGGGGGATTGGTAGCCCCTCACCTGCCCTTTGGGCATCCTCTCCCCAAGGGGCGAGGAAAAAGTTACTTCTATAGCTTGTGGGGGTTACTTTGAAAGTGGGAATATATTTTGCAAGCTTATAGCTTTGCGGTTTCTAACATCCCCCTCGCCCCTTGGGGAGAGGATGCCCAGAGGGCAGGTGAGGGGCTTTTTATTGAATTCGTAATTATGATAGACAAATGGAAAGATCAGGGCTATATTGACGAGCCGGTAGAAGAAGGGCTTGATCTGAAAGCTGAGATTCGCAGGATGTGCGAGGAGAAAAAAGCCGTGGTGCTTGCTCACTACTATACCGTTGGTGAGATTCAGGAGGTTGCCGATTTCGTAGGCGACTCACTTGCCCTTGCCCGTAAGGCTGCTGAAACAGATGCCAAGATCATAGTCATGTGTGGCGTTCACTTCATGGCAGAGACCTGTAAGCTCTTGTCTCCTGATAAGAAAGTGCTTTCTCCAGACTTGAATGCCGGTTGTTCGCTTGCAGATTCTTGTTCTGCTGCTGATCTGAAGAAATGGAAGGAAGAGCATCCTGGGTATATGATTGTGCAGTATGTCAATACAACGGCTGCAACAAAGGCACTTACCGATGTTGTGGTAACTTCAGGTAATGCCAAGAAGGTGATTGACCAGTTGCCTAAGGATGCAAAGATACTCTTCGGTCCTGACTATAACCTCGGCTCTTACATCAACTCAGTTACTGGTCGCCAGATGGAGCTATGGAATGGCGGTTGTCATGTTCATGAGCGTTTCTCTGTTGGGGAGATAGCACGTCTGAAGAAGGAAAACCCAGATGCCATAGTAATGGCTCACCTTGAGTGTAAGGGACCTGTTCTTGCTCTTGCAGATGTTAAGGGAAGTACGGCAGATATGCTGAAATATGCCAAGGCAAATCCAAAGAGCAAGTATATAGTTGCTACGGAGGCAGGTATAATGCACGAATTACAGCGATGTTGTCCTGAGACAGAGTTTATTCCTGTGCCACCAGAGGTGACGGAAGGAAGTGTGGGTTGCTCTTGTAATGAGTGTAACTTCATGAAGATGAATACGCTCCGCAAGCTCTATAACACGCTAAAGTATGAATGGCCAACAGTAGAGGTGGATGCTGATATTGCAAAGGATGCTGTTAAGCCGATAAATAGGATGCTGGAGCTTTCATAAAAAGTAGAAAGTAAAAAGTTAAAAGTAAAAAGTATGATTACGCTTTAAGCTAACATGCGTGATTTTCCACTTTTTAATTTTTAATTTTAAATTTTTAATTTTGAAAATGGAACAAACATTATTAATATACAATACTCTTACTCGTAAGAAGGAGGCTTTTAAGCCAATCAATCCCGGTCACGTAGGCATGTATGTCTGCGGTCCGACAGTTTATGGTGACGCGCATCTTGGTCATGCTCGTCCAGCTATCACTTTCGATATCCTTTTCCGTTATCTTCAGCATATCGGCTATAAGGTTCGCTATGTGCGTAACATCACGGATGTTGGTCATCTTGAGCATGATGCTGATGAGGGCGAGGATAAGATTGCAAAGAAGGCACGCTTAGAGCAGGTAGAGCCAATGGAGATAGCACAGTACTATACCCGTCGCTTCAACTCTGCTATGGAGAAGCTCAACGTATTGCCACCTTCTATTGAGCCACACGCAACAGGCCATATCATTGAGCAGCAGCAGCTTGTTCAGGAGATTCTTGATAACGGCTATGCCTATATCTCAAACGGCTCTGTATATTTCGATATAGAGAAGTACAACAAGGATTATAAGTATGGCATTCTCTCTGGCAGAACGCTTGAGAACATCAAGGATGCCTCTCGTGATACCCTTGCAGGTGTTGGCGAGAAGAAGAATCAGGCAGACTTTGCCCTCTGGAAGAAGGCACAGCCAGAGCACATTATGCGCTGGCCTTGGCTAATGCCTGCAAATGACAAGCAGGAGGCTGTACCAGAAGAAGGATTCCCTGGCTGGCATTGTGAGTGTACCGCTATGGGAAGAAAGTACCTTGGTGAGGAATTTGATATTCATGGCGGTGGTATGGATCTTGTTTTCCCACATCATGAGTGTGAGATTGCTCAGGCTCAGGCTTCTATGGGACATCCTGCCGTTCACTATTGGATGCACAACAATATGATAACCATCAATGGACAGAAGATGGGTAAGTCATATAACAATTTCATCACTCTTGATCAGTTCTTCAAGGGAGAGCATGAATTGCTTACACAGCCATTCTCTCCTATGACAATCCGCTTCTTCATCCTTTCTGCCCATTATCGTGGAACTGTGGATTTCTCTTCAGAGGCACTTGAGGCAGCAGAGAAGGGATATAACAAGTTGGTTACATCGCTCAAGGACATCAAGCGCATTCAGCCAGCAAAGGGCTCACAGCCAGAGGTTGGTAAGTTCGTTGCAGAACTTGAGGGCAAGCTCTATGATGCTATGAATGATGATCTCCAGACTCCAAACGTGATCTCTCAGCTCTTCGAGGCTTCAAAAGTTATCAATACCCTTGTTGACCGTAAGGCAAAGATTAGTGCTGCGACAACGGCTGAGGCTGGTGATCCAAGTCGTGAACAGGCATTCGGCAAGGTTATGGACATGGTTCTTGATATGCGTGCTCAGGCAAAGGCAGACAAGGACTGGGCTAAGAGTGATGCTATCCGTGATGCCCTCAACGAGGCAGGATTTATAGTAAAGGATACTGCGGACGGGCAGGTGTGGTCGCTTTAAGCGGCCCACCCTGTCCCTCCCCAAGGGAGGGTTCCTCCCCCCTTACCCCCTCAAGGGGGAGTAGATAGTATTTCTAATCAAAATTTATACGTATAGAAATATACGTTCTTCCTATAAGGATTAATACTATAAAACATCCTTCCCTTTGGGAAGGCTTGGTTAGGCTTTTATGACAAAAGAACTATACGAAATAATGGCGCCTGTTGGCTCTCGCGAGTCACTTGCTGCTGCAATCAATGCCGGAGCAGATTCTATCTACTTCGGCATTGAGAAGCTAAATATGCGTGCTCATTCTGCATCTACATTCACGATAGAAGACCTTCGTGAGATAGCTGCTACGTGTGATGCAAAGGGCATAAAGACATATCTCACCGTGAATACTATCATTTATGGTGAGGACATAGAGCAGATGCACGAGATAATAGATGCAGCCAAGGAGGCAGGTATAAGTGCCGTTATTGCATCTGACGTGGCTGTAATGACCTATTGCCAAAAGGTTGGTCAGGAGGTTCACCTATCAACACAGCTCAATATCTCTAACATAGAGGCTTTGCGTTTCTATGCACAGTTTGCTGATGTGGTGGTTCTTGCGCGTGAGCTTCGCATGGATCAGGTGAAGGCTATTCATGAGCAGGCAGTAAAGGAGAATATATGTGGTCCTTCTGGCGAGCCTATACGCATAGAGATGTTCTGTCACGGAGCTTTGTGCATGGCTATCTCAGGCAAATGCTATCTCTCTCTTCACAATGCAGGTCGTTCGGCTAATCGTGGAGAATGTGTTCAGATATGCCGTAGAAAGTATGATGTAACAGATGCCGAGACAGGTAATGAACTGCTTGTTGATAACAAGTACATCATGTCTCCAAAGGATCTGAAGACAATCCGCTTCATTGACAAGATGATGGATGCTGGTGTGCGTGTGTTCAAGATTGAAGGTCGTGCACGTGGTCCTGAGTATGTAGATACCGTTGTACGTTGCTATCGTGAGGCTATCAATGCCGTTCTTCATGATGCTGATTCTTCAGATGAGGAGAAACTCTTTACTGAGACAGCAAAGGATGCCTGGGATGAGCGCCTTGCACGCGTCTTCAACCGTGGTTTCTGGGATGGCTACTATCAGGGACAGACTCTTGGCGAATGGAACGATTCATACGGCTCAAAGGCTACAGAGAAGAAGGTTTATTGTGCAAAGACGATAAAATACTTCTCAAAGATTGGCGTTGCAGAGTTTCAAGTTGAGGCTCATGAGATAAAAGTTGGTGACAAGTTGCTTATTACAGGACCTACAACAGGTGCTATGTATCTTGACTGTAATGAGATACGCTATGACCTGAAGCCTGTTCAGACGGCAAAGAAAGGTTGGAGAATAAGCATCGCTGTTCCTGATAAGGTAAGGCCAAGTGATAAGCTGTTTATCTTAGAAAGTGTAAAATAAGGCCTCTCCCCCCGCCCTCCCCTGTAGGGAGGGAGCCGGAGTGCTACAAGTCCCCCTTTAAGGGGGATTTAGAGGGTCTAATAATTTATAAATTTATGACTATAAACGAAATACAAGACGAGGTAATAGAAGAGTTCAGCGCATTTGACGACTGGATGGATAAGTATCAGTTGCTCATCGACTTAGGTAATGAGCAGGAGCCTCTTGATGAGAAATACAAGACTGAGCAGAACCTTATTGACGGTTGTCAGTCTCGCGTGTGGCTTCAATGTGATCGTGATGATGATGGTAATCTCGTATTCTCAGCAGAGAGCGACGCGCTAATCGTGAAGGGTATCATTGCACTTTTGATACGTGTCATAAGCGGACATAAGCCACAAGAGATTCTTGATGCTGACCTATATTTCATTGAGGAAATAGGCTTGAAGGATCATCTTTCACCTACGCGTTCAAACGGACTTCTTGCTATGGTAAAACAGGTTAAGGCATACGCTTTGGCATGGAAAATGAAAAATGAATAATGAAAAATTACAAAATACAAGTTACTAATCCGTATTTTTCATTTTTCATTTAAAAATTTTCACTTCTAAAAGAATGTTAGAGGGACTTTCTTATTCAGAAAAACTTTTACTCGGTTATTTTGCCACTCAGGATACTGATAGTATCCTTCCTACTGATATCGTGGCACGTATATCGAAGGTTGACAAGGGGTTTGTGGGGGGTAGCCTCCACTTGCAACTTGTAAACAAGAGCCTTCTGGAGCGTGGCACGTATAACTTTACATACCGTGAACTGATGTACCGCATCTCGCCAAATGTTATGGTGAAGGTGTTGGAATGGCTATATGATACAGATGAGGGAAACAATGTGCTGAAGGTGCTATGTGAAGTGTTCAAATACTTCCAGATGAACCAGAAACCTATCCAGATAGCACTATGCGAGTATATCCGTAGCAATTATCGCGACACATCAGAGGCATCTATTATCTTTGGTGCTGACATTGCCTATCTTGAACCTATCATCAACGATGATAAATACATGGCTTTGCTGTCGCATATCACAGAGGCAAGTTTCGTAGAACTTGTGAAAGATGTTATCGAGCAATGCTATGAGGGTGAGATGTTTATAGAGAGCAAGCGAATAATAACACTTGCCGAAGCTCGCAACTATTCTACTGATTTAAGGCGCGATGAAGTGCTTTATAGCATATATCTATATGCCTATCTTGCAGAAGGTAGGAAGCCTAAGCAAATCATTGACAAACCTTTATGCGATGCCCATCTATTGCAAGCTACGATACTCACTTTCAAAGGTCAGTATGCGGATGCTCTTAAGGAATTCCGAAAAGCACAGGTAATCTACAACACAAAGACATCAAAGACAATAGTAAGTACAAATCTGCCTACAAGTATTGCCAACTTCCTTTATATTATTTGTTGTAAACGCGAAGGTACCGCCAATGGCGAGTCTATGATTGCCAACTTCATCCGTCGTAATGAGAAGATGAAGGAAAATTCCGTAAAGGCTGCATGGGCTTTGGCTTGTGCGTTTACCAATAGAAAGGGATATGTAACGGATATTCGACTTCTTTTTCCTTCTGCTGATAAGCTATCAAAGCAGCTTATGGTGCTTCTCGTTAACTATCTTGGCAGAACTAACATCCTCACGGATGAAGCAATAGAAGAAAACTCACCAAAGTGGCTATGTGTCAAATATGACAATGAGAAATTCAAGCCTCTGAGTGAAAAAGAGCATAAGCAGGCAGAGAAGTCATTCTATGAGAATCATCTGCTGACATCTATCTATGTAAAGCAACAATGGGAATATGTGCTTGAATCACTATCTGCCAATAAGATGGAGCAGATAAAGGATGCAGAGCAGTCTGAGCGTCTGGCTTATTTCATGCACAGCATTGACGACAATGTGTGTGAGGTGCGACAGCAGCAGATTCTGAAGTCTGGTGGCTGGAGTGCTGGCAAGGCTGTGAGTTATGCCACCTTCATGGCTATGGCTGATGAGAATATGGATCCAGAGGATATCCGCATTCGTAATCGTGAGCGTTATGGTGGCAAGGAGTCTTTATACTATGTAAATCTTGCCAATGTGCTTCCTGAGATGACATCCCATTCCCGTCTGTATGTTGGCAGGTGGGCACCTTATTCGCTTGTTACTGTTTCTGAGGAAATGCCATATCTTGTGATAGAGCGTTCAGATACAGATTTTACCATAAAGAGTAATGTGCCAGAGGAACAGGTGGACAAAGACTATTTGGTAGTCTCTCGAGGTGCTTCAAGCATCAATTACCTTCGCATGACACCAGAGCTACGACCTTACTTTAGTCAGTTGCTCGACTTGGGCAAATTTCCGCTTGATGCTGAGGAAACTCTTTCACGCTTCCTTGAAAGCCTTCGTGGCAAGGTTGAGGTTCACTCCTCACTCATAAGAGGTGGATCAACGCTTGAAACTGTAAAGGGAACATCAGACATCACCTTGCAGATGCGTCCACAGGGTAAGGAGGCTTATATAGTAAGTATCTTCTGCCGTCCACTTGCCAATGGTAGAGCACAATGTGTACCGGGTGAAGGTAGTTCTGTGATATTTGATATATCAGGTGCTACACGTGTATGCGTAGAGCGTGATTTGGAAAAAGAGCGTTCAAACTATTATAATCTCGTTAATGGCGTGGAAGATACGCTTCCTCCTGAGAAGACGTTTCAGGTGGATGCTTTCGGACTTCTTCCTATCCTTGATTTCATAAGAGAACAAGGCGAGAACTGTCCTTATGCCGTAGAGTGGCCTGAAGGCCATAAGCTAAGGCTCAGCAAGCGTTCAACTGCCTCTCAATGGAGTGCCTCTTTGAAGAAGAACAAGAACGGCTGGTTTGAGATGGAAGGAACTGTACAGTTGGATGAGAATACAAAGATCTCTGTTGCAGACCTTCTCGACCTTATAGGACAGAGCCGTAACCGCTTCATCCGTCTTGGAGAGGGCGAATATATTGCTTTGAGCGAGCGCCTTCATCGTCAGCTCATGGGACTTGATGCCCTTGCTTCCCGTCAGCGCGGTCATCTTCAGATGTCTGCTTTTTCAGCAGCTCTGCTTGATACAAGCATAGTGGATGGTGAGCTTCATCTGGAGGTTGATCCGGAACTTATTGAAATAAGAAAACGAATCCTTGATTCAAGCGAATATAAACCTGAGATTCCAACAACCCTTAATGCCACTTTACGAAGCTATCAGGTTGAAGGTTATCAATGGATAGCTCGTCTCAACTCATGGGGAGCAGGAGCATTACTTGCTGACGATATGGGACTTGGTAAAACGATACAGACTATCACCTACTTGCTATTTAAGGCAAACGAAGGTCCGGCTCTTGTCGTTGCACCTGCTTCTGTTGCACCAAACTGGAAAACGGAAATAGAGAAATTTGCACCTTCTCTTAATGTGTCTATACTCAACTTCACCAATAATCGTTCTACATGCATTTCAGAAGCCAAGGCTGGTGATGTTGTTATCTGTACATACGGTTTGCTTCTCTCTGTAAAGACAGAGATTACTCAGAAGGAATGGACTACAGCCGTACTTGATGAGGCTCATGTGATAAAGAATCGAGGTGCCAAGACTTCTGGTGTTGCGATGCAGCTAAAGAGTAAATATCGTGTCATGCTGACTGGTACTCCTGTACAGAATCATCTTGGAGAACTATGGAATCTCTTCCAGTTTGTTAATCCTGGGCTTCTTGGTAGCTATGAGGATTTCTCACGCCGTTTTATAGGGCCTATTGAGGTGGCAAAGGATAAGGAGAGACAGGAACAGCTCGACCGAATTGTGCATCCGTTCATGCTTCGCAGGACGAAAGAAAAGGTTCTTGACGAACTTCCGGAAAAGACAGAAATATACCAAACCGTAAATCTTTCACCAGAGGAAATGGCGGTATATGAGATTATTCGTGAACGTGCTCAGCAGATGCTGGAGTCAGAAAACTCTGATAAAGTGTCGGTTAATACCCTTGCAGAGATTACCCGTTTGCGTCAGGCTTCTTGTTCTGCACAACTTGTAGAAAAGAACTGGAAGGGAAAGTCATCAAAGATTGAAGCTCTTATTGAGGCTCTTGAACCTATCGTAGAAAGTGGTGATGCTGCACTTGTATTCAGTCAGTTCACATCTTTCCTTGCCATTGTACTAAAAGCATTGGATAAAGCCAACATTCCATATCTCTACATAGACGGTTCTATACCAGTAAAAGAGCGTCAGAAACTCGTAGAACAGTTCCAAGCTGGCAAATGTCCGGTATTCATCATTTCTCTCAAGGCAGGAGGATTAGGACTCAATCTTACCCGTGCAAACTATGTCTTCCATCTCGATCCTTGGTGGAATCCTGCTATTGAACAACAGGCTACTGACCGTGCTCATCGTATTGGACAGCATCATGCTGTTACCGTATATCATTTCCTTTCTTCTGGCACTATCGAGGAAAAGATAAAGCGATTGCATGAACAAAAGCGTGACCTCGCAGAGAACATCCTCGAAGGTACTGATATGAGCGGAAAGATAACAGGTAAGGATCTGTTAGAGATGATAAAATAAGGCCCCCTCCGTCTGACACATACTCCGATGTTATCAACATCGGACTTCCCCCGAGGGGGAGAATCATATATATACCTTTTATCGCGATAATAATGAAAAAAGCATTAGGTAAAATAACAAAGATGTTTAGACTTCCGGCTCCCTCCCTACGGGGGAAGTCCGATGTTGATAACATCGGAGTATGTGTCAGGGCAGGGGGAGAGGCCGTTCTCTTTCTCTTCCTCCTCCTTCTTTTTTCCTGTACACAACGGGAAAGGAGCAAGGATGCTTCTCCCTCTGCCCTGAAATATGCCCTTAGAACTACCCCTGTAAAGGATCAGGGAAAGGTGGAGGCTTGTTGGATTTATGCCTATCTTGCATGTATTGAGACAGAGAGAATAGAGAACTACGGCGACTCTATGAACCTGTCACCTATATGGCTTGTCCGTAATCTGCTTCTGGAACAGGCCTCTGAAAGCTATCTGTCACAAGGCAATATGCCAATAAGTGTAAGAGGCATAGGACCTGATGCTGAGCGATTGCTGAAGCAATATGGCATGGTACAATGGAGTACCTATTGTCCTGATGATATTAACAGTAAAGCACTGACGAGAATAGTTCGTCAAAAGGTTAAGATTGCCGTTAACAATCGTATGGGCTTGAAAAGACTAAACAAGGATGTTGATGAAGCTCTACCTTTCATTCCTCATAATCTTAGGAAAGGTTTTTATCTTTATAGTGCACACTATACTCCGAAGCAGTTTGGCGAAAGTATTCTCTACGGCATTAAATTCTCATGGCTAACATCCTATAAACATCATCCATACGGTGAGTCTTTTGTTCTAGAAATTCCCGATAATCATCATCGTCATGCTTTGATGAATGTGCCAGTTCAAGATATGTACTCTCAGGTTATAGAGGCTTTGAAAAACCATCATCCTGTATATTGGGAAGGACAAATGCCTCGTAACAGGGAACCTTCTATAGACGGAGACATTGCTACCCTTCGTCAACGTGCCTTAGAACGCTTTACAACGACCGATCAGCACGCTATGGCTATAGTAGGTCAAACCAAGACAAAACAAGGCGAGACGCTCTTTATTTGCAAGAATTCTTGGGGTAAGGACTGGGGAATGAAAGGATACTGCCTTATGTCTAAGGAAGATTTCCTTATTAACACTATTCTTGTTGGAGTAGTGGGGGAGAGGTAAATAAGGTTAGTTCTATGAAAAAAGCTTGCGCTTAGCTTTGAAACATTAATTAAGACATGAATTAAAACATTAATTTGGACAAAAAATTATGAGAATCTAAACCGCAAGGATTATTAATGTCACAATTAATGTTCCATTAAAGTCCTAATTAACGTCAGTTCGACGAAAACCCCTTCGGGGTTTTCGTCGAACTGACGTTAATCAATGTTATGCGACAGCAAAAGGAAATCAGTCGTACTCACGTTAAAATACTGTGTTTCAAGCACTTCAGACATGCTTTATGCTGTTTACCGGAATCCAAGTAGGAAGAAACGCAAAAAAGTATGCTCTTCACTAATCCTCATTAAATGGGGAATAGGAAGAACATACAAAAAAGATATGTAATTTTCAAGTAAAGAGAGATATTCTCTTTAGGCGTTATCACAACGCCGCCATCGGTGTATTAATCGAATAATGTATTATCCCAAACCATGCCTCCTTTGGCAAAATCACCTGAACCGATATCACCACCTCCACCATTGTCTCCATTATCTACAGGAATATTAGGATCAAAAGGAAGGAAACCGCCGGAATCTCCAGAAGAAGTATATGCAGATGTTACTTGAAGTGTTTCCTCCTGTTCTGTGAGGAAAACCTCACAGACAGGGGATGTATAAATTCTTTTCATGTATATCCGTTGTTATTTTACTACAAACTTTTTACCGTTAACGATATAAACGCCCTTTGACAGATCTTTCAAGTTCTGTGCATCGTGACGGATAATAGAACCGTCAACGCCATAAACGTCACTTGACTCCATCAGTATTCCATTCTGGAAGATGATGTCGTTGATTGCTGTTGTTTCTTCACCTTCCTGCCAATTGATTGATGTATAGAGAGGCTTTGCATGACTCGCATTAGAGCCCTGATACTTAATATATGCACGGAATGGCTTCGCAGTAGTTGCATTCTTCAACTTTGAAAGAGTACCGTTGTTGCTCATCACATAAGAGCCAGCAGGAAGATTCTCCTTCTTGAAGTTTCCTTCAAATACGTATGGGAAATCAGTCTTGTAATTCACGCCACTGTATGTGCTCTGCCAATCGAAAGTATTTCCATTTGAACCAACAGAGAACAATGGGTGTTCCTTCTGAATCTCATTGTTGAAATATGTATCTACAGATATCTTTGTAATTGTTGAGTTTGTAACGTTATTATGCTTTACCTCACCTTTAGGAAGGATGAAGTAAGGATAACCTGCAATAATATCCTGATTAACGTGCCAAATCAACTCCATCTTACCATCATCGTGAATGGTCTTGAGAAGAACAACAGCTGTTTCCTCACCGAACTGCTCACGCATCTGTCTATTGTTCATGCTGAATGGAAGACATATTGATGACCACTTGCCCTGAGCAAAGTTACGCTCGTAGGTTACATGTGTGATATCCTTACCCTTTCCATTGGTTGGAATCTCAGGCTGAGGGTCATTGAGAACATCTGTGAAGTTGAGAGATGTACCTTCTACAACATCACGTACAGGAGCTGTCTCGTAATTCTGAGTCTTTGTATCAAGCAGACGACCCTCCTCAAAGTTGAAGCCAGAGATAGCAATCTGAGTCTGATTTGAGAACAGATAGTATGTCTTGCCTGGATGTACGTTGAATGTATAGCGTACAATAGACTTTGACATTACCATATAGCCACCATCACCTGTAGGAATAACCTTCTGTTTCCAACCTGCGTTGTTCCAGTTGTCGATGAGGGTACGGAACTGATCGTTATGCTTTTCCCTGAGATCAAGGAGATCATCTTTCAGAATCTGATTGTATGTCTCAGGAATACTTTCAATAAACTGAGCACGGCGCTTGTCACCAACAAAGAAATTGTCATTGTATGTGATAAAGCCGTTTGTGGCAGTCTGCACGAAATCAACAACCTTACCTGTTTCATCCGTTATATATATAGGACGCCAGAAAACGTGTGTTGAGTGTGAATGATCTTTCTCATCAGTTACAATATTGTCAAGGTTACCAGTCTGAAGGAGATACATAGTAACAATACCAGCCTTTAGAGGCTCAAACTTGACATATGCGCCACGGCAAGGGAGAGTCCAAGGAGTGATGTTGTTTTCGAAAGATATTTCTGGGTGGAAATCACCATCGTCATTACCCAAGCTTTCACTCTTTGCTACTCTTGTGCCAATAGAGTACTTATTGAAATTATCAAGAATTTCTTCATCAGGTCTTATTGGTCCCTGGAAATAATCTACAGCTTTCCACTCATCCCTTACTTGTTTAGTCTCACCAGGAACGCTATATCTAGTTGTATGATACCAACCACCAATAGTCATGGTGATATTATCGAGGTTCTTACCTGCACTATTTACATCATCAGGGAACTTTTGGTTTACTTTGATTTTTTCACCTTTAGCCAGTCTTAGTGTGTTCTCTTCCTTTTTGATACGAATCTCGAAAGAGTCAACAATCTCAGAACCAACGAATTTGTTGTCACTGATAAGCTCTGCAATGATAATTGTATTACCGGCAATACCTGTCATCGAGATTTTACCCTCCTTATTGATATGGGCTACGTGAGGAGCGGTACTGGTGTACTTTATATAAGGATAGTGGTTTAAGTCTTCCCTATAATTGTTGATATCCTCATATGCTGGCTTATTATCTCTATACCTACCATCTTTTGCCAGAGATACTTCAGGTAGAACAGGATTTACACCAACATCTACACCATTTTTCTTATAGTAGTTTGTGCCATTAATGCGCTGAACATCAAACTCGACATACTTTACATAGCTATCCTTCGGTTTGCTAAGTGCGGTGAATGAAGTCTTTTCTTTATTCCAGTTTCCAAACTTCAGTTTTGCATACTCATAAGGAGTGATGATGATAGACCTGACGAGGGCATCAGTACCAACGTTCAAATCATAAGTGCCAGCCTCTGAAGCCTGATATGTCATTACATAGTAATTTTGTCCTTGATAGGTTTTCGGAAGATTATCATTGTTCTCGGAAACACGAGTTCCTACCCATTTGAGATTGCCAACATTACTATAAGGGAAAGCATTGCTTCCTCCTTGATTGGCAAAAGCATATTCTATGCGAACATAATAGTTCTTTGGAACATTAGGAATAGTGAGCGTTGTGCCACCATTCACCTTAAGGTACTTTGTTGTAGAGTCGAATGAATAATTTACATTCAATCCAGAAATGTTGTGTGGATCTTCATGACCACCCTTAATTTCGTTATATTCTTCGAAGCTGTCACCATAGTGCCACTCTTCAGGAGTATAGTTCTTCTGCTCTATGATAGAGCGAATCTGATCCTGAGTAAGAGCTTTTCCATAGAGAGCAATATCATCGTATGCAAGTGCCGCGTCTGAATAATACTGCTTATCGTAGAAGAGTCCGTGAGGAGTGAAGCCACCAAGGATAATGTTACGAAGATAACGAGTACGCTCTAAAAGATCTGTGGTTCCTCTATAATCGGAACCTTCCAGGTCTTTCCAGTTTTCAATTTCTCCAGTCTTCTCTCCATCAAGATAAATGGTTATATGCATTAGGTTATCACTCATAACGTATGTCACATAGTGCCATTTCTTGTCGTCATAGAACTTATGCTGACTTTGGTCAAGTGGATTGGCATAATTCCCCTTACCAAAAAGACTTGTAATTGTGTTTGATGTTCCTGAGTTTTTAACCTTTTCTCCATAGTTAAACTCGCTCCAGCCAATATCTTCATGTGCAGAAGTAGTATTTGGCAGATATGCATAAGTCCAACCATTACATGAAAGGTCGAACCAGAAACGAGGTCTCTGGTCAAAGTTATCAGCTTTTCTGAAACGGTCGTTACTGAAGATACAGAACATAGAGCCGCGTTCCAAAGGAAGCTCATAGTCAACAGCTACCTGACCGTTTACCCAAAAACCAATAGTTGCTTGACCTGACGATTTGATTGCCTCAGCATTGGCATTTCTCTGATCATCAGTGAATGTATAGCGAAGGAAATTCTCCGAAAGACTCTTGGTATATTCGTCTGCATCAGCAAGGTTCTGATAATATTTACCAAAAGTAGGATCGCTCAAAATCTTTCCTCTTCCACCATAAAGGTAATATTTACCCTGCTGATTTGCTTCAGGAGCTTCTACAGGTGCATCCTTACCATCTAAAAATGAAGAATTAGATAATCCCTCAAAGTTCTCAAAGTAAAGACGACCCTGTGTAACATCGAAGTTCGTCTTCTTTTTAACAAAGGTAACAGACTGAAGAGTAATAGTGTTACTATTATCACTATTAGAACAAATCCTAAATTCTCCAAATTTAATTTTTTTGCTTTGCGCACCAGCAAGATTGTATGCATCTTTGTTGTTTCCAACAAAAGCTTGATATATTTGAGAACCAGAGACGTTCTGCTCAATACGCTCTATCTCTGTTGTTTCCAAACCATCATTATCAAATTCCAAATGTATATCAGACCATTTTCTGCTGAATGTGAATTTTCCCTCACTACCGGCAGTCACATTATCTCCACAATTGAAATCTGGAGCATAGAATGTGATTCTACCTGATCTGTTCCAATTCAAAGGCTTATGAAATTTAATAAAATTGATAGTAATAGATGCAGGTTGAACATTTCCCTGCCCATCCTTGTCTGGTTCACTATCACCACCAATTTGAATTGACTCTACATGTCTTAATGGATTACCATCTATGGATTGTATTGTATTAGTTCCATTTTTAAAATCATTCCTGATATCGATAGTCTTTGTACCATTACCAGAAGTTGAATAGGTATAGAGTGTACCATCAATTGTTATAACAACTCTATACGCTTTGTTATCAGCTGCATTACTTACATTGATAACCATCTTGTCATAGCCTGACAAATCTGAGTCATCCCAATCTTTAAGCTTATACAAATTCCATGTACTTGCAGTCCAAGTCAATATCTTGGTGTTTGGATTCCAAGTACAATTTCCTCCCACTAGCTCAAGGTTCAAGGGCACATTCTTGTTAATGCCAATACCCCATACATCTGCCACTCCGAGGAACAGCAGCGCTACAAGAGCAAACACATTTAGTTTAAAAAATCTCTTCATACTTGACTTTACTTAATATTACATATTATAATTACCATCCTTGATTTTGTTATCCGTATAATATAATCCGCCTTTAATTAACCCCCGCCGGTATAACCCGCCTTTCAATGTTAATTATTACCGTCTTTATTATCCGTTTTTTATTTTAGTAGTGCTTTTGAAGCACGTTTTAGCATTTGCTATTACCAATGTTGAATGTGTGCGCAAACAGACACCGAGTCAGCATGGTATGATTTTTGGTTCGATTTTCGGTTTTGTGGATTTATTTTCCTGCTGCAAAGGTATAAACTTTGCGCGTTTTAGAAAAATTATACACTTATTATTTTTATCTAATGGTATTATTACGCAAATTTTTGGAATAAATGAAAAATTGATTTACAAATATTATACAAACGGAATGTACGATATTTGTAAATCAATTTCTCAAATGTGCATAATGCCTAATTTCTTGCCTTTTAACAATAAATTCCGTTAAAACCGCCATTTTTCTACTTTTTATTACAAAATATTACATAAGTATAACATTTTTCCAACAAAACCCCGTTTATACTTGCATAATCAAAAAAAAATTATTATCTTTGTCTCTTGCTTCTTTAAAGGTGATATATCAATTATTCAAATAACAACAATAACCTAAAAAATGACAAAAAAAGCATTCATTGGAGCATTGCTTCTTTCCTCATGCCTCGGTTTGAGCGCAAAGTCTGTGAAAGCACCTTCCGGTGGCAAGGTGATCAGTGACAATCTTATTGGTATTTTCTTTGAGGATATCAGTTTCTCTGCCGATGGCGGACTTTATGCCGACCTTGTACAGAACGGTAGCTTCGAGTACAGTCCTGCACAGCGTGACGGTTGGGGTCCTGGTACTAACTGGAAGTTCCTCCGTCCTGGACATTCTGCCGGTTTCATCGAGCCTCGCATGGATAATACCATCCATCCAAACAACCCAACCTATATGCGAATTTATGCAGAGCGCATAGGTCACTATTACGACTTTGACGGTTGGACAGGTGTTGGTATGAAGAACGAAGGTTTCTTCGGAATGAACATCAAGTCTGGTGCTAAGTATAACTTCTCTGTTTTCTTCCGTAGTGTTGAAGGTAATGCCAAGAAGGTGAGAATCGTTCTTGCAACCAAGGAGAATAAGATTCTTGCAGAGACAGAGATTAGCACAAATGGTGCTGGCTGGCAGAAATACAATGCCGAGCTTACTGCCAATGACAATTGCAAGGAGGCAAATCTCCAGATTCTCCTTCTCGACAAGGGTAATCTCGACGTAGATATGGTTTCTCTCATGCCACAGGATACTTATCACGGTCATGGCCTTCGTAAGGACCTTGCAGAGGCTCTTGAGGCTCTTCACCCACAGTTCATGCGCTTCCCTGGCGGTTGTGTAGTTCATGGTGGTGGTGACGGTTTCTGGGACACCTATCATTGGAAGAACTCTGTAGGTCCAAAGGAGCAGCGTAAGGCTATCAAGAACACATGGGGTTATCTCCAGTCAATGGGCTTGGGTTACTTCGAGTACTTCCAGCTCTGTGAAGATATGAAGATGGAGCCTGTGCCAATTCTTCCTTGTGGCGTTAGCTGTCAGGGCGTGAACGGCGGTTGGAGCATGAAGACTCAGGCTCAGGAGCCTTGGCCAATGGATGATATTGACCGTTGGGCACAGGATGCTCTCGATCTTATCGAATGGGCAAACGGCGATGCTTCTACAAAGTGGGGTAAGGTTCGTGCAGATGCAGGACACCCAGAGCCATTCAACCTCAAGTATATCGGTATAGGTAATGAGGAAAAGATCACTCCTGAGTTCAAGGAGCGTTTCAAGTATATCTACGACAAGATTCGTAAGGCTTATCCAAACATCATCATCATAGGTACAGCAGGTCCTGGTTCACATAAGGGTAACCCTGACTATGAGAACTCTTGGAAGTTTGCTGAGGAAATTGGTCTTGACATTATCGACGAGCACTACTATGATTCTCGTCAGATGTTCCTCCAGAGCCGTCAGTATGATTCTTACCCACGCAACCGCAAGACTAAGGTGTATCTTGGTGAGTACTCTGTACAGGAAAGATCACACGGCAACCAGCTTGGCGATGCCCTTGCTGAGGCTCTCTATCTCCTCCACGTTGAGAAAAATGGTGATATTGTCTGCATGACATCTTACGCTCCTCTCTTTGCTTACAAGAACAATACCAACTGGAACCCTGACCTTATCTACTTCGACAACGAGAAGCCATTCTACACATGCAGCTACTACGTTCAGAAGATGTTCGGTGAGTCTGCTGGTAAGTACTTCTATGGCAACTGCGTTAAGTTCGACAAGGGTGACAATAGCCTTATTGGCCAGTCAGTTATCCTCAACAACGAGAAGGGTGAGGTATATGTAAAGGTATGTAACTGCGGTATCTTCCCACGCAAGGCAACTATCGACCTCAGCCGTTTCGGTAACTTCGAGGCAACAGCAGAGCGTACTGTCCTCTCTGGCAATCCAGATTTCGAGAACAACTACGACAGACAGCCTGTAAAGCCTAAGACAGACACTATGAGTGCTCAGAAGAAGATGACAATCGAGGTTCCTGCTAATAGCTTTACAATGATTAAGGTTACATTGAAGTAAGAATTTCTCTTCTATACAAAACGATAAAATCCCATTTGCCCGCATGAGCAAATGGGATTTGTCTTTGTAAGTGGTAAATAATTCCGCTCTAACTCCTAACCAAACTCGATGAAGCTCTTATCCGGAATGGGACTTACATAGGACCTTCATCGAGTTTGGTCCCTTAGAATAGCATTGGATATTGGTATTTACCCCTCCTTTATTGCGGCAATAACTCTGTCCATATCCGAGAGGTCGTATCTCTGATCAACAGTTATGGTCAGTATTCTGTCCTCCTCTTCCCATATCAATCGGGCATAAATGGATTTCTGAGCCAGTTTCTTCTGCATTTCAAAGATATTGTCAACACGGAAAGGAAAGAAGAGAGGAGCGGTTGTCAAACGACTGATATCAGCGATTAATTCTATATTCTTAGCATCTTTCAGGCCTTCGTAAAGTCGCTTATAGTTTTCTATCCTTATCTTCTGCTGAATTTCAGCATCCTCAGAGGCGAGAAATTCCCTTGATACAGAAGCCATAACGTGCGGAGTAATAGACCTTGTCATAAGACGCTCTACCTCGTGAGAAAGGCGTATGGATTCATTCTTTGTGTTAATATCACCCGTTTGGAAATACTCTCCTCTCAGTTTCATAGCCTTTGTCTGAAGAGATACTATTTCCTCATTCTCAACACCAAAAATCCCCATTTCATCGGAGGTTTCAAGGAAAGCACCATCAGGAATAGCAAACCATTTTCTTATACTTCCAACATAATATTTTATGAAAGGCAGACGCATAGTGGAGAAAAGGCATTGGGTAAGGTCAAGGATTATCTCACATCCACCTTCATGCATTTCCTCAAGCATATCCAGTTCCTGCTCCGTAAGATCCATACCAAAATATGGATGTACGACAATAAGGTTTGGATGAAATTCTGAGAATATCTCCTTTGCCTTTGGAATATCTATCGTCAGATCGTTACATACAGGATAGAACTGATAGTCATATCCAAGTTGCTGAAATGGAGCTATAACAGAGCTACCAGTATATTTGGGAAGCATAGCCTTTTTACCGTTTGCCATTTCATTATTGGCAATAAGGTATATGGCTTCGCGGCAGAAGGAGAGCCGCCCCTCACCTGCCCTGCGGGCATCCTCTCCCCAAGGGGCGAGGAAGATATTACCTTTTATCGCTTGTGAGGGTTCCAATAAGGGAGTATTACTAACTTCTCCCTCGCCCTTAGGGGAGAGGGTGTCCGAAGGACGGGTGAGGGGCCGTTCATATAGTGCAAATATACTTCCTATTTCTTTCATACCTTATTCTGTTATTACCCGAAGATGCTCTGACATATTATCTATTGTCGCAAGCATCTCCTGTTGGTTATTGAATTTTGCAAATACTACAGCAACGGTATCATTACCGTTATGCGTTAGCTGGATTTTATCACCAATATTCATCAGATGAGTGATATTGATAACCTTATTGCGGAAATAATCCGACATCCAAAGCTCCTTATAACATCCGTTCTTGTTAGCGTATGGACGATAATACATAACGTATTTCGCATTATCACAAAGAACTTTATCGCGTTTCGGAAGTTCATCTCCTACCGCTGCACGAATAGTATATGTATTCTCTTCAAAGCCAGTAGCCTCAAGTTCAAGATACGGAATATTACAACCTCCATTCCGAGGACCGAGGTCAAGGAAATATATCCCTCCGTCCTTGCCTATAACAAACTCCACGTTGCAAGGGCCGGTCTTCATGCCAAGCAAGGAGAACAGTCTTTGTAGTTCGTCAACAGCCTTCTGCTTCATCTCCTGACTAAGCTCAGAAGGGAAACTCAACGATACTGGTACGAGTGCCGACTTTCCCTTTACGTGATGCTGATCACAAAAGCCTGCAAAGATTATCTTACCATTATCAAGGAAGATATCACCATCCAACTGATGTCCAACCTTCTCAATAAACTGCTCAACGATTACTCGTCCGCAGATAGAATATGATAGAGATTCTGCCCAATGCTCTTTTAGTTCCTCTTCGCTTGTTATTGTGAAAACGCCTCTGCTTCCTGCCGAATCAACAGGCTTTATTATTGCCTTGGAACCTTCCTTCATATTCTCTCGGAGATAAACAATAGCCTCATCAAGATTCGTGAAACTGTCTGACCAAGGAGCACAGAACCCATTCTCTCTAAGGAACTTACGGAGTAAATCCTTATGTGTAAGCGTGCATACTGCCTTGTAAGGATTTCCTGGCAAACCCATTTCTTCTGCTACGTATGCTGCAATAGGGGCGAGGGTATCAGAGCTGTAAGGCACTATACCGTCGATATTCAGTCGTCTTGCCTCTCGAAGCACAGCCTCCTTATCAACAATATCCACCTTACAATATTCATCAGCCACCTTATGCCCGGGATTATCCTCATGCAAGTCGGCACTAATGACATAGTAGCCTTGTCTCTTTGCCTCAAGGGTAGCTTCCATCTGCACGATATTGCCACCCAGAACCATAAGTTTTTTACAGCCCCCCTCCTTCTCCCCCGAGGAGTAGAGTTTTTTGTTAGTATTGTCGCTATCAGGCAATCTCTCTCTATCTTTTATGCCTTTGTTTTTTTCCATTATGCAGTTTTTTATCTGAAATACTATCAAAATCCCCCCCCCTATTTGGGGGAATAGGGCACTACCTGTTCTAAAATTTATATCTTACACCTATACTTGCAATACCTTGCTCGCCGATACCCAGTTCGGCAAAACCGCGAAAATAAGGACTACCAGCTTCTATACCGATAAAAGTAGCCTGAAAGTTGAGTTTATATTCTGCAGAGAATTTATATGTAGAACCATTTGTACGTGTATCTGTCGTTGAAGATATTGACATACCAAGTGCAGCCTTTGAATACATTCCGAAATTCTTCTTGCGAATATAGTCAAACTTAACAGCAGGCATAAAGGTGTAGTAATTGGTCTCTTTCTTGTCCTCTCCCGTGTTATAATCATATTTAATATAATCAGCCTTCCACTTTCCGTATGCAAATACACAACCAATGCTAAGCCATTCCTTGGCATGATAGAAATACTCGGCAGAGAAAGAGCCTAAGTAAGTCTCATTTTCATAATCTACATTATTACGAAAAATCTTTGTGGAAGGAAGCAAACCATACCTTATAGATACTTCGTGCTTAGTGTCATCGTAACCTGTCTGTGCGCTTACATTTGCAGCCATCATCAAGGCTGCTACCGTCATTAAAAATGTCTTCATAATTGTTTTAATTGATTAGTTTAATATGTTATTAAGTTTTAGAACTTATATCTTATACCAGCACATACGACACCCTGCTCACCAAATCCCAGTTCGGCGAAACCGCGTAGATATGGACTTCCTGCCTCAACACCTATCAATGAAAACTGACAGTTAAGTATCAGAACTTTCTTACTAACGTCATAGTATTCATCATTATATTTGACAGATTCTGTTCGCAAAGTGGCACCGAGAGCAGCCTTTGAGTACAAACCGAAATGAGTCTTGCGCAAAAAGTTGAACTTAACGGTAGGCAATAGCGTATAGTAGTTATTTGAACTTTTACCTATTCTTTCACGAAATGAAGTACCACGATAAGAAGAATAGGAATAGCTATCATATAAGTCCTGTTTAAGATTTCCGTAAACAAAGACAGCACCCAAGCTAATCATCTTATTGATATGATAGAAATACTCGGCAGAAATTGGTTCCATGTATTTATCATTATCTGTATAGCCAATAGCACCACCTAAATTCTTGAAGTTATCTATTCGTTGAGAGGTAGGTTCTATACCGAAAGTGATAGACACCTCATGCTTGGTATCTTCATAACCCTCCTGAGCATTCATATTAATAGCCATTATTAGGGCTATTGCCATAGAGATGATTCTATTCATTGTTTATTATTTTAAGGTGAGTTCGACGACTTGCTTCAGCTTGTTGAGCCCTAGCGAAAAAATTCCTCACTCGTATATTATTGAATAACACGTAGTTGAAAGAGCTCTGAAGGAGCGATACCTAAAAGGGCAGTCCGATAGGGCTGTTATTTGGTAGATGTGTGATTAAAGGAGCACTGTAAGTGCGACACCTAAAAACATATCTATACAATAGGTGTCGGTCCTTCAGACCTCAATATACTATAACATTCTCAATAACAGCCCTATCGGACTGCCCTATCAGGTGGCGGGCTTTTCAGCCCTCGTAGCGTTCAAATTCATCGAACTCACGTTATTTTAGTAATTTTCTGTGTGCAAAGATATATAATTTTTGGATAAAAACAACATAAAAACATCTTTTTTTTCTTGGCAACAACAAGATATTCAATTTCGCTTTTAAAATCTGAAACTTGCTGTTCCCTGTATTTGTTAAGCTTTGCCAAGTTTTTGCATCCGCTGTAGCTCCTATGTAAATACCATATAAATACCATAAAGATACCATTAAAATACCATTAAAATACCATTAAAATACCATTAACTATGGTAATATTATGGTATTATAATGGTAATATAATGGTATTATAATGGTATTATCATCGAATTTGCTTCGGATGAAAAAGGGAGGAGCATAGGAGGAAGAACGGACTTAAAGCATAGGTAAATCCCATTATCTCTGAACAAAAGCTAACATGAGTTGGAGCTCTCTACGATTGAGAACCATTATTCTTTTCATCTTCATATTTCTTTAGGATCTGTTTGTATAGAGCCTCATATTGCCTTGCAACCTTCACGCATTCATGGTTGCGCCTAACATACTCGCGACTCTTCTCTTTTAATGCCTGGAGTTCATCTTTTGGCATAAGAATAAGTTTCTCCAATTCAGAATAGACGCTTTCGTATGTCGGTTTTACGTTGATAATGGCGCGACAGTCATATTCGCCCATCATCTCATAGTTGATGTCTTCACCGCCACTTATGCAAACTATGCCTTTAGATAGAGCGAGCAAGGCATTCATACCAGGTCCATAAGAGTAAATCTGATCCATAAGAACGTCAGAATTATCCATCATGTGCTGATACTCTGCAAATGGTGTGTTAGTTACCAGCTTAAGCTCCATCTTATCAGGATACTTCTCAAGCAGGTCTTTAGCCACCTTTATCATTATGTCTGCCCCCTTATAGTCAAGGAATTCAAGTTTATATCCCAGGAATACCCGCAGTTTCTCAGAAGGAGGAGGACATACCGGTTCTGGCATCTTTATAGGCAGAGGTATAAAATGGTTCTTCTCCCTAATAGGTCTCCCATCCTTGCCAATATCAGTAGCGATATCATAAGGAGCATAGTATTCGTATATTACAGAAACGATATAATCTGCATAATATGCCATTTCCCTCGAGAGTTTCTCTTTTGCCGTACCAACACACTCGTTGTATGCTCGTTCGCCAAATTCAGTTGCACGAGGTTTATCCCCCATATTATAATCAGAGTATGCCAATGGATGTTTATGCTTATGACCATAGCAATAATAATAGTCATCACCCATAGCACAAAGAATGATACCCTTATTATGCTTTCTGAGAAAACGGAAGATAGGGATTATCCTTTCAGCCTTCAATTTAAGGAAATGAGGGTTAATAAACTGAATGATATCATATCCACAGAGCTTGGGCATAGCCTTGATAAGTCTGAAGATATAACTTATTCGCCCGAAGAAGGTAAGAGACCTTCCAAGGTCTATATCCCGATTATAGTTACTCCATCCATGTCCGGCACTTGCAGTAGTAACATCATGCCCAAGAGCACGAAGTCCTTCAGCCAGATTGTTGTGTACGTTGCTATATTCTCCTAATAATAAAATCTTCATTATATCTTTATTCCAATAGAAAGGCGCAGAATGTCATAGCATCTGCATAAAATATAATAATAAATGTTCCGACCATTTTTATCCCACGGCATAGTACGCATCCTGACAGCAGCCCTAATCTCAGAGCGTAGCAACTGGAATATTGTATATATATTCACTTGTCGGGAAATACCCTCGTCATTGACGGTATAGATATAAGTACCTATCGGCAATGTTGCTATTGTCCTTGAATTGTTCAGCAAATCAGGCAAAATATAAAGGTCTTCAAAGATTCTTCTCTTAGCAAACCTGCATTTATCAAATAGTCCTCTTTTATATATCTTATTACAAGAAAAAGAATGACACCAGGCCTTAGTGGTCAGCCAATAATCCTTGGGGTTATCAAAGATAGTTTCCTTCAAGGAAAGTTTTGGTTTTGCCCCATGTTTTATAGGGTATTCGAGGATATCAACAGACGGATGCTTTTGCAAATATTCCATTAGTGGCAGGAAAGTGTCTTCCTCCAAATAGTCGTCGCTATCCACAAATGTGACGTACTCTCCTTGTGCAATATCCAAGCCTGCATTACGGGCATCCGACAGACCGCCATTCTGCTTATGTATAACCTTTATGCTATTATCCTTCAATGCCCATCTATTACACAATTCTGGGCATTTATCAGGTGAGCCATCATCAATTAAAATAACTTCCATATCAGGCACATTCTGTTTGAGCACACTCTCAACACAACAATCAAGAGTATGTTCCACTTTATATACAGGTATGATAACTGATAGTTTCATTATTTTCTTATTTCATCAAACAATTCAAGCCACATATTCATTATGTTCTCAGGCTTATAGCGTAGTGATGCTTTTAAGGCAGCATTGCCCATCTCTTGCCTTAAGTCTTGATTTTCAATAAGTTCACAGATAGCATCAGCCATAGCTTCATCGTCATTGTAAGGAATGAGTTTTCCATTCACACCATCCTCTATGATATGGCGAGGACCATAGTCGCAATCAAGGCTTACGACTGGCAATCCGCAGGTCTGTGCCTCAATAAGAACCATAGGTAGCCCCTCAAAGCGGGATGTCATAAGATAGATGGAACTATTGACATAATATTGTGCAACATCCTTTGTAGCCTTATGCAAGGTCACGTTTCCTGATAGGTTCAGACGTGTTATTTTCTGTAGAAGAGCCTCCTTTTCAGGACCTTCTCCCACGATATCAAGATGCCAGTCGGAATGCTTTTCTGAAACGAGTTTCCATATATCAAGAAGTCGGGAGAAATTCTTTACGTCAATCATTCTCCCGATACTTACACAACGTTTTTCCGTGCAGTCAGAAGGCTTTTCAACATTAAGAGACGTGAAATTTGGTATTAGAACAACACGTTTTGCGTGGGGATAACCATTGGCATCCTGTTGTGTGAGTGCGACTACAACATCCACACGTCTTTCCATAAGAGAGACAATCCATTGGTGCTTCATCGTAGGACGAGCTCTGTGAGCCTCGTATATACTCCTGCCTTTCCATCCGCTGAAAGCGGCGAGAAAAGCACCCATAACCCATGTATAGATGGTTATATCAGGATTAATCTGGCGAATGGTTTTGCGAAAAGAGAAAAGAGCTCTGAGCTTATGCTGGAATGGAATATCCATTCTTACAACCCTCACTCTTTCGTCCAACGGATATGCAAAAGGCTTCTCGTCATGCCATAGCAGCAGAAGAACAACCTCATGGTCAGTATGCCTGACAAGGTAGTTCATCTTGTCGGTGATGATACGTTCCATACCACCAATTCCCGACATTTTTTCTATGACATAGACAATGCGCATAATTAGCCCCCTTCCGTCTCCCCCGAGGGGGAGAGATTTTATATAGCTTTAATCGTTATGGGGATTATTAATTGTTAATTGTTAATTAAAATATCTCTCCTGCCTGAGCCTTACGAATGATGAGTTTCATAAGGTCGCGTGGATATCTTGCCATATAATAGAGCAGGATAGGAGAACTATAACCGCATTTTCGCATTTCCTTCCAACATTTACAGGCAGAACGTAATCGTAAATGAGACAAAGACGTCATCATAGGACGCAGCATACGACTGTGATAACGCTTTATACCATATTGAGCAAGTAATAAATTGGATTTTGCTGTCTCGCGGGTATAGTCGAGCATTTTCTCCTCAGTCTTTTTACTTTTTGCAGTACTGTCAGAATGATTGCAAACGCAATAACACTTTTCGGTATATACCTTTATATTCTTTGCAAAGATGCCAACTTGTGTGGAGAAATATATATCGTTAAGGATTTTAGACTCGTTGAACCTAATGCCATGTTCCTTGATAAACGACATTCTGATAGCTTTGCACCAAGGCTCGGTGAAATGATAGCGAAGATGCCTTTCCTGCCATGCGGAATCAGTAGAAGACATTATCCTGCTAAGATGATTGGTACGCCATGAAGGTTTCCCACTTCCCATTTCAATGGAGTCTGCATTAAAATAGATAACATCGGCAGTTTCTTCCTTTATGGAATCAAGAAAAGCATTAAAACAAGGATGGAAGAAATCATCGCTATCAGCAAAGATAACGTACTTGCCTTCTACCTTGTCAAGTCCCTGATTACGCGCCCATCCAGCTCCATATCCATCTTCATCACGGATGACGATGGTCTGAAGGTCGTCACGCTGTGGAATAGATTCGATACATCTATCCAACTGCCATTGCGGACCTTTATGGGGGATTATGATGGAGAAACGCCCCCCCTCCGTCTCCCCTGAGGGGGAGGGATTTATATAGCTAGTGGACATGTTAACTGTTAATTATTAATTGTATGGGGCTTACCTAACTACGCTTATCTTCGTGACAATACCGCTTTCTCCTCCGGCAGTAGCTACATTAACCATATATACTCCAGAAGCTACCTTCTTGCCATTCAGGTCACAGCCATTCCAGAGATATGAACCGCCATTGCAAGTACCTTCATTCACCAACTGGCCTGATGTTGTGAGTATCTTGACCTGTGCGCCTACAGTAAGACCTGTAATGGTGATATCACCGGTGAAATCGGGTGTTACAGGATTAGGATATGCATATACATTATCATCCGTAAGATTGCCATACGATTTTGTGACATCGCTCTGGTATGAGCACAATCCGTTGAGTGTTGCGAAATATACCATACCAGAATTCTCGTCAATAGCTATGCTCTTTACCTCATTGTTTGGAAGAGGTGAGTTATTCATAGTGAAATGAGCAAGTTCCGTTTGATTATCGCTACTGATAAGATATACACCATTGGTCGTGGCAAACCATTTGCGATTTGCGTTGTCCACCTTTATGTCGCAGATGAAGACATTACTAAGCAGATAGTCAATGAAGTTTGTTCCGTCATTTCTTTTAACTTCAGCTTGCTTGATGCTGATATTGTTTATATCGGTAGAACCGCACATTTCAGTTACATCGTCGGGAGTAATGTAGAAAGCACCAACCTCACATCCAACCCAGATGTTATGTTCCTTGTCCTCAGTTACAGTAAAGAGGTTCTTCGATTCAAGCATACGGGTGCTATTCTGATTGATGAAGTCCGTAATCTGACGCATCTGATTGGAATTGATATCATAGAAACCGAACATAGAGTTCTTCCAGCTATCGTTGACATACCATAACAGACCTCGTGAATCAAAAAATGTACTTTTTAACCTACAGTCATCAGAAGTGCTTAATCCGCTTTGCTGAAATGATTTCCATTCTCCTGATGGCGTGAGACATAGTATGTTGTCATTACCCATATTGAAAACCCACAGATTGCCTGATTTATCATAAACGGTTGATGTGACAACTGAATAATTAACGTTTTGAATAACAGAGAGAACAGGGTCATCGGTATTCATATCATAGTATGCCACCATCTTCCTGTCCTTATACTCATAAAGACCTGACTTTGCTGCCACCATGATATGGTTCCTGTCTTTTGGATCAACGCTTATCTGTGTCTGAGCTATACAATCCTTGCCTTTTTCCGTAGCAAAAGAATTGTCATAGCACATCCATTTGTTGTTTGCTATGTCATATTCCTGTACGAATCCTGGGGTATTGGTATCAGAGGATACATATTCATATCTTCCACGTACGGATAGTATTCTGCCATTATTATAGAGGATATAGTTATGCTCATTGTACCGAGGTCCATCAGGAATTACCCCAGTACTGACAGCCTCAAAGGAGCCGTTCTCTGATTTCTGATATTTAGTAAGCTTACTGTCAGAATCTGTTGCCCAGTAGCATTTATTGGTGGAATCATAGACATATTTCTCCTTATCCTGCTTCTTGTAATCGCCTGCGGAAGTCCACTCGTTCTTATTCAGGAGATTAGCCGTAAGTGCGCATTTCATCAACCCCTTGCTTTCGGAGGCAGCATAGAGATAGTTTCCTGATATGTAGCAATAGTTCACCTTGCATCCAAGGTTGTAGCTATCAGCAATAGTTGCGTCCTTGCCATTTACCTTGACAATGCCGAAACCTGTAGCGAGATATGCATACTGTCCATCAACATAAATCGAGTTGACGGTCTTGTCTTCGGTAGTCTGCTTTTCAGCAAGTGAACTGATATTCTCCACATTGCCATTGAGCGATAGGAGGTCTATTGTATAGTCAGAATATGTTATTATGAGTTTCTTGGCAACATTCATCCATGCAATATTCTGAATATTGCAGCCGTTCAACAGGTCATTATTGGAGTAAGTCCTTAATGAACCGTCATTTACATTGTATGAATAAAGATTATTTGAAGCAAGCACGAAAACTTCCTTTCCCGTAGGAACGATATCTGAGACATCGCTATATGAAGGATATACCTTCCATGTGCCTATGGCTTCACCCCAGACATAAGGAAAGGAGAATATGGAGAATAATATAATAAGAAGATATTGCTTCAATTTATCTGCTTTTTATTTTCAATTTTGTTAGCAAAGGCTTTAGTGTCGCCTTCTTAGCCGCAAGCGGACTATATTCCTTTATTCCGCCATTGGCAATTTGTTCCTCAACACGCTTGTTTGCCTCTTTTCTGAAACTGTCCTTCCACCATCCCCACTTGTTGAAATACATGATGATGTTCGTAACATGAATCCAGAAGAGACGGAAACTGCTATGTGAAGCCCTGCTGAATTTGTGATATACAGGAATAAGAGGATAGTAGAGAGTCTTGTATTTCTCATGCAGTCTGCGCGTAACGTCGATATCCTCTGCATACATGAAGAGCTTCTCATCAAACAGATTGATAGACTGCAAGGCACTCAGTCTGAAGAACATAAAGCATCCGGAGAGATAAGGAACGTTGAGCACCATATCAAAGTTCGAATAGAACAGCTCATAGCGTGCATTCCTTCTCGCTATCATAAAGTGAGGCAGACAGAATCTTCCGAAAATATCCATAGGTGTAGGCAATAGCTTTGCAAGACGCTGTATCTGACCATTTGGATAAAGCACCTTTGGCATCATCTGTGCCACATCGTCATGCAAATCCATATATCGCTTAAGCTCTGGTATGACACGAGGACCAAACCAAATGTCAGGATTCACCACAAGATGATACTTACTGCCAAGCGTTATTGCCTTGCGGATGGCAAAGTTATGTCCACCACCATAACCGTTGTTCTCATGACGGAAATAAAGCAGGTGGAAACCCATTTCTACCTTCTTGCGAAGTTGTGGCTCTCCAGTCAGCACTCGGTTACTGAACTCCATCAGCTCCTGTTCAAGGTCGGGCATTATATCTGCTGAATGGTCTATGATATAGACAACATCCACAGGTGATGCAAAGAGACTTCGCAACACAGGCTCGATATCAAGCAGATGGTGATTATATGTTACTACCGATGCTGTTATCATGTATAAATTCGGATCTAATGTGGATAAATATATACTATATAACGATATGCCTTGTGGATTATTGCTTTTCTACCCCATAAGAATGGTCTTTTTATACTAAAATATCGTAATATTTTAAGTATGTTTGGAGGTTTCAGATATTTTTACTACCTTTGCCCATAGTTTGAGTTTAGTGTTTAGTGATTAGTGGTTAGAGAACTACAAATCACGAAACACACTTTCCAAACTCTATACTCTAAACCCTAAACTCTAAACAAAAATAATTGAACATGAAATATGCAATAATACTTGCTGGAGGTAAAGGACGAAGACTATGGCCTGTGAGCCGCAAGAACCTTCCGAAGCAATTCATAGACTTCTTCGGTTGTGGAAAAACGCTTCTCCAGCAGACATACGAAAGAATGCAGAAGATAATGCCGAAGGAGAATATCCTTGTGGTTTCTCATACCGCATTCGAAGACATTCTAAACGAACAGCTTCCTGAACTGCCTCACGATAATCTCATTCTTGAGCCTATCAACAGAAATACGGCACCTGCCACACTCATGGCTCTGTGTTCTGGCATTATACCTGACGAGGGTGACGTAATCATAGTGCCTGCTGACCAGATTGTCATGAATGAAGACAAGTTCAGAGATGCAGTCCATAATGCGACGGACTATATCAACTGCTATGATCATGTACTTACCATGGGTGTCAAGCCTACAAGACCTGAACCCGGATACGGGTATCTGCAGATGGGTGAACTTGTTGCTGCCACACCTGAACACCCAAATCCAACCACCCATCACGTGAAGTCTTTCACCGAGAAACCAGAGCGTGACTTTGCACGTATGTTCATGGATAGTGGTGAATTCCTATGGAATACCGGCATCTATATGGCTAAGGCAAAATATATCACCCAACAGCTCACTACCATCATGGGAGTTGATGAGGACATGGACTATTCAATGAGCCCAAACCTTTCCATCGATATGGCTATCCTTGAGAAAATGCCAGAGAAGGTTGTTATGGAGTGTTCTTTCGGCTGGGCAGATATTGGTGCATGGCATGGTATATACGAGGCATTCTGTAATGCTGACGTTGATAATGTGCTGGTCAATAAGAAATCATGTCTAAGGGCTGAGAATTCCACCCATAACGTCATTTCCCTACCTGATGGAAAGCTTGCTGTCATCAGCGGACTTAACGGATATATTGTCGCTGAAAAGGACAATGTATTGCTCATTTGTCAAAAGGAAGATTCTTCTGCTATGGTAAGGAGACTTCTTGGAAAGATAGAAAATGAGGAAGGAATGGAGGATTATGTCTAACCAGATTAAGGTGGTAATTTACAGAACCCACCTTAAATGAAAACAACTGGAAACTATTCTTATGTTTTATATCTTAAATGTACATTGTAAATGGTAAACCGTAAATTATTCTACTGCGCTGCGGCTTTTCTAAGCGCTTGCATGCTCACATCATGCAGTTCTGACAAAACAGAGTTTGAAACAAAAGGTGACGGTACGGCTGTACTGACATCAAAGGGCGTTGACTATCCGATGATTCTCGTTGAGGCTGGCACTTTCAAAATAGGTGCTACTGCTGAAATGCAGATGGTGACTCCTTCTGAGGAACAGCCTTCACATGATGTAACTATCACAAAGGACTACTATCTCGGCAAGACTGAGGTTACTCAGGAACTCTGGGAAGCAGTAATGGGCAGTAATCCTTCTGCTATCAAGGAGGGTAAGAACCTTCCTGTGATTAACGTTAGCTGGGATGACTGTCAGGCATTCATTAAGAAACTCAACGAGTTGACTGGCAAGCAGTTCCGTCTGCCTACTGAGGCAGAATGGGAGTATGCTGCCCGTGGCGCTAAGAAGACAAAGAGCCTGCAGTTCTGTGGTAGTATATATGTTGACCATGTAGCTTGGTATAAGAGCAATTCTCGTGGTACTCTCAATCCTGTAGGTGCTATGGATAAGAACGAGATGGGATTCCACGATATGGGCGGAAACGTTTGGGAATGGTGTCAGGACGGTCACTTCACATATCCTGTAGAGGCTCAGAAAGACCCATGTCCAGAGGCTGATTCTACTCGCACATACGTAATCCGTGGTGGTGGCTGGAACTCTGGTCAGAGCGATTGCCGCTACACTTCACGTTCTTCATATAGCGCAACAAGCAATAATGCGGATATAGGTCTTCGTCTGGCAATAACAAAGTAAAAAGGTCACTTTCCCCGTAAAGGGGGCATCTACTTTTTTATAGTGAAACCCACAATAGAATACATTGAGAATAAGTTTAGGGAGTTTAATCATCTTGTTTTTGATGATAAACTCCCTATTCTTCCCATTCAACTAAGCAACGCCAAGACCTTCCTCGGTATGCTTGTATATAAGAAGCGGAGGAAGCTGTTCGGCAAACTTGAACTCTACGATTTCCGTCTCCGTATCAGCATACGTCTTGACTTGCCTGAAAACGAAGTGGAGGATACTATCATCCATGAGATGATACACTATTACATCCATTTCAACGGCATTAAGGACACAAGTGCTCATGGAAAGGTCTTTCGCCAGATGATGAACGACATCAACCAGCGTTTCGGACGGCATATCACGATTACCCATAAGAGTACTCCGGAGCAGAAACAGCAACTCGCAGGTTCTCGCAAGCGTTGGCACGTCGTGGCAGTTGTCAGGTTTCACGATGGGCGTTCAGGCATCAAGGTTATTCCACGCATTCGTCAGCGCATAGTCGGTTATCGTAATGGCGTACTTATGAGTAGGGAAATAAAGAGTGTTGATTTCTTCATCACCAACGACCCTTATTTTAACGCCTTTCCGAGTTCCTCTGCCCTCAAGGTCCATATCCTTGATGCCTCGGAATACGAACCGCATTTGCAGAGACAACTTTCAGAAAAAGTATTATCAATTAATAATTAATTCAAGACACCATGAGTAACCGAGGTGCATACTCGACGAAGGAGAGGATGCCCTCGGATATAGAATCTCCATAAACAAATCAGCCTGGAAGGCTGTACCTGATTGACGATGTACTGCCCTCCAGGCAGTTAAAGGAGTAGAGGTTTTCATCCCCGCACATCCTCGTTTCACTCGTATGTACGGGGTTACGAATAGTACTGTCTTCCAGACAGTTTCGAACAAGCGAAACTTTAATAATTATCATTTAACAATTAACATGCTCACAAGCGATAAAAGCTATATAAATACCTCCTCCCCTCGGGGAGGTCGGGAGGGGGCTTACTCTTTCCAACAAAAAGGTGACCACCTCACCATTTTCAAGAACAAGAAGAAGATGCACACCCCGAAGGGTAACATCATCTATACTTATGACGAGGCTCTTGCCAATCGTATCATCGAACAGCTTGAGGCTGAGGCTGACTATACATCATGCTCTTCACTTCTCTGCTATCATTACACCTATTGCGACCTTACGGCGGAATACGACCAGAAGACCGTTGCAGAGGATTTGCTAACCTGTCTGGAGCATAATGTGGAATATGACCCTTTCATCGCATTCTGCGAGGAAAAGGCTATTGAGGCTATGAGCGATGAGGAGGCTGACCAAATGGTAAAGACTTTCAAACAACAGATGATGGCTTTTATCGCTTCTTGCTCAAAGTATCAGCTTGTAGCCATAACGGTACTCTATTGCGCCTTTGATTCCCTTGCCCTTCCTTATTATATAATAAAGGAAACAATGGGCGAAACCGCTTGTTCCATTGATGATTTCATGGCAAAACTATCTGCCTATTGCAAGAGAGAGGAAATAAGTGTTCCTGCCGATATGCCAGCCACAATATCCGCTTTCTGCGAGTATTGGAAGTTGTAAAAGGAAAGGAGAAACAGATCTAAAGCATAGAAAATCCCCTTCTCTCAGCACAAAAGGAAAATGTCTCAAGGCTGAGAGAAGGGGATTTTGGAGGGAATGTAGCCGTTTATTTAACAATATGGAGATTGTTCTCGAAACCGACGTAAATAGATTTCCCTCCAAAGAAATCTTTATAAGCAGTATTTTCTTTGCATTGCCCTAATCTGCTGATAATATCCGAAATTTCTTTATCAAAGTCTGATTCTATATTTTGAAATCCGATGTATACTTTGTCATGATAAGGCACGTAATCCACAGAGAAATTAATAACACCTTCTGTCGTATTAACGTTCTTAGATTCCCAAATACTAATAGTGTATCTATGCAAATCTTTATCTTCTTCCAAGAAAAATATAATAGAGTTTATGTCTTTTGGCCAAGTGTTATCTTTTATTATTGAATCTATCCAAATGCGCATAACGATTTCTAAAATACCTTTTTCTTTAATTAATGCCATCGTGTTTGGCAGACATTCAGGATTATGAGAGAAAAAAATAGAGTTTACAGATAGAATTCCTGTTAATACCAATTCTTGATGAATGCAAGTACATGCCTCATCTTCCGAGGTGCACATTTTTATGGTATCTCTTTCTCCACGATCGCCAAGATAGAAAACTTCCCATAAGGAATAGTTCTTGTACAAGACTATTCTGTCAGGTGTAAAGAGATCACCATCCAAAGAATACAGAGTTGATGGAATACCCTCTATTTCTAATAACTTAGCTAATTCTTTTCTGTTCATAAATATACTCTAATTTGATTGAGAGCGATAGTATATAAGCTCAATATACTTTGTATTAATCAAAAACTTAGTATTATTATAAGGAGTATGGCATTACGCATAGGCATAATGTGATATAGGCTAAAGTTTGCTAATTGCGTACAAAGATAAGCGAATTTTCTCATACCACCAAATCGTATTCCGTTTTTTCTTGTATTATCACAAACAATAGCAAAGTTCTTCCTTACTTGCAAGTCCCTTTTAATTCCCTTACAAATCCCATGTAAGTCCCATTTTCTGTCTATTCTAACGTGAGTTCGACGACTTGCTTCAGTTTGATGAGCCTTAGCGAAGAACTTGCGTAGCTTGGTGAGCTTCTGCGAACAATTCAAAACTGCGAGGGCTGAAAGCCCGACACCTAATAGGGCAGTCCGTTAGGGCTGTTATTCGGTAGATGTGTGATTAAAGGAGCGCTGTAAGTGCGACACCTAAAAACATAGATAAATACAATAGGTATCGGTCCTACAGACCTCATCCCCCTATATCGGCAAATATAACAGCCCTAACGGACTGCCCTTTTAGGTATCGCTCCTTCAGAGCTCTTTCAACCACGTGATATTCAATAATATACAAGTGGGGAAATTCATCGAACTCACGTTATTCTAAGGAACGGACTTACAACGGACCTGGAACGGAGGTAGAACGGAGGCACATCGGAGGAAGATTGGAGGAAGATTGGAGGGATAATATTTCCATGTAATAAAAAAAAACGGAAAGATTTTGTATAGGGGGGGTGCACTCTTGGGCATTTAGGGGTATTTCTGGCTGATTATCAGTAATTTACAAGTAGTGCACCTCCCCCTTTTAAAAGGGGTATGTTTTAGGGGGAGGTACACTCATTGTTACTCTCTGATATCCAGGATGTTAAACCTCAAAAAAGGCAAAAGTGCACCCCCCTCTATAAAAACTCTCGCGAAAAATGCACTTGTAATCTTGAGTTTACAAAATCACATAACGCAAAGATATTGATGAAATCAGATAGGGATTTTACATCCCCGTCTGTTGTCTCATTCCCTCAAGGAATTTCTGCTGCAACTGCTGGGCAAGCTGGTTGTTAG
Source organism: uncultured Bacteroidales bacterium (assembly GCA_902798615.1). Taxonomy (GTDB): domain Bacteria; phylum Bacteroidota; class Bacteroidia; order Bacteroidales; family Bacteroidaceae; genus Prevotella. The sequence continues at coordinate 4,649 of CADBXL010000031.1, read as the reverse complement.
GATTGAGTTTCAGGGCTTTCTCGTAGTTCTGCATAACATCGAGATAGTAGCGTTGTCCGTTCTGTGCTGGATTCTGCACGATACGCACCATGTAGAGGAAACCGTTAAGGGTGCAGATATCTGACTGGTCAGCATTCTTCATCTGCTGCATTTTTGCAATGGTCTGTTCTGTCTCTTTCAACAGATTCTCTGTCTGGGGAGCTTGTGGATTCGTAATGCAGAAACTAAGACTTTGCAAAGTCATCTGATACTTTGGCTGAATGCTGTCGGGGAACATTGTATCTATGCGTTTCAGTTCTGCGATGCAGTTGAGCATACCCTCTGGCGTTGGCTGCTGAATCTTGGAAAGAGACTGCCCTATGAGAGCCTGCATTGGGAGACCGTTGGTCTGCTGAGCATTGATACTTACTGATGCCATCATGAAGAAAGCAATTACTAACACGCGGTTTTTAAAAGTTTGAAATGTCATAAGCTTTATTATTTTTAAGTGAAACAAATATTCCGATATAGAAGAAACGGTCGCGAGAAGGCACAACAGGATTGCTTTTTGCATCAAAGCGGAAGATATTGGTGCGGCCGAATATGTTGTTGAGCGAAGAGTATATAATCACTTTCGGACTTGCCAGAAAGGTAACATTCATGTCAACGCTATTATAATATGGCGTGGTGCCAATTGGGAAGTGTCGTCCGCTTGCGTAGGATTCTGTCATGCCAACGATGAACTTGCCTACAGAATACTTGGCAGTAAGTCGCAAATTGTGGCGTGAGGCATAGTCGGGAGTCTGCATTTCTGCAAAGTCGAGATAGAGCCTCTTAGAATCGTTGAAAGAATACGATAGTGTGGTGGTGAGATGCTTGTTAAGCGAATGGTCTTCAAAGAAAACATCCACGCCCTTACTCGTTCCGTGCCCGTTAGGCTGATATAATCCATTCTCCAATAGTGGCAGATGGTGGTATTTCTTATAGTACGGCTCTATGCGCAGAAGAGAGCTTTGCGACTTATACTGCAAGGAAAGGATTGTGTGGTCGGCAGTACTCTGATTCAGAGAGCTTTGGCTCTGTGCCAGATAGTCATCCTGAGCCGTCTGGCTATATCTTCCTACAACCAAAGATGCTTGCAAGTGTTTATTGTGGATATAGCTGAGAGTAGCCCTTGGCATCATCAGCAAGTTGGTTCTCATCAATTCTGACCTTGCACTCATATTGAGGAATACGCGAGGAATGACGCGCCATTGGGCATCTACGTGAGCAGCAAGGATGTTGTAGTCAAGCTGATAATGATATGCGTCATACTTCATTGTGCTGTTGCGGATGTAATCCTCAATACCTGCTGATATTTTCAAGGTATTGGAACAAACCTTGCGTATTTCAGCCTTTAGATGCACCTCGTTGCGGAAGTTGTGGTAGTGGTCGCCTGCAATACGTGCATCGTCAATATCATTAAGAACAGAGGAGTTGGCTATGCCTGTAAAGAGCGTATATCCTCTACCTATTGCAGACTTCAATGTAACGTTAGCATAGATATTATGCTCTTTAAGCGAGAGGTTGCGGTTGTCTATGTGTTGTCCTACTGTTGTAAGGTCATAGCCAACGTATGATTTAAGGATGCTGGAGTAATTAAAATCCTTTTTATACTGCATCTCGCCAGAAAACTTGCGATAAGGACGGTTGAAATCATATCTTTCTGTAAACAGTTTGTTGTAAAGAGCCATACTTGTAAGAGCAGCGTTGAACGACAGACTACTGGATTTATAAGCCTTTGTACCACCGATATTCCAGTCAACGAGTGATGCGCTTACGCCGAACTTATCGGTTGTGGCAGCATCGGTAGTCTCCACAGGCAGTACGGATGAAAGAGCCTGACCGTATTCACCGCTATAGCCGCCTAACGAGAAATTGATGCCTTTGAAGAGAAATGGCGAGAAACGTCCGCGAACAGCGGTATTCTCCGTATTGGTGCTGTATGGAACAAGAACGTGCATTCCGTTGACAAAAGTCTGGCACTCTTCACTCTCACCACCTCTTACATATAGCTTACCGTTCTCGCCCACCGTCTGTGTGCCCGGTAATGTCTGCAAGGCAGCCACGATGTCTCCGCATGAGTTTCCTGACATTACAACGTCGAGAGCATCCATAGTCTTGAAGTTCTCGCTCTTGCCAAAGCTAAAGGTACTGGCGGTCACTACAACCTCGTTGATAGTGGTAGCTTGCTCTTTCATGCGGATATGGATATCGGATAGCTGACAGATGTCTGTTGTCAGCATATAGTCCTCATAACCTATGAAGGTAGCCTTGATTGTTGACTGATTCTCTGCGGATGTGGTAAAAGAGAATCGACCGAGCGAGTCAGTAAGGCAGCCGTCTATAGTACCTATTATAAATACGTTGGCACCTGCGAGAGGTTCTTTTCCGTCGCTAACCGTGCCGGAAACTGTTGTCTGAGCAGCCAGGTTACAGGCTGTCATCAGTAGCAAAATGATATGTGCAATACGATGTTTCATGTCGCAAAGGTACGACAAGAAACTGAAGCCTCCAAATTTCCGTGACAGACAGCTAAAACAACTGACAGACAGCTAACTAAGGAGACGAATGACTAAAAAAATGGACGAATGACTAAGCTATAAAAGACTTTAGCTGAGGAACGTAAGAACGGGAAACAGGAATGATGTTCGGGCTTTTCCCAAGTATCAACTGATAACCGTTGGAATTGCCCTTTGAAGAAGTGATATTATTCACATTGACAACAAAAGAACGATGACATTGAAAGATGTTCTCGTAGTCTTTTAGCTCTTCAATAACGGCTGACAATGTAGTGTGAATCTCTGTATTTGTCAGTTTTTCGTCTATTGTGTAACATACAGAGACGTTGTTCTTCTGTGCTTCAATATAAAGCAGACTGTTGATTGGTATTGTAAGGTCGTTGCCTCTCACGTTGTTGTCGTGTATGGTAATATATATGTCTTTCTGCTCCTCCGTAGTATTGCAAAGCAATGTCTCCATCCTTTCTCTCAGACTTCGGTTATACTCAATGCCAATAGCCAAAGAACTAATGATAATACCAATTATTACCGTCCATTGTAGGAACATGAGGAAAAACTCTAACGAAATGGGATATTTGAAGATGTAAGAGAACATTAGGAGGTTACAGATAGTGATGAAAAGTATCAGTCCTAATAATACACACCCTTGATGCCAGACGCGCCAAGGTTTGACATACTGAGTTATGCGGAGTAACACCGTCCATCCATATAAGGCGTAGCAACATGAGGTGACGAGTCCGAAAATAGCAGCAACAAGGCATTTGTTTCCCTGATACATGCTAAATCCGAATGGCTGGAGGAAATATAGGATTGCCCAGATGATGACTCCATATACGACACTATCTCTTAGCAATTGCCTACTCTGTTGAAAAGGGTATGTTCGGGTTAGGAATGACATAGTTTCAAATATGTTTAGATGTTGCTCCGCCTATTTTTAGGCCTTTTAAAGTAAGGCTCGGCGTTTTTTTCGAGATGCAAAGATACTAAATATTTTCGAACAAACAAGTTTCTATGGTTAGATTTTTCAACTTTCTCAAGTTTACAACTTTTGAAAGTCGAAGTGAAGAGTTAATAGTTAAGAGTGAAGAATTTAAGTTAGCGTAAGTTCTACGACTTGCTTTAGCTTGTTGAGCCTTAGCGAAAATTTTGTCCACTTGTATATTATTGATTACCACGTTGTTGAGGCTGTTATATTTGCCGATATAGGGGGAATGAGGTCTGTAGGACCGACACCTAAAGTCTTTGTTTTCAGGTGTCGCACTTACAGCGCTCCTTTAATCACGCATCTACCGAATAACAGCCCTTACGGACTGCCCTAGTAGGTGTCGGGCTTTCAGCCCTCGCAGTCTTGAATTGTTCGCTAAGGCTCATCAAGCTGAAGCAAGTCGTAGAACTGACGTTATTTATTTTAACGTGAGTTCGACGAAAACAAACCGCTTGCTACAAGAAGAAATTAATGCGACATTAATGTGTCATTTGTGATAATTAATGTAGGTTCGCAAAGCGAAAACATATAATTTCCCATTAATATCACATTAATTTCGCATTAATTTTCTAAAGAACAAGCATCGGAGATGTATCTGTGGAATTCGTCGAACTGACGTTATTTTATTGGGGTCCTATAAAAAACAAGCACCCAACTGTTAAACAATCGCTATTGAAACAGTGGGTGCAAATACTAACTAACTACTAAATCATTTCTGGTTTAATTACTACTAACCTAACATTTATGAATTTGATGCAAAGGTACTCCTTTTTAATTATATGACCAATTTACCGCGTTTCATATATATTCTTTCTTGTGTCAATATAAATGCCCTCCGAATATTTGATACACAAGGAAAACTTTTGTTTACACAACTTGGCAAAAACAAGTCATAGATTGTAGAAAAACAGGCATATATAACGCTCATTCAACGACTTGCTTTAGCTTGTTGAGCTTCAGCGAAAATTTTGTACACTTGTATATTATTGATTACCACGTTGTTGAAAGAGCTCTGAAGGAGCGGCACCTAAAAGGGCAGTCCGATAGGGCTGTTATATTTGCCGATATAGGGGGAATGAGGTCTGTAGGACCGACACCTAAAGTCTTTGTTTTCAGGTGTCGCA
>CADBXL010000030.1 GCA_902798615.1 uncultured Bacteroidales bacterium | reverse complement strand
CTTTAATCACGCATCTATAGAATAACAGCCCTTACGGACTGCCCTATTAGGTGTCGGGCTTTCAGCCCTCGCAGTCTTGAATTCGTCGAACTCACGTTATTATTATCTATTCGTTATTCACTATTCACTAAAATACTAACCTGTATTTTTCATTTTTCACTTTCATTTTATTATTTAACACGATGTACACCAAAGCCCCGATACCTAGAAGTACTGGGTAGTAGAGGTACTCAATGATGTTTATCGGATTGACGGCTGCAAGTCCGCTTGCTATCAGAAGCTGAGCTCCGTAGGGGAGAAGTCCCTGTGTGGCGCATGAGAATGTGTCGAGGATGGATGCAGCACGCTTCGGCTTAACCCCGAAACGGGTGGCTATATCCTTGGCAATACCGCCCACGGTGATTATTGCCACGGTGTTGTTGGCAGTACATACGTTGACCAGCGAAACGAGTATTCCGATTGAAAGTTCTGCTCCACGACGACCATTGACCAAGCGTGTTATCTTATTGATGATAAATACGATACCACCGTTCTCCTTAATCAGTTCAAGAAGTCCGCCTGCCATCATCGTGACAATGATCAGCTCGCCCATGGAGATGATGCCGTCGCCCATGCTTGCGAACCATGACATGAAGTCGTAGTTACCGGAAATCATTCCTATGATGCCGGTTAGGAGTATGCCTATTGAAAGCACCATGAGTACGTTCACACCATAAAGAGCGATGACCAGAACGAAGAGATATGGGATGATTTTGATAATCTCCACATCGGGAATGGTGCTTGGTGCGCTTATATTCCTTCCCATCACCATGTAGATGATGAAGGTGATAAAGGCGATAGGAGCCACGATGCGTATGTTTGCCTTGAACTTATCGCTCATCTTGCAGCCCTGTGTCTGGGTGGCAACTACTGTTGTGTCGCTTATGAATGACAGGTTATCTCCGAAGAAAGAGCCTCCTACTACGATGGCTGTAAGTAATGCCACGCTTGAGTCTGTGGAATGGGCTATGCCCACGGCGATAGGTGTCAGGGCAGCGATGGTGCCTACGCTTGTACCCACGCTCAGGGATATGAAGCATGCAGCGAGGAACAGTCCGCCAAGCAGCATATTTGCAGGAAGGATGGACAGGGTGAGATTAACGGTTGCGTCAATGCTGCCCATATCCTTTGCCGATTTTGCAAAAGCACCTGCAAGCACGAAAATCCATATCATGAGCATGATGTTCTTCTGTCCGGCGCCGCGACTGAATGTCTCGATGCGCTTTTCCAATGACATGCCTCGTGATATGGCTATGGCATATATGCTCGAAAGCATGAATGCCACGGTTATTGGTAGCTTGTAGAAATCACCCGCAATGATTGATGTTGCGAGATAGAGGACTACAAAGACGATTAGTGGAGAGAGATTGAGCATCTTCTTTATTTACAATTTACCATGTACCATGTACAATTATCATTTAGACATTGTTTCATTTATTTTGTTGAACCATGCCCTTACTGCGCTAGCTAAATTGTAAATTGTAAATGGTACATTGTACATGTTACAGTGTTACTCCATTCTTGAATATGGAGATCTCGCTATAACCATTCACCTCATTGCGTGCAGGTTCGCCGCTTGCAACAGCGAGAATCTTATCGATGAATTCAGGAACGAGTTCCTTCATCGTCTTACCGTCAACGAGTTGTCCGGCATTGAAGTCAATCCAGTTCTTCTTGCGGTTGTAGAGGTCGGAGTTCGTTGAAATCTTCATCGTCGGGACGAAAGTGCCGAAAGGAGTTCCGCGACCTGTTGAGAAAAGAACCAGATGGCATCCTGCAGAAGCAAGTGCCGTGGCTGCTACGAGGTCGTTGCCTGGGGCAGAGAGAAGGTTAAGGCCAGATGTCTGCAAGCGGTCGCCATATTCGAGTACGCCACTAACAGGAGCACGACCGCATTTCTGCGTGCATCCAAGAGCCTTGTCCTCAAGAGTAGAGATGCCACCAGCCTTGTTGCCCGGAGATGGGTTCTCGCCAACAGGCTCACCATGTGAGAGGAAGTAGTTCTTGAAGTTATTGATGAGAGATACTGTCTGCTCGAAGAGTTGACGGTTCTCGCAACGGTTCATAAGGATTGTCTCTGCACCGAACATTTCTGGTACCTCGGTAAGTATGCTTGTACCGCCCTGAGCTACGAGCCAGTCGGAGAACTCGCCCTCAAGTGGGTTGGCTGTAATGCCTGAGAATCCGTCAGAACCACCGCATTTAAGTCCTACGCGGAGCTTACTTACTGGAACATCAACGCGCTTGTCCTCCTTGCATATCCCGTACATCTTACGGAGAATGTCCATGCAGTATTCAACCTCGTCACCTTCAACCTTTTGTGTAACTACGAGTTGGATGCGCTCCTTGTCATAATCACCGAGCATAGCCATGAAGTCGTCAGGCTGATTGTTCTCGCATCCGAGGGAGAGAACGAGCACGGCACCTGCATTAGGGTGGAGTACGATGTCACGGAGAATCTTGCGTGTAGCCTCATGATCCTCTGAGAGCTGAGAGCAGCCGTAGTTATGATGCCAGGCGTGAACAGCATCAATACCGTCGAGACGAGTTTCGGTTTCAAGACGTTTTGCCAACTGCTCTGCTATGCCGTTTACGCAACCAACGGTAGGTACAATCCAGATCTCATTGCGTATGCCGACATCACCATTCTTACGGACAAATCCCTTGAATGTGCGGTTCTCAACAGGGATGCTGAGTTTTTCGCTGACAGGGTTGTATGTATATTCAAGCGTTCCTGCGAGATTGGTCTTGAGATTGTTCTCGTTAACCCATTCACCAGCCTTGAGATCCTTTGCTGCATGACCGATAGGGTAGCCATATTTTATAATATCTTCACCTTCCTTCTTGTCGGTAAGTAGAACCTTGTGACCGGCAGGAGTGTCTTGCAATAGCTTTACTTCTTTATTGCCGTCGGTCACTATTTCCCCAGCCTTCATAGCTCTGAGGCATACAACAACAGAGTCAGCGGGATTGATTTTCAGATATGCTTGTTCCATTCGTGTTAGGTTTAATAGTTCATAATGTTATGTACAATTTACCATTTACAATGTACAATTTCTATTTAGACATTTTTCTATTTTTGAGCAATGTCCTCGCAGCACCAGCAAAATTGTAAATTGTAAATGGTACGTTGTACATGATTAGATTTGCGTTCTTCTGTAGAAGTCAACGTTCTCCTTGAAGATAACCTCGATAGGCATATAGTTCACAGGATTTACGTTCTTCTTTAGGATAATGGCTCTTGCAAGTGCATCAATGCTGTAGTAGCCTTGCATATATCCATGCTGGGCGATGAGGAAAGATATGCTACCTTGACGCAGGCAGTTGGCATTCTTCTCAACCATATCATACCCCATAATCTGGACGTTACGCAGATTATTCTTCAACAGATACTCGCCTACAAGGTGTGCCTTGGAATTGAGTGTCACACAATGGTGGATTTCCTTATGCTCTTCAAAGAATTTCTGAAGAATCAGAGTATATTCCTTGCGTGAAGAACCATATGGCAAATCAACTTCAACAATCTTTATGTCAGGGAAATGATCCTTCATATAGTGACGGAAACCGACCTCACGGTTATCCTGCTGCTTACTTGCAACGTGAATACCGTCGATTGTCTGCTTCATTAGCATGATGCTCTTCTCCTTTGATGCAATCATCATGAGAAGCTTTGCTGCGAAGAATCCGCTGGCAAATGAGTCCTGTCCGTAGAATGCGAGAGGACGGAGGTCAGGCATGTATGAATCGAGCATGATGAAAGGAATGTTACGCTCATGCATCTGGTCGGTGAACTTACGTGTAACCTCCAACTTTGCTGGTACCACCACAACGCCGTCAGGCTCGGTTGCAAGGATAGCCTCGTAGCACTCCTTGAAACTCTGTTCGTCCTTGCGTTTATAGTAGTACATGTGCGCGTGCACATTGAAGTCGCGACGCATCTCGCATGCATGGAGCTGTCCTTCCTCAACTTCCTCCCAGTAAGCTTCACTCTCATGCTTAGGCATAAGGCAGTAGAAATTGTACTCCTTATTGTGTGCAAGGGCACTTGCATACATATTAGGCTCATAGTTCATCTCCTCGATGGCTTTCTGAACCTTTACCAATGCCTTTGGTGAAACGTTAGGTCTGTTGTGCAGTACGCGGTCAACGGTACCTACGCTCACACCAGCCTTCTCTGCGATATCACGTATGGTGATACGCAGTGAACCTGTATTGTCGCGTTTACGTTGACGCTTGTTCTCCTGAGCTTTAGCAGACGTCTTCTTTGCTGATTTTGTCTTCTTTGTGCTTTTGTTCTTCTTTCCACTACCGTTTGTGGAACCTTTGGGACGTCCTACCTTTCTCTTTTCGGCAGCAGCCTCAATTGGCTGTTCGTCGTTGAGGTCGTTGATATCCATATTCTGTGACATTCCTTAAAGTTGAAGGTGATTTAAGATTTAAAAAATATGGTGCAAAAATAATGAAAAAAAACGAATTGTGTGCACTAACAATTAATTTTTTTTATAAAAAACAGTATTTTTTCTTGAAATATTTCTTTCTTTCGTAAAAAAACAGTAATTTTGCAACAGAAATCTGCATTTTGTCATACTGACTTTGCAGAAAAACTTACTTTGGGAATTTTAAATCTTTATACAAATTAACTCTCTTAATTAACTATGGCAAAAGTAGTGACTTTGGGCGAAATAATGCTTCGTCTTTCTCCAAATGGTCAGGATCGTTTCGTCCAGACAGACATTTTCCGTATCATCCCAGGTGGTGGTGAGGCTAATGTGGCTATCAGTTGTGCCAACTATGGTCATGATGCTTACTTTGTTTCTAAACTCCCAACACATGAGGTTGGTCAGATTGCAGTTAATGCTCTTCGTCGTTATGGTGTAAATACGGATTATATTGCCCGTGGCGGTAATCGCGTAGGTCTGTACTATTGTGAGACAGGTGCTTCTATGCGCCCATCAAAGGTTATCTACGATCGTGCAAACTCTGCTATTGCTGAGGCTAATCCAGAGGATTTCGATTTCGATGCAATCATGGAAGGTGCTGACTGGTTCCACTGGTCAGGTATCACTCCTGCTATTTCCGACAAGGCTGCTGAGCTCACAAAGCTCGCTTGTGAGGCTGCAAAGCGTCATGGCGTAACAGTTTCTGTTGACCTTAACTTCCGCAAGAAGCTCTGGACTTCAGAGAAGGCTATCTCTATCATGCGTCCTCTTATGAAGTATGTTGACGTATGTATCGGCAATGAGGAAGATGCTGAGCTTTGTCTCGGTTTCAAGCCTGATGCTGACGTAGAGGGTGGCGAGACTAATGCTGCCGGCTATGAGGGCATCTTCAAGCAGATGAAGGAGACATTCGGCTTCAAGTATGTTGTTTCTACTCTCCGTGAGTCATTCTCTGCAACACATAATGGCTGGAAGGCTCTTATCTATGACGGTAAGGAGTTCTATCAGTCAAAGCGTTATGATATCAATCCAATCATCGACCGTGTAGGTGGTGGTGACTCTTTCTCTGGTGGTCTTATCCACGGTCTTCTCACAAAGCCAAATCAGGGTGAGGCTCTTGAGTTCGCTGTAGCTGCTTCTGCTCTCAAGCACACCATCAATGGTGACTTTAACCTCGTATCTGTTGCAGAGGTCGAGGCTCTTGCTGGTGGTTCTGCTAATGGTCGTGTACAGCGATAGACTCATTTACCATTTACCATGTACAATGTACAATTTTCGTTTTAGCATTTAGCTATGACTCGCGAGGAAATGAAATCAAGGCTCAGGTCTTTTGCCATTCGTATCGTAAAAATGGTTGACAAAATGCCTAATACCATTTCCGCGAATGCTATTGCCAAACAGATTGTACGTTCTGGTACGTCTCCGTCAGCAAATTATCGTGCTGCTTGTGTAGGTAAGTCCGATAAGGATTTTCTGAATAAGTTGAAAATGTGCGAAGAAGAACTTGATGAGACGGCTCATTGGCTTGACTTGATTATTGCTTGTGACATAATGCCAAAAGAACGGATGCAGGACTTGTACAATGAAAACTTGGAATTGGTAAAGATTATAGTTGCATCTATAAAGACGATGCGTACAAAAATAGAAAGTGATTAGAATATAAACCGCATGGAAATGTACAGATTGCAAAATGGTAATTGTACATTGTACATGGTAAATTGTAAATATTTTGGCTAAATTTGATAAATTTCAGGTGATGGCGAAAATCGCCGAGGCACCTATGGTTCCTGTTTTCTATAACAAGGACGTTGAAGTCGCAAAGAATGTAGTGAAGGCTTGTTACGAGGGTGGCGTTCGTGCGTTCGAGTTCACAAACCGTGGTGACTTTGCTCAAGAGGTTTTCGCAGAACTTTCAAAGTTCGTTGCAAAGGAGTGCCCAGAGATGGCTCTCGGTATCGGTTCTGTAGTTGATGCTCCTACTGCTGCTATGTATATCCAACTTGGTGCAAACTTCGTTGTAGGTCCTCTCTTCAACCCTGATGTTGCTATTGTCTGCAATCGTCGTTGCGTGACATATTGTCCAGGTTGTCTCACACCATCAGAAATTGGTAAGGCACAGGAAGTTGGTTGTGACTTTACAAAGGTATTCCCAGGCGATGTTGTTGGTCCAAACCTCATCAAGGGACTTATGGCTCCAATGCCTTGGTCAAAGATCATGGTAACAGGTGGTGTCGCTCCTGAGAAGGAGAACCTTGAGAAATGGTTCGCTGCTGGTGTCTTCTGCGTAGGTATGGGCTCTAAGCTCTTCCCAAAGGATAAGGTTGCTGCAGGTGACTGGCAGTATGTAACTGACAAGTGTAAGGAAGCACTTGGCTATTGTCTTGGTGCTCGTAAGTAATTTAGGATAGTCTTTGACTAAATAACCATAAAACTGGAATTCGGGGAGTCTCTATGCTTGCCGGAGTTCCAGTTTTTTTCTTCTAGAGGCAGGATTTGCTAGAGTTTCTAGATCTTCCGGAGAGTTAGATTATCTAGAATATCTAGGTTTCCAATTCCCCTCAAAAACAATAACTATGCGTAAATATTTATTCTTCTCCATATTCATCTTTGCACTTGTCTGTGGTTGTTCCACAGACAGCTCTGACAGGGATTATGTTGATACTCTCAACGACCGTTCTTATGACATGCGTTATAAGAACGTGGATTCTGCACGCATCTATGCCAATAAAGCATATAAAGAGGCAGAGAAGATAGGATATAGGGCAGGAATGTCGGAGGCTTTGCTCAATCAGGCTTTCTACACGATTACGCGCATGGATTATGTAAAGAGTGATACGCTACTTTCGCGTGCAGATTCTCTTGCTGAGGATGATATCACTCGCCTCAGTGTAGAGGTGCAGCGTATGCGTTTATGTCAGCGCCGTTCACAGAACAAGGATTTCTATGTTCATAAGAATGAGGCTGACAGATACATGGCTAACATACACTCTGATATTGAGGATGAATCCCAGAGAAAACGCAAGCAATATACCTATGCAAGAAGTGAGTATGGTATCGTGCTTTCCACATATCTCTACTATGTGAATCTTCCTATAGAGTCATCTGAAGCATTGCTGAGTATAGCCAAGGACAAGGATATCCAACTCAATAATGATACTGCACAATACCTTGCCTATCTGTATAATATAGGAGCAGGTGGAATATTGCGTGAGGGGAGTGCTGCAGAAATTGCACATAAGGAATTTGATTGTCTGATGCAGTGCTATATGCTTGCTCGTCACAATGGTTATCTGTTTTGGGAGGCAAACTCGTTGCAGTCTCTTTCCGAGCACCTTGCCAACCCAGAGGAACTCGCTGCCTATCATCGTGATGATGATCCGTGTATACGCTATCTCAACGACGATGGTGTGCCGGACTCAATGCTCTCAGGCAATCTCGCAGAACGTTCATTGCAATGTTTCGTGAGATATGGAGACATATACCAGATTGCCGGAGGATGGCGTACTTTATCGTCATGCTATCATAATATAAAAGATCATGAGGCTGAGCTTTCATGCCTTCTTAATGCTATTGAGGATTCCCTGATCCTTCAGGCTCCTGATCTCGTGGCATCAATAAGTGAAAAGATGTCAATGGCTTATTCTGCACTTGGTGACAAACAGGCAAGCGACTACTATCGTAATCAGTACCTTGATATGCAGGACTCCACACGTCAGGATCGACAGCTTGAGGCTCGTGCGGATGCTCTGTCTGCTCTTGTCTCACGCACACAATGGCTTATTGCTTCCATTGTCGTCGTGCTTGCCATACTCGTTGTGGTAGTGGCTGTGCTTATCCATTATCATAGGAAGAACAAGGACAGATACAAGCATAATGAGCGACTTGAGGAACTTGAAGAGAATCTTCAGGCGTTGTGTCTTCAGACGGAGGATGCCATGCGAATCAACGTTGAGCAACATGCAAAGGTTTCGTATGCTGAGAACATCATGCCGCTAATCGACCGTATGCTTCACAGTGTTGATACGGTGGAAAAGGCTGGGAATGGAAATCTCGAATATGTGTCGGATATCTGCAAGTCTATACTTGAGAACAATGCCCGTCTTACATCTTGGGTGCAATTGCGTAAGGGACAGGTCTCTCTCCATATTGAGACATTCCCTCTGCAGTCGTTGTTTCATATTATTAAGATGACGGTGAAATCGTTCAGTAACAAGGGAATACAACTCTCAGTTAAAGATACAGATATAAGCGTAAAAGCTGATAAGGTGCTTACTCTTTTCCTGATAAACACCATTGTTGATAATGCCCGCAAGTTCACTCCTGAGGGTGGTGAGGTCGTTGTTTCTGCCACTAAGTGTGACGTTTATGATGGCTATGCGGAAGTATCGATTGCCGACTCTGGCAAGGGTATGACTCAGGAGCAGGCAGACCATCTCTTTGACTACGGAACTATCGTTGACCAGAAAGAGAACCTCACCGAACAGAAGAGTCATGGTTTCGGACTCATGAACTGTCGTGGAATCATGGACCGTTATCGTAAGACTAGTGAGTTGTTCTCACATTGTGAGATAAAGGCTGAAAGTGAGAAAGGCAAGGGAACACGTATTTTCTTCCGTCTGCCTATGGCTGTACGTGCTACATTGGCCGTGCTCCTTGCTATAATCCCTGCATTTGGCTTTGCTGATAATAAGGCAAATGCGGCGGAGAATACATGGCCCGACTCTGTTTATAATGCCAATGTGGAAGGCCGTTATGCAGAAGCTATCAGCTATGCTGATTCCTGTTTCAGATTCATCAATGCAGAATATCGCTCACTTGCCAATGTCAATAAGGATGACACGCTGACAATAGCATATAACGGTGCAGAACTGCGTTGGTGGAGTAGAAAAGTGCCCGCCGACTATGAAATCATCATCTATGTACGCAATGAGGTTGCTGTCTCTGCCCTTGCACTTAATGACTGGGAACTCTATGCTGCTAATAACAAGGCTTATACGAAATTATATAAGGAATGTTCACAGGACTCAACCCTAAGCACTTATTGTGCGACGATGGAGCGTACGGAGAATACAAACAACATTGCTGTCGGTGTGCTTATCCTGCTTTTCCTTGTCCTTGTTGCTGTATTCTGGTGGTTCTATGTTCGTGACGTGCTCCATAATCGCAAAAGCATTGTGCGAGTATGCCGTGAGAAGGAAGAAGAAATTGTAAGGATGAAGCGTGAGCGTGACCGCCTGTATGTCTCAAACAACGTCATAGACAACACTTTGAGTGCTTTGAAGCACGAGACTATGTATTTCCCGTCGCGTATAGCTCAGGACAATAACAAGGTCATGGCGAGCGAGGAATTTGATGAGCAGGGTGTAAAGGAACTCTCTGAGACCGTAGGCTATTACCGTAATCTGTATTCCATGCTTTGCAGTCAGTGTACACGCAACGCATCAGAGATAACATATCCTATGCAGCCGTTTAAGGTCACAGAACTTAAACTTGACTTTGCCGATGATGTCAAGAGCGTTGATATTATTGCAAATAGGCAACTGATGGACTATCTCGTGTTATTGCTAAAACGTAAGAATAACCGTGAGACTCCATCTGCGGAGGTGCTTCTTAATGGAGGTGGTACCAATATGGGAAGGAAGTATATCACACTTGCTATCGATTGTCCTAATGCGAGGATGAATAAGGCGGATGCAGAGGCTTTATTCTCGCTTGCCACAACGGATGTTGACTATCTCATAATCCGACAGATTCTCCGTGAAAATGGCACTGCGACAAATGCTTTTGCCATCGGTATTAGGGCAGAAGTGACAGAAAAGGGATATGTTCGCTTCCTCCTAACCCTATTGGCAAAATAAAAACACGATTTTTTTGTGTTTTGCTCAATATGTACTATATTTTGAACCCAAATAAACTAAAAATCTAAATTAGTTATGAAGAAATTTGAATTAATGGCATTACCGTATGCCCCAGAAGCTTTGGAGCCGGTGATTAGTAAGCAGACATTGGAGTTTCATTATGGAAAGCATCTTGCTGGATATGTTAATAACCTGAATGGTCTGTTGGAGGAGAGTCCGTTGGCAGGACTACCACTTGAGGAGATTGTATGTAAGTCTACAGGTGGAATACAGAATAATGCGGGACAGATACTGAACCATAATCTGTACTTCGGGCAGTTCGCTGCACCCAAGGCAGACAACCGTCCTGTCGGGAAATTGGCAGAGGCAATAAATCGTGATTTTGGTACGTTCGAGGCTTTCAAGGATGAGTTCCAGAAGAAAGGTACTACGCTGTTTGGTTCTGGATGGGTATGGCTGTCTGCTGATAAGGATGGCAAATTGATTATCACGCAGGAGACAAATGCTGCCAATCCGATTCAAAAGGGATTAAAGCCATTGCTCACATTTGACGTATGGGAGCATGCTTATTATCTGGACTATCAGAATCGCCGTCCTGACCATCTTGCTGCCCTTTGGCAAATCATAGATTGGAACGTAATTGAAAAACGTTATTCCAAGTAAAAGATTATCCTGATATAGATAAAACGCAAAGACGCAAAGATGCAGAGTCTTCATTTTTCTCTGTGTCTTTGCGTTTTTGTGTTTTAAAATATCCGAAATGCTGTGTTTCAAGCATTTCGGACATACTTTATGTTTTTACCGGACATCAATAATTTTCAAAATGTATTATAAGATGAAGAATGCAAAGATTCAATCTTCATTTTGTTCGAATACATATCCGAAGCCTTGACGGCTGACGATGTTATGTGCATATTTTCCAAGTTTCTTGCGTAGGCGAGTGATATTTACATTTACGGTGCGGTCTGTAACGATTACGCCCGCCCATATAGTATCCATGAGTTGCTGACGTGAGAGTACCTGTCCTCTATTGGATAGCAATAGGCTTAACAAGTCAAATTCGGTGCGTGTGAGACTGATTGGTATGGAGTCTATAGTTACGGTCTTGCAGTCAAGGTTCATTTGCAGTCCTCGATAGCTTATAAGACGTTTGCCCAGTCGTGCCTCAACGATGTTCATCACGTAGTCGCCTAGTTTCTCGCAGTTGGCAATGACATCGCCGAAGAATGTTCCGACGGCATAGGAATACTGATGGGCGTTTACATCGCGTATTATATCAGCGCGTAGTTCATCGCGTAGGGCGTTGATGTCGCGTTCTATTTCGAGCGAGTGGTCGAGGGTTAGGTCGTTGCGACGACCGCTTACCACTACCATCATCTGCGTTAAAGCCTCGTTGACAAGTCGTAGCATTTCATGCAGACGGGTATATTGTTGAGGAGTGAAGTCTTCATGACTTTTGCGTAAGCGTTGTATAGTAAGTGCCGTTTTGAAACAGGCGTCGCCGACTGATTCCAATTCACCGATTTGTCGGCGCATGATGCGGATCTTGTTTTTTGTATCATCTGACAAGTGCTCCTTGCTCACGTGCTCTAAATATTCGGCAATCTCGATTTCCATATTGTCGGCAATGCTTTCGTATTTCTCTATGCGCTCATATTGCATTTTCAGTTCCTTGCGATTTTTCTCGTCGATGAGAACTCGCGTCAGTCCGAACATACGCTGCATTCGTTCTGCGAAATGTATTACCTCTTCTTGTGCCTGAAGAACAGCGATTTCAGGGGTCTGCATCACGCCATTGTTTATGAAGTGTAGTCCTACAACTGATTTCTTGGCATTTTCCTTGCTTTCTGGAAGCAATCGGCATACCAGACGTTCCATTTGTGGGATAAAGCCAATGAGCAATGTGGTGTTGAGTACGTTGAAACAGGTGTGGAACATAGCTAGCACAACGGGCAACTTTGCAGTTTGTCCCTCTATAGAAGGGGTGTAGTTTACTATGGAGCACACTAAATCTACAAATGGGTAGAAAACAATAAGTACCCATATTACACCGAATACATTGAATAACAGATGTGCAAGTGCAGCGCGTCGGGCTTCTATGCCTGCTCCTAATGCAGCGAGATTAGCTGTTGCTGTTGTGCCGATGTTCTCGCCCATAACCAGAGCGATACCCATGTAGATAGGTAACACGCCAGTGGAACAGAGTAGGATAGTGATTGCCATTACTGCTGCAGACGATTGTACTACGCATGTAAGCACGGTTCCAGCACCGAGAAATGCAAGGATAGTGAGATAGTTGTCTGTATCGAACGAGGCAAAGAATGAAACCACTTTGGCATTGTGTTCCAGTTCCATATCCTTGCCAACGCTGCTTAGCATAATCAGCGACCAGAAGAGGAATGCAAGTCCGAAGATGAATTCTCCTGCCACACGATGACGCTTTTTATAGATGAGCAACATACCAGTGAGGAATGCAGAAAACACTACTATTGTCAAATCCACATTGTAGCCCAATGACATTATCCATGCCGTTAGTGTTGTGCCGATATTCGCACCCATAATAACGGATATGGCTTGTGAAAGCGATAGGAGTCCTGCACTCACGAATGAAACAGTCATAACTGTTGTTGCCGATGATGACTGTACGGCACAAGTCACCATAGTTCCTGTGAGTATTCCGCTCAGACGGTTGTCTGTCATTCGTCCTAATATATGTCTCAGACTCGGTCCTGCCATTTTTTGTAGCGAGTCGCTCATTGTCTTCATTCCGTAGATAAGTAGTGCCAGCGAGCCTAAGAGTCTTAATGTCAATTCAATCATAATTGTTTCTTATACGTTTGTGATTTCTATTGCAAAAGTACATAAACATCCGTAAACTGACGAAAGATTGTGGTTACAATTTGGCTACAATTATATTGTAGCATTTTTATCGGGCGTTATATAAATGCAAAAAAGGCGCAAAGATACAGAGTTGTCAGGTTTCTGTGTCTTTGCGTCTTCGTGTTTTGAAAAATATTGTCGTCTTTATACTTTCTTTAGGAAGCAAAGCCTATGTGTGCCTTTTTTCTTCTTCTTGTGAATGAATTTCACGACATACACGCCCTTTGGAAGTCTTGAGATATTGATTGTGCGGACGATAGGGTATGAGTACAGCACCTCGCCCTGAAGATTCTCAATAACGATAATACCTTCTTGTCTGAATATCTCGAAAGTGTTACAGAGATCTCGAAGCTCAATGGTATTGCTACGTTCAAGCAAAGGACAGTTTGCTATCTGTTTAACTTGCTTTTGAGGTGTTGAAACCTGACGTGGAGCTTGTCTATGTTCTGGAACATTGAAAGATGTCTGTATGCCGTTTATCTGGCATGGCATGGATTCGTTGCCGTAGCGGTCAACTGCGGTTACTGCATAGTACATACCTTTTGGCACGAGTGCGGAAAGACTGCGAACGCCTACCATGGTGATGTTGCGTGCATCACGCGTGTTTACCGGGAAATGCGTGGAAGAATACACGTTGTACGTCAGGTAAGGACCGTCGGAGTTATCACGTCCTGGTTCCCATGAAAGGACAGCCGTTGGACGGTAGTCCTTTGCCTCGTTTACGCTGATAGAGCGTGGCGGTTCCGGATTTCTGAAGCCGTACCATGTCTGTGCCGGGATAAGGGAAGGGTAGGGGCATAGGGTGTTCGCCGCGAAGTCGTATATGCCCTTGGTGTTGTCTGTAAGGAACTTTGAACGGAAATATGCGTGTCCAAGTCCGTACTGGCGAAGTACGTGCAGCTCGCGTGATATGTCGCTCAATGGCCAGTTCTTTTCTTTAGGTGACATGAAGTATATTCCGAGACCTGGAGCCACGATGCGTCCGTTGCTTCTTTCCTTCCAGTCGATTGCGAATGGGTAGAAGTCATTGTTACGGAAATACATCATCGGGAAGATAGCATCCATGAGTCCTGTCTGCATCCATTGTGCTGCATCCTGACATACAATATCGCGAGCATTCCAGCCACGAGCCCATTGCCTTGGAAGGTCTGCGTATTTACCAAGTGGTGAACAACTTAGCATAACCCACTTCTTCTCTCTCTTTACTGCAGAATGGATAGCTCTGACAATGTTTGTTATATACTGTCGTCCTTGGTCTTTGTTGGCAATTCGTCCCCAAGTCTCAGGGTAGCGGATATAGTCGAGATGAACGCCGTCGAGGTCATAGCGACGTGTCAGGTCTCCACAGAAACGGGCAAGATAGTCGGCAGTCCCCGGCTGTTCAGGATTCATGAATCCCTCTTCTCCAATCTTCTTCAGAAGGTGTGGAACTGTCTGGCGGAGGTGCTTGCATCCCGCTCCGTTCCATTTGCCCACAGGTATGGTCACTACCCATGCGTGGAGCTGCATACCGCGTTTGTGACATTCGTTGATGGCAAATTCCAAAGCGTCATAGCCAGGGGTAGTGCCAGGTCTGCCAGACAGGCATCCGTCCCATATCTCCATGTTTGAAGGGAAAATGGTAGTTGCACGTACACGGGTCTGGATGAAGACAAGGTTGATGCCTGCCTTCTGAAGACGGTCGAGAGTGGTACGGAGTTCGTTCTGCTGTCGGGTGATGGCTGCACCTGACTGAGCGTATGAATGAGGCCAGTCAAGACCTCCTATCGTAGTAAGCCATACAGCACGTACCTCATGCAGAGGAACGTCAACAGGCGATTGAATCGTTACGGGCGACACATTGTAATATCGTGTCTGAGCCTTGGCATTGCCGAGAGAGAGGGCCAAAAATGCCAAAAAAACTGTTAATTTCTTCATTTCGGCTGCAAAGTTAGCATTATTTGTTTGTTTTTCCAAATGTTTTTGTTAACTTTGCACGTAATTAGCAAATATTTCAGAAATTAGCATAATTATACAATAACATTTAGGGTAAAATGATAACTTTTTGTATTAGCCTTGTACTATTGATACTCGGCTATTTGTTTTACGGCAAATTTGTTGAGAAGGTCTTCGGACCTGATGATCGTATTACTCCTGCGTTGCGTATAAACGATGGAGTGGATTACATTCTTCTTCCTTCATGGAAGATTTTCATGATTCAGTTTCTGAACATTGCGGGCACCGGTCCTATCTTCGGTGCTATCATGGGGGCCAAGTTCGGTCCTGCCGCCTATCTGTGGATTGTCTTCGGCTGTATCTTTGCAGGTGCTACCCATGACTATCTAAGCGGTATGCTCAGCATCCGTAATAACGGTGCCGGACTTCCGGAACTCGTAGGAAAATACCTCGGCAATGGCGTTAAGAACGTGATGCTTGTCTTTACAGTTCTGCTTCTCGGACTTGTAGGCGCGGTATTCGTAAAGAGTCCTGCCGACATCCTCACAAGCATGTTTGACAACGGTATGCTTTGGATAGTGCTTATCTTCGCATACTATATCATAGCCACTATGATGCCTGTGGATAAGATTATCGGTAAGATATATCCAATCTTCGCATTCTCGCTCCTCTTCATGGCAGCAGCCTTGATGGTTGTGCTCTTCGTGAGATGGTATGATATCCCAGAGCTTTGGGAAACAGGTGTTGTCAGCCTTGGTAAGCTTACTCATCCTGATAGCTTCAAGGATGATCTGTTCCCTGCACTCTTCATTACTATTGCCTGTGGTGCCATAAGCGGTTTCCATGCTACACAGAGCCCTCTGATGGCTCGTTGTATGAAGAATGAGCATCTTGGCCGTCCTATCTTCTACGGCTCTATGATAACAGAGGGCATTGTAGCTCTTATCTGGGCAACAGTAGCTTCATATTTCTTCTATGGAAGTCCTGCTCCTGGTTATGAGTTTATGGCGGCTGCCAAGGATGGTTATCTTACAAGTGCTCCTGTTGTGGTGAACCTCGTTTGTAACGATTGGCTCGGTGTTGCTGGCGGTATTCTCGCTATGCTCGGAGTTGTAGCTGCACCTATTACGAGTGGTGATACAGCTCTGCGTAGTGCCCGTCTTATCATAGCCGACTGGCTTCACATGGAGCAGAAGACCATTGCAAAGCGTCTGAGCATCAGTATTCCTCTCTTCCTTGCCACAATGGGCTTGCTTATTTGGCAGATGGAGAACGCAAGCGGATTCAATGTGCTGTGGGGCTATTTCGGATGGGCAAATCAGGCTCTCTCAGTATTCACACTTTGGACATTGACCGTATATCTTGCAAAGAACCGTCCTGCATATTTCTGGGTTACTCTCATTCCTGCATTGTTCATGACTGCTGTCTGCACTTCATTCATCGTGATAAGCAAGACTGCATTGGGACTTGCACCTGAGATTGGCTATTGTGCAGCAGCGGTTATGTGTGCCGTCCTTCTTGGCATTTTCCTCAAGTGGAAGGTGAATCTGAAGCCAGAGGATAAAAAAGAAGAATAAATGTGTGTATACTTAACATAAACCTAAATTTAAAAAGGAATTAATAATGAAAAAGATTCTATTCATGCTCGCTATGCTAACCATGACAATGGTGGCAAAGGCACAGTTCGAGGCTGGTAAAATGTACGTGAACGCATCGCTTTCAGGTCTGAGCCTCAGTCATAACGGTAAAGAGGAGTGTAAGTTTGACGTTGGTGCTATGGGGGGCTACTTCGTTGAGGACTGCTGGATGGTTAACGTACAGGCTGGTATGCATCATCCTGGCAAGGGTGGTCATGCTACAATCATGGGAGGTGTTGGTGGTCGCTTCTATGTTATAGAGAATGGTCTTTTCTTTGGTGCTAATGCCAAGTTGATCCTTTCTAAAGGACATAATGATATCATGCCTGGTATTGAGGCTGGCTATTGCTTTTTCCTCAATGATAAGTTGACCGTTGAGCCTTCAGTATATTATGACCAGAGTATCAGAAGACATAAAGACTATTCTACCGTTGGTCTAAAGATTTCTCTTGGCGTGTATTTCTAAGGGAGAAAGTGTAAAGTAGAAAGTGTAAAGAGAGGAGAAGTAAAAATAGTAAATAGCTAAATAGAAAATAAATTAGATGTTAAGTGTAGAAGAATTGACCGACAGACTCATTGACTTGAGTTTTGCGGAGGATATCGGTGATGGTGATCATACCACCCTGTGTTGTATTCCGGCTGATGCCATGGGTGAGAGTAAGCTCCTCATCAAGCAGCCTGGTATCATTGCAGGTGTAGAGGTGGCAAAGGTGGTGTTCCATCGTTTTGACCCTACTCTTGAGGTAGAGGTGTATATCAATGACGGTGCAGAGGTTAAGCCTGGCGACATCGTGATGAGCGTGAAGGGTAAGACACAGAGCTTGCTCCAGACAGAGCGTCTCATGCTGAATATCATGCAGCGTATGAGCGGTATTGCCACAATGACCCACAAGTATCAGCAGGCTCTTATCGACGCAGGCACCAAAACCCGTGTTCTCGATACCCGTAAGACAACTCCTGGTATGCGTATGCTTGAGAAGGAGGCTGTGAAGATTGGCGGTGGCATGAACCATCGTATCGGTCTCTTCGACATGATTCTGCTCAAGGATAACCACATCGATTTCTGTGGTGGCGTTCACAATGCCATCTCTCGTGCAAAGCAGTATTGCAAGGATCACGGCAAGGACTTGAAGATCGAGTGTGAGGTGCGCAACTGGAAGGAACTTGATGAAGCCCTTGCGGAGGGCTGTGACCGTATCATGTTCGATAACTTCACTCCGGAGGATACCAAAAAGGCTGTAGAGATCGTTGGTGGTCGTTGTGAGACAGAGTCGTCTGGCGGTATTACATTCGACACAATGATTCCTTACGCCAAGGCTGGTGTTGACTTCATTTCATTCGGTGCTCTTACGCATAGCGTGAAGGGACTTGACATGAGCTTTAAGGCTGCCGGTTCTGACAAACTCATAATAAAGTAAGAAAGTAAATCCCACTTGCGCGGGGATTTTTTTAGAAAGTAAATTATCAGTAAATTATATTCAGTAAATTATTGGGCTGCATATGCAGCTGGGAAATTCAAATTGATAATTTATAGAATAAAATTTACTGATAATAATTTACTGGTTTAATTTATTCCTAATTTACTTTCCACAACACCACTCCGCGCAAGCGGAGTTTCCCCCTAATTTTGTTTTCAGACTTTCATGAAAAAAACATATATTTTATTATCATTATTAGCTGTAAGTTTTGTGCAGGCAATGGCTTGTACTAATTTCATCGTCGGTAAGAAGGCAAGTGCCGACGGTAGTGTGATGTGTACGTATAATGCCGATTCATACGGCGCTTTCTTTTCCCTGTACCATTCCCCTGCAGGAAAGCATCCGAAGGGTGAGATGCTCAAAATCTACGACTGGGATACAAACAAGTATCATGGTGAGATTCCACAGGCAGAGGAGACCTATAATGTAATAGGTAATATCAACGAGTATCAGGTCACTATCGGCGAGACCACATACGGCGGTCGTGAGGAAATGGTTGATACTACTGGCATACTCGACTATGGCTCACTTATCTATATCGCTCTCCAGCGTTCAAAATCTGCCCGTGAGGCTATCAAGGTGATGACCAGTCTTGCTGAGACCTACGGTTATAACTCAGAGGGCGAGACCTTCACTATCTGTGATCCTAACGAGGCTTGGATCATGGAAATGCAGGGCGCAGGCGTTAAAGGCGTGGTATGGGTTGCCCAGCGTATTCCTGATGATGCTATATGTGCTCATGCCAATCAGAGCCGTATCACTACGTTCAATCAGAAGGACAAGGAGAATGTGATGTTCTCAAAGAACTGCATAAAGTACGCACGCTCAAAAGGGTGGTTTACAGGTAAGGATGCCGATTTCTCTTGGAATGCTGCATACGCTGCTCCTGACTTCTCTGGCCGTCGCTATTGTGATGCCCGTGTGTGGGCTTTCTTCCGTTTCTTTGTTGACGGCATGGATAAGTATCTGCCTTGGGCTGAAGGTCGTGACAAGGATGCTGAGCCGCTCCCTCTTTGGGTTGTTCCTAACAAGAAACTCACCGTGCAGGATTTGCAGATGGCGATGCGCGACCACTATGAGGGTACTCCGCTTGAGGTGAGAGGCACTATCGGAGGCGGTATCTGGGAGATGCCTTATCAACCAACGCCACTGTCTTTCGAGGTGGATGGAAAGAAATACTTCACGGAACGTCCTGTAAGTACCCAGCAGACAGGCTTTACGTATGTATCGCAGATGCGCTCTTGGTTGCCTCGCGAGATTGGTGGATGCCTGTGGTGGGGCAATGACGACGGCAATATGGTGGCATATACTCCAATCTATTGTGGCAATACCGTTTTGCCTGAGTGCTACAACACCCCCGGGGCTGATGATGTAACGTTCTCTGACAAGAATGCCTATTGGGTTTGCAACTGGGTGAGCAATATGGTTTATCCTCGCTATTCCATGCTTTTCCCAGAGCTGAAAGGCTATCGTGACAGTCTTGAAAGCAGTTATTTCGCCAAGCAGGGAGAGATAGAGTCAAAGGCGAAGGAAATGTATGCTCAGTCGCCTGCCGATGCTGTGAAGTTCCTCAACGACTATTCCAATACTCAGGCGCAGCAGATGCTTGCTACTTGGAAGGATCTTGCAGTTCGTCTCATTGTCCGTTACAACGACATGGCGGTGAGGAAGATGAAGGACGGAAAGTATCTCAAGACCAAGTACGGACTTATCGAGCCTGTTGAGCGTCCCGGCTATCCTGCTGACTATGCGCGCAAGATGATTCAACTGTCAAAGAAGGATATGCAGGAACCGGTGGAGGAAAAGAAACCATAACTGCCATATAGTGCCTTTATAGCTAAGAAAGAGCTTGTCCTAATCGCCATTGGGGTAGGCTCTTTTCTTTTTTCCTGATACCTCGTCGCTACGAGGGTGGGATGGAGTAGGGACTTTATATCTCCGATATAGGGAACGGACTTGAAACGGACTTGGAACGGAGGTGGAACGGACCTGTAGCGAACCCAGTCTTGCGCAAGTTAGTGTAACTACTCCCCCTTGAGGGGGTGAGGGGGGAGGAACTTGTCACATACTCCGATGTTATCAACATCGGACTACCCATTGGGGAGGGACTGGGTGGGCTTTATTCCTGACTGCAAAGTTACTCACATTCCCCAAGAGTCTTGAGGGCATTTTCGGATTTCTTTCGTTAAAAAGTATCAAAACTAAATAACTTGCATATTTTCAATGTGTTGCATTAAAAATTAAGAAAAAGACACATAGTACACATATTCCACATATATTTTACAGACACCCTAGATTCCCTTTCCCCCCTCACTTTTACTTCAATAATAATAAATATTATAAAAAATAATATTTATTATTATTGGGAAGAAGAGCGTGTTTTAGAGGGTGTGTATGTAGAAAATGTGGAATATGTGTACTATGTGTACCTAATCTTTTTTCGGAGAAATGTTTGGAGGTTTCTGGAATTATCACTACTTTGCGTTTGAAATTGTATATAAACCCAAAATCCCCAAAATAACAAAACCTGAACTATGACTTTCAGAGAAATACTCAAGAAATTCCGTTGCGAATCTCAGATATATTCTGACGGTGTGGGTTGAAACCACAGCGTGAGGAAAGATGATGGGAAACGGAGGCAAGTCTTACTCTTAAACGCATAAATAATGTGAGTTCACGAATTCAAGACTACGAGGGCTGAACGTCGAAGAGGTCGTCGAACTCACGTTATGATATATTTTTGAAATACTCTTTATGATAGATTTATATCCTCGTTGTGTGAATGTTTTAGATACGTCTGTCGAGCCTGTATTTTTGCCTTTCGAAAAATGGTTTCGGGTGATATGTGGCAAAAAGCAGAGAAACTGTCACGCGATAGTCCATTTTCAGACAGAGTAGGCTTGTTGTGAATGTGACTTGATATAAATCAATAGCAATAAGAGCACACTTAAATTTCTTTGTTTTTCGTTCTTTGTTCTAAAAAATAAATTGTACCTTTGCATCGCATTTGAAAAAGATGCCCGTTCAATTAAGTCTGGTGCGTTGGATGAACGGTTTAGTCTCTGGTCTGCAAAACCAGCTAAGGCGGTTCGACTCCGCCACGCACCTCACAAGAAAAAGCGTTGAGTCTTCTTGATTCAACGCTTTCTTTTTTGTTATATTTCCTGCTTCAGATTTCTTTATTTTTTTCTTTCATTTCTTCCTCGAAATACTTGTCGAATTTCTGACGAAGAAGGGTAGGTGATTCTATGATTTTTCGGATTTCCGTGAGGTTCTTTTCGTTCTCAGACCCCGGAATCCAGAGGTGGATATAGCCACGGCTTGAGTATTTCTCATCCATGTGAGCCTTGAAACGACGCCAATGCTCCTCTGTATTCATTTCCGGATAATGCTCAAGACCGAACTGAACGGTACGGCGAAAAACGCTGTCCTCAGAAATCTCCCTGTCAGCCTCCGCTATTATTCTGCCGTAAATGCTTCGAGGGGCATGAGAGGCAGAGGCACGGTGATCCTCAACGGCCTCTTTCATCAGCTTGAGCTTTGCAGGAGAGAACCATTTTTTGAGCCTTGCATCGGTTATGAGTATCTTTCCGCTTGTAATGTGGTGGATGGCACGCGGACCTTCGAGTCCTAAGTCATGATAGGCTGCAATGGCATAAGCCATATCCACATCAGCACCCAGTTGGTTGGCAAGCTTTATTGAAGCCCGTACAACATTTGTGACGTGCTGCATCTGGTGCGCCTTGTCGAAGGCGGTGTATCGAGGCAGTATGTTGCGCTCGATAAATTCCATAAGGTCAAGACTCGGGTTCTGCATAGTCTGAAAAAGTCTAAGGGCTAAAGTCTAAGGGCTAAAGTCTTTTGTCTTTTGCCTTTTGCCTTTCGTCTTTTGCCATTTGCCATTTTTATAGAAAAATATTTGCAAATGTAGCAAATAATGTTTAATTTTGCAAGAAATTTGATAAAAATCTAATGGAAAAAGAAGAAATAAAGACCAATTCATTCAAGGCATGGGTGCTTGCTGCACGTCCCAAGACGCTTACGGCGGCGGCTGTGCCTGTGATGATAGGTACTGCGATGGCATGGAATCATACCGGCGGTGAAGGCTTCAGGTATGTTGCTGCTTTGTTGTGCTTCCTCTTTGCCTTCGTCATGCAGATTGATGCCAACTTTGTCAACGACTATTTCGACTTCAAGCGTGGAAATGATGACGAGACACGTCTCGGTCCTGAGCGTGCTTGTGCACAGGGGTGGGTGACGGATTCTGCAATGAAGAAGGCGCTGGCTGTTACTACGCTGATTGCTTGTCTTGTGGGCTTACCTCTTATTATATATGGTGGGATTGAGATGATTTTGATTGGCATAGCCTGTGTAGTGTTCTGTTTCCTCTATACCACTACGCTCTCGTATATCGCTATGGGAGACGTGCTTGTTCTGCTGTTCTTCGGTGTCGTACCGGTTTGCTGCACCTATTATGTGGCGGTGCCAAGTGTGACGATGGACGAGTTGTATCCCGTTTTCCTTATGTCAATAGGTTGTGGATGCGTTGTAGATACTCTCCTGATAGTCAATAATTACCGTGATATTGACAACGACCGTAGGGCTGGCAAGAAAACGCTTGCTGTATTAATTGGTAAAAAGCCTATGCTCGCGCTTTATATCATTCTTCCTTTGATTGCAGTATGTGTGACGGTTTTTGTCAGTGAAAGAAATGATGTATGGACATATTGCTATATAGGCTTTATGTCATCGTTCTTTGGCGCGTCTTTCGCGAATATCCTAAGGATAGGTGAGGGTAGGGCTCTGAATAAGGTTCTTGGAGACACGGCGCGCAATATATTTATTTATGGGTTGTTGACAAGTTTATATATCATTTTATAAGCAAAATAAGCGAAAAAACTATAAAAATGGCACAAAAAGGGCATTTTGTGCAATAATTTCTTGTTTATTACGAGATTTTTTATTAATTTCGCACCGCGAATCTAAATAGAATATTTAAGATAACCATTTATATTATAATAAATAAAACAAATGAAGAAGTACAACTTTAATGCAGGTCCATCAATTCTCCCACGCGAGGTTATTGAGCAGACCGCAGCAGCTTGTCTTGATTTCGAGAATTCAGGACTTTCACTTATGGAAATCAGCCACCGTGCTAAGAATTTCCAGCCAGTAGTAGACGAAGCCGAGGCTCTCTTCAAGGAACTCCTTGACATTCCAGAGGGTTACAAGGTATTGTTCCTTGGTGGTGGTGCTTCGCTTGAGTTCTGTATGGTACCTTACAACTTCCTTGAGAAGAAGGCTGCATACCTGAACACTGGTGTATGGGCTACAAAGGCTATGAAGGAAGCTAAGCTCTTCGGTGAGGTTGTCGAGATCGCAAGCTCAAAGGATAAGAACTTCACATATATTCCTAAGGACTACGTAATTCCAACAGATGCAGACTATCTGCATATCACTTCAAACAACACAATCTATGGTACAGAGCTTCGTGAGGATATCGATTCTCCAATTCCATTGATTGCTGATATGTCTTCTGATATTCTCTCTCGCCCAGTTGACGTTAGCAAGTACGCTATGATCTACGGTGGTGCTCAGAAGAACCTCTCTATGGCAGGTGTAACATTCGTTATTGTTAAGGAAGACGCTCTCGGTAAGGTTAGCCGTCAGATTCCAACAATGCTCGACTATCGTACACACGTTAAGAAGGGCTCTATGTTCAACACTCCTCCAGTAGTTCCTATCTACTCTGCTCTTATGAACCTTCGTTACATCAAGGCTCACGGTGGCGTAAAGGCTATGGAGAAGCTTGCTAAGCAGCGTGCTGAGATCGTTTACGGTGAGATTGACCGTAACAAGCTCTTCGTTGGTACAGCTGAGGAGTCAAGCCGTTCACTCATGAACCTCACATTCGTACTCAAGCCAGAGTATCAGGATCTTCAGGACGACTTCCTCGCATTCGCTACTTCTAAGGGTATGGTTGGTGTTAAGGGCCATCGTGACGTAGGTGGTTTCCGTGCTTCTTGCTACAATGCAATGTCAATCGAAGGTTGTGAGGCTCTCGTTGCTTGCATGAAGGAGTTTGAGGCTCAGCACTAAGAAGCCCACCCAGGCCCTCCCAAAGGGAGGGATGCTTTATAGTAATAACAAGATTATAAATTAATTTAATAAAAATTCCAAGCCTTTTTAAAGGGTAGAGTGTATAAAACATCCTTCCATTTGGGAAGGCTTGGTTAGGTCTTTTATGGCAAAAGTACTTGTTGCAACTGAGAAGCCATTTGCTGCTACTGCGGTTGCTGGTATTAAGGAAGTTATCGAGGGTGCAGGCAATCAGCTTGTTCTTCTCGAGAAATATACAGACAAGGCTCAGCTCCTTGAGGCTGTTGCTGATGTAGATGCAATCATCATCCGTTCAGATAAGATTACTGCTGAGGTTCTCGATGCAGCTAAGAATCTGAAGATCGTTGTTCGTGCAGGTGCTGGTTACGATAACGTTGACCTCGCTGCTGCTACAGCTCACAACGTAGTTGTAGAGAACACTCCTGGTCAGAACGCTAACGCAGTTGCTGAGCTCGTTCTCGGTCTCCTCGTTTTCGCAGTTCGTAACTTCTACAACGG
The DNA here is from genome assembly GCA_902798615.1 of uncultured Bacteroidales bacterium. Classification (GTDB taxonomy): domain Bacteria; phylum Bacteroidota; class Bacteroidia; order Bacteroidales; family Bacteroidaceae; genus Prevotella. Next base: position 7,307 of record CADBXL010000030.1, on the reverse strand, counting down.
TAAGGCAGGTTCTGAGCTCCTTGGTAAGAAGCTTGGTATCCTCGCATTCGGTAACGTAGGCCGTAACGTAGCTCGTATTGCTAAGGGCTTCGGTATGGATGTTGTAGCTTATGATGCATTCTGCCCAGCAGAGGCTATCGAGGCTGCAGGCGTTAAGGCTGCTAAGAATCAGGAAGAGCTCTTCGAGACTTGTGACATCGTTTCTCTCCACATCCCTGCTACTCCAGAGACAAAGCAGAGCATCAACTACAACCTCGTAGGTAAGATGAAGAAGGGCGGTATCCTTATCAACACAGCTCGTAAGGAAGTTATCGACGAGGCTGGTCTTCTCAAACTCCTTGCAGAGCGTGAGGATCTGAAGTATATCACAGACATCATGCCTGACGCTAACGACGATTTCGCTAAGTTCGAGGGCCGTTACTTCTCTACACCTAAGAAAATGGGTGCTCAGACAGCAGAGGCTAACACTAACGCTGGTCTTGCTGCTGCAAAGCAGATCAATGCATACTTCGCTGAGGGCTGCACCAAGTTCCAGGTGAACAAGTAAGATAATAATTTACATATTTAATATTAGGAAATAAGAAATAAAAGATGGAGTAACAATTCATTTTTTATTTCTTATTTTTATTTTTTTCTTCAAACATTTTGAAATATGGTAGGTTTTTCGTAAATTTGCATACCATTTTTCAACAACTAAACAACACAATATGAAATCAATAGCAACACAAAATGCACCTGCTGCCATTGGTCCTTATAGCCAGGCTATCGAGGCAAATGGTACTGTTTATGTTAGTGGTCAGTTGGGTATCGACCCTTCTACCGGTAATTTTGCCGAGGGTGGGGCAGTAGCTCAGGCTCGACAGTCACTCACCAATATCAGCAATATTCTCAAGGAGGCTGGTATGTCAATGAAGAATGTCGTAAAGGTGACCGTTCTCCTTGCCGATATCAATGACTTTGCAGCAGTAAATGAAATCTACAAGGATTTCTTTGAGGCTCCGTTCCCTGCACGCTCTGCTTTCGCTGTAGCTGCACTTCCAAAGGGTGGTAAGATTGAGATTGAGGCAATAGCAGTAGCCTAACCAAGCCTTCCCAAAGGGAAGGATGTTAGATACTTTTTTTTGCTGAATAAACAACAATAATAATAATTTAATAAGAAAATCCAAGCCTTCTTAATTGAAGAGGTGATACTATAAAACATCCTTCCCTTTGGGAAGGCTTGGTTAGGCTTTATTTATGGCAATAGTAAAACCATTCCGTGGCATTCGTCCACCAAAGGAGTTAGTAGAAAAGGTAGAGTCACGCCCATACGACGTTCTTGATTCAGAAGAGGCTCGTGCAGAGGCTGGTGATAACGAGATGTCACTCTACCATATCATCAAACCAGAGATTAACTTTGAGCCGGGAACTTCCGAGTATGACCCAAAGGTATATACAGAGGCTGCACGTCAGTTCAAGAAGTTCCAGGATAACGGTTGGCTTGTACAGGATGACAAGGAGCAGTATTATATCTATGCTCAGACTTCTCATCTTCCTGCTAATGGCGGTAAGGAGAAGACTCAGTACGGCCTTGTTATCGGTGCTTATTCTGGCGACTATGAGAAGGGCGTTATCAAGAAGCATGAGCTTACCCGTCGTGACAAGGAGGAGGATCGTATGAAGCATGTTCGTGTGAACAATGCAAATATCGAGCCTGTATTCTTCGCTTATCCAGATAACAAGGTTCTCAACGACCTTATCATGAAGTATGCTGCTACCGAGCCTGAGTACGATTTCATCGCTCCTATTGACGGATTCGGTCATAAGCTCTGGGTTGTAAGCGACGACAACGATATAAAGACAATCACAGAGGAGTTCGCTAAGATGCCGGCTCTCTATATTGCTGACGGTCACCATCGTTCTGCTGCTGCTGCTCTTGTTGGTACAGAGAAGGCAAAGCAGAATCCAAACCATAGGGGTGACGAGGAGTACAACTACTTCATGGCTGTTGCTTTCCAGGCAAGTCAGCTTACTGTGCTCGACTATAACCGTGTTGTTAAGGATCTTAACGGCAATACTTCTGAGCAGTTCCTTGAGAAACTTGCAAAGAACTTCGTAGTTGAGAAGAAAGGTAAGGAGGAGTATCGTCCACAGCACGCTCATCAGTTCTCTCTCTATCTTGATGGCGAGTGGTATTCACTTGATGCTAAGCCAGGTACATTCGATGATTCAGATCCTATCGGCGTTCTCGATGTAGATATCTCAAGTCGTCTCATCCTTCAGGATATCCTTGAGCTTGGCGACCTCCGTTCAAGCCAGCGTATCGACTTCGTGGGTGGTCTTCGCGGTCTTGGTGAGTTGAAGCGCCGTGTGGATAGCGGTGAGATGCGTGCCGCGCTTGCTCTCTATCCAGTAAGCATGAAGCAGATTATGGATATCGCTGATTCTGGCAATATCATGCCTCCAAAGGCTACTTGGTTCGAGCCAAAGCTCCGTTCTGGTTTGATTATTCATTCACTTGACTAATCTTGGATATTTTTAAGACTATAACAGATAACATAGGCGAGGGATACTACACCGAAAAGCGTAGCAAATTCTTCGCCTATGCTCATCATGTGCGTACTGCTGATGAGGTGAAGGCGTTGCATCAGATGTATAAGAAGAAATACTATGATGCGCGTCATGTGTGCTATGCCTACCGTCTTGGTGCTGATGGTGCTGAGTTCAGGGCTAATGATGACGGAGAGCCTTCGAGCACAGCAGGAAAGCCTATTCTCGGCGTTATGCTGAGTAATGATGTTAGTGATATCGTCATCTTTGTGATACGCTATTATGGAGGCGTGAATCTCGGTACTGGCGGTTTGATAGTAGCCTATCGTGAGGCTGCTCAGGATGCTATGGCACATTCCGAGATTGTAGAGCAACTTGTTGAGGAACAGCTAACTTACACGTTCTCTTATCCTATGATGAATAGCGTTATGCGCGTGGTGAAAGACCTTCAGCCTCGTATTGTCTCGCAGAATTTTGACAATACATGCTCCATAACCCTTGCCATTCGCAAGAGTGAGATTGAACGTCTTAGGTCTGCTCTCGAAAAACTGAACTTTGAATAATTTTAATTGAAAAATAGAACCTAAACATAAAACTTATTAAATATGAAAGAACAATTCAATAAGTGGGGAAGTGCTTGGATTGGTGTTGTTTTGTCGGGCTTTTCCTTCTTGTCTTTGTCGGCTCAATCTACCGATGGTCCGAAGGGATTGTATAAACTTAATGAAATCGTACAGCAGGATGGCAAGCACGTCGAGGCGGATTTCAAGCAGTATAAGTACTGCCTTGATAATAATTCCTTTACCTTAACGTACTATGTACCTGATCCTGGTATTCATTCTATAAATTTTTCTATCTCCGATTTCGACGGTAAAACCTTGACCTATACAGGTGACTTGTCAAAAACGGAGAATAAGGGAATCCAGACTTTTACAACCTCCGATAGCACTTTTACTTTGCGTTGGTTCAATGATCGGGATGACTCCAATCCGCGTCTGTTCCCATTCCAGACCAATAACGATGAACTCTACGAGAAGGTTGATACATTTGATATCATGCAACGAGCCATGAACTTGTTGCAGATGAAGTTAGGTGCCAAGACACACCCATTGCATGGTGTCTGGAAACTGCGTGGCGTGCAAACGAAGGGTTTTGCAAATTCGCAATATTGGGTTATGCCCGACCGAGATGAACGCTATACGATATTTGGAAGCAATGATGCCATCATTGTCAAGGCTAATCCCAACTTCCCACTGGTGCAGAATGAATACCTATATATGCCTTGTAAGTATTTGAACGACAAAGCGATTGATTGCGATGGAAAGGCTATGATTATTCATTGGTTCGACGATGAGACTATCTCCGTCACGAGCGTCGGAGATGATGGCCGTCCGTTCGTCACCGTATGGGATCGTTGCGGATTACCCCAGAACATCCAGCAGGTGTTTGGCACCGAAGAGCCTCAGATGAAGAAGGATGTTTCGCGCTTCATGCTTCAGAGCTTTATGGCGAAATACGGTCAGCAGCCGGACTCTATACAAAAGGCCTTCGAGACATTCGACTTTACCGTCGATGTCAATGAGCGGAATAATGCCGTCTTCCCTGTTTTGATGCGCAATGGTTTTGCTGATGAATACAACGCAATGAAAGATTCGTTGTTTGCGCGTATGATGCGTGCGGAAATATCAGCGGAAGAGGCCGTTAGCCGCTATGTCTATTGGTTCTATAAGGATTTCGACCGACATACTAATTGCAATGCACCATTCTTCCGTAAGTTGCAATCGGAAACCTTGGTCGATTATAAAAAACACATGACCAAATATGCTCCCGAACCTGTAGGTTGCAAGGTCAAAGACGATACGTATCTGCTTCGCCTACCATCCTGTATGGGTGCACTTCCTACTTTGGAATGGTTGAACAAAAAAGCCGATGAGTTCAAGCAATCGGGGTGTAAATACCTGATTCTTGACCTGCGTGGCAATGGCGGCGGTAGCGATAATTACAGTCTGCTGTTTACTAGATTTTTTGGCTCGACAGGTTTTAAACAAGATTATCATTCTTATATGCGAAATGGCTTTCAGAACAGAAAAAAATTGAAGATGTTGTGTGATGAGTTTGATTATGAACCACATTATAAATCTGTCTATGCCGAAGCCCTTAGAGCCGAAGAGGGAAGCTTTATCACATGGAATCAGTCGGAAGCTGGAACTGAAAGGTACGAACCATTGGTGCGCAATGGTGCCATCATCATCGATAACATGAGTGCTAGTGCTGGCGAGGCACCTGTCATGTTCGTGCGTAGGCATAATGGTTGCCGTGCCAAGGTCTATGGCAGGGAGAGAACTGATGGCTGCGCGTTGTCGCACAACTGTAACTTTATCCGCTTGCCACACAGCAATATCACATTGTCTTGTCCAATGGGCATCTTTGACACTTACGAGGCATCTTGCAAGGAACGCAAGCCTGGTTATAAGCCCGATGTCATCATCCCATTGCCTTACCCAGAGCAACTCACGGACAATATCGACTCTTGGGTGTTGTGGGTAGCGAAGAAGATGAGGTAAATTTTTATTCTTAATATTACAGATTTATTCAAGAAAATGGCAGAATCTACACCAAAGACAATGGTACCAGATGATAGGGTGGCTTTATATCCGAAATCAAATGAAAGGTTAAAGGCCATCATACAAAAGGTGCCTCTTACGAGTAAAGTCCTATTTGACTATAAGATAGGGATGGGAATGTCAAAAGACTGGAAGTGGTGGGCGTTGGAAATGATGGAGAAAGGAATGGAAACGTCTGGCATAGTTCAACTTGCAGGTGAGGATTTGAATATGAATTTCTTAGAGTTTAATTCACTTGTCTGTAATATTTTCCAAGAGTTAGGAATTGACCTTTCAAATGATGATGCATATTATCAGTATGCTTTAAGTATTGCCCATCAGGTTGTCAATGGTGAAATATCTTCAGAAAAAGGATTTGAGATACTTACTTCAGCAGCAATTGATACTGGTTATCATGATGCTTTTATGAATTTCTACTATATAAAGGATGATGCTGATCTTATACGCGACGGTTATTCTGCATTTTTTTGTGATGGTAGTATGCGAAAAGACAACATAGAGGAGTGGATGTTTCAATATTTCGAAAAACTCATCAAGATTAACGAATGAATTATATCGGAAAAAGTGAATCCCTTTCACCTCCGTTTCAAGTCCGTTATAAATCCGTTGTAAATCCCATTTTCAATAAGAGTAACATAAGAGTAGCATAAGAGCTACATAAGAGGAAGTAAAGGCTATGTCTTTACTTCCTCTTGAATTGTGTAGTGGAATGAAGCTCCTATAGTCTCATTACACTAGACTTGAAATATAAAAAGTGCTCGGTTTCTGTTGTTTGTCTTAAAAAAATATAAAACTTTGTCTGTTTTTGTAAAAATTTTATATTTTTTTTGTATTTTTGCATCTGTGAGTATGAAAGTGAAATTTTAAAAATTTATAGAAGATGAAGAGAGTTCTCATGTTTTTTTTCGCATGTGTTTTGACTGCCCAGAGTTTATGGGCACAACAAGCGCAACTTTTTAGTCCGATGAAAGACTTTACGCTTTATGACCGAAAAGGCAATGAGCATAAGGTTTCTGAGTTTAAAGGGAAATATATAGTATTGATGTTTACCTCACAAGACTGTGAGCCTTGTAAAGAGGCGAAATCTATCCTTGATGGATTCTACAATCGTAATAAAGACAAGGCGGAAGTTATTGCGATTTCAGCAGATGATAAGGATAGCTGGTTGAAAGAGGATTCTAATGTGAGTTTTCATGAATGGAATGACTATAATTCTGCACATGACATAGGAGAAGAATACTATGGATTGAATTTATGCCCTCTCTTCGTGATTATTCATCCGAATGGTAATATTATTCATATTTCCAAAACTCGTTTAGGAGGTTTCTTCAGAGATTTGAACGAGAATGTTCCTGATGCAGAAATCGAGAATATACTTAAAGGTCATAAGAAGTAGTAGGTCCGATGTAGGTCCGTTGCAAATCCGTTGTAAGTCCCATTGCTTACAATCGGAGTTGGGTATTAAAACGTTTTCAATCTCGCTCTTTCTTATAGCAAGGGCGAGATTGAACGTATAATGTCGGCTCTTGTGAAACTTATATTTGAATAAAATGAATTATAACATACGAGAACTTTTGATATCAGAAAAGGCAGTTCTTGATACTTTCATGTATCATGCAATATACATTCCTGAAGGTGTTGCACTCCCTCCATTTGATATAATATATCAGCCTGACCTTCAGATATATGTCAAGGATTTTGGAGAGCAGAAAGGGGATGTATGCTATGTTGCGGAATGTGAGGGTAAGATTATTGGGGCTGTCTGGGTTCGTATAATGAACGATTATGGTCATGTGTCTGATGATATGCCTTCTTTGGCAATATCTTTGCTTCCGGAATACAGAAACAACGGTATAGGTACAGCCTTGATGAAGAAAATGCTAAGTTCTCTTCGTGAATTGGGATATAAAGGCGTTTCTTTGTCCGTTCAAAAACAGAACTATGCCTGTTCTATGTACAAAAAACTTGGATTTAAAACTATTCAAGAGAAAGACGAGGAATATATTATGGTATATTCTATGTAGAAAAACCGTTTCTTCGTTTATTCTCCACTCATCCTTCGCATTCTATGTTAAATTCCAAGTAAATTTCTATTTTTAACTATATATTTAACACTTTGTCGTCACGCAGCGTTGATAGCTGCATGATAATCGT
>CADBXL010000029.1 GCA_902798615.1 uncultured Bacteroidales bacterium | reverse complement strand
AAGCCGTAAGGCTAATTAATGTCACAATTAATGTTTCATTAATGTCCTATATTAATGTTATGCGACAGCAAAAGCTAATTCGTCGAACTCACGTTAAATCAGATAAATCCGTTTCCTTTTTTCCCCGTCGAATTCACGTTAACTTAACGTGAGCTCGACGTATTGTTTGTCGGCTTACGCCCCGAAGGGGCAACGAGTCAATTAACAATTAACATGGGATGTCAATCACGAGCGAAAACGAGACTTGCGTAGCTTGTTGAGCCTTGCGAAAATATCCCTTTAATCTGTGCAATCTGTGGTCAAAACAAAATCTCTGCGTCTTTGCGTTTGAAAAATATTTTTTCTGGTCATCGTCGCTAATTTTTTGTTCCCAAGCCCAAACAACGAAGCTGTGCTTATAGGAAATTTTGTTTTCCCGATATTTCATGTCAAGATTATAAAAGCGGAAAAACGCCGAAAAAAAAGCATTATTCTGTGCGTTTTCTTGCAAAGACGAAAAAAAATATGTAATTTCGCACCAAAATAAAGTCCATACAGAATCGTGATAAACTTCACCATCATAACATGCACATACAACGCGAGTAAGTATATCGACCGTACGCTTGACAGCGTTCGTGGACAGTCGTATCCGCATATAGAGCACTTCATCATAGATGGTGCTTCAAAAGATGATACGGTGAAGAAAGTCCAGACATACGCCTACGACTCCCGCTATCCAGTTATTGTGAAGAGCGAGCCTGACAATGGGTTGTATGATGCTATGAACAAAGGCATACAACTTGCCAAGGGCGATTATATCATCTTCCTTAATGCCGGTGATGTGTTTCACAAAGAAGACACCCTTACCTGCGTTGCTGAGAAGTTGAAGGGGAAAGAACTCCCCGGAGTCATCTATGGCGATACGGACATTGTTGACGAGAAAGGCATTTTCATCAGAAAGCGTCGCCTCTCTCCTCCAGAAACACTATCTTGGGAGAGTTTCAAGGAAGGAATGCTGGTATGCCATCAGGCTTTCTACGCAAGAACCGACCTTGCCAAACAGGTTTCCTATAACCTCGACTACAAATATTCTGCCGATGTGGATTGGTGTATCAGAATAATGAAAGAGGCTGAGAAACAAGGTCTTGAGCTAATGAACACCCACAAGACTCTTTGCTCGTTTCTCAAAGGAGGAATGACAACACAAAGTCATCAGGCTTCGCTTATCGAAAGGTTCAAGATTATGGCTCACCACTACGGCACATTAACAACCATACGCCAGCATCTTTGGTTTGTTGTGAGGGCGGTGATTAAAGCATAAAAGCCCACCCAGGCCCTCCCAAAGGGAGGGATGCGATATACACTATTTCGCGAAAAAGGCTGATCAGCATAAATATAGCAACTAATAATATCAATCATAATTTTAATGATTACATTCAGCGTCAGTACTATAAAACATCAGGTCACATACTCCGATGTTATCAACATCGGACTACCCGTTTGGGAAGGCTTGGTTAGGCTTTTTCTTTGCCTTCTATTCCCTCTTTCCTTATCTGCACAGACAGACTCCTTGAAACAGGAAATAGAAGCTTACAAGAAAGCACCTAAGTTCGTAAAGAAAGGTATGCCTTCTCTGCCCGACGCATCATGTTTTCTTCCAGCCCCTCCAGGTGATAATGATGCGAGATTCGCATCAGACAGCTGCATGTACGAGTGGGGCAAGACATATCGTGGCACTCTCCGCGCAGATACAGCTATTGCCGATGCCGGCTATGCCATAAGCTATTTCCTTAAGCGATTCTCTTCTGCCATGAATCAGAATCTAACTCCGGAAACCCATCCTCAGCTCACGCAGTTGCTTCTCTCTGCTATGAACTCAGGCAACAAAAGCATACAGAAAGCCAAGAAGCGTTTTGCCCGTCATCGTCCTTATCATCATTTTGGCGAGGGAACACCTATTCCTCACGACGAATACCCCGATGATTTCACGTCCTATCCTTCCGGTCATGCGGTAAGGGCTTGGATGGCAGCTATGACTCTCACGGCTGTCTCTCCCGAACATGCCGATGCCATTATGAAGATAGGCTATGAGATTGGTCAGAGTCGTGTCATCCTCGGTTTCCACTACCAGAGTGATGTTGATGCTGCCCGACTGGCTGCCTCAGCCACTTTCGCAAGACTCTGCGCAGAGAAAAGTTTCCATGAGGCGATAGAAAAGGCACAGAAGGAGCTTACTTCCAAGCCCTAAACCCACGGAAATTAAACAAATCAGAAGAATTTATACTGATTCAGATTCTTCTAAAGCTTTGCAAAGAGGAGATAAGGGAAACGGATTTATCTGATTTATCTGAAAAATCACCTAATCATTTCAATAAAACGATCTGATTTATGGGGGAAAAAGTGGAATCGCTCAACAGTCCTCCATAACGTGCCAACCTTCAGATAAATCAGATAAATCCGTTTCCATAAAATCCGATTAACAGAGGAACAACAAAACACGCCTGCCTCAGATAAATCAGATAAATCCGTTTCCATAAAAAAATCCGTAAATGAGCACCTTGGGTGCTCTTCCTTCAGCAACAAAATATTATATTTGAATTCATCAAATTCACGTTAAATTATCTAAAATTCAAGTTCACAGTCTTGGTGTTCTTACATTTTTACATTACCTTTGCACAGATTGTGCCTACAATCCAAATAACAGTAAACCAATAAACAATAACAACTATAAATAATTAAGACAAGACAAATGTATTTACTCGGTTATGACATCGGTACATCATCAGTGAAGGCTTCACTCGTTGATGCAGAGACAGGAAAGACAGTCGCTTCTGCTCAGTATCCAGACGCAGAGGCTCCAATTATGGCAAAGCAGGCAGGTTGGGCAGAGCAGGAACCAGAAATGTGGTGGGATGAGCTCAAGCAGGCAACAGCCCGTGTAGAGGCAAAGGCAGCAGGCTCACTTGCAAAGGTAGCAGCTATCGGTATCTCTTATCAGATGCACGGTCTCGTATGCGTTGACAAGGATGGCAAGCCACTTCGCCCATCAATCATCTGGTGTGACGGTCGTGCCGTTCCTTACGGTAACGCAGCATTCAACGCTATCGGTGGCGAGAAGTGCCTTGAGCACCTTCTGAACTCTCCTGGTAACTTCACAGCAGCTAAGCTCGCTTGGGTTAAGGAGAACGAGCCTGAGACCTTCGCCAAGATCGACAAGATAATGCTCCCTGGTGACTATATCGCACTTCGTCTCTCTGGCGGCGACAAGAAGACAACTATCTCAGGTCTTTCTGAGGGTATGTTCTGGGACTTCAAGAACAACTGCGTGAGCAAGGACGTGATGAACTATTTCGGCTTTGACGAGAAGATCATCTCTGAGATCGTTCCTACATTCTCTGTTCAGTCTCGCGTTTGCAAGGCTATCGCTGACGAACTCGGCATTCCAGAGGGTACTCCTATCTCATACAGAGGTGGTGACCAGCCAAACAACGCCCTCTCTCTGAACGTAATGAAGCCAGGTGAGATTGCTGCTACAGGCGGTACATCTGGTGTTGTATATGGTGTGCTTGGTGAGGTGAACTATGACAAGCTCTCTCGCGTAAACACATTCGCTCACGTTAACCACAACCAGCCAGACACACGCCTCGGTGTGCTCCTTTGCATCAACGGTACTGGTATCCTGAACGCTTGGGTTAAGCGTACAGTTGCTCCAGAAGGCATTTCTTACGGTGAGATGAACGATTTGGCAGAGTCTGTTCCAGTTGGTGCAGAGGGTCTTTCTATCATCCCATTCGGTAATGGTGCAGAACGTGTTCTCCAGAACGAGAACCCAGGTGCTTCTATCCACGGCATCAACTTCAACATCCACAAGAAGGCACACATCATCCGTGCTGCTCAGGAGGGTATCGCATTCTCATTCGCTTACGGTATTGAGATCATGCAGAAGATGGGTATGGAGATCAGCACTATCAAGGCAGGTCACGCAAACCTCTTCCTCTCTCCATTGTTCCGCAGAACTCTTGCTGCCGTTACAGGTGCAACAATCGAGCTTTACGAGACAGACGGTAGCGTAGGTGCTGCTTACGGTGCTGGTATCGGCGCAGGTATCTATAAGGATAGCGACGACGCATTCAAGACTCTGAAGCACATCTCTACCGAGGCTCCAGTTGCTGAGACAGCAGAATACAAGGCAGCTTACGAGCGTTGGAAGAAGGCACTCGGAAAGTAAAAGTAAATGAAAAATGAATAATGAAAAGTGAAAAATACGAGTTGCAACCATTCGTTATGAACGGAAAAAGTAACCTGTATTTTTCACTTTTCATTTTTCATTTTATAATTTAACTTGAAAAACACAATATTTTTTCACTTTTTAGACGAAAACTTTTGATATTTAAACAAATTTGTTTATTTTTGCAGCATAATCCGACACTTATTATTGCAGAATCATGAAAAAAAACACATTAACAGTAATAACCACACTTCTCATTGCGCTTTCGGCAAGTGCCGAGGATATGAAGCTAAAGTATGAAAGTTGTGATATGGGAGTGAAAGCCCCTGTAAATGCTTGGGAACAGATTTACAATTCTCTAATTGAGAATACCAACAACGCTATTATCATGGAAAAGCCAGAGAAGAGCGTAGTAATTAACGACATTGGCGTTTACGATGCAGCCATGATAAAGGACGAGTCCCACAATTGGGTGGCAACTCCGAAGGCGATAGAAAAGTATGGCTACTACACCCCGCTTAGAGAGTTCGAGTGGTCAACAGTACCTCTCGTGGCTTTTGGATTCGCAGCTAAGGCAAACAAGAAGAATTTCCGCGCTGCACGAAACAATTTCATCCCAGCTTACGAGAACCGTTTTGACGATAACCTCCAGCTCGTGCCACTCGTAGTAGCATCGGGACTTAACTTTGCAGGCTATGAGGGTCGCAGCAACACGGGGCGATACCTTGCCAGCGGCGCTTTATCCTATGCTTGGTGTGCGCTCTTTGTAAACAGCATAAAATATTCCGCCAAGGAAATGCGACCTGACGGCTCTACAGCCAATTCATTCCCTTCAGGGCATACAGCTACGGCATTCACCGCAGCTACCATTCTCCACAAGGAATACGGTCTTACTCGCTCGCCTTGGTGGTCAATCTTCGGATACGGATGCGCCACCACCACGGGTATCATGCGCACGCTCAACAACCGCCACTGGATAAGCGATGTGCTGGTAGGTGCAGGTCTTGGTATCTTATCTACTGATCTGGGATATATGTGCGCCGACTGGATTTTCAAGAAGAAAGGCATCAAACGCGAACCACTAAGAGGAAACTCCGACCTGTGGCAGAACCCAAGTTTCTTCAATCTGGAGCTTGGCATGCAGCTTACCAACGACATTAAAATGCCTACCAATACCGACTTCCTCACCACCGCCAACCTATACAACTATGGTGGTGCATACCTCGATGATGACTACTATACCATACAGCGCAACGGCAACCCATTCCGCATACCTGACGACTATAATGCCGAGAACCGCGAGTTCAAGAATTATGCCTCTGGCACTCCAGCATACGCAGAAGGACAAGCTCCACAAATAAAGGTCGGCATGGGTACTACAGTAGCAGGCGAGGCAGCCTACTTCATCAACAAATATGTAGGAGCAGGAGCACGTGCACGTATCACCACAGCACCTGTCACAGGCGAAGGTCTATACACCTATACCGAGACAAGCGACAAACTTATACGCAACATGAACTCCGCTTCAGTAACAGAGGTATGGTCGCTCGTTGACATCAGCGCGGGCCTGTATCTGGCATGGCCTTTCAGTCCTAAACAGAACATCGGCATCAAGGCTCTCTACGGTCGCCGTTTCTTCGGCAGCCTCAACCTCATAGCCGCTTCTGACCATATTTACCTTAACACACAGACAAACGAGCAAGTAGCAGTCACGATGTATGGTGACGCAATGAAGATAGATAATACCAACAGCGACAACTTCACGGTAGGTCTGCGCTATACCTATGCCATGAACAGCGGTATGGCTATATCCGGCTTTGTGGACTATGACTATTCAAAACCGACATTCGATGTGGAATACGCTCCATACCACAATGATCTGTTACTCATGGTTACAAAGCACTCTAACTTCAGTTTCTCACACAAGATAAACTCCTACACCATAGGAGTGGCGATGTCTGTATTATTCTAACCTTAAAGAAAACACAAAACTATGAACAAGATACATAACATCTGCAAGGCATTCATCGCAGCTACCATCTCCGCCGTCATGGTATGCGCTTGCGACAGTACTGCCAACGACATAAAGATAGAGGCAATTAACGGACATTACGACGGTACCGTCATAGTAGGACTTTACGTGCCAGATATCATGGTAGAAACCGAGAACACATACCTCAGCAACGGCGACACGCCTGCACTATGCTACGATACCGTGAGGACTACCATCGACATGCAGTTCTTCAATAACAACCAAGTGAAGATTAGCGTTGATAAACTTAGAGACGTTGAATTTTCAATACCGTTCCTTGACGAAAACGGTAATGTGCGCGACATATACAGCGAAGGGTATCTGGCATATATTTATAACATGACGCGCTCACTTCGTGACAAAGGAGTGATAACGCAGAAGGAATTCGGCAAGTTCTACGAACTGATAGACACCTTGCGCGATCATCTGACGGTGAGCAGCGTACATACCAACCTGATGCCTATGGTGGAGCGAGGTGCCATGCTTGCCTCACACGACTATGAGCAGAACTCATACTACACGCAATTCAACCTCGATCAACTCACATACCAGCGCACCCCCGAAGTACTCAAGCCTTTTGAGTACATCAAGCAGGTGTTGCTCAACAAAGGCATAGAAAGCGAGGAACTCAGTCGTCTTGACGCCCAGATACACAACGCTATTCCTACCAACGGCACAGTAACGGACGGATGGGGATGGTGCACCGTGGCATACTCCAACTATCAGGCGTGGGTTGACATGCACCTTGAGCGTGCCACAGGTATGCTCGACGTACTCAGCATTGCACTATTTGGAGCAGCTCAAGACTCAAAGGGCGAGACTATATACGATACTTCCGGACGTATGAAGGCCAACAAGCCTATGTGGTTCGTCGTAATGTATGAAGGCAAAATAGAAGACACAGGCATATACAAGCCTCTGACGGAACAATGAAATACGAGGTACACAAAATAGGGCTATAAACCTTAGAAACTACAACTTTGGCTTTACGAAAGCCGAATAATAAATAACATGAATAGTTGTGTTCATCCGAGCATCAAACTATTCATGTTATTATTTGTATCTATAACCGTTGTTTTTCCTATGTTCTTCCACTCTTCCTTCGATGATAATACCATTATAATACCATTATATTACCATTATAATACCATTATAATACCATAAAGTATTGTATTATGATGGTAAAATAATGGTAACTTATATGTATTTTAATCGGTTTATCTTACCACCAAGAACGAAGAAGGTAAAAAGCCAGAGCCTCCGCTTTGCTATCGCGAGGGTATTCTCACAATAACTTTTCCTTGATTTCTTTGGCGATATTGTAATTTTTGGGCGTTGATTTTTATCTTTATGATAGTTGGAGTAACAGTCCATATTCTTATAACTCGGAATATAACTTATCCATATGGTCTCAAAGGTATCGGATATAATTTTTTTGTTAATCTTTTTGGCAATTAGGGCAAGGCATATTTATTATAATCTTGGAATGGTGTGTTTTCGTTGCCTACCTCTTTAAGTTAATTTTTCTTAAAAGTGCAGTTTGCAAGGTTGCTTGTTGCACAGAAGTGCGGAAAAATGAGTACCTTTGCAGTCCGATTATTATGGGGCACACTTAGAACCCCGCGAGCGATGGTGTTAATAGTCATGCGTTTGGCCGCGCAGACGGTTAGTGAATCCGCGTTCGAAACAATTGTTTTTTAGTAGTATTTTTAAAAAGATTTTAAAGTTAAATGAACACTTTAAGTTACAAGACAGTCTCTATTAATAAGGAGTCTGCCAAGAAGGAGTGGGTTGTAATCGACTGCACAGATCAGGTTGTAGGTCGTCTCTGCTCAAAGGTGGCTAAGATACTTCGTGGTAAGTACAAGCCAACATTCACACCAAATGCTGATTGTGGTGACAACGTAATCCTCATCAACGCAGCTAAGGTGGTTTTCACTGGTAAGAAGGAAACTGACAAGGTTTACACCCGTTACACTGGTTACCCAGGCGGTCAGCGTTTCAACACCCCTGCACAGCTTCGCACAAAGGACAACGGTATCGACAAGATGCTCCGTCATGCTGTTAAGGGTATGCTGCCAAAGGGTCCTCTCGGCCGTAGCCTGATGAACAACCTCTACATCTACGAGGGCACAGAGCACAAGCAGGAGGCACAGCAGCCAAAGGCAATCGATATTAATCTGTACAAATAAAAAATTGAAGAAAAATGGCAGAAGTAATTAATGCAATCGGTCGCCGTAAGAGCGCTGTAGCTCGTGTATATCTCACAGAGGGCACCGGTAAGATCACTATAAACAAGAAAGACATCACAGAGTTCTTCCCATCAGCTATCCTGCAGTATGTTGTTAAGCAGCCTCTGCAGCTTCTCGAAGTAGCTGAGAAGTATGACATCAAGGCTAACCTCGACGGTGGCGGTTTCACAGGTCAGAGCCAGGCTCTCCGCCTTGCTATCGCTCGTGCACTCGTTAAGGTTGACGCTGAGGATAAGAAGAACCTCAAGGATCACGGCTTCCTCACTCGCGACTCTCGTGAGGTTGAGCGTAAGAAGCCAGGTCGTCCAAAGGCACGTCGTCGCTTCCAGTTCTCTAAGCGTTAATATAGAGAACTCCGGTTTTTCCAGAATGTCCGGATTATCCAGATTTTTCGGTTTGCCGGGTAATAGTTTAGTATCTAAACCAGCGAGATCCGTTTGGCTACTCACTGGCTGATTCTAACAAACAATAGAATTAAAAAGAAAGTAAACAACCCGTGTCTTTACACAAGGCACACAAAAACAAAAGAAAGACAATGTCAAGAACAAATTTTGACCAGTTACTGCAGGCAGGCTGTCATTTCGGCCACCTTCGTCGCAAGTGGAACCCAGCAATGGCTCCTTACATCTTCATGGAGCGTAACGGCATCCACATCATCGATCTCCACAAGACCGTAGCTAAGGTTGACGAGGCTGCAGAGGCACTGAAGAATATCGCAAAGTCAGGTAAGAAGATCCTGTTCGTCGCTACTAAAAAACAGGCTAAGGACGTTATTGCTGAGAAGGCAACAAGCGTAAACATGCCTTACATCAACGAGCGCTGGGCTGGTGGTATGCTCACCAACTTCCAGACAATCCGTAAGGCTATCAAGAAAATGGCGAACATCGACAAGCTGATGAATGACGGTACATTCAGCAACCTCTCAAAGCGTGAGCTCCTGCAGATTACTCGTCAGCGCGCTAAGCTCGAGAAGAACCTCGGTTCTATCAGCGATTTGACACGTCTTCCTTCTGCTTTGTTCGTTGTTGACATTTGCAAGGAGCACATCGCAATCAAGGAGGCTCAGCGTCTCGGTATCCCAGTATTCGGTATCGTTGACACAAACGCTAATCCTAACGAGGTTGATTTCGTTATCCCTGCAAACGACGATGCAAAGGATTCTATCGATACAATCCTTTCTGCTTGCTGCGCAGCTATCGCTGAGGGCTTGCAGGAGCGTAAGGTAGAGAAGGCTGACGAGAAGGCATCTGCTGAGCAGGCTGAAGAGGCTGCTGAGGGCAAGAAGCGCAACTCTCGTGCTCGCAAGGAGGCTGCTCCTGCTGCTGAGCAGGCTGAAGAAGCTGCAGAGTAAACATACTATAACATTATCGGGCAGTACGGAAATGCTACTGCCTGGTAATGATTTGTCGTTATCACGTAAATATTCCACGATGGTGAATCGTCATCTCGTAACTGCGTGATAGCGACAAATATATTAAAACTGAATTCTTTTAATTTTTAAAACCCAAAGAAATAATATGGCTATTACAATGGAAGCCATCAAGAAGCTCCGCGCTATGACTGGCGCTGGACTTGCTGATGTAAAGAAGGCTCTCACAGAGGCTGAGGGCGATATGGATAAGGCTAAGGATATCCTCCGTCAGAAGGGTCAGGCTATCGCTGCAAAGCGTGCTGACCGTGAGACAGCAAACGGTTGTGTACTCGCTAAGGTTGGTGACGGCTTCGCTGCTATCATCGCTCTCAAGTGTGAGACCGACTTCGTTGCTAACAACGCTGACTATATCAAGCTCACTCAGGAGATTCTCGACGCTGCTGTTGCTGCTAAGGCTGCTGACCTCGACGCTGTTAAGGCTCTCACACTCTCTAACGGTCTCACAGTAGAGGCTTCTGTTACAGAGCGTTCAGGTGTAACAGGCGAGAAGATGGAGCTCGACGGCTACCTCACAATCACAGGTGAGAACATCGAGGCTTACAACCACATGGGCCGTAACGGTCTCTGCACACTCGTTCAGACAAACAAGCCAGCTGCTGAGCAGGCTCACGTTATCTGCATGCAGGTTGCTGCTATGAAGCCAGTAGCTCTCGACGAGAAGTCAGTTGATCCAAAGATCGTTGAGGAAGAGTACAATGTTGCTGTTGAGAAGTCAAAGCAGGAGCAGGTACAGAAGGCTGTAGAGGCTGCACTCAAGAAGGCAGGCATCAACCCAGCACACGTTGACTCTGAGGATCACATGGAGTCTAATATGGGTAAGGGCTGGATCACAGCTGAGGACGTTGCTAAGGCTAAGGAGATCATCGCTACTGTTTCTGCAGAGAAGGCAGCTTCTCTCAACATGAACATGATCGAGAACATCGCTAAGGGTCGTGTAAACAAGTTCTACAAGGAGTCTTGTCTTCTCAATCAGGAGTTCATCCAGGATTCTAAGATTAGCGTAAAGCAGTATCTTGAGTCTGCTGACAAGGAGCTCACCGTTGTGAACTTCAAGCGTTTCACTCTCGTTGCTGACTAAGCAAACATTCTTATCCCTTCACAGGGGAAAGAATAATAAATATAGCGTCAGTGCCCAAAAGGCGCTGGCGCTAATTCTTTTTATATAATCCGGAGATTCCGGAATATCCGGAAACTCCTGCCCCACCAAAACTACCCGCAACTATGAAAATCTTCGCCGTGGGCATGAACTACCCACAACACAATAAAGAGATTAAAAATACGTTATTACAACAGAGTGTTTCCGACTCTGCTGACAGATCTCCAGTCATCTTTACCAAGGCAGATTCTGCACTTCTCAAGGACGGTAAACCTTTCTTCATCCCTGACTTTATGGGAAGAATCGACTACGAGACAGAAATCGTAGTACGCATCTGCAAACTCGGAAAGTCAATACCCGAGCGCTTTGCACACCGTTACTATGATGCAGTAACCGTCGGTATAGATTTCACCGCCCGAGACCTTCAGAAAAAACTACGCGAGGAAGGTCAGCCTTGGGAAATATGCAAAGGCTTCGACGGATCGGCTGTTATAGGAGAATGGATTTCTAAGGATAACTTCCTTAACATCCAGAACCTGCGCTTCGCCCTCGACATCAACGGCAATCGCGTTCAGGAAGGCAATACTGCTGACATGATATTCTCCGTTGACCGTCTTATAAGCTATATAAGTCAGTTCTTCACCCTGAAGACAGGCGATATCCTCTATACAGGAACGCCCGTAGGCGTTGGTCCAGTCAATATCGACGATCACTTGGAAGGTTATCTCGAAGGCAGGAAAATACTCGAATTCAACTGCAAATAACAGTTACAACCCTTAAATGAGAAAGCTATACACCATAATATTACTACTCACCTGTATCATTACGGTTCAGGCGCAGAAACGATTCTATAACCTTACCGCAGAGGAACTGCGCATAGACTCGGTTCTACCCAACGTGGCGTATAGCGTTCAGCTCCCAAAGAACTATCAGGATTCAGCATATACCCTGAGTATCAAATACCCGGAATATATCAACATGCCGGAATCCGACATAAGGAAATACAAAGCTATCTGTAAAGATATAAAGACAGGGAAGAATCCGGATATAAAGAAAAATATCTCAATTGACAAGAAAAGAGCCATATTTGTTGCCAACATCTCCCCTATCATATATCGTGACGGGAAATACCAATACCTCGTTTCCTTCCTTGCCGAACTCAAGTCATCCCCTAAAGCTAAAGCCCAAGCCAAGGCAAAGCTTCTCGCCAGCCCAAAAGCAGAACGATATGCTGAGCATTCCATTCTCTCGCAAGGCAAATGGGCAAAAATAAGCGTTTCCAATACAGGTATCCACCAACTCACGGCAAGTACTATAAAGAGTGCCGGTTTCTCTGATATTTCCAAAGTCAAAATCTATGGCTACGGAGGAAATCTCGTGCCTGAAGTGCTTAGTGACAGTTACCTGCGCGAGTATGATGACCTGAAGGAGATTCCCACATGCACGGTCGGGGGCAAGAAACTCTTCTATGCCAAAGGCAGCATATATTGGGACTCCAACGAATCAAGTGTACGAACACGCAACCCATATTCCGACTCTGGCTATTATTTCATAACTGAAAATGACAACGAGCCCCTCACTTGCACAGAGAAAGAACTGCTGAATACCGCATGGCCAACACCTGATGCCTATCACTCTCTATATGAGAAAGATGAATTCTCATGGATGAGTGGTGGAAGAAACCTGTTTTACAAGGAGGCAATAGAAAGCGGAAAGACAGGGAAATATATCATTAACATCCCAGAAGGCAACACAGAGGCCGATCTCACAGTTAGTGTCACAGCCAATCCTCAAACTGCGATTAAGATTTATCTCAACAATAAGGAAATCGGCTCACGAACCATTTCCATTATGGCCAACTACAAGGCTAACGGCTTTACCGACACATGGCACGTGAATAACCTTCACGGAAATGACACCGTCTATATCAAAAACGTATCTGGCGGTATAGCAAGGCTCGACTATATCTCCCTTTGCTATAACACTCCGAAGGCTGCACCTGTATTGGCAACTGACGATTTCCCAACTGCGAAATACGTTTATAACATCACCAACCAAGACCTTCATGCCGACAAGGACTATGACATGGTGATTATCATCCCTACCTCACAAAAACTCCTGAAGCAGGCACAAAGACTCGCTAAGCATCATGCCGACCATGACGGACTGAACGTCAGGATTGTGCCAGCCGACGAACTATACAACGAATTCTCAAGCGGAACACCAGACGTAAGCGCATACAAGCGCTATATGAAGATGCTCTACGACAAATCAGACAGCCTTCACATGCCGAAAAGCCTACTCCTGTTCGGCGATTGCACATTCGACAACAGAATGCTGATATCCGATGCGAAATCAGAAACAAAGAAGAATTCCCTCGACGATTATCTGCTTTGCTACGAAAGCGAGAACTCTTTCAGCTCCACAGAGTGCTATGTAAGCGATGATTTCCTCACCTATCTTGACGATGAGGAGGATATATCAACATTCGTAGGTCTGCCTGACATAGGAGTAGGAAGATTCCCATGCACTTCGGAAGAAGAGGCTAAGATATTGGTTGATAAGACTATCAACTATGCACTTAACACCAATGCCGGTTCTTGGCAGAACACTATCATGTTCCTTGGCGATGACGGTAATAACAACATCCACATGCACGACGTGAATGATGTTGCCGAGCAAACCATAAGCGAACATCCAGGATATTATGTCCGCAAGATTTACTGGGATGCCTTCAACCGCACATCGCTATCTACAGGCAATCGCTATCCTGATGCAACTGAGATAATCAAACAGCAGCAGAACAACGGAGCTTTGATTATCGACTATGCCGGACATGGTTCCCCTACAAGCATATCACACGAAATAGTACTCAGTGTCAAGGACTTCGCGAACTTCAAGGGCAATAACCTTCCACTCTGGGTTACCGCCTCATGCGAGATTATGCCTTTCGACAGCAACGACGAAACCATAGGTGAGAAAGCCCTTCTGAATGCGGAAGGCGGAGCTGTTGCTTTCTATGGAACCACACGTACCGTTTATGTTCCTCAGAACAAGAAAATCAACTCTGCATTCATGAAATACGTTCTGAGCTATGACGAAAACGGGAAGCCTGTCACATTAGGCGAGGCTCAGAGACTTGCCAAGAACTACCTCGTAAAGAATGGTATAGAGATAACGAAGAACAAGCTCCAGTATTCATTGCTCGGTGACCCGGCATTAAGCCTCGCCCTTCCAACCTACACCGCAGTTATCGACAATATCAACGGTATTGACGTAAAAAGCGACAGTCTGCCACAACTTCGTGCAGGCGACAAGGTCAGCATCAAGGGACACATAGAACTTGCCGACAATAAAGCCGAGAACTTCTCCGGAACCTTAGATGCTATGGTACGTGACACAAAGGAGACCGTCAAGTGCAAACTGAATAACACTACAAGCGAAGGTGCTGATACCGCTTTTATCTTCACAGACAGGAAGAACAACCTTTACCACGGAACAAATAAGGTTGAAAACGGAGAATTCAACTTCACCTTTGCCGTACCAAAGGATATCAACTATGCTGACGGCACAGGTCTCATCAATATCTACGCATACGATCCCGCACTCAAAGCCTCGGCTCATGGAGCATGCGATAAGTTCACGGTCAATGGCTCTAACATAGCCGAGAACGACTCTATCGGTCCGTCTATATACTGTTATCTCAACTCTGAGGACTTCACCTTTGGAGGAGAGGTTAACAGCACTCCATTCTTCGTAGCACAGATAAGCGACAAGGACGGAATCAACGCCTCTGGTGCAGGTATCGGGCATGATATGACGCTCATCATTGACGGAGATATCGACAAAACATACAATCTGAACAACAACTTCACATTCGACTACGAGTCATATACCTCCGGTCAGACATTCTATGCCCTCCCTGCTCTATCCGAAGGTAAGCACACGCTGAAGTTCCGTGCATGGGATATCCTCAACAATCCGTCAACAACGACTCTCGATTTCGTGGTCAAGAAGAGCATCCAACCAAATATCGTTGATGTCTATGCAACCAACAATCCGGCACGAGAAAGCACCACATTCGTAGTGGCACATAACTTCTGCGGAGCAGAACTTGAACTCGTCATTGATATAATGGACACATCGGGAAGACTTCTCTGGAGCACTTCCGAAAGAGGAATTGCCACAACAAATACCATAGCCTATAAATGGGATCTGACTACTGATAGCGGAGCAAAGCTTAATACAGGCATCTACCTCTATCGCATTAAACTCAGTAGCAATGGCAGTTCATACGCAAGCAAGACCCAGAAACTTCTAATTATATAAGGCCTCTCCCCCCGCCCTCCCCCGTAGGGAGGGAGCCGGAAGTAAAAAGGCTGAAACTTTTGATAATTAATAATTGATAATGAATAAACTATCTGAAATGTTCCTTTCTTTTAGGAAAAATCTCGTTAAGTTCTCCGGCTCCCTCTCTACGGGAGAGGGCGGGGGGAGAGGCCGCTTGTTTTTCTTCCTCCTCTTTTTTAGCCTTACCACAATGGCACAGGACAAAAGGGACTTTTTCAACCCTGTGAGCACATCAGTTACATCACAGACCATTGCACCAGACGCCCGCTCGGCTGGTATGGGTGATGTTGGTGCTGCTACCGATCCTGATGCAGTTTCCCAATACTGGAATCCGGCTAAATACCCATTCTGTATCTCCCGAGCAGGTGTGGCTCTCAACTATACCCCTTGGCTCCGTCAGTTGGTTAGCGATATGGATCTTGCCTATCTTGCTGGCTACTATCGCATAGGCGACTACTCTGCAATAAGCGGCTCATTGAGATATTTCTCACTTGGTGAGGTATTCACGTCTGATGGTGATAACGCAATGACGATCAACCCATACGAGATGTCATTGGATGTGGCATACTCAATGATGCTCTCTGAGAAATTCTCAATAGCAGCAGGAGTGCGTTGGATATATTCAGACCTCACATACGACTACACAGAGGACACATCACCGGGAAGCGCCTTTGCTGCCGACCTCTCCTGCTATTATCAGGACTATATCAATCTCGGTCAACGTGAATGTCAAATCGGTCTCGGTCTCAACATCTCCAATATTGGTTCTAAGATCACCTTCGGCGGAACAGACCGTAGCGAGTTCATCCCAACAAACATGCGTCTTGGAGCCTCATTGATGATTCCTGTAAACGAGTACAATCGTTTCACCATTGCTGCTGATGCTAACAAGCTCCTCGTCCCAACCTATCCAAAGAAGGGAGATGACGAGGATGCAGGTACATACGACGACCGAATACAGACAGAGTATTACGATGTGTCAAGCATCGCAGGTATCTTCAAGAGCTTCGGTGATGCTCCAAACGGTTTCAAGGAAGAATTGGATGAGATACAATGGAGTCTTGGTGCAGAATATGTATATAACGACCAGTTCTCTATTCGTGCGGGTTATCACCACGAGGCAGAGAATAAGGGTAACCGTAAATACTTCACAGTAGGTGCAGGCTTCAAGATGAATGTCTTCTCGCTCGATGCCGGCTATGTAATCGCCACAGCAAAGAGCAACCCTCTTGACCAGACTCTCCGTTTCTCCCTCACATTCGACATGGACGGAATCAAGGACCTGTTCGGAAGAAGATAAAAGTCAAAGATATTAATCACATAATATGCCGCTTAAAGGAACATCCCTTTGAGCGGCATTTTCTGTATTTAACGTGAATTCGACGACTTGCGTTATCTTTACGTGTGGGTGACTCCCGATATTCTTTCTCGGAAAAAACTTTTTCGCGCTAACCCTACACCCCTACATTGACATGTAGCACAAGCTATTGAAACTCAAAAACTTGCAGCGATTTTAAATATTACCCAACCCTACACCAACCCTACATTAACCCTACACTAATTACGGCAAGAAAGGCAGCCAGGCATTACGCTTGACTGCCTTATATTTTATGGATATCAATATTTATTGCCAATCCGTCAATTTCAAACTATTGATTCTTACAAAATGTTTTGTGTTATGACTTACTAACGTAACGTGAGTTCGATGAATTCAAGACTGCGAGGGCTGAAAGCCCGACACCTAATAGGGCAGTCCGTAAGGGCTGTTATTCTATAGATGCGTGATTAATGGAGCGCTGTAAGTGCGACACCTGAAGACTTTAGGTGTCGGTCCTTCAGACCCTAACGGACTGCCCTATTAGGTATCGCTCCTTCAGAGCTCTTTCAACCACATGATAGTCAACAATATACAACTGAATAAATTCGTCGAACTCACGTTAAGATTATTATACATTGCAACAGAAGCAACAAATAAGTCCATGCGATCAATAGGCATACCTTTCTGACGCAATATGGTTCTGTTTTTTCTTTTGAAACAAACGGCTAAGTATTTTTTTTACGAGAGTTGAAAGAGGGGGGTGCACTTTTACCAATTTTAGCCATATAACGCCCTGATAATCAAAAGATAACGAAGCGTGCACCTCCCCCTAAAACTGGAAGATAGGGTGCACTTATTTTTGGGGGGAGGTGCACTAATCGTAAATCACTGATTATCAATGTATATAAGTCGTTTTTTCATTAAAAGTGCACCCCCCTCTTTCAACTCTCTTGATTTTTTTCACTTGCACCTCTTAGCGTTCACTTTCTCTACTATGATTATTTAGCCTTTGATGCTCCTCCACTACACCCCCACTCTATCGCCCATTTATGAATGGGATTTGAATGGGATTTGGAACGGACTTACAACGGACCTGGAACGGTATTACAACGGACTTACTTTATACTGGAACTAGTACATTAATCCAAAATGCCAAAGCGGAATGATGCCAATACTTGGATATTCTATGTCATCTTTTACAACATCACAAATATACTTCTACATAAAAAATACACCCCCGAAAGCTTTTTTTGAGCATTTTTTTTGGAGGATTGGTATTTTTTTACTACATTTGCCAATGAATGACTAAAATACTTATACAATTATGGAAAAAACTGATACTAACAAAAAAGACTTCAAAAAGAGATTGGTGGTTAGATTCATATACCGTATGTCTGCCACCCCTTCGTGTGATATCATAGAAATGGATTACGATACATGGAAGCAGTTCCTGAATCTGGAGTCAATGACTAATAGGATTAACATGATCCTCGAAATTCTGGACCGGGAATATATGGCAGAGACTATTCGTGAACTTGCATGGATTCCTCTGGATGATAATATGGAATTGGTCGTACACACGGAATAAAAAGCTCTATGTTTTGGCGTATTTCATGGCCCGCTCATTATGAGTGGGCTTTTTTGTTTCTGACCACGGAAGAAACGGAAATGTCCATGCGTGAAAAATTGTAACTACTCAGCTGAATTATCCGTGAATTTAATCGTAAATTCTTTTATTCATATGTAAACAACAATAATTTTCGGATAATTTGCGGTTAATTTACGGAAATTCGCGTAAAAAAATAATACCCTACGAGTGGGGGCTGAGTAGTTACGAAAAATTAATGCGACATTAACGTGAAATTCGTGAGAACTTGCTTTAGCTTGATGAGCTTCAGCGAATAATTAATGTTTCCTCACGGAGTGAGACATATAATACCGCATTAATAACACATTAATATCGCATCATTTTTTAGTTTTTTTTGTGATTTTTTGAAATAAAATGATAGAATATTATGATTTTTTTGTAACTTTGCACCATGTAATTTCCATTACACGAAGACTTTATCAAAAATAATAAAGGTATTACTATAAAAAATTATATTATAACAAGAAGATGAAAAGAACCCCTAAATCATTGATGCCGGCTGCCTC
The DNA here is from genome assembly GCA_902798615.1 of uncultured Bacteroidales bacterium. Classification (GTDB taxonomy): domain Bacteria; phylum Bacteroidota; class Bacteroidia; order Bacteroidales; family Bacteroidaceae; genus Prevotella. The sequence continues at coordinate 66,634 of CADBXL010000029.1, read as the reverse complement.
ATGGCTCGGCAAAGTAAAGAGTGCAGCTATCGTGCTGCTCGTCATGCTATTCTCCTCCGCTACTGCATGGGCGGATGATAGTGGCTCGTGTGGTGACAACCTGAAATGGGAATTCACGTCGAGCGACAGTACGCTCACCATTAGTGGTACAGGCGATATGGATGACTATGATCCTGGAGAAGATCCATGGCATCATTATATATCCAAAATAAATAAAATCATATTGCCTGAAGGCTTGAGTAAAATCGGTAGTTGGGCATTCTACAATGCTGTTAATCTGAAAGAGCTAACCATTCCAGCAAGTGTCACACAAATCAATAAATATGCTTTTACGTACGTAGGACTCGATAATGGCTGCACTTTGACCTTTGCCCAGGGAAGCAAACTCTCTTCTATCGAAAATGAGGCATTCAAGTCCTTCAAGGGCAACGTAGATTTGCATGAATGCACAAACCTGACCACTATCGGTAAATACGTATTCACCAGTGGCTATTTTCTGAAAGAGATAACCATTCCGGCAAGTGTAGAAATAATCGATGATTATGCTTTTCAGGACGTGGGAAGCGAACTCGATAATGGCTGCACTTTGACCTTTGCCCAAGGAAGCAAACTCTCTTCTATCGGAAACTATGCATTCAAGAGATTCAAGGGCGACATAGATTGGCTTGAATGCACAAGCCTGACCACTATCGGTCAATACGCATTCTCTGGTGCTGTTAATTTGGAAAAGATAACCATTCCTGCCAGTGTAGAGACAATCGCAGAGAATGCTTTTGAGAACGTGGGAAGCAAACTCGATAATGGCTGCACTTTGACCGTTGCCCAAGGAAGTAAACTCTCTTCTATCGGAAGCAATGCATTCAAGGCCTTCAAGGGCGCCATAGATTTGCATGAATGCACAAGCCTGGCCACTATCGCTCAATACACATTCTCCGATGCTTTTTATCTGAAAGAGATAAGCATTCCTGCCAGTGTAGTAAGATTCGAATCCTATGCTTTTAAGAACGTGGGAAGTAAACTCAGTAAAGGCTGCACTTTGACCATTGCCCAAGGAAGCAAATTCAAGTTTCCCAAAGCCAATGCATTCAATGGCTTCAAGGGTGATATAGATTTGCGTGAATGCACAAGCCTGACTATTATCCATAAGAGTACATTTGAAGGATACCTGGCTGGCACCCTCAGGCTACCAGTCAGCCTATCAATAATCGAGAAGGATGCATTTAAAGGTGCAAAATCAGCGATTAAAGTCTTTGCTGCCTTCAAGAACTGCGTTCTCTATGTCAACGACAAATATAAGTCAGTTAACCCAGACACAAAATACATTGGGGCGAATATCAAGTCTAGTCTTAGTATTAAAGCTAATAGCAGTAAGAGACTCGATTTCACACGCGTTTCCTTCAATGACATTGCCATATCATTTGACGAAAATGATACAACCTACGTCATCTCGCAAAAGCAAGGATTAATTGATCTTGGTGCTAAATTGGCCAAAGAATTACAGAGTTTAAGGCTCAATGGCCAGAAGGTAAAACTTGCGGCAGACCTTGACTTCACAAATATGCCGTTAGACTGTGAGATTACTTCAAATCAAAGAGGAAACTTCATGCCAATCGATATTTATTTATCTTCGATAAAATTCTCATTCGATGGGCAGGGACATACCATAAAGGGACTCAAATTCAGCGGTGAAGGAAATGTAGGACTATTCAGCAGTATCGGTAAGTATTCGATTGTCAAGAACGTAACCCTTATCGCCCCAAGCTTTAGCGGCACCAATAGTATTGGCGGCATTGCAGGCAATAACAATGGTGGTAGTATTACTAATTGTAGCGTTATTGCTCCATCTATAAGTGGCGATTCGTATCTTGGTGGCATTGCAGGCAATAACAATGGTAGTATTACTAATTGTACCGTTATTGATCCATCTATCAGTGGCACAGGTTCATTTATAGGTTGCGTCACCGGTGGTGGCAGAATCCCCGGAAGATGCGACTTCGATATCAGCACGGGACTGGATATTTACGGTGAGGACGTGGATGATTTCCCATTTATTGATGCAATACTCGCCGAAAACAGGCCTCTCCTTCATCTGAATCTCGGCTATGGCATAACATCAACCAAAGCCATTACTATCAGTAACTACACTATGGGTGAGCTGCACGAGAGAATAAAGCTTGAAGCAAATCGTGCGGGATATGATTTGGTAAATTACAAAAGCGAGGAAGTTACTATCAAGGATAACTGGTTCGAAATGCCACAGAAGAACGTGAGCGTTACGGCTGTATGGGAGCCTATGAAGGAGATCAGCCTTAAAGGCAGTCTGATAGAGGATATCAACTGGACTTCTTTCTATTGTGGCGATGCAGGCTATCGTATTAATGAGGAAGAGAATGCCTGTGCCTATACCGCTACTGTAGGTGATGACGTGATTACTTTGCACTTGCTTGGCAAGGTGATTCCAAAGGGTACTGCCGTTATCATTGTAAGTGAGAATAACGACATCAGCATGACTCGCGATGATGTTTCTGCTGCTGAGTATAGCGTTAAGAACGACCTTCGCGGTGTGGATGAGCCTACGCTTCGCACTTCCCTCACCTCTAACGATGCCAAGACTCTCTATATGCTTAGCAACAAGAACAACAAGTTCGGTTTCCATAGCTTCGGGGCTACTAATGTTCCTGCTCGCAAGGCATACTTCACCATTTCGTCTTCGGCTAATGCCCGTCCGTTCAGCATGGTGTTTGAGGATGAGACGACTGCCATTCGTCAGTTACGCAAGGCTAATGCAGAATCATCTTTTTACTATGACTTGAATGGTCGTGCGGTTAACGGCAATAACCTCAAGCCTGGAATTTACGTTAAGAATGGAAAGAAGATTGTAGTTAAGTGAAAAGTGAATAGAGAATAACGAATAATACTTAATACTGGTGGACACCAGTATGAGATTTCGAAGTGTTTCCATTCGGCGATAGCAGTATTAAGTATTATTCACTATTCGTTATTCACTATTCACTCTTTAAACATGAAGAAAATGAAAAAGGAATATATTGAGCCAACGATGCGCTTGGCAAATTTAAAACATAAATATCATCTCCTACAAAGTAGCGCAAAACCAAATATCTATCAGCTGAGCGATAAGCCATTCGGCACATTCGATGATGATGATGATGAGATTGTCGATGATGGTGATGTGATATAATTAAATAATCAATACAATCATAATAAAAATAATTTTGCACACATACTTGTGAAGTTGATGAAAAGAGAATATACAAAGCCGGGCATTAGCGTAGAAAGGCAGATGAATAGCATCCCTCTGCTCGTTGGCAGTAATAATGATCCTTACGATCAGCATAACAGTTCTCATATCCCGATATACCCGGGAGATGATGATACTATCGATGAGGATGATGTGATATAATCACGCAATATCATTAATACCATAACCTGCATTCCCATTTTGGGAACGCAGGTTATTTTTATGTGGGTTGGTTACAAAACGCAAAGACGCAAAGATTTTTCTGAACTATCCATGCGTGAAAAAATGTAACTACTCAGCACCCCTATTTTTTGCCTTCGGCGATGAATTATCCGTGAATTTAATCGTAAATTCTTTTATTCATATGTAAACAACAATAATTTTCGGATAATTTGCGGTTAATTTACGGAAATTCGCGTAAAAGAAATAACACCCTACGAGTGGGGGCTGAGTAGTTACGGAAAATTAATGAGGAATTAATGTGACATTAACGGACATTAATGTGGAAAGCAAAACGAGCGCCAGCGAGCATATCTGTGTTTTTCGTGTCTTCCGTGGTCAAAAGAAAAGGGAAACGGATTTATCTGAATTTTATGATTTTCAATGTCATGACAACATAAAAGAGCCATACAACCTCACGGCTGTACGGCTCAGCAAACTTAAACAACCAATAAAAGAAATAGATTGTTTATTGTATCTTTTAGTGAAGAGACCCCTTCCTGTCTTACGGACACCCTTTGACTTTCCTCTTCGAGCCGTCGATCTCTTCGACATTCCCCGTAAGGGGCAAGAGGCTGGCGCAGAATGACCTTTCGCAAACCTTTCGGCTCTCCTCCCTTCCCCATCACGGGGGAAGGGCCGGGGGTAGGGGTCTTAATCCTATTAGCGGATGAAGAGCATCTCGCGATACTTAGGAAGTGTCCAAACCTCATCATCAACCTTAGCCTCGAGCTTGTCGATGTGGTAACGGATCTGATCCATAAGTGGCTCAACAGTGTCGTGGTAAGCGATTGCCTTCTCACGCTCAGACTCAATCTTGTTGGCTACGCGACGTGACTCTGTGAGTGCCTCGCAACCTTCTTCGATTGCCTTAACACGCTCTGAGATCTCAGAGATAAGAGCGAGGTTGCTTGCTGCAAGTACCTTGAACTCGTCGTCGCTGAGGATAGCCTTGAGGGCTGCCACGTTCTGAGCGAGCTTTGTCTGGTAAGCTACAACCTGTGGGATGATATGGTTGATAGAGAGGTCGCCGAAGATACGTGCCTCAATCTGAATCTTCTTTGTGTAGGTCTCCCACTTAATCTCGTTACGAGCCTCAAGTTCCTTGGCGTTCATCACGTTAAGAGACTCAAACATCTCGATTGACTCCTTGTCGAGGTAACGGTCGAAGATCAGCGGACAAGACTTCTCTACGTCAAGACCGCGCTTTGTAGCCTCTACTACCCACTCATCAGAATAGCCGTTGCCGTCGAAGCGGATTGCCTTACATGTCTTGATATCCTCACGGAGAATAGCAATGATAGCTGCATGGAGATCCTTACCACCTGCTACAAGAGCATCAACACGCTTCTTGAAGTTTACGAGAGCCTCAGCAACAGCAGAGTTGAGGGCAATCATGGCAGATGCACAGTTAGCCTCAGAACCTACTGCACGGAACTCGAAACGGTTACCTGTGAATGCGAATGGAGATGTGCGGTTACGGTCGGTGTTGTCAATGAGAAGCTCTGGGATTGAAGGGATGTCGAGCTTGAGACCTGCCTTACCAGAAATAGCGATTGTATCATCCTTTGAGTTCTCAAGATGATCAAGGACCTCTGTGAGCTGCTTGCCAAGGAATGAAGAAACGATTGCTGGAGGTGCCTCGTTAGCGCCAAGACGGTGAGCGTTGGTAGCTGACATGATAGAAGCCTTGAGCAGACCATTGTGCTTATATACACCCATGAGAGTCTCAACGATGAATGTAACGAAGCGGAGGTTGCCAACCTCATCCTTTGCAGGAGCGTGGAGGAGAATGCCTGTATCGGTAGAGAGTGACCAGTTGTTGTGCTTACCAGAACCGTTAACGCCGTCGAATGGCTTTTCGTGGAGGAGGCAGCGGAAACCGTGATGACGAGCCACCTTCTTCATGAGTGACATGATGAGCATGTTGTGGTCAACAGCGAGGTTTGTCTCCTCGAAGATAGGAGCAAGCTCGAACTGGTTAGGAGCCACCTCATTGTGGCGTGTCTTACAAGGAATACCAAGCTCGAGAGCCTGAATCTCAAGGTCGCGCATGAAAGCACTTACACGCTCTGGAATAGAGCCGAAGTAGTGGTCGTCCATCTGCTGATCCTTAGCAGAAGAGTGTCCCATGAGGGTACGGCCAGTAAGGAGAAGGTCAGGACGTGCAGAATAAAGGCCCTCGTCAACGAGGAAGTACTCCTGCTCCCAACCGAGGTTTGACTGTACCTTCTTAACATCTGGGTTGAAGTACTTAACAACGTCGGTTGCAGCCTTGTCAACAGCATGGAGAGCCTTGAGAAGAGGTGTCTTGTAGTCAAGAGCCTCACCTGTGTATGAGATGAAGACAGTAGGAATCATCAGAGTATCGCCGATGACGAATACTGGTGATGTAGGATCCCAGGCAGAATAGCCACGAGCCTCGAAAGTAGAACGGATACCGCCTGATGGGAAAGAAGAAGCGTCAGGCTCCTGCTGTACGAGAGACTTACCCTCGAACTCCTCAATCATGCCACCCTTCCAGTCGTGCTCAACGAATGCATCGTGCTTCTCGGCAGTGGTGTCGGTAAGAGGCTGGAACCAGTGAGTACAATGTGTTACGCCAAGCTCCATAGCCCACTTCTTCATGCCTTCAGCTACCTTGTCGGCAGTTGCACGGTCAAGTGGTGCGCCGTTGTCGATGACATCAAGCATCTTGTCGTAAACCTTCTTAGGAAGATACTTGAACATCTTCTGCTTGTTGAATACGTACTTGCCGAAGAACTCTGATGGACGCTCTGCCGGTGCTGGGATTTCGATTGGCTTCTTCTTGAAAGCCTCAGCGACTACCTGAAATCTTAAATTTGCCATTGTCTTAATCTTTTATTGAGCCTCTTGCCACCTCTCCCAAACGGGAGAGACTTTGAGGGGCAAAGTTATAAAATTTGTTGATTTTTTTCCTAAATAACTTTTGGTCTAAGTTTGCGGGTGCAAAATTAGTGATTTTTTATGAGTTTACCAAATTTTGAGAGTGAAGAGTTAAGAGTGAACAGTGAAGAATTTAAGTTACATTTCATAAGAAAGGGTTCCTGAATGCTTTTAAGTTATAAAACAAACTCAAATTATTCACTCTTCACTATTCTCTTTTCACTTTCTCCTATGGCTGGAGTGTGAATCCAAGTGCGAAGTATGCCTTGCCATTGCTTGGGTTGGCTGTGATCTGACCGAATACCGGGATGCTGAAGGAATCAGTTACCTTTATGTCCTTGGTTGTCTTTACGGAAAGGTTGGTTACCGCAAAACCATCTGCATCAGAATAGAAACTTGTTGCGAATGGCACTACGCCTAATGATGCGCTCCAGTCGAGACCTCCAAGCTTGAATGGTGCTGCAAGCTCCACATATGAAGAGTATGCACGCTCTCCGTCCTTGTTATACCCATCAGCTCCAGCGAAGTTTGTGAACCACTGAACTGAGAGAGGTCCGAAGTCATAACCTACGTTGAACTCAAATACATGGGCTGTTTCGTGGGCATCATATTTGAAGTACTTAACTTCATCGTACTGGTTGGTAAAGAAGTAGTCGGTTATTCCGATGTTGAATCCACCTGTGGTATAGGCAACAGTAAGGTCGAACTCCTTGGTATCATCAGGATTTGTGATGCCATAGCTGCCCCATGCACCTACGCTAAGACCATTATAGCTAATACCAAGAGTTGGCTGTATGCTTCCTTCTCCGAGCTTTTGACCACGCCAGAGATAATTGGTTACTACATCAGCCCCTACACTAACCTCTACTTCATCCTGTGCGTTTGCTACGCTTGCGCTCAGCACTCCAACGAGTGTCAAAGCCAATACCTTGAATGTTCTCATAATCTTTTTCCTTTCTTTTGTTTGTGTTTGTATTATGTTCCCGCCGGTTGCCCGACGGGAACCGTTGTTGTTTATGTGTGTGTATGTTGTTGAATTGTCAAGATTACTTAGCCATCCACTCAGCCATGCGGCGCATAGCCTCTTCGCAATCCTCACGATTACCGAATGCCGTTAGGCGGACATATCCCTCGCCTGATGGTCCGAAGCCTACACCTGGAGTACAGACGATGCTTGCTCCGTAGAGAAGTTGCTCAAAGAACTTCCATGACTCCATGCCATTAGGCGTCTTTACCCAAAGATATGGTGCGTTTCTTCCGCCGAAGACCTCAAGTCCCATATTGGTGAGTGCGCGATGCATTATTGCCGCATTGGTCATATAGTAGCCAATGACCTCTTTTACTTGCTGCTTACCCTCTGGAGTGTAGATAGCCTCTGCTGCTCGCTGAGAGATATAGCTGGTGCCATTGAACTTTGTTGACTGACGACGATCCCAGAGGTGATTAAGCTCTATTCGTGTACCGTCGAGAGTGGCCGCTGAGAGTTCCTTTGGAATGACTGTGTATCCACATCTCACACCAGTAAATCCTGCCGTCTTTGAGTAGGAGTGGAATTCGATTGCCACCTTACGTGCTCCCTTGATCTCATATATTGAGTGTGGGATGTCATCATCCTGGATGTAAGCCTCGTAGGCTGCATCGAAGAGGATGAGAGTATCATTATGGAGCGCGTAGTTAACCCATTTGCGAAGCTCTTCCTTTGGAAGTACTGTGCCCGTAGGGTTGTTTGGATAGCAGAGATAAATCATATCTACGCGATGATCAGGAATCTGTGGCGTGAATCCGTTCTCTGCCGTGCATGGCATATAGTTTACGTTGCTCCATGATCCGTTCTCGAATACTCCTGCTCGTCCGCACATCACGTTAGAGTCGATATAAACAGGATAGATAGGGTCAGTCATGCCTATGGAGTTATCCCAACGAACTATGTCTCCGATATTACCAGTATCGCTTTTTGCACCATCGTTGATAAAAATCTCATTAGGATCGAGGTGTATGCCACGTGGAAGGAAGTCATTTTTGATGATTGCCTCACGGAGGAATTCATATCCTCTTTCCGGGCCATATCCACGGAATGTTGCCTTTACCGCCATCTCGTCAACAGCCTTGTGCATAGCCTCTATTACTGCTGGTACGAGTGGACGAGTTACGTCTCCGATACCGAGGCTTATCACTCTTGCCTTTGGATGTGTGGCCTTGTAGGCGTTCACCTTCTTCGCAATATCAGCGAACAGGTAGTTGTTCGAGAGCTTGAGATAGTGTTCGTTTATTAATGCCATGTTCTTATATTCTTTTTGAAGTAGAGAAAAACCAAGGATGGTTTTTCATAACCTCGTGGTTGTAAGTTTGCTTTTTTCTTCTTTCAACTTTACCCTTTAATCTTTATCCTTTATTCCGGGAGAGCAATCTCTCCTTCGAATGAGATAGCCGCTGGGCCTGTCATAAGGATATGATTGGTGGTTTCATCCCATTTGATGTTAAGGGTTCCGCCATCCATTTGGATGTTGCTTTCGTTTGATCGACGACCTGTGAGCTTTGCAGCTACTGCCGTTGCACAAGCTCCTGTGCCACAGGCAAGCGTTATTCCGCTTCCTCTTTCCCATACTCGCATTCGGATTGTGCCGTCAGGAAGTATCTGCGCGAACTCTATGTTGCATCGCTGAGGAAAGACATCGTGATGTTCAAGGATTGGACCAAAGTGATCGAGAGGAAAGAGTTCCTTGTCACTATCCGGATTTGCATCCAATTCATATTTGTCATCGAGGAAGATCACGAAATGTGGATTTCCCATTGAAACGAATGTTCCGATGAACTGATGACCATCGGCTGTTAGTTCCCAGTTTGTTGCTTTTCCTCCGTGAACCCCGAACTGTGCCGGTTGCTTGAGAATAGGCTCTCCCATATCTACCGTGACTGTTTCTACTTTGTCATCGGCATTGAGATGGAGGTTGAGAACCTTGATGCCTGAGAGAGTCTGAAGGCGGATAGGATTCTTGTCGGTCAACCCTTTGTCGTGAAGGAACTTTGCAACACATCGCGTTCCATTTCCGCACATCATTGCTTCCGAGCCGTCGTTGTTGAATATCCGCATCGAGAAGTCTGCGTCTGGCTCTGTAGCCTCTCCTATGAGAATCAACCCGTCACTACCAATTCCGAAATGAGGCTTGCTCCATTCGATTGATGCCTTGGCTGGATCCTTTATATTATATATTAATGTATTAACATATATATAATCATTACCCGCGCCATGCATTTTGGTAAATTGTATAGTCGATTTCTCCATTCGATTGCTATTTGTTTGTTTCTGAGTGCAAAATTACTACTTTTTGTCGGAAAACAAGCACAAATAGTGACATTACTGCATAAAAATTTCCCGTAACTTACAATTTGTAATATTTTTAAGGTATAATGCTTTCAATTTGTAATATATTCCAAAAGATGTTTTTACAATTAGTAACACCAACCATTTTTTATTATTCAATATGATAGTGAAACCTTTGAAATATTAACAAAAAGTAGTAATTTTGCACTCAGAAAGTTACAAAGTGACACAAATATTCACATTTTAATTAGTTTAAGGTATGAAGAAGATTGAAGCAATCATCCGTAAGACAAAGTTCGAGGATGTCAAGGAGGCTCTCCTTAATTCAGACATTGACTGGTTTGAGTACCACGATGTACACGGAATTGGCCAGAGTCGTCAGGAGCGCATTTACAGAGGTGTACAGTACTCTACTGATGTGATTGAGCGCGTGAAGATCACAATCGTCTGCCGAGAGCAGTTCGTTGAGCCTACTATTAAGGTAATAATGACAGTAGCACACACAGGCAAGGTTGGTGACGGTCGTATCTTCCTTAGCGATGTAATTGATTGTTACTCTATCCGCACAGGAGATAGCGGAGACACGGTACTCGCAGACAAGAAATAAAGAGTAAGGAGTAAAAACTCCCAACAACGCAAACACACACAGACAAACACAACACAATCAATTTAGAGCTCTTAACCCGTCAAGAGTAAAATGGACGGGAAACGATATGATAACAACAACACTTTCCACAATAATGCCTCTCGCCGCAGTTGCGGAGGAAGCTAAAGACTATGTAAACGGTCTTGACACCCTCTGGGTATTACTTGGCGCAATGCTCGTGTTCTGGATGCAGCCTGGTTTCGCTCTCGTTGAGGCAGGCATGACACGATCAAAGAATACAGCCAACATCCTGATGAAGAATTTCTGCGATTTTATGTGCGGATCTGTTCTGTTCTGGATTCTTGGTTTCTCTATAATGTACGGAAGCGGAAACTCATTCATCGGCTGGGATGGTTTCTTTGCTATTGGTTCTGACTCTAACGTACCTGCAGAATGTACTTTCATCTTCCAGACGGTGTTCTGTGCTACAGCAGCAACAATCGTTTCTGGTGCTATGGCTGAGCGTACAAAGTTCTCCATGTACTTCATATACTCAATGCTTATCTCTGCCATCGTTTACCCTATCGAGGGACACTGGTCATGGGGCGGCGGCTGGCTCTCTGAGATGGGCTTCCACGATTTCGCAGGCTCAACAGTAGTTCACCTTTGCGGTGGTGTTCTCGCCCTTGCAGGTGCTATCGTTCTCGGTCCACGTATCGGCAAGTATGACAAAAACGGTAAGTCTCGCGCTATTCCAGGTCACAACCTCGCACTCTGTGCTCTTGGTGTGTTCTGTCTCTGGGTAGGATGGTTCGGCTTCAACCCGTGTTCTACGGTTGCTGCAACAGGTTTTGACAATGCAGTTAGCATGTCACACGTATTCGTTACAACCAACATGGCAGCAGCAGTAGGTGGTCTCGCAGCTCTCGCATATACTTGGATTGTAGATGGTAAGCCATCACTCTCAATGGTATGTAACGGTGTTCTTGCTGGTCTCGTAGGCATCACGGCTGGTTGCGACTGCGTAAGTATCGGTTCAAGTGCCATCATCGGTGGTGTAGTCAGCGTGGTAATGTGTCTCTCAGTTGCATTCATTGATAAGGTCTGCAAGATCGACGATCCTGTTGGTGCAGTATCTGTTCACGGTGTAGGTGGTATCCTCGGCACAATCCTGACAGGTGTGTTCTGCGACTCTTCTATCAACGGTACAGAATGTACGGTAGGTGTTCAGACTCTCGGTGCAGTTACAGTTGCAGCATTCGCATTCGTAGCAGGTATGATTATATTCCTTGGTATCAAATACACTCACGGTCTCCGTTGCGATAGAATCATTGAGGAAGAAGGTCTCGATATCTATGAGCATGGTGAGGCTTGCTACAACTAAGCATTATGCTAATGCTAATTGAAAATTGACAATTGTAAAAATAAAACGCCCTCTCCCTACCCTCCGAAAGGGGAGAGGGTTACAATCGCCTTCAGATCCTCCTTTAAGGGGGATTTAGAGGGTATTAAACAGCAAACTTAATATCAACTAAAGAAACAATTAGAAAACCATGTGTGGAATTGCATGTATCCTTGACATTCAGGAGCAGACTCCTGAGCTCAGAAAGAAGGCATTGAAAATGTCGCAGAAGATCCGTCATCGCGGACCTGACTGGAGCGGTATCTACGAAGGTGGATCCGCAATTTTGGCGCATGAGCGTCTTAGTATCGTTGACCCGGAATCAGGTCAGCAGCCACTATTTTCTCCAGATAAGAAAATGGTGCTTGCTGTCAACGGCGAGATATACAATCACCGTGATATTCGCAAATGGTACGCAGGTCGCTATGAGTTCCAGACAGGCTCTGACTGTGAGGTAATCCTTGCGCTCTATCGTGACTGGAAACGCATGGGCATTGAGGATCCTTCTTGGATTTTCGAGAAGCTCAACGGTATCTTTGCTTTCTGTCTTTATGACGAGGAAACAGACAAGTACCTCATAGGCCGTGACCCAATAGGCGTTATCCCTTTGTATATAGGCCACGACAAGGACGGTAAGACATACTGCGCCTCTGAGCTCAAGGCTCTCGAAGGTTTCTGCGACGAGTACGAGCCATTCCTTCCTGGCCACTACTACACAAGCGATAGTAAGAGCCTGAAGAAATGGTACACTCGCGAGTGGATGGAAAAGATGCCAACCGACTGCTCCAGTGAGGAAATCAAGGAAACCGCAAGTCTCACTTACAAGCAGAGCGTAGAGGCTATCCACGATTCTCTTGAGGCTGCCGTTAAGCGCCAGCTTATGTGCGATGTGCCTTATGGCGTACTGCTCTCTGGCGGTCTTGACTCTTCTGTTACCTCTGCCATAGCAAAGAAATTCTCAGCCCACCGTATTGAGGCTGAAGGTGACGAGAAGGCTTGGTGGCCTCGACTTCACTCATTTGCTGTTGGCTTGAAGGGTGCACCAGATTTGGCAAAGGCGAAGGTGGTTGCTGATTATATCGGAACTGTTCACCACGAAATCAACTACACCATTCAGGAAGGTCTTGATGCTATCCGCGATGTGATCTATTACATAGAGACTTACGACGTTACAACCGTCCGTGCCTCTACCCCAATGTATCTCCTTGCCCGTGTCATCAAGTCTATGGGTATCAAGATGGTACTTTCAGGCGAGGGTGCTGATGAGGTGTTCGGTGGCTATCTGTATTTCCACAAAGCTCCTAATGCCAAGGAGTTCCATGAAGAGACTGTCCGTAAGCTCGGAAAGCTCCACCTCTATGATTGTCTTCGCGCAAACAAGTCTTTGTCAGCATGGGGCGTTGAAGGTCGTGTGCCTTTCCTTGACAAGGAGTTCCTTGATGTTGCAATGTCGCTCAATCCGGAATACAAGTTATGCCCAGGCTCTACAATGGAGAAGAAGGTTGTCCGCGAAGCCTTTGCCGATATGCTTCCAGAATCCGTGGCTTGGCGACAGAAAGAGCAGTTCTCTGATGGTGTAGGCTATTCTTGGATTGACACCCTGAAGGAAATCACCTCTAAGGCTGTCACCGACGAACAGATGGCTCATGCAGCAGAGCGTTTCCCTATCAACACACCTCTCTGCAAGGAGGAATACTACTATCGCTCAATCTTTGAAGAGCACTTCCCATCAGAGAGTGCAGCAAAGGCAGTTCCTCATGAGGCAAGCGTTGCCTGCTCAACAGCCAAGGCTTTGGAATGGGACGAGGCTTGGAAGAACATGAACGACCCTTCTGGCAGAGCCGTAGCAGGTGTTCACGAAAAAGCATATTAAGTTAAAAGGAATACATATTTGACAGTTTTTTAGACTCATCTCAATAAAAAGGGAATGGATAATACACGAAACGGAATGGAGATAGTCTGTATTTACTAATACCATGTATTTGAGATAAATTATACACTCACGACAAATAATTCTGAGGAATGATTTTGCCGTGAGTGTTTTTTTGTGTACCTTTGCAATAGCAAAATGTCAAAGGTCAAAAGTCAAAAGCCTTAGACCTTAGTCCTTAGACTTTTTTTTCAAAAAAAATGAACATCAAACCCATAGCATATTTCCGTTCGCCATTGACGAGCAAGTTCGGTATTCCGCGCCAGAGTGGTGTGGTAAAGGATCTTGTTGGTGAGATTGTATTCGAGAAGGAATTCTCTTCACCAGATGCCATACGAGGCCTTGAAGGCTTCGACTATATCTGGCTTATCTGGGGATTCTCAGCCAACAAACATGAGCAGAGAGGTCTCACCGTTCGTCCTCCACGCCTTGGAGGTAATGAGCGCCTGGGAGTTTTCGCTACACGCTCCCCATTTCGTCCCAACCCGATAGGCCTTTCTTGCGTGAAATTAGTATCACAAAACGATAGAGCCATTATCGAATCGGCTCCCTCCCTACGGGGGAGGGAGGGGGGAGAGGCCGTTCTTCTCGTCCTTGGCGCAGACCTTATGGACGGCACTCCTATCTACGATATCAAGCCTTACATTCCCTATGCCGATGCCCATCCCGATGCCCGTGGAGGGTTCACCGACAACAATGACTGGCAACCTCTCGAAGTAATAATCCCAGAGGAAATAGCCAAGACATTCACAGCAACTGAACTTTCCTCACTCCGAGGCGTTCTTTCGCAAGACCCACGTCCGCAATACCATAATGACCCTAACCGCATCTACGGAATGCCATTCGCTGGTCGGGATGTAAAATTCAAGGTCAATGGCAATATCCTAACAGTTCATAATATTTTTTAGTTCATAGTTCATAATTCATAGTGCATAGTTAGCATACGCCCTCCAACTATGAATTATGAATTATGCACTATGAACTAAAAAAAAATCCTTTTTTCTGGTAGCGAAATCGTCCATTTCGTGTTATTATAGCAAACAAGCAAGAAAATGGAATTACAAGAGTTCACAGAAAATGCGCAGAAATTGCGGATGCATATGCATCAGCAAGCCATGCACTATCTTGGAAGTTCCGAAGATTCTGACGATGTCGTGCAAGAGGCTTTCATCAAATTATGGCTTAAGCGTAAAGACATAGATGATTTCGCAAAGATGCGTAATCTCGCAAGTATTGTGGTGAGGAATATCTCGCTCAATATGGTTCGCGACAGGAGATTCACCACCGACATTGACAACTGCACATTGATGACGAACCACTATGATGCCCACAAACAGCTTGAAGATAAGGAAAACCATCAAAGGCTACAAGATGCCATTACCTCGCTAACCGACAAGCAACGGGCATTGATAAGAATGAGAAACGTAGAAAACCTGTCATACGCAGAGATTGCCAAAATGCTTGGCACGTCAGAATCATCGGTAAGAGCTATGATTTGCAAGGCAAGAGCCGCATTAATCAATAAAATGCAAAAGTCAATATGCTGAAATACAACGAAGATAACATAAAGGAACTGCTGCTGCGCTTCACGGAAGGGCAGACAACAGAAGCGGAAGAGGAGATGTTGAAAGACTACTTCTCTCACAGCGAGCATATTCCAGAAGAATGGGAAGCCTACAAGGATCTGTTCAGCAGTTTTGATACTGATGCCTACGACTTCACTCAGGAAGAAGTGGACGCTATGTTTGTGGCTGAACCAGCCAAGAAACGCGCTATATGGCCTTGGCTTTCAATAGCTGGCATAGCTGCATGTTTAATCTTAGTCTTCACGCTTTACCCACGAAAATCAGCCGATACCATCGTGGCTGACAACAACAAGGTAGAAACAAAGACGATTCCTGTTGTT
Organism: uncultured Bacteroidales bacterium; assembly: GCA_902798615.1. Lineage (GTDB taxonomy): Bacteria > Bacteroidota > Bacteroidia > Bacteroidales > Bacteroidaceae > Prevotella. The sequence continues at coordinate 51,103 of CADBXL010000029.1, read as the reverse complement.
CAGGAAAAAGTCACCATCACAGAAGAAAAGACCACTTGCGAACAACCCGCCACGCCATCTAAGCCAAAGGCGAGAAAGGCGGTTGCAAGAAAGTCACGACCAATGGTACAACCAGAAAATCCTTTGAAAGAAACTGATACCCTAACAATATCAGGAATGACAGCAGAGGAATATGTGAAGGCTATGATTGCCGCAAACATGCAAAATTTTGACAATAATATTTTCAACGACCCTATAGAGTTTCAGTCTAAAATTCGCGCGAAAGGCATGGAACTCTCAGCAAGGGCATATAAAGCAATTAAAAACCAAGAATTATGAAACAGTTAATTATTGCGTTATTCGCGCTCCTAAGCATTAATGCTTCTGCACAGACTCTCTCTGACAGAGTGGAAGAAACAATAGTCAAACCTTTGGGGGAATATGGTATCCTCCTCACTAAAAGTGAAACCAGTTCATACCATAACAGAAAGGACTTGATAATTCAAATCCCCCTCTTGAAATCTCCCGATGCAACGACAAATTCATCAGTAGGAGATTCCACAACGAATGCAGCAACGGGAGGGGTTGCGGAACAACTCCAAAAAAAATACGAAACATTATTGCAAGGGCTACAACAACTTCGTAAAAGTGCCTACGAGTCATACTGGTGGGAGAAGAACGATTGTGACAGTCTGATGATTTCCATGTCCTGGAATCCTCGAAAGGACAATAGAGTAACCATCGGCTCTAATTTCAAGAACATGCCAAAGATGTCCGGAGCCGACTTTATTCAAGTTACAAAGATGGACCATGACAATTCGGACAATCCGCAAGTTCCACGATGTCTTGTCATGTTTAGTTTTACGCAAACTATAGACTCCGTCATTACCGGAACAAAGCCTTTCAACATTCAGGCTTACAAGAAATTCGTTGAGTCTGCATTTAAGAAGAAGGGCATAGAAAACAAGACATTTGATTATCGATACTCAAAGAACTATTTGCAAGAACATCCTGAACTATATACAGCTTATAAAGGCATGAAAATCCCTGATCTCTGTGCAGCTCACGGCGATGTTCATATCATCCCCAAGGACATGGCAATGCAGTTTATAAAGGATTTCAAAGCACTTACACACACCTATCTTGACAGTCATCAAGACGAATCGTATATTTTCAATGATATCAACTCCTATTACGACAGGAATTTAACATTACAGAATGGCAGAACATTTCCCAAGAATCCTGTTGAGCAAGGAACTGATAGTAGCCATCCACTTTTCAGAGTATGGATTGACAAGATGCATGACGGACGATTTGCTATTATAATGACTGAAAGCTATGGTAGGATGAGAATCGATTTCCTAAAAGAGTATTGGAAATACAAGACCATCAACGATGACAAGAAGAAAGAATATTAACGTACCACATTTCAGACATAGTACCCTCGTCTGGATATGCTCTGTTGGGTGGGGATGATGTCAACGAGGTGTTGCGGAATACTTGAAGGTATGGAATGCAACGTAAAATTCAAGGTCAACGGCAATTCCCTCACGATTACCGGTATAGAATAACCCAATACGAAACAAAGACGGTGAACGAAATGTTCACCGTCTTTTTGTAGTTATCTATCATAAAAACACTTCCCATTACTCAACGAATGGAAAACACTTCTTGATTTCTTCGTTCAGTTTGTCTGGACGGCATTTAGCCAAAATCTTTCCTTCTGGAGAAATGAAGACAAAACGTTCTTCCTTTGGGAAATATGTGCTCATGATTTCCTCGAATGGAGAAGTCTCATTCAAACCGAGCTCCAACCAATCTTCACGTGGGAATTCCTTATCATCAAACATTTCCTTTGGACTGATTGCAAGGGTAACGACATCAAACTTATCGGCATATTTCTTGTGAAGTTCCTTTAAGTATTCCTTCGGTCTATCCAATACTTCACCCGTACAAGCCTTACGAGCACTCTCAAGCAACAGATATTTGCCTTTTCCCGCATATTCCATTATGCTATGTGGTTTTCCGTCGTGGTCGTTGAGAGTAAAATCCTTTACCTGATCACCAGCTTTTAGAGGTTTGATTTCAGGGTAGAGATATTTCTTAACAAAGTAAATACTCTCACTCATGTAATCCTTTGGAACCTTTGCAAAGAGTTCACGGCAAATATTCATTTTCTCCTCATCATCAGAATAATACGCATCCTGTGAAATCATTGCAAGTTCCGACTCATAACTTGCGCTAAAGTCCCTGTTCTTGATGAATTCTGACATGACATTAAAATATTTGAGTCTCAATGGCCTTAGCTGCTTTGCTATTCTATTGGCTTCATCAGATGCTGCTTTTGCCTTCTTTTCGTCCTTTGCATCAAACTGAGCCTCATACATCTTTGCGTTTGCTGCATTTATCTGAGCATTTAATGCAAGGTAATCAGCCAGTTTCTCCTTCTTGTATTTTTTATATATATTGGCTTCTTTCTGGTCGGGATGGTCATTTTCTGCTGTCCATTCTTCTGGCTCCATTCCATTACCTGTTATCACAGTCTTCATGCCTGGATTTAATTTGACATTCAGCATAGAACCATATTTGCTAACTCGTACATAACAGTCGTCTCCAGCAGGAATAGCTTTCTCAAAGTGGAATTTTCCTCCTTTGACAGTAGTTATAGTATCAGGTTTATATGCTCCGGGATGTTCGCGAATTGGAAGAGCCAAATAAACAACTGTACCATCAGGAACATTTGTCACAGTTCCGTCAAATACACAAATAGAATCATTGACAGGGGGCTTAGTTCCCTGTGCCCAACCGCTCATAGCACATAGCATGAGCATGGAAGTAATAATCGATTTCTTCATAGAGTTTGTTTTTGTTATAAATTATTTTTACTGTTTTATCAACCATTTATACTTATAAAGACGCAATTTCAGAAAAATAGATTTAAATCATCTACATTTTTTTCAAAAAAAAACTTTTTAGTCTATATTGTGCAAAGGTAATAATATTTATTCTAAATCAGCAAGAAATTGTGTTTTTGCAATTCTTAACTCATCCCATTCTTCCACTATTCTCCCTCTTTCCTCCTCTATTCCTCCTATGATAATACCATTATAATACCATTATATTACCATTATAATACCATAATAATACCATTAACTATTGTATTATTATGGTAATATAATTGGATTTTATATGTATTTATATCGGATTTACTTCGGAGGAAGAAAGAAGAATCTACGTTAAATCTTACTACATGCAAAAAAAGCCACCGCAGGAATCACTCCTACGGTGGCTCGGTGTTTTGATTAAAACTGACAAACCTAATATAAACAAACTATTTTCCTGACCTGAACGTGATGCCGCTGTCGTTTGCGTCAATCACTATCTCGTGCTCGCGAGTAACCTCACCTGCAAGAAGGGACTTACTGAGAGCGTTGAGCACATCGCGCTGGATGGCACGCTTAACAGGACGAGCACCAAACTCTGGATCGAATCCTGCCTGAGCAAGATATTCCACAGCCTTGTCGGTTACACGGAGGTTGAAGCCTTGTTGCTCCAGCATCTTGCTAACGGCATTCATCTGCAAGCGAACAACACCTGCAATCTCATCCTTGTTCAACGGAGTAAACATTATCGTTTCGTCAATACGGTTGAGGAACTCAGGACGGATGGTCTGCTTCAGCAAGGCTGAGATACGACCGAATAGAGCCTCTGACTGACTGGCATTGAGAGCACCACCGTTCTTGTTTATCTCCTCCTGAATGAGGTGACTGCCGAGGTTACTTGTCATGATGATGATAGTGTTACGGAAATTGACGGTACGACCTTTAGAGTCGGTCAAACGACCATCATCAAGCACCTGAAGAAGGATGTTGAAAACATCAGGATGCGCTTTCTCTATCTCATCGAAGAGCACCACAGAGTATGGCTTTCTACGGACAGCCTCGGTAAGCTGACCACCCTCATCATAGCCCACATATCCCGGAGGCGCACCGATCAGTCTTGTCACGCTGAACTTCTCCTGATACTCACTCATGTCAATACGAGTCATCATGGTCTCATCGTTGAAGAGATAGTCGGCAAGAGCCTTTGCAAGCTCAGTCTTACCCACACCAGTTGTTCCGAGGAAGATGAAACTTGCGATAGGTCGCTTTGGGTCTTGAAGTCCTGCACGAGAACGGCGAACAGCATCGCTGACGGCTGTGATAGCCTCGTCCTGACCGATAACACGATGATGCAGTTCCTCCTCCAGATGAAGCAATTTCTCACGCTCACTTTGGAGCATACGAGAGACAGGAATACCCGTCCAGCGGCTTACAACCTCGGCTATGTCATCCTCAGTAACCTCCTCCTTTACCATAGCCTCAGCACCCTGAGCTGAATGGAGCTGTGACTGTATGCTTTGGATTTCATCCTCAAGAGCCTTCAGTTTGCCATAGCGAATCTCAGCCACCTTACCGTAGTTGCCTTCACGCTCGGCACGTTCAGCCTCGAACTTCAACTGCTCAATCTGCTGTTTGTTCTGCTGAATCTTATTTACGAGTTCCTTCTCACTCTGCCACTTGGATTTATACTGGCTCACCTCCTCCTGAAGGTCGGCAATTTCCTTGTTGAGCTGTGCGAGTTTATCCTCGTCATTCTCACGCTTGATAGCCTCACGCTCTATTTCGAGTTGGGCAAGACGACGTGTCTTCTCGTCCAATTCCTCTGGAAGAGAGTCGCGCTCCATACGAAGTTTTGCGGCAGCCTCGTCCATAAGGTCGATAGCCTTATCAGGCAGGAATCGGTCGGAGATATAACGCTCTGAGAGCTTCACGGCAGCTATGCAGGCATCATCCTGAATACGTACACGATGATGATTCTCATAGCGCTCCTTCAATCCACGGAGGATTGATATTGCACTCATCTCATCAGGCTCATCAACCATGACGGTTTGGAATCGGCGTTCCAGAGCCTTATCCTTCTCGAAGTATTTCTGATACTCATTGAGCGTTGTTGCACCTATGGCACGCAGTTCGCCACGGGCAAGTGCAGGCTTCAGGATATTGGCAGCATCCATAGCCCCCTCACCACCACCAGCACCCACAAGGGTGTGAATCTCATCGATGAAGAGGATGATACGACCGTCGGCTCCAGTAACCTCAGAAATAACACTCTTCAGTCGTTCCTCGAACTCGCCCTTATACTTCGCACCTGCCACAAGAGCACCCATATCGAGTGAATAGAGCATCTTATCCTTCAGGTTCTCAGGCACGTCACCACGAACTATACGCTGTGCCAAACCCTCCACGATGGCAGTCTTACCAGTACCAGGCTCACCTATTAATATAGGGTTGTTCTTGGTACGGCGAGAAAGAATCTGGAGCACACGACGAATCTCATCATCACGACCGATGACAGGGTCGAGTTTTCCAGCTCGGGCATCAGCCACAAGGTTCTTGGCATATTTCTCAAGTGAACGGTAGTTATCATCAGCCGACTGCGACTTCACGTTCTTACCCTGACGCAGTTCCTTGATGGCCGACAACACGTTCTGCTTGTTAAGACCTGCATCCTTCAGAATCCTGCTTGCCGTACTATTCACCTCAACGAGAGCAAGGAACAATGTCTCCACGCTAACGAACTCATCGCCCATCTCCTGAGCAAGAGCCTCTGCACGGGTAAACACCTGATTGCTTTCGTTTGAAAGATAAGGCTGACCATTGCCACCAGATACCTTTGGCAAATGATTAATCTCACTCTCCACCACCTGTGATATATGTTGTGGATTAACGCCCTGCTTCTGGAACAGGAAACCTGCTACATCCTGTGCTTTCGTCAAGATAGCACGGAGAATGTGAACTGGCTCAATGGTTTGTTGACCACTGCGTTGTGCACCGTTGACGGCTTCTTGAACCGTTTGTTGTGCCTTGATTGTAAACTTTTCGAAATTCATATTTACCTCCTTTTATATTTTATATTATTTCAGTTTTCAGTATTTCAGTTTTTCAAATACAACATATTTGCCAAGCACACCCGCTATGTCATTATGGCGTTATGGCAGTATTTTTTATGTCATTCTGACAGAAAAGCAGTATTTGCAACAGCGTTGCACCGACATTTATATACCTTTGTACCCAGAAATAAAAAACAAAGGAAAATATGGAACAAATACTACATCTCATCAACGAAATGTCTCCTTTCCTATTATTAGGATTCCTCCTTGCAGGACTTATGCACGCATTCATCCCAGGGCAGATATACAGCCGATATCTTGCCAAGCCAACATTCAGTAGCGTGCTTTACTCTGCCCTTTTTGGCATCCCTCTCCCACTCTGCTCATGCGGAGTAATCCCAACGGCTATGTCGCTCCGTAAGGAAGGAGCAAGCAAGGGGGCAGTAGCCTCATTCCTCATAGCAACACCACAGACAGGCGTGGACTCAATCATAGCCACCTATTCGCTCATGGGACTTCCATTCGCCATAGCTCGCCCAATCATAGCATTCGTGACAGCATTGTTCGGAGGGCAGATGGTGAATATGGCGGACAAAGACCCCTCCCCAGCCCTCCCGAGGGAGGGAGAGGAAAGTCAGCATAATAAACCTGTAGAGGCTCATTGTGAGTGTGGATGCGGTCACAACCACGAACATTCACACGAGCACGAACATTCTTTTATTGGGAAGATAAAGGAAGCCTTATCCTACGCTTTCCTTGAAATGATGGAGGATATAGGCAAATGGCTGATGATAGGACTGATAGTGGCAGGACTGATAACCGTGCTTGTGCCTGACTCATTCTTCGAGGTATTCAAGGATAACTCGTTGGCAAGTATGCTACTTGTGCTCGCCTTTGCCATACCAATGTATCTGTGCGCTACGGGAAGTATTCCTATCGCAGTAGCCCTGATGCTGAAGGGATTAACACCAGGTTCGGCTCTGGTGTTGCTTATGGCAGGTCCTGCATGTAATATGGCAAGCATACTCGTTATTAATAAGGTTATGGGCAGGAAGACCCTCATCACGTATCTGGCAAGTATCATTGCAGGAGCTGTAGGTTTCGGACTCACAATAGACCATCTTCTGCCACGCGAATGGTTCATACCGACAATAGCCCCATCAGCAGAATGTTGCCACGAAGAGACCTCTCTCTTCTCATGGATTTGCACAGGAGTGCTCATGCTTCTGCTTATCAATGCGGCTTGGCATCACTATCACGGCGGTCATCACCATTGTCATTGCCACGACGAGGAATCATGCGATATAACTACAAAAAATCACGATATGGAAATAACAATCAAAGGAATGAACTGCAACCATTGTCGCGCAAATGCGGAGAAGGCTATTCTCGGTTGCAATGGTGTGACATCAGCAAGCGTTGACCTTGCTTCAGGCAAGGCACAGATTGACGGAAATGCCGATATCAATGAAATCCGTTCTGCCATAGAGGCTCTGGGATTCACAGTTGAGGAATAAGAGCAAGTCTCAGTTATAAACGAAAAAGCCCCTTGAGATACCAACGCTGAAGGTATTTCAAGGGGTTATTGTTATTACAAGAACATGTTTCTATTTTCTGACGAAAACGCGAGTTTTCTCATAAGAGTCGATTGTCTCCAATGAATCTGAAGTGCACTTTATGACTTTGAACTCCCAGTCATACGCATCACTCCCATCACTTACCCAAACACATTTTGCTGAGAAAGAAGTGCCAGAATCGAAGGTGAGCTTATACTTGGAATCCACGCCTTGCAGTCTGCTGTTCCATATCATGGAATCACCCTTAATCTCCATATACTCACCCCAGGTGATATCGCCCCCATCATATTTCATAAGAGTCCACGAGCCATCGAGTTTTGCACGCAGTTCAACAACCTCAGTTTTCTCATCATCATCCTTACTGCATGATGATACAGCCATAACACCCGTAATAGCCACCACGAGCATTAGCGCATACTTAAAAATCCTTTTCATATTAATGTAGTAAATAAATTTTATGCTGAATCACAATTATCTGCTATCCATCTTCGTCTTTTGCGAGTGCTTCTTCGCATGATGCAAAAAGTGCGTGTCAACCCAAAGGCTGGCGCACGGTCTTCGATTTTGTGAGTGCAAAGTTAATAAATATCAAACGATCTACCAAATAAATCCATCAAAAATGTTTTTCCATGCAGAAACTATTGCATGATAAAAAACAAATGCATATCTTTGCAATGGTATATTAAACGCAAAGACGCAGAGACGCAAAGTTTTATTCCTAAACAAAAAACACTAAAGAAACGGAGTTTTCGTTAGTTCCATGTTCAAAAATAAACGCATCGTCTTTGCGTTTAAAATATTATAGTAAAAAAAAAATGATTTTCCAACTTAACTTTTCACATTGACATACGCTTATATTGTAGAATGACCCAAGAAGAGTTTGAACATATAGCCCCAGCGCTCCGAGAGTTGATGCTCTCGGTAGGCCGCAGTTTCTTCGGCAATGATGATGATGCCGAGGACGTTGCACAGGAGGGATTGGTAGCTCTTCTAAAGTTCATCGACAGAATGGAGTCTGGTGCCCGGCATGATGCCCTTGCCATCAGGGTGGCAAAACATTGTTGTCTGGATATAGCGAGGAAAAGGAAATCCAGCCCTTTTGTGTTATGCAGATCGAATGAGGAGATAGCACCACCAGGAAAGGATGTGGGGGCGTCGCCTCACGAGACTCTGGAGGCAAAGGAACTTCATGAGGCTGTTGACAAAGCCGTTCAGCATCTTAAACCGAGTGAGCGACGCCTGTTTGAAATGAGGCAGATAGAAGGTCTTGAGCTTGACGACATAGCAAAACGGACAAACATCGCGAAACCTTCGATAAAGAGTATTGTCTCGGCAGCAAGAAAGAAAGTCTTCGAGGAAATTAAAGAAAGACTTAGAAAGTAAATTCTTCTTTCGGGAAGTAAATGCTCCTTTTAGAAAGTAAATTAGGAGAAAATTAAATCAGTAAATTACAGGAGCGACATCCGTCGCTTGGAAATGCTGAAAAATAATAATTTACTGAATATATTTTACTGAATTAATTTACTTCTAATTTACTTTCCGCCACAGGGCGCAAGCCCGATTTGATTTAACAGTAAAAGTATTAACAACATGACATATAACGAGATTGAAATATTAATCCAGAAATATCTCAACGGCGAGACAACTGCCGAGGAGGAGAGACTTCTTGCTCTTGAAGTTTCCCGAAAGGATGCACCCGATGACTGGAAGGTCATAGCCGAGATGCTTGGCGAACTGACCATCGACGAGGCACTATTCGACCAAATAATGGCTGAGCGCAAGCAGAAGCCTCGCTTCATCAGGCTATGGGCTTGGGTTGCAGCTGCCTGTGTTGCCGCCTTGCTCATCGTCTTCCTCGGTCCTCCAAGAGAAGAGACCGTCAGCAAGCCTCAAATAGCAAAGGTTGAGCCTAAGAAAGATGTCGAAACAGAACCAAAGACTGTTGAGACAAAAGAATTAGTCAAAAGTGAAATCTCCACAAAGCCTCTGCCCACGCACAAGACAAAGCACAAGTCTCGCGTATCAAGAAGAGCTGAAGAAGAGCAACAGGAGAGCATCACAAGACAAGAGGCAGAACCTATTGCTGAGCCTATGGGTGGTATGGATGATATAAATGATATAGCACAAGTCGAAGAGCCTGATATACGAGAATCCAAGAAACTTTTCATAGAGTTTACAAGAAACATTCGTGAAAGAGGCGAGTTGGTAGTACGAAGAGTGGCAGCCCTCAACGCAAGAAGTGCGATTAATTAATAAAGCAAAGAATTTATGAAAAGAATTATCACGATAATATTTTCCTTGGTGCTGGCTATGAATACGTTGGCACAGAGGGAGTTAGGACTTGACGAAATTACCAGGTCTATTGGCGGGTATGACTGGAAACGCAAAGTCCACGATAAGGGAACATACGTTATATTTCAACATACCCTTAATTTAAAGCGTTCATTCCGCAACATGAAGGGAATAACTGATTTTATTAATTCCAAATTAGCCAGGGGCGAGGAAGCCCCAGATGCAGACTCTTTGAAGTCCAGGATAGATAATGAAGAAAAAATCTATAAGGAAACTTGTGCCCGTGTCCGTCAAATGTTAGATTCGCTAATGGAAACATCTGAAGAATCATATCATTTTGAAAATCACAATCGAGATATCGACACAGTAAATTATTCTATATGCCTTGAATCAAACAAAAGCAGAAAAAAAAGCAAGGACGATTGGGAATTTCCAGATACAACGGAAACTCTCACATTTAGTATGCGTTCAAAAGAAACCGAGATTGGAAAACTTATTTATTTCCATATTTTACACAAAAGAATAGAATATGCGGATTATGCTAAAGAGGAATACTTTGATTTCGAAGCATATAGGAATGTCATACTTCCTGTTTTTAATCGGGAAGGCGTGAAATCATGGGATTACAATTCGCAAAATTACGATAAGGAACACATCCTTACGGGAAAAGGAACTGGAGGGAAGAAATCATCCCAAGTTCGTAACGGCAAAACATTCTTCATTCCGCAAAAGGATGAAGTGTTGGCTAAGAAGATAATGGATGAGGTCAATAAAGTCACAAAGGACTACCTTGCCCATAACGGAAATCAAATCTACGATTATAACTACAAAGCATATGAAGAAGCTAAGAAGAAGCTGAGAACAAAACGTCCTGAATCTGCATTGTTTAGGCCAATTCTGAAGGGATTATCTCAAAATGGATGGAAAAGGGGTTTGGACTTTAGCATAACGGAAGATGGATATTTCTTCACAATACCACCAACAGAGTATAATAGTATTCGAATCGCTCCTATGGAAAATTCGATTCTCAGTAGCTTTATAAAAGGCAAGAGAAAAGATGTAAAGGAAGAAAAAAAATAGAGGATTTAGAGAAATTTGGTTTTGGTGAAATTACAGGTTGTATGGTAACGGAAAGCTTATGTCCATTTCGGGCATAAGCTTTTTTATTTCGTAGATTTTCCCTTGATTTGCCGCAGAAATACCGTAGATACTCCATCGTTACTCCATCGTTACTCCATCGCAAGTCCATCGTTTCGATGGAGGATCGATGGAGGACTGATGGACTATCGATGGAGGATCATAAAAGGAAAGGTGGTTGTAAGGAGGAGTAAAAAACGAAAAGTGAAGAGTGAAGAATTTAAGTTTGTATTGCAGTTTAAGGCAGTCTATCAACCTTTCGCAATAAATGGTAACTTAAATTCTTCACTCTTCACTTTTCACTCTTCACTTTTCACTCTTCACTTCACTAAACCTAATTCCTTTGCTTTCTCGTTGAGCAAGGCAAGGAGAGGTTCGCGCTCGTTCTCAACCTTATTATCGAGAACAGCATCCTTGAGATATTGCTTTAGGATTCCGACTTCTCGTGATGGTTTGAGATTATACATCTCCATAATCTCGTTACCGTCAATAACAGGTTGGAGAAGTCGCTTGAAATCCTTTTCCTTTAAGTCTTCAATCTTCTGGCGCACAAGCTGATAGTTGTCAAGGAACTTTTGCTTTCGTTGTTGGTTCTTGCTCGTTATATCAGCCTCGCAGAGAGCCATGAGAGCATCAATATCATCACCAGCATCATTCACCATACGACGAACGGCAGAATCGGTAACAATATCATCGGCAATAGCGATAGGACGCATGTGAAGTTCCACCATCTTCTGTACGAATTTCATCTTGGCATCCATAGGTAGTTTCATTCTGCGGAAGATACCGGGAATCATCTTTGCGCCTATAATGTTGTGGGCATGGAATGTCCAACCCTGAACAGGATCCCAGCGCTTGCTCTTCGGTTTGCCGATGTCGTGGAGAACTGCTGCCCAACGGAGCCAGAGAGGAGCCTCTCCCCCCGCCCTCTCCCGTAGAGAGGGAGCCGGAGAACCGACGGAGGTTTCATTTGTGCCTGTCGGAGCAGGTTGGGTGTTGGTGGTTTGCGAAATAAGATTTTCCAACACCTCCAAAGTATGGTAGAAATTATTCTTATGGGCACGACCATTCTTAGTCTCGACCATATCCATCTGCGAGAGTTCAGGGAAGATAATTGCAAGGAGACCAGAGCGTTGCAAATCCACGAAGCCACGACTTGGATGCTTGGTCATAAGAATCTTGTTCAACTCTTCTGCTATGCGCTCTCCACTAATGATTTTGATACGCTCGGCATTACGTTCAAGAGCCTCGAAAGTCTCGTCTTCGATAAGGAAGTTGAAGCGTGTAGCAAAGCGGATGCAACGGAGCATTCGCAAAGGGTCATCGGAGAAAGTGATGTCTGGATCAAGAGGTGTGCGGATTATTCCATCATACAGGTCATCAACACCTCCAAACGGGTCAACGAGTTCACCAAAGCGACTCTTGTTCAAACAGATAGCCATAGCGTTGATGGTAAAATCACGACGGTTCTGGTCATCCTCAAGAGTGCCGTCTTCAACGATAGGCTTGCGGGAATCACGCTGGTAGCTTTCCTTGCGAGCGCCGACGAATTCTATTTCTATAGAAGACTCCTCAACAGCCTCTTCCCCCGCCCTCTCCCGTAGAGAGGAAGCCGATTCGTTTATATCCCTTCCATATACCTTCACTTGTGCTGTTCCAAAGTTCTTGAATACAGAAAGAGAGGCTTTCTTGCCAAGTCTCTTCTTCAGACTCTTGGCAACAGCAATTCCAGGGGATGGCATTCCGTTAGGAGCCACCACCACGCAGTCAATATCATCAGATGGTTTTTCGAGGAATATATCACGGACATATCCCCCTACCACATAACATTCAAGACCGAGGCTGTCGGCAGCCTCTGAAATCATGTGAAAAATATCTTTATCAAGTAATTCCGCCAGTTCGGCGTCAGTATAATCCTTCATTTCGCCTGCAAAATTACAAAAAAAGAATGACATATTCGGGTGTTTCTGATTTTTTTAGTACTTTTGCACCATGAATTTACGTAAAAACATAGCAATGACATCGTTACAAGTACTCAGATTGGCTATTTGTGTAACTTTCAGTACGGTTCTCCTCACAGGTTGCGAGAAAAACCCTGAAGCCAAGCAGTTGCTCAAGGAAATACAGGCTGACTATGAGGCCGGCAACTATCAGCGTGTGATTTATTCCATAGACTCTATGCGTCATTATTATCCCGAGGCTGTAGAAGAGCGCAGGGAAGCCTTGAAGTTCCATCAGGAGGCATCTCTGAAAATGGCACAGGCAAATCTTGCTGAGGTGGATTCCGCCCTTCAGTCAGCAATAAGGCAGTTTGACGAGATGAAACCACAGGTAGAGGCACATCGCAAAGCATGTACGGCTACCCAGGAAGAACTCCAGAAGTTCAACGAATTGAGAGCATATCGTGACTCCCTTCAGGGCGTTTTCAATCTGGAATGTGCAAAGATAAAATACATTCACAAACGTCAAAAAGAGTTGACAAAAGATAAATGACCTATATGAATTGGCATTTTCAGAGGCTTTTTCTTTGAAATATCGCTAAAAATGAGTAACTTTGCACTCATAATGTAGTCTAAGGACTAAAGTCGAAAGACTAAAGACTAATGTCTAAGGTCTAAAGACTAAGGACTAAGGCTTTCGACCTTTGACCTTCGACCTTCAACCTTTGACCTTCGACCTTTGACTCATAAAAGATTAAGACTATGACAACTGAGGAAGAATTCAGAAGCGCACTAAAAGAGTGCCGAGATATCTTTACCGCAAAGCTGGGAGACTATAGTGCCTCCTGGCGTATTCTCCGTCCATCTTCTCTTACCGACCAGCTCTTCATAAAGGCAAAGCGCATTCGTCAGCTTGAGACTGGCGAGGTGGCTATGGTTGAAGAGGGGATCCGTCCCGAGATAATGGCGTTGGTCAACTATGGCATCATAGGGCTGATACAGTTGCAGGAAGGCTACGTTGACGAGCCCGACATTGACAAGAAGCGTGCCATTGAACTTTACGACCACTTTGCGGAAGAGACCTTGCAGTTAATGATTCGCAAGAACCATGACTATGCCGAGGCTTGGCGCGGAATGCGGGTTACAAGCTATACTGATTTCATCCTCACAAAGATAAACAGGATAAAGGAGATTGAGGATCATCAGGGTAAGGTTAGCGTGTCAGAAGGTATTGATTCAAACTATATGGACATCATAAACTACGCTGTATTCGGACTCATTAAGACCAAGGAAGAAAAGTGAAGAGGCTTCAAACAATACTGATTAACATTGCCCGAGTCATACTCTCCATAACATTCATCTTCTCAGGATATGTTAAGGCGGTTGACCCAATAGGAACGCAGTATAAGCTGCAGGACTATGCGGAGGCGCTGGGGCTGTTGCAGTATGTGCCTGACTGGCTGACTCTCTCCACATCTGTGGCGTTGTCGGCTTTGGAGTTCTCGCTTGGTGTTTTCCTTCTCTTCGCCATACTGAGGAAAATAGTAGCCAACGTGATGCTCGTCTTCATGGTCGTGATGACTCTGGTAACTGTATGGGTGTGGGCGTCAGACCCGGTAAGCGACTGCGGATGCTTCGGCGACGCGATACGTCTGAGCAATGGCGAAACGCTTCTGAAGAACATCATCCTCCTTGCACTTGCATTTGTGATAGCGAGATGGCCATTGAAGATGCCAAGGTTCGTGAATCTCAGTAACCAATGGATTGTATTCCACTATACCATTCTCTTCATCCTCGGCACATCAGTATGGAGTTTGTACGACCTGCCTGTCTTCGACTTCCGACCATACCACATAGGTGCTAATATTCCTGAGGGAATGGAAATACCCGAAGGAGCAAAGGCACCTGAGTTTGAGACCACCTTCATATTGGAGAAGGACGGGGTTCAAAAGGAATTCACGTTGGAGGAATACCCTGACTCTACCTGGACTTTCATAGACTCCAAGTCAAAACAGATAAGCGAGGGCTATGTTCCACCTATCCATGATTTCTCCATCACGGATATGCAGACAGGCGATGACCTGACCGAGACTATCAACAAGGGATATGTTTTCCTTCTTGTCTCTCCGCATCTGGAACAGGCCGACGACACGAACTTCGGTAACATAGACATGATCTATGAATATGCCGCAGAGAACCACTATAAGTTCTATTGCCTTACGGCGAGTGGCGATTCAGCCATTGCACGCTGGAAGGATATGACAGGAGCAGAATATCCGTTCTATAACACGGACGAGATAACGCTGAAGACAATCGTCAGAAGCAATCCGGGACTCCTTCTGTTGAAAGACGGTACTGTAATCGGCAAGTGGAGCCATAACCTCCTGCCAGCCGACGAGATGATAAAGCAGCCGTTGAGCAAGTCTGAGTTCGGGCATTTGCCTGAGGATGGCTTAGCCAGAAGAATAGCCCTGATACTGCTCGGGTTTGTATTGCCTCTTGCCTTGCTCACCATTGCCGACAGACTTTGGATGTGGTCAAGATGGCTATCGAAAAAAGAATTAGAAAAATCCGACAGGATATATAAATTATTAAAAACAAAACAAAAAATGAGAAAGAAAATCGTAGCAGGTAACTGGAAAATGAACAAGAACCTGCAGGAGGGCGTTGCTCTCGCAAAGGAACTTACAGAGGTAGTAAAGAACCCTAACTGTGATGTTATCATCGGTACTCCATTCATCCACCTCGCAAGCGTTGCTGACGTTATCAAGGGCAGCTGCATCAAGCTCTCTGCTGAGAACTGCGCAGACAAGGCTTCTGGTGCTTATACAGGTGAGGTTTCTGCTGAGATGGTTAAGTCAACAGGTGCTGAGTACGTTATCCTCGGTCACTCTGAGCGTCGTGAGTACTATCACGAGACTCCAGAGATTCTCAAGGAGAAGGTTAACCTCGCTCTCGCTAACGGTTTGAAGGTTATCTTCTGTATCGGTGAGTCTCTCGCTGAGCGTGAGGCTAACAAGCAGGAGGCTGTATGTAAGGCTGAGCTCGCTGGTTCTGTATTCCACCTTTCTGCTGAGGAGTGGAAGAACATCGTTATCGCTTACGAGCCAATCTGGGCTATCGGTACAGGTAAGACCGCTACTGCTGAGCAGGCAGAGGAAATCCACGCTTTCATCCGTTCTTGCGTAGCTGAGGTTTACGGTGCAGAGGCTGCTGACAACACAACTATCCTCTACGGTGGTTCTTGCAAGGCTTCTAACGCTCCTGAGCTCTTCGCTAAGCCTGACATCGACGGTGGCCTTATCGGTGGCGCTTCTCTGAAGGCTGCTGACTTCAAGGGTATCATCGACGCTTGGAACTAATCTTCCAAGACAATAAATGAAAAATGAAAAGTGAACAATGAGAAATTCTTTTTCCCCATTTTCACTTTTCATTTCCTTACTAAAAAAATGAATAGACTAATTACATTTATTCTCACATTAATCTGCAGTCTGGGCATACAGGCTCAGAATCAGAAATTCCTTGACGGACTTCGCGCTAACGAAACCGGCAAGGGCACAGTAACCGTGACACAAAGTCCGGCTATCGACGTATTGGTTAATGGCAATCCGCAGCCGTCTGCGAATAATGGTGTTACCAATCCAACACCTGCCGTCCCACATACCATAACATCCATTCCACAAGAAAACAACAGACCGGATGCCACACAGCATACCGGCACAGATATCGCGAACAACAACAGCGAAACCCCAGGAGAAGATGCTGCCGTAGATACCCGTAAGAAGGTGATGCGCAACAGCTACAAGACAACAGGCTTCCGTATTCAGGTATTCTCAGGTGGCAATTCCCGCACCGACCGCCAAAAGGCTGAGAAAGCCGGTACGGACATGAAGCGCTACTTCCCTTCCGAGCCTGTGTATGTTCACTTCTATTCTCCTTCATGGAAATGCCGTATGGGCAACTACCGTACACAGGAAGAGGCTCGCGCCGTACTTGCACAGGTAAAGAAGTATTACCCGCAGGCTTGTCTTGTAAAAGGCACGATAAGCGTGCAGTATTAGCCCCTCAAGTGATTTCCTCAAAACAATAAATGTAATTTCCCCCTCGCCCCTTGGGGAGAGGATGCCCGAAAGGCAGGTGAGGGGCCGTTTTTTTTTATATAAAATGCTTGATAGTAATATAGAATCAACAGAGCCTTATGTAGTTCCAGAAACTCTTGATGAGCTTGCTGGTCATTATAAGGAAGTTCTCAGACTCCTTGGAGAAGACACAGAGCGTGAGGGATTGCTAAAGACACCTCTTCGTGTGGCTAAGGCAATGCAGTTTCTCACCAAGGGCTATCGTGAGGATCCAAAGGCTATTCTTGAAAAAGCTCTTTTCCACGAGACATACAACCACATGATCATAGTGAAGGATATCAACTTCTACTCCATGTGCGAGCATCACATGCTTCCTTTCTATGGCAAGGCTCATGTGGCATATATCCCTAACGGCACTATCACAGGTCTTTCAAAGATTGCCCGAGTAGTAGAGGTCTTTGCCCGTCGCTTGCAGGTACAGGAACGCATGACACATCAGATCATGGAGGTTATTCAGGAAACCCTGAAACCACAGGGCGTTATGGTTGTTGTAGAGGCTGTCCACATGTGCATGCAGATGCGTGGAGTGGAAAAGCAGAATTCTGTCACCACGACCTCTGCTTTTGCTGGAATCTTCAGCAACGCAACGACACGTCAGGAATTTATGAACCTGATTAATAAGTAGCCCACCCAGTCCCTCCCCAAGGGAAGTCGGAGATTGAGTATCTCCGAGTATGTGTCAGGGATCCACCCCCTCACCCCCTCAAGGGGGAGTGGTTAGTATTTCAAATCATGGGGGCAAAATAATTATAATTAACAACATATCCTCCCCTTGGGGGATTAATTCATTAAAACATCCTTCCCTTTGGGAAGGCTTGGTTAGGCTTAGTATATGCGCTTTATTTCATGGAATGTGAACGGTCTTCGTGCCTGTGCCGGTAAGGACGGCGAGAAAGTAGAAAACGGCATAATGGGTTTCCAAACAGCCTTTGCCGAGTTTGATGCTGATTTCTTCTGTCTTCAGGAAACGAAGATGCAGGAAGGTCAGCTCGACCTTGCTATCCCCGGATATCAGTCTTATTGGAACTATGCCGAGAAAAAAGGCTATTCCGGCACTGCCATATATACTAAACACACTCCATTGAGCGTTAGTTATGGTATAGGAATAGACGAACACGACCACGAAGGACGTGTGATTACGCTTGAGTATGAGAAGTTCTATCTCGTCACCGTCTATACCCCGAACTCTCAGGATGGTCTTCGCCGACTTGACTACCGCATGAAATGGGAGGATGACTTCCGTGCATATCTCAAGGCGCTTGATGCCAAGAAACCTGTCATCGTATGTGGTGATATGAACGTAGCTCATGAGGAGATTGACCTGAAGAATCCGAAGACCAACCGCATGAATGCCGGCTTCACCGACGAGGAGCGCGAGAAGTTCACTATGCTTCTTAACGAAGGCTTTATTGATACCTTCCGCACATTGCATCCTGACGAAATAACCTATTCATGGTGGTCATATCGCTTTCAGGCTCGAAAGAAGAACACGGGATGGCGTATCGACTATTTCGTCACTTCCGAGAGACTGAAGGACAGCATCAAGACTGCGGCTATCCATACCAATGTCTATGGTTCGGATCATTGTCCGGTGGAATTGGAAATAAAATAAAAGACAACGGCCCCTCACCTGCCCTTCGGGCATCCTCTCCCCAAGGGGGCGAGGAAAAAAGTTAGTATTTCTAACCAATGGGGCAAGTCATGGAAATAAAATCAGATAAATAGCGTACAAAGGTAACTCCTTCCTCGCCCCTTGGGGAGAGGATGCCCGCAGGGCAGGTGAGGGGCCGTTTGTGATGGGCGGTTAATTAAATATGCGTTTTTTCACCTTATATATAATAGCACTCCTCACATCATTGGTGGCAAGTGCACAGGAAAGGACGGTTGAGAACCGCCCTTATTGCGACTTGCGCCCTATGCACTTCGGAGTTATCGTGGGAACGCATTTCCAAGACCTTGAATTTGAGAACGTCGGCCCAGTAACCTACACCGATGCTGACGGCAATCAGGCAGAGTCGCTTGTTACCTGCGACCAGAATACATGGGATGGCGGTTTCCACGTCGGTGTGCTTGGTGAGATGCGCCTTAACGACTACCTCGCCTTTCGCGTAGCACCCGTAATGTATTTCGCCAACCGACACATCGCATTTGCCGACCATAGGAGTCTTGACACAAAAGGCAATTATACACAGGCACGACAGGATATGAAGAGCGTGTATGTAACTTGTTCGCTCGACCTTATCTATGCTGCACAGCGATTCAACAACCACCGACCATATATCATGGCCGGCCTTTCGCCTGCACTCAACCTGTCAACAAAGGCAAACGACTATATCCAGCTGAAGAAAAACGACGTGTTCTTCGAGGTAGGCGCAGGATGCGATATGTATCTGCCTTTCTTCAAGCTACGACCGGAACTGAAGTTCATGTACTCTCTTGGCAACTGTCTTAATACAAATCATGCAAAGACACTAAGGGATAAGAACAAACTCCCCTTCGCATCTTCCGTCAGTTCTGCGCGAAGCAGTATCATAGCACTTACGTTCTATTTTGAATAACGAACATTGTTCAATACCTACAAAAAGGTATTTGTCCCCTTGACAAAGAGGAAAAATGAACTTTTTTTGAAATTTTCCTCATTATTTTTAGGTATTTCCAAAAGAAAATACTATCTTTGCATCGTTAATTGAAACAAAAATAGTATTAATAATAAAACAAAAACATTATGGCTTACGTAATTAGCGACGACTGCATTGCATGCGGTACATGTATTAGCGAGTGTCCATCTGAGGCTATCTCTGAGGGCGATATCTATTCAATCAACCCAGATCTCTGCACAGAGTGTGGCACATGTGCTGACGTTTGTCCTAACGAGGCTATCAGCCTTCCTTAAGACTCCGCACGCATAGCGTTTAGAACTAAAAGGCAATCTCATTTCTGAGGTTGCCTTTTTAATGCTATCCCATTTTATTACTATCCGCTAACCAATGCAACTTACCGTTCATCAGGAATTTGAGTTATAAATAAAACAAAAACAATAAGAACCCCTTAATGTCTTAGAGTCTCGTTCCTCGCCTCTTGCTGCTATGCGTATTTATTTTTCCTGGTAAGCCTTAGGGCTTCCCGATAAAAACAAATCCACATATCAGGCCTACGGCAAGACATTAAGGTAAAAAACAGGAAAAAGCTAATCAATTAACACTTGCTTTAGCTTGTTGAGTCTAGCGAAAAATTGTTTTGTCGGCTTGCGCCGGTATTGGTTCAATAGATAGACTACGCCCTGAAAGGGCAAAAGCCCTAACATAAAGATGCTTTTGCCCCTACAGGGCGAAATTGACAAACTTCAATGTATCTAGGGCGATGCCCTAGGCTATTAGCTTGTTAGCCTTGCAGGCTGTTTCAGCAATTTGGTCGAACTGACGTTATAATAAGACAAAAACAATAAGAACCGCATGTTAATTGTTCGCAAGTTCACTAGCTTCGCAGTTCTTCGCAAGCTCATCAAGCTTCGCAAGTGTTAATTGTTAATTGTTAATTATTAATTGATTAGCTTTTTTATGTTTTTTGTTTTTTAAAAGAACACCAATTTGTAATAATTTCAATTTCGATAAAAACTTTATTCTTTGTTTTTTTGAGAATTGAAAACTTATTTGTATCTTTGCACTCGCAGAATCAAAGACCGTGCGCCAGCCTTTAGGGCTGACACGCACTTTCTTCTTCGTGCGAAGATAGACTTTGCACGTGATTTTTGTAAATAGTAATTAGTAAATAGTTAAATAGTAAATGGTAAATGGTAAATGGTAAATAATATCACCCCTACAATCAAGTATATTGGCGTTGATGACCTTGACATCGATCTCTTCGAAAGCCAGTACGAAGTGCCAAACGGAATGGCATATAACTCCTACCTCATCGAGGATGAGAAGATAGCAATCATGGATACTGCCGATGCCCGCAAGGGCAAGGAATGGTGGGCTAACCTTGAAGAGGCTCTTGCAGGACGTAAGCCTGCATATCTCGTGGCTCACCACATGGAGCCTGACCATGCCTCTCTCATTGCAGAGGTGGTTGAGAAATATCCGGAGGTGAAAATCGTCACTTCTGGCAAGGCTATCACCATGCTTGGCAATTTCTTCCCAACGAAAGACCTTAAAGCCAACTGCCTTGAGATAAAGAACGGCGATACACTTGAGCTTGGCGAGCATACCCTCAGCTTTGTTGCTGCTCCTATGGTGCATTGGCCAGAGGTAATGGTGAGCTATGATTCAAAGGACAAAGTGCTGTTCTCTGCCGACGGCTTTGGCAAGTTCGGTGCTCTTAATGCCGACGAGGACTGGGCTTGTGAGGCTCGTCGCTATTACTTCAATATCTGCGGAAAATATGGCATGCAGGTACAGAAACTCCTGAAGGCTGCATCTGCTCTCGACATACAGATTATCTGTCCTCTCCACGGTCCTATCCTCAAGGAGAACCTCGGATATTACATCGGTCTCTACGACACATGGTCAAAGTATGGTGTTGAGACAGAGGGCGTTCTCATTGCGTATGCTTCTATCCACGGAGGTACAAAGGTAGTGGCAGAGAAGGTGGCAGAGATGTTCCGTGAGAAGAACATTGGTAAGGTGGCAATAACCGACCTTTGCCGCGACGATATGGCAGAGGCTATCGAGGATGCTTTCCGAATGAACCGTCTTGTACTTGCCGCTTCAAGCTACGATGCAAGCGTATTCCCTCCAATGTACGATTTCATCCATCATCTTGAGATGAAGGCTTACCAGAAGCGTAAGGTTGGCATCATCGAGAACGGCTCTTGGGCTCCAACGGCAGCCAAGACTATGAAGAAACTCCTTGAAGGTTGCAAGGACATCGAGATTGTAGAGCCTACCGTTACTATCTGGAGCCGCATGAAGGAGTCTGACATCCCTCAGCTTCAGGCACTTGTGGATGCTATGGTATAAGGCCATCCATTAAACCTGACACATACTCCGCTGTTATTAACATAACTATTCCCACACCATCAAGAATTTTCCTTGATAGTGTGGGATTTTTCTTTTATCTTTCCTGTTTCTTTCACGATTGCGCAGGATAATATTCTGCACTCGTTATAGATCCTAGTACAAACAAAGCATATTTTCCTAAAGTTACAGAATTATTTTGCAACGAAATAATTCTTTTCATACCTTTGCACCATGAAAATAACAAGAATACAATAAAAAAACAGGAACGTATGACAAAAAGAAAGACATCAGTAATCGGTTTTCCACGTATTGGAAAAAAACGCGAACTTAAGTTCGCGAGTGAATCATTCTTTAAAGGCGATATTACCGAGGGGGAATTGCGTCAGATCGCAAAGGATTTACGCTACTATGGCTGGAAGAAACAGAAAGATGCAGGAATTACCTTCATCCCATCAAACGACTTCTCGTTCTACGACAACGTACTTGATACGGCATTTATCTTCGGTGTGGTACCAGCACGCTACCGCAATCTGGGACTTGGTCGCATTGAGACATATTTCGCAGCCTCACATGGCTATCAGGGGGAGAAAGGCGACGTGAAGGCACTACCTATGAAAAAATGGTTCAATACCAACTATCACTATATTGAGCCAGAGATTGACGACAACACGGTATTCACGGTTAATGACTACATAAAGCCTGTGGAGGAATACAACGAGGCAAAGGCGGCTGGCTATCAGACTGTCCCCGTACTGACAGGTTCATTTACTTTCCTATCTCTTGCAAGATACACAGGCAGTAAGCGTGCCAAGGATTTTGCAATTCAGGCAGCCGAGGCATACGCACAAGTAGCACTCAAATTGGCCGAGGCTGGAGCTGAGTGGGTAAGCTTTGCAGAACCGTCTCTGGTACTCGAACTAAATAAAGAGCAGCGCAACCTCTTCAAGGCAATTTATTCAGACCTCATTAGCCGTATAAGAAAAGAAAGCGGACTGAGAATTTTGCTACAGACCTACTTTGGCGATATCCGCGAGGCCTATGCTGACGTTATAGAACTTGGCTTTGACGGCATAGGACTTGATTTCATCGAGGGACGCAAGACACTAGAACTGACACAAAGCGGCTTCCCAAAGGATGTATTGCTCTTTGCTGGCATCGTGAACGGCAAGAACATCTGGCGTGCCAACTATACAAACAAGCTTGAGTTGCTTAAGGAGATAGAGAAGGTCGTGCCAGCAGACAATATCGTCATCGGCACATCATGCTCGCTATTACATGTGCCATATACAGTAGGCTCTGAAGAGAAACTATCAGAAGAAATACTACGCCACTTCGCTTTTGCCGAGGAGAAACTCACGGAACTTTCTGATATTGCCAATGGCAATGGTCTTCAGGAGAACAAGGCGCTATTTGCAAAACCGCGTACCGAGGGCAATAGCGAGGTACGCCAGAATGTCAACCAACTTTCGACCGCAGACTTCGAGCGCCGACCAAGCCGTAGTGAGCGCCGCAAGATACAGGAGGGAATACTCAACCTGCCAGCCTTCCCAACGACCACTATCGGCTCTTTCCCACAGACCGCAGAAGTCAGGGCAAAGCGTGCCGCTCTGAAGAAGGGTACAATCACACGTGAAGAGTATGTAGAATACAACCAAAAGAAGATTGCTGAATGTATAAGGTTGCAAGAGCAATTGGGCTTTGACGTGCTGGTGCATGGAGAGTTTGAGCGCAACGACATGGTGGAGTATTTCGGCTCAAAACTGGATGGATATGTATTCACGCAGAACGCTTGGGTTCAGAGCTACGGTACACGTTGCGTAAAGCCACCAGTAGTATGGAGCGACGTGAGCCGCAAGTCACCAATCACCGTAGAGTGGTCTGTATATGCTCAGAGCCTAACAGACAAGCCTGTGAAAGGAATGCTCACAGGTCCGGTCACCATACTCAATTGGTCGTTCCCACGCGAGGACGTGTCGCTCAAGGAGCAGGCTCTACAGATTGCCCTCGCCATCAGGGACGAGGTACTCGACCTTGAGCGTGGCGGAATAAAGATAATACAGGTTGACGAGGCCGCATTACGCGAAAAACTGCCGTTGCGCAAAAGTGCATGGCACAGCGAATACCTTGACTGGGCAATACCAGCATTCAGGCTTGTTCACTCAGGCGTAAAGCCCGAAACGCAGATACACACCCACATGTGTTATAGCGAATTCAGCGACATAGTCAAGGACATTGACAACATGGATGCTGATGTCATCACATTCGAGGCAAGCCGTTCAGACCTCAAATTGCTTGACGCACTCAATGCCGCCAACTTCGAGACACAAGTAGGTCCAGGTGTGTATGACATCCACTCGCCACGTGTGCCATCAGTCAACGAGATTGTTGATACTTTGCATAAGATTGTGGCAAAAATACCATCAGCTAACGTATGGGTGAACCCTGACTGCGGATTGAAGACTCGTGGAGAGCAAGAGACGGTAGATAGCCTCAAGAATCTTGTAGCTGCAGCCGCTATCCTGCGCAAGGAAGAATAATCTGTCAATAATCAATTCATCCCGGAAGTATCAAAAACTTTCGGGATGAATTGTGTCTGTACATATTAGACGAAAGAACTTTTTCACTATTTCCCGAATTTCCTTGGAGGTCTCATGAATATTGTGTATCTTTGCAAGCATAAACTAATTCAATGTGGCGAGAAATTCCCGAAAAGCATCTTGTAAGTCCTGTAAGGACGGCATATCATAGGATAGGGTGTAACCCTATCTATTGTTGTGGATTGATAGTAAAAGCCCTGTAAGGGCGACATAATTCCATGTTTCTCAATATAATATGAAATTATATCGCACCTACGGCGCTATTGGAAAATGGTGGTTAATGTAACGTGGGTTGCACCCACGCCTATGTTATTTCGCCTTTACAAGGCTTTTTCGGAAACCTATCACCACATTGATTAAACTAAAACTGACTATGTATAAGAAACTATTCATAATACTCACAATATTGGCAGTATGCCCATTATCGGCAATACATTCTACTCCCCTCCCTTTATGGGAGGGGCAGGGGGTGGGTCTTCACCCCTGGCAAGGCAAGCGCGTAGCCTATTTCGGCGACTCAATCACCGACCCACGCAATAAGGCCGCCAAGAAGAAATACTGGACCTTCCTTCAGGAATGGCTCGGCATAACGCCGTATGTATATGCCAAGAGCGGACGTATGTGGGATGATATTCCGCGTCAGGCAGAGGAGTGCATGAAAGAGCATGGCGATTCCGTGGATGCAATCCTTATCTTCATGGGCACTAACGACTATAACAACGGCGTGAAGATAGGCGAATGGTACACGGAGAAAGAGGAGGAGGTGATGTACGGTCATGGACAGCCAAAGACGATGACCAAGCGTAAGCGCCAGTATATGTGCATGGACAAGGACACGTATCGCGGACGTATCAATATCGCTCTCGACAAGGTGAAGCGCATGTACCCCGACAAGCAGATTGTGCTCCTCACCCCTATCCACCGTCAGAATTTCCATGCCAACGACAAGAACTGGCAATGCTCCGAGGACTATACCAACCAATGCGGCATCTATCTCAAGGAATATGTTGATGCCGTCAAGGAGGCTTCAAACATCTGGGCTGTGCCTGTCATAGATATGAATGCCCTCTGCGGCCTCTACCCTATGGCTGACGAATATGCCAAGTTCTTCAAGGATGCCGAAACCGACCGTCTTCACCCTAACGACCTCGGTCATGAGCGAATGGCAAAGACCTTGATGCAGCAGTTGCTTACTCTTCCCGTTTTCGATGCTCCTAAGAAGGCTTCTGTCTTTGGCAAGATATACCATAACCGAATGGATGACCTCACATGGGAAAACGAGTGGTGCGCCTATCGCATGTATGGTCCTGCTGTTCAGAAGACAGGACAGAAACTGTTCGGATATGATATCTGGGTAAAGAACACACACGATACTATCGTTGACCTCCGCTACCGTCTTCACATGCCACCTAAGGGCGTGAAGATGAAGTCTTTCCACGAGGATTGGGGCAACGGTATGGATTGCTATGCCGTAGGTGCAAGTCTTGGCTGTTGCACACCTGCCTTGCTTGATACCGACGGAAAGATTATCTTCCCTTGGAGCTGGGAGAAATGCGAGTTCTTGGAGCAGACACCAGAGCGATTGAAGATGCACGTCACCCTAAAGCCTGTTGACTACAGGCTTCAGAATGGCGATTCCATTCACTACACCGAGCATAGGATAATATCAGTGGAAAAAGGCAAGCGATTCAATACGTGCGAGGTATGGTATGAAGGTCTCGACCGCAAGATGCAGATTGCCGTGGGCATCGTGGTTCATAAGGAGAACCCCAAAGTCTATGCCGACAAGAAATACCACTACATAGCCTACGAGGACTACCAAGACCCTACTATGGTGAAAAAAGACGGTTCAGATGGCGTTATCTACATAGGAGCAAGATGTCCTGAGGCAACAAAGTTCAAGCATGAGCAGGACCATCTCCTTGCTATCGCCACCCTTAATCCCGGACAGCATTACACCTATCAGTTTGCTGCCACATGGAGCAAATTCGATGTGCATAGCTTTGAGGAGTGGAAGGCTATTCTTGAGAAAGCGGAATAAAAACTGATTTAATCTCGCTTCGATGTTGGCACTCCCATTGGAATAACCGTGACCGTATCATTCACCAACGATTTTCCGTCCTTAATAATTACACCTGACATTTTCAAATACATCTGAGCAGGGACATTATAGACAATGTCAGCATTTCCAGTTTTGTAAAGTGCAAAACTGAGACGATGTGATGGATCTATCTTGCTACATCTGAGAGGAATAGGTTTGTTACGCTTATCAATCACATCTTTTTCAACCCTTCCGCAACTAAAATTGGGCACACTAAACGAAACGGCTAATGAATCCTCATTAACCTCACAACCATCTGGTAAATGCAAATAGACACAACACCTCCAGCCAAGATTATTATATGTGATTTCCATACGAGCACTATCTGTATCTATCGGCAATTCAATAATATTCGTATCCAGTTTATCCACATTCAACGGGAAATACCTAACAGGATCGCATGACGCGATTACGCCAAGCAATCCGACAGCCATTATATAGCGGAACAGTTTTATCATTTTCTTTTTTTTTACGGCAAAAGTAAACAAAAAAAGCTATTCCACCAAAAGAAACACCCCAAACTTGTCATTTGGCTAAAGAGAAACTAATCCATCCGCTATTTAAGAACCCTCTTGCAATTAAATTACTATCTTAATCTCCCTACGAGGGTGTGTGTAAAAATTATTGTACTATTGTACCATTGTACCGAAAAGGCTCTCGCTTCACAATGAAGAGCCTCAATCTCAAGATACAGAAAAAAGTCAATCACAACCTTAACGCTAGCGGATTTATTGTTTTTGTCTTATTTATAGCTTACCAATATTCTAATTTTCGATGGAAAGTAAGTTATATTGATTTACGGGCAGTAATAATTCCTGATAAATCCAAATTTTCACATGACTTTTTCTCTTCCATTTTCAAAGGCTAACCAGAATAATTAATAGTCCCACCCAACAGAGCATATCCAGATGGGGGTACTATGTCTGAAATGAGATACGCTAACACTAAAATCCTTATTGTTACCCGTTACCCGTTACTGTAGGGGTAGAAATGCCGTTGTACTTTCGTTCTGCCTTCGCTATGCCTTCGCTCTGCCTTCGCTTTTAGGGTTAATTGATGAACGGACTTGAAACGGACCTGAAACGGACCTGGAACGGACTTACAACGGAACTACATCGGAGGGAGTTGAAAGCTCACGCAGAATCTCGTTGAAGCCTGTATTTAGTTTTGGGGATGGCTTTGGAATGTTTTTCACATTTTTACATTGCTTTTCAAGCATACTGAATAAGGCGAATCAGCCAGAAATTTATGCTTATTGTTATGTTATTGAGACTATCAGCTGCCCATATTTTGCTCTCTAATTTCGTATAACAGCCTAATTATCTTTATTTTATAAAGATCAATGGCACGCTCAATAAGCAAGCAAAATCCCGATCAGTAACGGGTAACGGGTAACAATAAGGATTTTAGTGTATGGCCAAATTTTACTAAATCTTTCTAAGGAGTTTATATACCTTATTATATATAGAAATAATAAATATGGGGAGCAGTTTACACTATTTTTCTTATTGTTACCCGTTACCTGTTATCGACACGTTTTCTGGGATTATGTTAGCACAACAGATTGTTTTTTGATTCTATTTGGCAAAGGAGAAACTAATCTATCCGCTTTTTGAGAACATTCTTGCAATAAATTAATTTCGGGGGAAATTCCGCTTTTTTGCTCATAAATTTGGCTAAATGGGAGTTTTTTACTAATTTTGCACTCAGCGAATCAAAGACCGTGCGCCAGTCTTCATTAAGACTGACACGCACTTTCGCTTTTATGCGAAGATTCTTTGCACAATATATAATTAAAAAGTCAAAAATCTGCCTATATAACAATGTCGAATATTGTAATTAAAACTGTTAGCAATAACAAAGAACTCAAGGAGTTCATCAGATTCCATACCGAACTTTACAAGGATTCTCCAACCGATATCCCATATCTCGAAATGGGTGAGATTGACACGTTGAGAAGCGACAAGAACCCTGCTTTCGCTTTCTGCGAGGCTGAGTATTATATCGCTTATCGTGACGGGAAGCCTGTGGGACGTATTGCTGCCATAATCAATAAGCGTGCTAACGAGACATGGAATCTGAAGTCTGTACGCTTTGGATGGTTTGACTTCATTGACGACATTGAGGTTTCTACTGCCCTCATCAACAAGGTGAAGGAGTATGGCAGGGCTCGCGGATTGGAGAATATAATCGGTCCGCTCGGCTTTACCGATATGGACCGTGAGGGACTTCAGGTTAGCGGATTTGACTATATGGCTTCTATGCACTCAAACCATAACTTCGCATACTATCAGGAGCACATGGAGAAGATGGGCGGGTTCACGAAGGAGAACGACTGGGTGCAGCTGGAGATTAAGGTGCCTGATGAGGTTCCTGAGAAATTCGCCAAGGTGGCAGCCATGATTGAGAAACGCTATAACCTCCGTGCGCGTAAGATGACGAAGAAGGAGCTTGTTAGCGGTGGTATGGGCAAGAAGTTCTTCGACATTCTGAACACATGCTACAGCAACCTATACAACTATTCTCGTCTTGACGATGCACAGGTTGATGACCTTATAAAGAACTATATTTCCCTTGCCGACCTGAACCTCATAACCATAGTGGTTGATGACAACAGGGATGGTGAGATGGTGGGATTCGGCGTTAGCTTCCCTTCTTTCTCTGAGGCATTGAAGAAGACGAAGAACGGCAAGCTGCTGCCTTTCGGCTGGTATCATCTGCTGAAGGCTCTGAAGTTCCACGACACGAAGACCGTTGACCTCCTGCTTTGCGGCGTGCTTCCGGAATACAGGGCAAAGGGTGCCAATGCCCTCATCTTCAAGGACCTCATACAATGGTATCAGAAGTATGGTTTCGAGAAGGCTCTCGCCCTGCCGATGATGGAGACAAACGAGGGTGTGCTCGGACAATGGCAGTACCTCGACTCAAGAGAGGTTATGAGACTTAGAAGTTACACTTCTAAAGTGTAAAGGGTATAGTGTATAGTGTAAAGAGTAAAGTGGAAAGTAGATAGAGGAAAGAAATGAGCGAAGAAATCATAGATAAAGAACAGATAGAGGAGACTGTACAGTACAACGACGATAACATCACCCACCTGAGTGACGTTGACCATATCCGTACCCGTCCGGGTATGTATATCGGACGTCTCGGTGACGGTTCTCACACAGAGGATGGTATCTACGTTCTTCTCAAGGAGGCTATCGACAACTCCATTGACGAGTTCCGTATGAATGCGGGCAAGCGCATCGAGGTGGATATCACCGATAACAAATGCGTGAGCTTGCGCGACTATGGCCGTGGCATCCCGCAGGGTAAGATGATTGAGGCTGTGAGCCAGTTGAATACTGGTGGTAAGTACGACTCAAAGGCTTTCAAGAAGTCGGTCGGCATGAACGGCGTGGGTATAAAGGCAGTCAACTTCCTCAGTACCCACTTCGAGGTTCGCTCATATCGTGACGGAATGGTGAGGACGGCAAAGTTCGAGAGGGGTAAGCTCGTTGACGACACTACCGTTCCTACAGAGGACGAGAACGGCACATATATATACTTTGAGCCGGACGACACTCTGTTCCACAACTACAGCTTCCATAATGACATCATAGAGACCATGCTCAGGAACTATACGTATCTGAACACGGGTCTCACGATTATGTATAACGGCAGGAGGATTATCTCACGCAACGGACTTGAGGACCTTCTGAAAGACAATATGACAAGCGATGCCCTCTACCCTATCATTCACATCAAGGGCGAGGACATAGAGATTGCGTTTACCCACACCAACCAGTATGGTGAGGAGTACCATTCATTCGTAAACGGACAGCATACCACACAGGGAGGTACTCACCAGAGTGCTTTCAAGGAGCATATAGCCAAGACTATCAAGGAGTTCTCAAACAAGAACTTTGAGTATGGCGACATCCGTACAGGTCTTGTGGCTGCCATTGCCGTGAACGTGGAGGAGCCTATGTTCGAGTCACAGACAAAGATCAAGCTCGGTTCGCTGAACATGTCGCCTGACGGTGTTTCCGTGAATAAATATGTAGGTGATTTCATCAAGCAGGAGGTGGACAACTATCTGCATCGTAATCCTGATATTGCGGAAATCATCATACAGAAGATTACCGAGAGTGAGAAGGAGCGCAAGGCTATGGCAGGAGTTACCAAGCTCGCACGTGAACGTGCGAAGAAGGCTAATCTGCATAACCGTAAGCTGCGCGACTGCCGTATCCACTATTCCGACGTGAAGAACGACCGTAAGGAAGAGTCGAGCATATTCATCACAGAGGGTGACTCTGCGAGCGGAAGTATCACAAAGAGCCGTGACGTGAACACACAGGCTGTGTTCTCTCTTCGCGGTAAGCCGCTCAACTGCTATGGACTTACAAAGAAGGTGGTATATGAGAATGAGGAGTTCAATCTTCTTCAGGCAGCTCTCGACATAGAGGACGGTCTCGACGGACTCAGATATAATAAGGTGATAGTGGCTACCGATGCCGATGTGGACGGTATGCACATCCGACTCCTTATTATAACGTTCTTCCTGCAATTCTTCCCCGACCTTATTAAAAAAGGACACGTATATGTATTGCAGACGCCTCTGTTTCGTGTACGCAACAAGCGTGCGAAGATAAAGAACAAGAAGGTGATTTCCGCTGAGGACGAGAAGCTCAAGGCAAGAGGCGAGAAGCAGAAGGACTATATCACCCGCTATTGCTATAGCGAAGAGGAAAGAATACAGGCTATACAAGAGTTGGGACCAGACCCTGAGATTACACGATTCAAGGGACTTGGCGAGATATCTCCTGACGAGTTTGCGGGTTTCATAGGTCCGGACATACGTCTTGAGCAGGTAACTCTGCACAAGGGCGACGAGGTGGAGAAACTCCTTGCATACTACATGGGCAAGAACACGATGGAGCGTCAGAACTTCATCATCGACAACCTTATCATAGAAGAAGACGTTCCGGAGGAAGAAGAAGTGTATGATTAAGGCCCCCCTCTTTGGCACATACTCCGATGTTATCAACATCGAACTTCCCCCGAGGGGGAGAGGGAGAGCCAATTGATAATTTTTCGCTAAAGCTCAACAAGCTAAGGCAAGTGATAATTTATAATCGACACCCCACATAGCGATAAAGCTATATATAAACTTTCCCCCTCGGAGAAGTTAGTTAGGGGCTTTCATTATGAAGAGAATAGCAATAATTTTAACAATAATATTGTCAGTATTGAATCTGAACGCCCAGATACGGCAGAATCCTGATGCAAACAAGGCGAACATGATTCAATTCTTTCAGTTCCTTCAAGGCATCAAGGACAAGGAAGCCATACTGAAATATATCACGGCAATGGCATACATCGAAAACCTGTATGTTGATTCCGTGGATACTCAGAAAATGACAGAGGCAGGCTTGAAAGGCATGCTTGAGAAGCTTGACCCTCATTCCACATACGCTACTCCAAAGGAGGTACAGGCTTTCAACGAACCATTACAGGGAGAATTCGATGGTATTGGTGTGCAATTCAACATCCTTGAGGACACTCTTATTGTCATACAGCCAGTAATCAAAGGCCCTTCAGAAAAGGTGGGCATTATTGCAGGCGACCGTATCATAACGGTCAACGACACCACTATTGCCGGTGTGAAGATGTCGAAGGAGGAGGTCATGAAACGTCTTCGCGGTCCTAAGGGCACAAAAGTCAAACTCGGAATATTGAGAAGCGGCATCAAGGACTTGCAGTATTTCGTTGTGACAAGAGACAAGATTCCTGTCAAGTCAATTGACGCGGTATATATGATACGTCCGCAGATAGGCTATATCCGTATCGGTAACTTCGGCGCGACAACCTACGAAGAGTTTGTTGAGGGAATGAGGGAACTCAAGAAGAATGGTATGCGCGATATCATCATCGACCTTGAAGACAATGGTGGCGGCTATCTGCAGGCAGCCGTTGATATTGCTAACGAGTTCTTAGCCAAAGATGAGCTTATAGTATATACTCAGGGCAGGGTTATTCGCAGACAGGAGTTCAGGGCAAAGGGTAACGGAATAATGCAGGATGGCAGAGTGGTAATCCTTACCAACGAGTTCACAGCATCGGCAGCCGAGATTGTAAGCGGTGCCATTCAAGATCAGGACAGAGGTATCATCGTCGGTCGCAGGACATTTGGTAAAGGTCTTGTACAGAAGCCTGTTGAATTAACAGACGGCAGCATGATACGCCTGACCGTGGCACATTACTACACCCCGTCAGGACGCTGTATTCAGAAGCCATATAAAAAAGGTGAAAAGGAAGCGTATGCCCATGACCTCGACAACCGCTTCAAGCATGGCGAGTTCACCAATGCCGACAGCATACATTTTGCCGACTCCCTGAAGTTCGAGACTCTGAAGAAGAAGCGTACAGTATATGGCGGTGGAGGAATCATGCCTGATTACTTCGTGCCTCTTGACACTACACGCTATACGGATTTCCATAGACAGCTTGCTGCCAAACAGGTTATCGTAAATGCGAACCTGAAGTATATGGACAAGAACCGTTCAAAACTGAAGAAGCAGTATAAGACGTTCGAAGACTTCAATGCAAACTACCAGATTCCAGACAGCTACATAGAAAGCATCTTTGAAGAAGGAAAGAAGAAGAAGGTAGAGCCAAAGAACGAGGAAGAAAAGAACAAGACACTCTTGTACCTCCGTCCGCAACTCAAATCGCTTATAGCAAGAGACCTATGGGATCTCACGGAATACTTCCGAGTATGGAACGAGAACAGCGATATAATAAAGAAAGCTTTGGAAGTTTTGGAAAGTGACAAAGCAAAATAAAAAAGCTTTGTATCGGACAGAAAAAAATAAAAAAAGTACATTTTTGTGCAAAAAAATGCACACAATATAGGTATTTGAGCAACAAAAAATACTTTTTTTTCAAAAATATTTGCTTATGTGCAGAAAAGTTTGTTACTTTGCACTCGCAAATTTATTTTTGCGCTCAAAAATAGTAAGAAATATACATTAAAATAGAACAATTAATTAACAAACATTTTTACAATTATGTCAGAAATTAAAGAAAAGGTTGTTGCCATCATCGTTGATAAGCTTGGTGTAGATGCAGCAGAAGTTAAGGACGAGGCATCATTCACAAATGACCTCGGTGCAGATTCTCTCGATACAGTAGAGCTCATCATGGAGCTGGAGAAGGAGTTCGGTGTAACTATTCCTGATTCAGACGCTGAGAAGATTCAGACTGTAGGCGACGCTATCGCATACATCGAGAACGCTAGTAAGTAATCACGGATTACTATCTTTGTTCAAGATTGCATGATAGAACAACGGGTGATGGTTGGTCGATAAAACTCTTATCGCCCAATCATCATTCTTTTTTTTAAGGCTACGGCCTCTCCCCCCGCTTTGCACATACTCCGATGTTATCAACATCGAACTTCTCACCGTAGAGAGGGAGCTGGAGAACCGACAGGCTAATAAAGAATAATAGAAATCCCTTTCTACTTCCGGCTCCCTCTCTACGGGGAGAGGGCGGGGGGAGAGGCCATAATTGATTTTATATGGAATTGAAAAGAGTAGTAGTAACTGGCCTTGGCGCCGTTACACCACTTGGACTTTCAGCAGAGGAGACTTGGAAGAATCTGCTTGCCGGTGTTAGCGGTGCTGACACAATCAAGCAGTTTGACGCTTCTCGCTATAAGACCAACTTCGCTTGCGAGGTAAAGGACTTTGACGCATCAAAGTGGATTGACCGCAAGGAAGCCCGTAAAATGGATAAATTCTGTCAGTTTGCCCTTGCAGCCGCAACAATGGCTATCGAGGACTCACAGATGGATCTTGAAACTATCGACAAGAACCGTGTCGGTGTGGTATATGGTGTTGGTATTGGTGGACTCAGAACTATGCAGGAAGAGCTCGAATACTTCTCAGAGCACAAAGATGCACCTAAGTTCGGTCCTTTCTTCATCCCTAAGATGATTGGTGATATCGCTCCTGGTCACATCTCTATCAAGTACGGTTTCCACGGTCCTAACTATGCAACAACATCTGCATGTGCTTCTTCAAGCAACGCTCTTGCAGATGCTTTCAACCTCATTCGTCTCGGTAAGGCAAACATCATCGTTAGCGGTGGTGCAGAGGCAGTAATCACAGACCCAGGTCTTGGTGGTTTCACATCTATGCACGCTCTCTCAACACGTAATGATGAGCCACAGAAGGCAAGCCGTCCATTCTCTGCAAGCCGTGACGGTTTCGTAATGGGTGAGGGTTCTGCTTGTCTCATCCTTGAGGAACTTGAGCACGCTAAGGCTCGTGGCGCAAAGATCTACTGCGAGATGGTTGGTGCTGGTATGTCTGCTGATGCTTATCACATCACAGCTTCTCACCCAGAAGGTCTCGGTGCAAAGATCGTAATGTCAGAGGCTCTTGCTGACGCAGAGCTGAAGCCAGAGGATATCGACTACATCAACGTTCACGGTACATCTACTCCAGTAGGTGACATCTCTGAGGCAAAGGCTATCAAGGATCTCTTCGGAGACTGGGCTTACAAGCTTAACATTTCTTCTACTAAGTCAATGACAGGTCACCTTCTTGGTGCTGCAGGCGCTTTGGAGGCTATGGTATGCGTTAAGTCTGTACAGGAAGACATCATTCCTCCAACAATCAACCACGAGGATGGCGACGAGGATCCAGAGATAGACTACAAGATGAACTTCACCTTCAACAAGGCACAGAAGCGTGAGGTACGTGCTGCACTTAGCAACACATTCGGATTCGGAGGTCACAACGCTTGCGTTATATTCAAGAAGTATGCTGAATAATATAATTGACAGGATAAAGCTCCCATTCCGCAAGGATAAGGAGCTTTATCTTGCTTTAGAAGAGATTATCGGTTTCCTGCCACACAACATTGCCTATTACAAGCTCGCTCTCATGCACAAGAGCATTGGACACCGCGGTCCTATCGAGCCTGTAAAGGACTCTAAGAAGAGCAAGGGCAAGAAAGGCAAAGGCGACCAGCCAAAAGGCAAGAAACTGAATAACGAGCGACTCGAATTCCTAGGTGACGCAATTCTCGATGCTGTAGTCGGAGATATCGTCTATACTCATTTCCCAGGTAAGCCTGAAGGATTCCTTACAAATACACGTTCCAAGCTTGTTCAGCGCGAGACTCTCGGCAAACTTGCACAGGAAGTAGGTCTAAGCCGTCTCATCCTCTCATCCGGACGCTCTGCCAGTCATAACAGCTATATGGGTGGCAATGCTTTCGAAGCCCTTGTAGGAGCCATGTATCTCGACCGTGGCTACGATGCATGCATGAAGTTCATGCAGGAACGCATCCTCGGCCGATATATAAATATCGACAAAATGGCATACAAGGAAGTAAACTTCAAGTCGAAACTCATTGAATGGACGCAGAAGAACCGCATCCAGATGACGTTCCGCCTCGAAGACCAGTCAAAGGATCAGAACGGATCTCCTACCTTCAAATACACAGTGGTGCTTGAGACAATCGACGGCTCAACAGGTATAGGATTCAGTAAGAAGGAAAGCCAGCAGCATGCCTGCGAGGAAACGCTGAAAAGACTGAAAAAAGACTCCGCCTATCTTGACAGTATCTTTGCAGCAAAGACAGAGCGTACCAAGATGGAAGAGGAGCCTGTGCTCAATGTGCCTGACACAGAGGAGAAGAAGGACGATTTCATTGTAATTAATGAATCACAGGAATCGTCAAATGAACAGATAGAACAACTCGAAGCTACAATCGACGAGGAAATGGATCTGTCCGATGTTACGGCAGAGCCCAAGGAGATGAGCCGAGAGGATATCATTGCTGCTGCGGAAGCGGAAGCGTATGAGGAAAACAACGTTATAGAGCAAAACGAGAATTAAGTTATGAAAATAGCATTGATAGGATACGGCAAGATGGGTAAGATGATTGAGCAGATTGCCCTCAGCCGTGGTCACGAGATAGTAAGCATTATTGATATTGACAACCTACAGGATTTCGAAAGTTCTGCTTTCGCTTCTGCTGATGTTGCCATCGAGTTTACAAACCCTGCAGTTGCATACGACAACTACCTCAAGGCATGGAAAGCTGGTGTTAAGGTTGTCAGCGGTACTACTGCATGGCTCAAGAATCATGGCGACGATGTGCGCAAGGCTTGTTCAGAGGAAGGCAAGACCCTTTTCTGGGCATCAAACTTCAGCGTAGGTGTTGCCATTTTCTCTGCTGTGAACAAGTATCTTGCAAAGATTATGAACGACTTTCCACAGTATGACGTAAACATGGTGGAGACACATCACATTCATAAGCTCGATGCACCAAGCGGTACAGCTATCACACTCGCAGAACAGATTGTTGAGCGTATTGACCGTAAGAACAAATGGGCTCTCCACGAGACAGCACCAGACGTACTCCGCATAGACGATATCCGTCGTGGTGAGGTTCCGGGAATCCACAGCATCAGCTACGACTCTCCTGCTGATGTCATCACCATCACGCACGATGCACACTCCCGTCAGGGCTTTGCTCTCGGTGCTGTTCTTGCTGCCGAGTACACAGCAAAGCATCAGGGTTTGCTGACTATCGATGATATGTTCAAGTTCTAACTAGAAATACTAGAATGTCTAGATAATCTAGAAAATCTAGAGAATAAAATGAAAAAGAAACAAGAAAATATGAAGCTCCAGTGGATAAAGTTCATTATCGTGCTGGTGCTTTATCTCCTCTTTCTACTATGGCTCAAGAGCTGGCTCGGACTGATAGTCATTCCGCTCATCTATGATGCCTATATATCAAAGAAAATAAACTGGCAATGGTGGAAGGATGCAGAGTCTCCTGTAAGATTCATCATGTCGTGGGTTGATGCTCTCGTATTTGCTCTCGTAGCAGTATATTTCATCAATCTCTTCTTCTTCCAGAACTATGTAATTCCCTCAAGTTCACTTGAGAAGTCATTGCTTACTGGTGACTACCTATTTGTGAGCAAGGCAAGCTATGGTCCTCGCATTCCACAAACACCACTCACATTGCCTCTCACACAGCACACTATGCCTGTGCTTGGCTGTAAGTCATACATAGAGTGGCCTCAATGGGACTATCGCAGGGCACCGGGACTCGGTAATGTGGAACTGAACGATATCGTGGTATTCAACTATCCAGCAGGTGACTCTATCATGAGCGAAGAGGCGTACCAGACCAACTACTACGAGTTCTGCTACAAGTATGGAGCTTTGACATATCTTGCCACTAAGGGTTATAACATCACAGACCCTGACATGATGATCTATCTCCCTGATTTCTATAGCACTTTTGAGAAATCGGCGAAACTTGATTCCATATCCGACCTCCAACGCTACAAACTGTATTCTGAAATCTACCAGAACGGACGCAGCTATATTGCATCAAAGGTCAATCAATTTGGCAGGATAGACTCCCGCCCTACCGACCGTCGTGAGAACTATGTAAAGAGATGTGTCGGTCTCCCTGGTCAGACACTTCAGATAAAGAACCATATCATCTATCTTGATGGCAAGGCAAACAAAGAGCCTGAGAACGTTCAGTACTCATATGTGATAAAACTGAACGTCAGTATGATTCCAGAGGAACTCCTCAAGGAACTCGGTATAAGCAACGAGGATCTCGCGCAGCTTAGCAGGTTAGGCTATATGCCACTTACAAAGCGTGCATACGAGGTGCTGAAGAGCCGAAAGGATATTGTTGCATCAATAGCTCCATACACGGAGGACGAAAGGGATTTCCTATACCCTCTCAATGGTCACTATGGCTGGACACGCGACAACTATGGTCCTATCTGGATTCCGAAGAAGGGTGAGAGCGTGAAGCTAACTCTCAAGAACCTCCCAATCTACGAGCGCCCTATCAAGGTATATGAGGGCAACGACCTTCAGGTGAACGATAAGGGAGAGATTCTTATCAATGGTAAGGTGGCTACATCCTATACATTCAAACTGGACTACTATTGGATGCAGGGTGATAACCGCCATAACTCAGCCGACTCACGTTATTGGGGCTTCGTACCAGAAGACCATATCGTGGGCAAGCCAATATTCATCTGGTGGTCAAGCGACCCAGACCGCAGAGGTTTCGGTGGAATCAGATGGAACAGACTTTTCACATTTGTAGAGAACTATAACTAAGAACATTGGCAAAGAAATATAAACTTAGATATGGACGTATAGCCGCAGCACTTGGTGTGCTCGCGGCTATCATCATAATCTTATATTTGGGTATCAGTTGGCTATTCAACTGGATTTACACTTCATGGGGGGATAAGGATGAAGTAAGAGAACCCAAGGCGATTATAACTCCCGAGATGAGGGCTTGCGACACGATTATGGCAAGGAAACTGGACAGTCTCATAAATATCCCCATGCGACTCGACACCTCTCTCATTGCTATCAGCGTATATGACGCGACAACAGAGTCACAGGTATATGAATATCATGCGGACAGAAGTATGCCTCCTGCATCCTGCATGAAGGTGGCAACCGCAGTTGCAGCCCTCAAGACTCTTGGAATGAACTATCGCTATAACGTGTCACTCCTAATAAGAGGAGAGATGAAACGCGATACTGTCGTTGGTACGCTTCTCCTTATAGCTGACGACGACCCTCTTTTCGACGACTTCACCCCACTCATCAAACAGATGAAGGACAAGGGCTTCAGGAACTTCAGGGGTAACGTAATCCTCAACCTTGCAAGAGAAGACACATTGAAAGCGCATCCTTCAGGCAAGACATGGGATATTCCCTACCACAAGGCTCCACTCCTCATGAAGGGCAGAGAACGTATCACAAGGCAGTTCATGGCTTCTCTTTCTGCCAACGGAATTTCCTTCATAAAAGACAATAGCGTAAACTCAGCCAAGGCAAAAGGAAAACTGGGTAACGGGAAATACCACTATGTGGCAAGGATTTCCCATGATATAAAGGAAATTGTCACTCCTATGCTCATCCATAGCAGTAATGTCAAGGCTGATGCCCTATTCTATCATCTCGACTGGAAAAAAGGCATTCTACCCAAAAGGGAAATGGTATGGGACAAGATGCACTATACCGAAACATTCTGGAATGAAATTCTCTCTCCTGAGGATACTACGAAATGCCAGTTCCCACGTCCTGCCAAGCCTCAGCTTGCCTATAAGGACGGCTCTGGTCTTTCTCCGGACAACCTCCTCACCGCCAACACTCTTGTTGACATGCTACGATATGCCTACTACGATGAAAAGCTGAAAGACTATTTCATCAACGAGGCTCTCGCCTCTCCTGCAAGTCCAAGATGCGGCTCACTACTGACAAGAATGGCTAGAGCAGAATATAGGGACAGAATTTTCGTCAAGACCGGCACTCTGGTCACAAAGGGCGGCTCGTCACTATCAGGCTACCTTCAGGGCTATGACGGTCATTGGTATATATTTTCCATCATACACCAGGATTCTCCAGTAGCAGAGGCAAGAATGTTCCAAGACCGACTCTGTAAAATGATGATGGGGAATAAAAGAGTAAAGTAAAAAGAAGAAAGAGTAAAGTAGAAAGTAATATGAAAACAAGATTTTTTTCCCTTTTGACGGTAGTTTCACTTGTCTTTGTTTCTTGCACCAACAAGACTGCAGAAACAGCAGAATTAGAAAATCCATTTACCTATCCCCTTGAGATTGAAAACTACACCTTCTCCGATTCAAGCAGGTATGCCAACATCAGCATCAAGGTTGCATTACCTGTAGCCAAGGATAGTGTTTCACAAGTTATTCGCGATTCCCTTGTCAATATTATCGGCAACAGCATCCGCAGCTATCAAGGCTCGCAAATGGAGGACACCAAACCTCTTATTGCAAAATATAATGGTGATGAAAAAGACGCGAAGAGTGTTTTCGACTATTATAGCAAGGAAGTCAGCAAAATGTTAAATTCTCAGGCCAAGGAGGACTATGACGAAAAAGTGAAATACTGGGAAGAGGACACTACCATCACCGAAGAACAGCGAAAGGAATACAAGGAGAGCGTAGCTCCTTGGGATTATTCAATGGAAGTTACCAAGACCTCAGAGGACTCTACATTCGTAGTTTTCTACGATTCTGAATATTCGTATATAGGTGGTGCTCACGGCGGTGTGTTTGGCTTTGGAGGCATTACTTTCCGTTTCTCTGACGGTAGCATAGTAAAGGATTTCCTAAAGGATAATGCCGTCAAGGACATGCAACCATTGCTCAAGAAAGGCCTCAAAGAGTATTTCAACGAGAATGCTGATGAGAAAATCGCAACCGATCAGCAACTCATGGAACAACTCATGCTCCCTGATGAAAGCAAAGGTTTAATCCCGCTTCCTGCATGGACACCTTCTCCTGACGAGAAAGGCAAAGGACTTGTATTCACCTATCAGCAATACGAGATTGCTTGCTATGCCGTTGGTATGCCTTCATTCGTGCTTACTTGGGAAGAGCTCAAGCCATTCCTCAGAGAGGATATCCTTGAAGACCTGAAATGAGGTACGCTAACACTAAATTCCTTATTGTTACCTGTTACCCGTTACTGCATGGTTAGAAGCGCTGTTGTGCCCTCGAAATGCATTCGTTATGCCTTCGCTCTACCCTCGCTTTTAAGCCTAATAGAGGAACGGACCTGAAAACGGACTTATGCGGACTTGCATCTGACATATAAACATAATACATTTTTATGACATTCAGAAAAATACTTTCACTCGTAATTATTATGGCATTATTGCCTCTTGCTTCTTACTCTCAAAAAGACAAGAAAATCACGATTAAGGACACTCGTGAATACGTTGACCTTGGCCTTCCAAGCAAAACGCTTTGGGCTACCTGTAACATTGGTGCAAGCAAGCCAGAAGAATGCGGATTATATTTCGCATGGGGAGAGACAGAAGGCTATAAACAAGACTCAGATGATGTTCATCAGTGGGAAAAGAAAAGCTACAAATGGTATGATTGCAACAGCAAGTACCCTGAATTGATGAAATATCGCTGTAGTTGGAGCGCCATAATTGACAACAAAGAAGAACTCGATCCTGAAGATGATGCGGCAATTGTCAACTGGGGACGTAAATGGCAGATGCCATCATCCGAACAGATAAAGGAACTATGCGATTCTGCCTATACAACAAAAGAGTGGACAACATTGAATGGTGTTAATGGCAGGAAGATAACCAGTAAGAAAAATGGCCATTCAATTTTTCTGCCAGCCGCAGGCGTTCTTCCGGGCTCTAGAGGAGACTATTGGTCTTGTTCTCTCTCTAGAGATGACGATAGCAAAGCAATCAGCCTGTCATTCTTAGAGAATGATTATTTTCACGATGATTACATTCCACGGTATTATGGACTAAATATCCGTCCTGTACGTTCACAGAAAAACAGAAAGGAAGCCAAGCCGGAAATAACGGACGACGGTGCAACGGTAATGCCTATAGAAGATGACCAATTGATAATAATACAAAGTGAACCCGATGAAAAATAAAGAATGATATTTTGTCGAACTCACGTTGATATAGTCATTAAAAACTTATAAATCAACAAAAATATACTTATGACATTCAGGAAAATAATATCAGCCGTAATTATTACGGCTGTTTTTCCTCTTGTTGCTTTTTCGCAGAAAGACAAGAAGGGCACGGTTAAAGACACTCGTGAATACGTTGACCTTGGCCTTCCAAGCAAAACACTATGGGCTACCTGTAACATAGGTGCAAGCAAGCCAGAGGAATTTGGATTGTATTTCGCGTGGGGAGAGACCAAAGGCTATACAAGTGACGCATCTGATGAACATCAGTTTATAAAGGAAAACAACAAGTGGTGGGATTGCGACTGTACGGTTCCTGTATTGCTGAAATATTGCATTAGTTGGAGCGGCATAGCTGACTACAAGAAAGTGCTCGACCCTGAAGATGATGCAGCAACAGTTAACTGGGGGCGTAAATGGCAGATGCCATCATTGGAACAGATAAAGGAACTATGCGATTCTACCTATACGACAACAGAATGGACAACATTGAATGGCGTAACTGGTAGAAAGATAACCAGCAGGAAAAATGACAATTGGATTTTTTTGCCAGCCGCAAACATTATTATTACTGCAGGGTCTAGTGGAAATTATTGGTCTCGTACTCTCTATATGGGTATGGACGACGATGCAGTCACCTTAGAATTCTATAAGGATAAATGGTTCTTTGATAGTCACACTCCACGGTATTACGGACTAAGTGTCCGTCCTGTGCGTACCCAGAAACAAAAATCGGGGAAAAAGAAGATTAACCAGAAGGAAACTGAGGAAGATGTCTTCATGATGGTTCCTGTAGAGGTACCTCTTCCAAAATAATACAATATATCTCCAATCCCAAACTAATCAGGAATTGGAGATATATTGTTTTTATTGGTGTTCTTTTGATTAAATAAATTTAGGGGTACTATGCCTGAAATGAGGTACGCTAACACTAAATTCCTTATTGTTACCCGTTACCTGTTACTGCAAGGGTAGAAATGCTTATGTGCCTTCGCTCTGCCTTCGTTCTGCCTTCGCTTCAGGTTCGCTCCCATCGATGGAGCATCAACGGACTTACAACGGATTTACAACGGACCTGGAACGGATCTGAATCGGAGGGAGTTGATAGTTCTCGCAAATCTCATTGAAGCCAGTATTTAGTTTGGGTGATG
The DNA here is from genome assembly GCA_902798615.1 of uncultured Bacteroidales bacterium. Taxonomy (GTDB): domain Bacteria; phylum Bacteroidota; class Bacteroidia; order Bacteroidales; family Bacteroidaceae; genus Prevotella. The sequence continues at coordinate 7,758 of CADBXL010000029.1, read as the reverse complement.
GCTTTGGAATGGTTTTCACGTTCTTTTTAAGGATAATGTGCATTTTGTGATTGCTATTGAAATTTACGAATCCAAGTTTCGGATGTTCAGAATTGCCTTCCAGGCACTTCCGCACTTCCGAAACTTTACTAACGGAATTATTGTTACCAGAGCATTTTTTCGCGTTTTTCATGCATACAGAATAAGGTGAATCAGCCAGAAATTAATGCTTATTGTTATGTTATCGAGACTGTCAGCAGCCTATACCCTGCCATATAATTATACATAACAATCTCATTATCTTCAACTTAGACGGTTACAATCTGAATATGAGTCTCGCTCGACAAGCAAGATAATCTCGGCCAGTAACGGGTAACAATAAGGATTTTAGTGCATGCCCAAATTTTACTAAATCTTTCTAAGGAGTTTATATACCTTATTATATATAGAAATAATAAATATAGGCAGCATATTACACTATTTTTCTTATTGTTACCCGTTACTTGTTATCAACACGTTTTCTGGGATTAATCGTTTTGCATTTTCATAGATGTGTCATATTAAGAAAAAAGGACAAAACCTAACAGGTCTTGTCCTTATATACTACTTTGCTCGCTCCACTTGTTATCCACATAGCCTCTGGATGTTCCTTTACAAAAGATTCTATGTGGCGAACGCGCTTGCTTTCCAATATCTCATCAACCGCAATAAGGATGCCTGTTTCCTCTACATCACCAAAGCCGTAGTTGATAGCTGTTCCGAATAGCTTCATCGTTGGGCTCAGGTTCATATAGGCATTCACCAATGGCGGAATGTTGAAACCAAGGGCACGGATTCCTCCGTTAAGGATTCGGTAGTCCTCCTTGAAATCTCGTCCGCAGAACACCTGTGATAGTTCCTCTATAGGCGTGTCGAGTTCGAGAGGCTTGATAGGAGTGATGAGTCCTTCCTTATCGTCGAAATGCTTCTTAAGGAAGTATAATATAAGGTCACGACCAAAGCGGATGTAGTTAGGGTACATCGTCATCTTGCCAAAGTAGTATTTCATGTTTGGGTTGATGACTGTGAGTGCGCCAAGACCATCCCAGAGGTTGTCGAGGGCAAAGAGACTCTTTGCACCCATCTTTGAGCTTTGGTATTCAACCGTTACCCATGAGCGACCAAGCTCAATGGTCTTTGGGGCATATTCCTTGATGAATTTCTCAGAGAAATGGAACATGTGGCTTGTGGCGAGGATAGGCTGTCCCTTCTCGTCATACTGCCATTGATCCCCCATGAGGTATCTGTAACCGCCAATGATTTCCTGATTGTCAGGATTCCACACGATGAGCTGCTTATAGCAGTTCTCGCAAGTGTCGAACTCATCAATATCGACGCTCTTGCCAGTACCGCCACCGGCAGTACGGAAAGCGATTTCTCTGAGACGACCTATCTCCTGCATCACATTCGGAGAGTCGTGAGCAGTAACGATAAAAATCTGGTTATTGCTCTTATTGGTCATACGGAGCTGCTTCTCAGGAGTAAGTTCGCTGAGAAGTAACTCTTTTGGAATTGGCTGTATTATTTCTTCTTCCTTCATAATAAAAAGGCCTCTCCCCCCGCCCTCTCCCGTAGAGAGGGAGCCGGAAGGCGAAAGGATTTCAATTATAAATTAATCAAATCATTATTCTTTAGTTATAAGCCTCCACAAGCACTCCGGCTCCCTCCCTACGGGGGAGGGCGGGGGGAGAGGCCGCGTTTCTATTTCCCAAGTTCATATACCTGCTTTCTTACCCATTGCGCCCACTCCTTTGGCTTCCGACTCTTGTCGAATGTCTGCCAAGGGATAGGCTTTCCGATCTTCACGGTGAACGTATTATGCCTGTTCTTTATCATCTCATCAGGGAGATAGAGCATTGCCACGTTCACTTTCAGCTTGAGCATCTTGCAGATATTTGCTATGCGGTAGAATTTGTCCGAGTTCTTTCCTTCAAAATGGATAGGTACGATGTCACGTTGAGATTCGACGCTCTTTGTAATGAATGTCTTCTTCCATTCCAAGTCCTGAATCTTGCCGTCAATCTTTCGTGAACATAATCCAGCCGGGAAAAGCAGCAGGTTATTTTCGCCTGCGAATCCATCCTCTACCATAGTTGTATATCCTCTTTCCCTCTTTTTCGTGGTGGTGTTCACTGGGATGCAGAGAGGGGCAAGCCCCGGAAGATACATAAGGATATCGTTGACTATCAGTCTAATGTCATTGCCGTATTTCCTGCTAAGGATAGCACCAAGGGCAACGCCATCTCCACCACCGAGAGGATGATTGCTGACAAAGGTATAGCGTTTCTGGCTGTCCTTCTCAGGAAGGTTTTCAAACCCCTCGACTTTGAGATCCATATCAAGGAACTTAACACAATCCTCAAGCCAGTCGGCACCTTCATGATCCCTACTTCTCCAGATGAATTCGTTCAACTCCTCCTGATGAGTTGTCCTTATAAGCCAATTCACAAGGCTCTTAGGGATAAACTTCATCTTATCGCCTACTTTTGAGGCAAGGATTTTCTCGATATCTATTGTATGTTCAGTTACTACGGCCATTTGAATGCAAAATTAACAATAAATTCTGAAAAAAACTCTTTTTTCTTCAATTATTTAGCGATACCACCCAAAATGTTCTACATTTAATTGAAAACAAGGGTAAATAATCTGTCGGGATTAAGTATATCGTTTGCCAACTGATAGATATCTTCCACTTTTATGTCATCAATTTTCTTGTATAGCTTATCTCTGTCCTTTAGAGTTCCTCTATGCAGGTATTGCTTTGCCATAGAGATGGCATAGTTTTCCCTGTTCTCCAAAGCAAGGGCTATCTGGCCTTTTATCTGCCGTTTGGCATTTGTAAGGGCAACTGACGAAAGAGGGGCATTACTTAGCTTTGATAACTGGCTCTTCACAAGTCTGATACAGCGATTCACATCATGCGGATCACATCCGAAATAAACCGTCCAGAGTATTGAGTCCTTATAGCTTGTCATAATGCTTTCCACCGTATATACAAGGCCTCTCTTTTCGCGAAGCTCAAGATTAAGGCGCGAGTTCATACTTGGACCTCCAAGGATATTGTTGGTAAGATAAAGAGGAATACGCCATTTCTCAATATCCTTTCCAAAGGCTGTGCCTATCATCACATGAGCCTGATGCGTTTGCTGCTCGTCGTCATTCTCCCTATTGCCAACAAGAGTTTCCTTGAGCTTTTCAAATCTCTTGTCACAACGGATTATATCACCATTCGGTTTGTCACCAGAAAGCGTCTCAAGTTTCTTTACCAACAGCTTGAAATCTATATCGCCATAGACATAGAAAACAGCATTGTCAGGACGATAGAGCCTTTGCGTGAAGCGTTTGCAATCCTCTGACTTAAATCCTCTCACAGTATCCTTGTCGCCCAATACGTTATGACCGAGAGGATGACCGTTGAAGATACGGTTCTCGAACTCGTCATAGATTAGTTCTGCCGGAGAATCACGATAGCTCTCTATTTCATCGCATACCACTTCCATTTCCTTGTCAATCTCATGTTGAGGATAGGTGCTGTGGAATACAATATCCGTAAGAAGCTTTACGGCTTTGCCAAAATGCTGACGAAGGATAGCTGCATAGTAGAAAGTCTCCTCCTTAGTAGTGAAGGCATTAAGTTCGCCTCCTACCCTCTCCAGAGTATTGATGACTTGAATAGAAGTAAGGTGGTCGGTTCCCTTGAAAGTCATGTGTTCACAAAAATGAGCCAATCCCTCTTCGCCTTCAAGTTCATCGCTTGTTCCGGCAGCTACTGCATAACCGCAATAAACCACCTCTCCTTGGTAGGGAAGGTGGATTATTCTGAGTCCATTATCTAATGTAAAAGTATTGTAGTTCATTGAAAAATACGGCATTTGCCTCCATGTAATGGAATTATTAGTGCAAAAGTATGGAAAAAATCCGAAATTGACAAATTTTCCACCTATTTTTATTAACTTTGCACTCGCAAATGGGTGTTGGGTGTTAGGTGACAGGTGTTAGTGGTCAGCAAACATTCCTCCCCCAAAGCGTGTACTCGTAAAAATAAAAACAGAAAAATCATTGAAGACATTCGAAGAACTTGGCGTTAGTGAGGAAATCCGTCGCGCCATTGAAGAACTCGGTTTTGCACAGCCAATGCCTGTGCAGGAGCAAACCATCCCTTTCCTTTTGGAAAGCCAGAACTCTGATCTTATTGCCCTTGCCCAGACAGGTACGGGTAAGACCGCAGCTTTCGGTATTCCGCTTATTCAGAGTATAGACCTGTCAAGCCGTGATACCCAGGCTATTGTTGTTGCTCCTACCCGCGAGCTTTGCTTGCAGATAGCCGATGACATGAAGGATTTCGCAAAATACGTCAAGGGACTGCATATAAGTGCCGTATATGGAGGTACTTCCATCGAGAACCAGCGCCACGAACTGAAACATGGCGCTCAGATTATCGTGGCAACCCCAGGGCGTCTTATTGACTTGAAGAATCGTGGATATGCCAAGTTGGAGAATGTCCGTAAGATTGTACTCGACGAGGCTGACGAGATGCTCAACATGGGTTTTTCAGAGAGCATCAACGAGATATTCGAGTCTATCCCAGAAGAGCACACCACCCTTCTCTTCTCTGCTACTATGTCACGAGAAGTTGAACGTGTTGCAAAGCAGTATCTGCGCGACTATCAGGAAATCGTAGTAGGTTCACGAAATGAGGGTGCAGAGAACGTAAACCACATCTACTATCTCGTAAATGCCAAGGACAAGTATCTTGCACTCAAGCGTATTGTGGATTACTATCCACGCATCTATGCAATCATTTTCTGCCGTACAAAGGCAGAGACACAAGAGGTGGCAGACCATCTTATCCGTGACGGTTATAATGCCGAGTCTCTTCATGGCGACCTCAGTCAGCAACAGCGTGACCTCACGATGCAGAAGTTCCGCAACCACCTCACACAGCTTCTTGTGGCTACTGATGTGGCTGCCCGTGGACTTGATGTTGATGACCTCACTCATGTCATCAACTATGCTATGCCTGATGATATAGCTTCTTATACGCATCGTTCTGGCCGTACAGGTCGTGCAGGTAAGAAGGGCACATCTATAGCCATTATCCACACTCGTGAGAAGCATAAGATACGTGCGGTTGAGAAGCAGATAGGCAAGGAATTTGTTGATGGAACTCTGCCAACTCCACAGGAAATCTGTACAAAACAGCTTTTCCGTGCTATTGACGAGATAGAGAAAGTTGACGTAATCGAGGAGCAGATTGAGCCTTTCATGGCAGAGGTTCGCCGTCATTTCGAGTATGTTGACAAGGAAGATATTCTGAAGAAGATGGTAAGCCGCGAGTTCGGACGTTTCCTTTCCTATTATGCTGATGCTCCAGAGATTGAAAAGCCTGTCAGCAAGAAAGAGCGTGGAGAATCAAGAAATTCTAGAGGCTCTAGATCTTCTAGGGAGCCTAGAGAGCCAAGGGCCGTTCAGCAAGGCTACAAGCGTCTTTTTGTCAATCTCGGCAAAGACCACGGTTTCTATCCGGGAGAGGTTATGCAATTCGTAAACCGCCACGTTCAAGGACGACAGGAGGTCGGCCATATCGAACTTATGGCAGGATTCTCTTTCATAGAGGTACCAGAGCGAGATGCCAAGAAAGTAATGAAGGCTCTTGATGGCACTTTCTATAAAGGCCGTCAGGTGAGGTGCAACGAAGACAATCCAGACGGAAAGTCTGCTACTGGTGGTCGCGGAAGAGGCCGCAAGGGTGATTCTGAAGGTCGCAGCCGTTCTGGCCGTAGTCGTAAGGAAGATTCTGATTTCTCACGCTTTGAAAAAAAGAGCAAGCGCAACAACTCCCATAAGGATTTCGATTCTGATGTAGCAGGTATGCCTGAGACGGGCGATTGGCGTCAATTCTTCAAGAAGAATGATGATCAGAGTCGCAGACGTGGAAAGAAGAGCACAGCGGAGCCTGATTTCTCAGAAGAGGGCTGGGCACGCAGGAAACCTAAGAAAAAATAAATTCATTTACCATTTACTATGTACAATGTACAATTTTGACAATCACGGTAAATTGTAAATGGCAAATAGTAAATTGTACATGCAAATGGTAAATGGTAGATTGTAAATGGTAAATTGTACATAAAATGGTTTTGCCAACATCGTTCTTCGGTCCAGTTTCGTGGTACGAGCAAATCGCTCGTGCCTCAGAGCCTATCTATATAGAGGCCCACGAGAACTTCCAAAAGCAGACTCTACGCACCCGATGCCGAATAGCAACGGCAAATGGCGTACAGACGCTTACCGTTCCTGTGTCCGGCTCGGGTTCTATCAAGGAGATAAAAATATCCGACCATAACAACTGGAGGCATCTCCATTGGCAGGCTTTGGCATCTGCTTACGGTTCTTCGCCCTTCTTCGAGTATTATGCCGATGATATCGCGCCTTTCTTTGAGAAGAAATGGGATTTCCTCTTTGATTACAACTTGGAGATTACACATAAGATGTGCGAATTACTTGATATCCATACGGAGATACGATTAACCGAAGAATACCAAGGCTGTACTCGCAATCAGGTTAATGATTGTAAACCTTACTATCAGGTTTTCAAGTCGCGTCATGGTTTCATTCCTGACCTCAGCATCCTCGATCTCCTTTTTAACATGGGGCCTGAGTCCATTCTCTGTCTAATAAACAAATAAATATAACTATCAACTAAACAACATGAAGAAATTTCTCCTAACACTATCTGTTATTCTTATCGCTCTCTGTGCTAATGCACAACGAGATTCTCTCCGCATCTCTATTCTTGGCGACAGTTACTCAACCTTCTACGGTTGCGTCGTTCCTGACACAAATGCGATCTGGTATTTCCCTGATGGAAACAAATATGTCCAGAAAGGTAATGACGTTAGGAAAGTAGAACAGACATGGTGGTACCAGACTATCAAGCGTCTTGGAGCAAAACTTGAACGTAACAATGCCTATTCTGGAGCCACAATATGCTATACAGGCTATCGTCCGAAAAAAGACATGCCTCATGCCGACTATTCTGACCGAGCTTTTATCACTCGAAGCAACTGGCTTGGCAATCCTGATGTAATCCTCGTTTGCGGTGCCACGAATGACAGTTGGTGTGGTGCTCCTATCGGAGATTATGTCTTCGGCAACTGGACAGACAAACAACTTTATTCTTTCCGTCCTGCTATGGCGAAGCTATTGTATGACCTGAAGGGTAATTATCCTATGGCTCGTATTGTTTTCATACTCAATAGCGAACTCAAGGACGAGATAAATGAGTCAGTACACACTATTTGCAAGCACTATAACGTGCCATGCCTTGATCTTCACAACATCGAGAAACAGAGCGGACATCCTTCCGTTGCAGGAATGAAGGCTTTTGCAGATCAGGTTGTGGAGTTCCTAAAGAAGTGAATCTTGCACAAGAAACCAATTCTTAAAACTCCTTAAAATATATGTTTTTCTGTTTGTGCGCGAGCACAACACTTGATTTAAATCAAGCAAACCCACAATTATTAATAAAAAACGTAAAATTGTTTGCGCACACAGAAAAAACTTACTACCTTTGCATCGTCAAAAGGAAAAAAGAAGGCAAACTTCCGGAAACATTCCTGAATGACACTTTGAACAAGAATTGTTTAGGTTAGTAGAATAATAGATTTAGGTTTTAGTTATTAGGTTAAAGATTGTTTGACTCTTGGATAACATAAGAATGATCGCGAGATTGTTCTTTGA
>CADBXL010000028.1 GCA_902798615.1 uncultured Bacteroidales bacterium | reverse complement strand
ATAGCAGCAAACAATAATAGAGTCTCGCTCAGCAGGCAAGCAAAATCATGGCCAGTAACAGGTAACGGGTAACAATAAGGATTTTAGTGCATGACCAAATATTTTACTGAATTATTCTAAGGAGTTTATATACCTTATTATATAAAGAAATAATAAATATAGGCATCTGATTACACTATTTTTCTTATTGTTACCTGTTATTTGTTACCAACCCCGTTTTCTGGGAAAACGCAAAGATACAAAGGAAAAGGTGGACACTTCACATTCGCGAGATGTCCACCTAAATCTGTATATGAAATTGCAGGCTTTGAGTATTCATTTTTTTTCATATATAAACTATAAATAATTCGCAACCTCCAGATAAATCCCATGTTTTATGAGAAAATCTGTGATTACACACTTTAATAATATATTCAACGAGATTTGTTATCTGAGACAATCTGAGATTGCCGTCAGTACGGATGGAACGTTACAATCATCACGTCCGCATCTGTAGTTGTCATAAAGGATTCTTTCTATGTCTTTATTCTTACAGTTTTGGGGGATAAAAAATACAGCTTTACATTTTCCTGATGCAAAATTAACCAAAATATCTGAAACTTCCAAGCATTTGCTTATTATTTTTCCCAGACAGACTATTAACCATTCGGCACATCATGCAATTAAAGGATATAAAACACAAAAAAAATCTAAAGTGCGATACCCATAAATTATAGGTATTGCACCTTAGCTATTCACATCACAATGATATAGTTCTTACAAACTATTGTTCTGTCATTTTATTTTGAGAACAAACCTTCATTGCTTAGATTTTGGCAAGTTCCAAAGCCATTTCTGCCTGAAGTTCCTTTGCCTTCTGTCCTGCAACTTTCGCAAAGTTCTCGGTATTGTCGGCATAGATGATACCGCGTGAAGAGTTGACGAGGAGTCCACAATCCTTGATGATACCGTATTTGCAAACATCCTGAAGGCTACCACCCTGTGCGCCTACGCCCGGTACGAGAAGGAATGCGTTAGGTGCAGCCTTACGGATATCGGTGAACATCTCACCACGTGTAGCACCTACAACATACATCATATTCTCATCATTACCCCACTCCTGAGACTTACGGATAACTTTCTCAAAGAGACGCTCACCTTCTTTGTCCTCTGTGAGCTGGAAATCGAATGAACCTTTGTTACTGGTAAGAGCAAGAAGGATAACCCACTTGTTATCATATCCGTCAAGGAAAGGAGTAACGGAGTCCTCACCCATATAAGGTGCAACTGTCAGGGCATCAACATCATACTCACCAAAGAAAGTACGCGCATACATCTTTGAAGTGTTGCCAATATCACCACGCTTCGCATCTGCGATGATGAACTGCTCAGGATAGTTCTCCTTGAGATACTTCACAGTCTTCTCGAATGCCACAAGTCCCTTAACGCCAAATGCCTCATAGAAAGCGAGATTTGGCTTATACGCTACGCAATAAGGTGCTGTTGCATCTATAATAGCCTTGTTGAATGCAAAGATTGGATCTTCTTCCTTGAGAAGGTGCTCTGGCACTTTCTTCAAATCCACATCAAGACCTACGCAGAGAAAACTCTGCTTTTTCTTTATCTGTTCGAAAAGTTCTTTTCTATTCATTGTAAAAAATTACGAATTACAAATTACAAATTACCTATTTCGGCATTTCTGTCTTCGGAAGTTCTATATTCTGGTCAGGAACACGCTTGCTACTCACCATACGATTGATGAACTCAGTAGCGCTAACGGTCTTTCCGTCATCCTCTTCCTTCTTCTTTGTGATAGTCGTAAACTTTGCCATCTCTTTTTAAATGAAAAATTAATAATGAAAAATCAGAAAATATATTTTAGTATTTTTGTGTATAGCCATTAACTGAAAAGTGCAATCTGTTTTTTCATTTTTCACTTTTCATTTAATAATTTACAATTCCGCTTCCTTCATGCGCTCTGCGTTCTCCGCAACAGTGAGAGCATCAATCATTGGCTGGATGTCACCTCCGAGGAAACCGCTGAGATCGTGCGTGGTATAACCAATACGATGGTCGGTAACACGTCCCTGTGGGAAGTTGTATGTACGGATCTTTGCAGAGCGGTCACCTGTAGAGACAAGCGACTTACGGCGGTTTGCTATATCGTCAACATACTTCTGATGCTCACGGTCATAGATGTATGTACGCAGACGCGCAAGAGCACGTTCCTTGTTCTTTGGCTGGTCACGAGTCTCAGTACACTCGATGAGGATTTCCTCAGTTTCACCTGTGTTAGGGTTCTTCCACATATAACGCGCACGAACACCAGACTCAACCTTGTTCACATTCTGACCACCTGCACCTGAAGAACGGAAGGTATCCCACTTGATTTCACCCTCGTTGATAGAAACCTCGAATGGGTCAGCCTCAGGGAGTACGGCAACGGTAGCAGCAGATGTCTGCATACGGCCATTTGACTCCGTAACAGGTACACGCTGAACACGATGCACACCAGACTCATATTTCAGCACACCATATACATCATCACCGCTAACGGCGAAGTCGATCTCCTTGAATCCACCGACAGCACCCTCGGAAACGTCCGTTACGCTAAGCTGCCAGCCCTTTGCCTCACAGAAACGCTTATACATCTGGAACAAATCGCCTGCGAATAGACAAGCCTCGTCACCACCTGTTCCTGCACGGATTTCCATCTGCACGTTCTTGGAATCCTCTGGATCCTTAGGAATAAGGGCAATCTTTACCTCTTCCTCAAGAGATGGCTGGAGAGCCTCATTCTCTGCAAGCTGTTCACGAGCCATCTCCTTCATATCTGGGTCTGACTCGTTTACGAGGATATCCTTCGCCTCTGCGATAGCCTCAAGACAATCAATATAGCGACGACGGATCTTCATGATATCCTCAAGATCCTTATATTCTTTTGTAAGTTTGACGAACCTCTGCTGGTCGCTAATTACGTTAGGGTCGGTGATGAGCGTGCTCACCTCCTCATAGCGGCTCTCAAGGCCGTCTAATTTTTCTAATATATTCATAGCCTAACCAAGCCTTCCCAAAGGGAAGGATGTTTTATACATTAATTTGGCAAAAAAATTGAAACGATTATATTAAAGTTTATCTTACTATACCGCATCCCTCCCTTTGGGAGGGCCTGGGTGGGCTTTTAATAATTAAACTCTCCGAATTCGGATTTGATTGTTAATGATTTCTTTCCTTCCTCGATATGGCCAACAACCTGTGCATCGATATTGAAGCTCTTGGAAATTGCTATGACCTTATCTGCTACCTCTGGACGGACATAAATCTCCATACGGTGTCCCATATTGAAGACCTGATACATTTCCTTCCAGTCAGTACCGCTCTCTTCGTGAATCATCTTGAAGAGTGGTGGAACAGGGAACATATTATCCTTGATAACCTTGCAGTTATCGTTTACGAAATGGAGAACCTTTGTCTGAGCACCACCTGTACAATGTACCATACCATGAATCTCAGGACGGAGTTCATCGAGCAGACGCTTGATTACAGGAGCGTAGGTACGTGTTGGAGAGAGAACCATCTGACCAGCATTAACGCCCTCAACCTCAGTTGGATCTGTGAGTTTCTTTGTACCGCTATATACAAGTTCATCTGGAACTGCCTTGTCGTAGCTCTCTGGATACTTCTCTGCAAGATACTTAGAGAACACATCATGACGAGCAGAGGTGAGTCCGTTAGAACCCATACCACCATTATATCTCTTCTCGTATGTTGCCTGACCTGTAGAAGAAAGACCTACGATTACATCACCAGGACGGATGTTGGCATTGTCGATTACATCAGAACGCTTCATACGGCAAGTGACGGTAGAGTCAACGATGATAGTACGTGTTAGGTCGCCCACATCAGCAGTCTCACCACCTGTTGGATAGATACCGATACCCATCTCGCGCATCTCGGCAAGGAGTTCGTCTGTACCATTGATGATAGCAGAGATAACCTCACCCGGAACAAGCATCTTGTTACGTCCGATAGTTGATGAAACGAGGATGTTATCCACAGCACCCACACAGAGCAGGTCGTCGGTATTCATCACGATGGCATCCTGAGCGATTCCCTTCCAAACGGAGAGGTCGCCAGTCTCTTTCCAGTACATATAAGCCAATGATGACTTTGTACCAGCACCATCAGCGTGCATAATGTTACAATACTCAGGATCACCGCCAAGAATATCAGGGATAATCTTGCAGAAAGCCTGTGGGAAAACACCTTTGTCAATGTTCTTGATAGCGTTGTGCACATCCTCCTTGGCTGCACTCACGCCTCGCATCATATATCTGTTGTTCATAATTCAAAAAATCCAGCCCCTCACCTGCCCTGCGGGCATCCTCTCCCAAAGGGGCGAGGGGGATGTTACCTTTTATCGCTTATAAGGGATTGTTACTAACATTTCCCTCGCCCCTTGGGGAGAGGGTGTCACTTGGTGACGGGTGAGGGGTCATCCTTTACCCATTCCAAATACTCCATCCAGCCTCAGCCTGAAGCAGGAGCATCTCAAGTCCGTTCTTTGTGATTGCACCCTGTTCCCTACCCTTGCGCAGGAAGAGCGTTTCCTCCGGATTATATATAAGGTCGTAGAGAAGGAATGTCTTATCCATAGCCTCGTATGGCAACTGCGGGAACTCATCGAAATGAGGTGACATGCCACATGGAGTACAGTTCACTATCACGTTGTATTCCTTTAACAGTTCTGGTGTAATCTGCTCATACTGAATGGTATCATCCACAATCCTACGACTTACTTTAAGTGTCTCAAGTCCGAGTTTGCGAAGACCATATTCCACAGCCTTTGAAGCGCCACCAGTTCCAAGAATCAACGCTTTCTTATGCTCAGGACGAAGAAGTGGCTGTATGCTGTTCATAAAGCCAACCACATCGGAGTTATAGCCGTGAAGGAGCACCTTACCAGCTCCACGCTCCACCTTGACCACATTCACGGCACCTATCTCCGTTGCCTCTGGAGAAACGGTGTCGAGGTAGCTCATCACCTGTTCCTTGTAAGGAATGGTGACATTGAAACCTGAGAGCTCCGGATTAGCCTGTATCACCTCTGGAAGATTAGTGATCTGAGGAATCTCAAAATTCTCATAAGTGGCATTTACGCCCTCGTTTCTAAACTTCTCATTGAAATATCCCATTGAGAAGGAATGGCCAAGTGGATAGCCTATAAGTCCGTATTTCTTCATCGTTTTTTATTTTCTTGCAAAATACATTGTGCAAATGCCGAATGTGAGGCGTGTGAACGAAGCCTCAGCAAATCCTATTCTCCTGAGTATCTCCACCATCGTCTCTCCCTGCGGGAATGCCGCAATTGTCTTGTTGAGATATGAATAGGCGTTTGAGTCGTGCGAAATGAGCCTGCCATAGAGCGGCAACACCGTACCGCTATATATACCGAATAACTGCTTCATCGGAAAAGAGACTGGAGTTGTCAGTTCTATAATGCTCAATACTCCACCCTCTCGAAGCACACGGTACATTTCACGAAGTCCGCATTCTAAGTCCTGGAAGTTACGTATTCCGAAAGCTGCCGTTACGGCATCAAAACTATCATTGTCAAACGACAGATTAAGACAATCCTCCTTTGCAAAGGTAATGATGTCTGAAAGTCCGAGACGTACCACTTTCTCTCTGCCCACCTGCATCATTCCTTCTGAGATATCAGCACCTATGAGAGTCTCAGGATGTAGCATCTGGGCCTGAAGGATGGCGAAGTCGCCTGTGCCTGTGGCAATGTCGAGTATCTTCTTCGGACTATATGGCACAAGAGCCTTTACGGCCTTCTTGCGCCAGTATTTGTCAATATCCCACGAAAGGCGGTGATTTAAAGTATCGTAGGTAGGGGCTATGTTATCGAACATAGTCTCTACCAACTTTCCTTTTTCACCCTCACCATCGTAGGGCTTTATCGTTTCTTGTTCGTACACCTTAATTATAATAGGTTATAAGGTTGGATGGTTATAAGGTTAGAAGGTCAGTATCGCTTAGAAATTAAAAAGTAAAAATTTAGAAGTAAAAAGTATGGTTTGTATTTTCTCGACTACCCTTCGCTATACAAGGTAATCATACTTTTTAATTTTTCCTTTTTACTTTATACTTTTCAAGAGCATTCCGACCTCAAAACCTGAAAACCTCTAAACCCTATTTTACATTAGCAAGGTATTCCGAAACATTCTTCTCAATACGAGCGGCGATGTCGCCAGTCTCCTTTGCACGGTCGAACTTCTCGCCTACGATATGCTCGTAAAGCTCGATGTAGCGGTCTGATACGCTCTCTGCATACTCGTCTGTAATCTCTGGCATTACCTGACCTGGCTCATTCATGAAGTTATGCTCAATAAGCCACTGGCGAACGAACTCCTTTGAGAGCTGCTTCTGAGGCTCACCCTTTGCAAACTTCTCCTCATAGCCGTCTGCATAGAAATAGCGTGAAGAATCTGGTGTGTGAATCTCGTCGATGAGATATACCTTACCGTCGCGCTTGCCGAACTCGTACTTTGTGTCAACGAGGATAAGACCCTGCTTTGCAGCTATTTCCTGACCACGAGCGAAGAGCTTGCGAGTGTAGTCCTCCATTACGGCATAGTCCTCGGCAGATACTATACCCTGAGCAATGATTTCCTCCTTTGAGATGTTGAGGTCATGACCCTCGTCTGCCTTTGTAGTAGGAGTGATGATTGGCTCTGGGAAACGCTGGTTCTCCTTCATTCCCTCTGGGAGCTTAACACCACAGATCTCACGGCAACCGTTCTTGTAGTCGCGCCATGCAGAACCTGTAAGGATGCCACGGATGATCATCTCCACGCGGAATCCCTCGCACTTCAAACCTACAGTAACCTGTGGATCAGGAGTAGCCAGTTTCCAGTTAGGGCAGATGTCAGCTGTTGCGTCAAGGAACTTGGCAGCAATCTGGTTCAGTACCTGTCCCTTGAAAGGAATACCCTTTGGCAGGATGACATCGAATGCAGAGATGCGGTCTGTTGCGACCATTACCATCAGATCATCATTGATTGTGTACACGTCACGAACCTTACCGTGATAAACGGCGGTCTGACCCTTAAAGTTAAACTCAGTCTTTGTTAATGCGTTCATTGTTATATTTATCAAATGCGTTTACAATTCTCGTTACAAGTTTATGACGGACAATATCCTTGTCGTTCAACTGGATAATGGATATTCCCTCAGTATTCTTCAGCACATCCATAGCCACGGCAAGTCCGCTCTTCACGCTATGTGGTAAATCCACCTGCGTCATATCGCCCGTGATAATCATCTTCGTGTTCCAGCCCATGCGAGTAAGGAACATCTTTATCTGAGCCGATGTTGTGTTCTGAGCCTCATCCAATATCACCACGGCATCACTCAATGTTCTTCCTCGCATGAATGCTAGCGGAGCAATCTGGATAATTTTCTTCTCCATCATATCCTGAAGCTTCACCGCCGGAATCATATCCTCAAGGGCATCATACAGAGGCTGGAGATATGGATCTATCTTCTCTTTCATATCGCCCGGAAGGAAACCGAGTTTCTCGCCAGCCTCCACAGCCGGACGCGAAAGGATTATTCTCTTTGCCGTTTTCTCCTTGAGAGCCTTAACGGCAAGCGCAATGCCGAGGTATGTCTTACCCGTTCCGGCAGGTCCTACGGCAAAGACCATATCATTCTCGTTGAAAGCATCTACAATCTGTTGCTGATTTGCCGAGCGTGAACGTATCGGGCGACCAGATATGTTATAGAGCAGAGCATCATCACTTCCGTCTCCTTTCGTGGGATTTCCCTTGATGATGTCAAGAATGTCCTCATCGCTGATTGTGTTGTATTTCAGCAGATGACGACGTATCTTCTCAATATTCTCCTCAAAGCGACACATCTCCTCCTCGTCACCGAGAACACGGATCACATTGTCGCGCGCAACAATTCTCAACTTAGGATAAAGCGACTTGATAACCTGCAGGTGACAGTTGCCAACACCATACATTTCAACGGGGTCGATATCCTCAATCACTAAATGCTTTTCTATCAATTTTTCTTAATACTATAAAATTTTTCTGCAAAATTACAAAAAGGTTTTCATATTTCATCATTTTTTTCGTATCTTTGTGCCACAAAAATAAAAAAAATTGTATGAAAGTCTCAAAAAAAGCATATTTACACGTTTTTACCATCATAGTTCTGGCTCTCGGCTTGCTTCGTCTGACAACAGACATCGATGAGCCCAAATCTCCAGAAGAGATTGCAATGGCTGATTCCTTAGCCGTTGTAAATAAAGAGGCGGAAGCCGAAGAAGAAACAGAAACATCTGACAGTCCTGTATCTTCAGAAAATTCGGAAAACATCCAAGCTTCCCTACCCCCCGACACGAGAAAGCATCACAAGATATTTAGCGTTCCTGATTACGACAAGGCTTTCCCTGATTCCCAGAGCGTTCAGATTGTAGCTGCTCAAAAATATGGTGTGAAGCCTGTTAAGGATGATAAGGATGCAGAGAACCGCAAAGATGAGCTTGTGTATATCGGCTCTTCGCCTTGGTATCATGTAGATAGACTCAGCTCAAGCAGCCCTTATCTCGTACCTCGTGCAGCTGTATTGCTTCAGGACATCGGACGCGCCTTCTACGATTCTCTTGATGCCAAGGGAGTACCTTTGCATAAGATTATCACCACAAGCGTGTTGCGCACAAAGGCGAACGTGCAGAAACTACGTACTCGCAACATCAATGCCACAGAGAATTCCTGCCATCTTTATGGCACTACCGTTGATATCTGCTACAACCGATACAAGACGGTTCAAGATCCAAAGGGTCCAAAGCGTCGTGAAGTGACTAACGACACCTTGAAATGGATTCTCTCTGAGGTACTTAGGGATATGCGTAATCAAGGTCGTTGTTACATCAAGTACGAGAAGAAGCAAGGTTGTTTCCACCTAACGACAAGGTAAAGCCCTCGCTTTACCATCGTTCTACCTTCGCTCTTCCTCCGTACCAAAGTCGGTGCAAAGTCGGTGCAAAGTCGGTGAAGAAGCGATTTTCAATAGGAGTTGCACCGAGTTTGGTTAGGAGGAACAAGGGACTCACAACGAACTTTCAACGAGACATCAGTACCCTATCAAAGCAATTATTTAGCACGACAGAATGACAATCTTTGCCCTTACCTTTCCGCTATTATTCATATTCCACGATTTGGAAGAGATTATCGGCATGAAGCATTTCATAAACCGAAACGCAGATATGCTGCAAAGCCGTTTTCCATTTCTTTACAAAAGGTTCAAGAATTTCACTACCGAAGGATTTGCCCTTGCGGTAATGGAAGAGTTTGTTGTGTTTACAGCCATATCCCTTGTCGCTATATATTTCGACAACTCCCTATGTTGGAACATCTGGTTTGGCAGTTTCCTTGGACTTACCGCACATTATGTAGTGCACATTGGTCAGGCATTAGTAATCCGCAGATACATCCCTGCATTAATCACAAGCATTATCTGTCTGCCTATCAGCGCATTGATACTCCACCATTGCTATACCTTAATAGACATAAACGTATGGCATATAATCATAGGATTAGCAATCGTCGCAATTAATATGATACCAGCATTGAAAATCGCAGGTAGAAGTCACTAAAAAGAGAAAAAGTGATGATGAAAAACATTTCCATCATCACTTTTTCATTATTTCATTACTATCTTCTTACCATTAACTATATATATGCCGTTTGGCTGCATCTCAGTTACCCTATGTCCTTGCAGATCGTAAATGGCAGTTTTCTTTTCTGATAGTTCAGAACCAATTGAATTTATACCAGTAGTATATTTCTTTGGCAATATCTGATATGCATGATCTTTCCAATATTTCGCATTGAGATAAGTTTCAAGCGCGTTTTCTGGCACATAGATAGTACAGAGAAAACCGAATGCTTCTACACTACCAAGATTTGCAGGAGTTTCAGACGTAATTTCTATTACTAAATCCTCGTCATCATCTTGAGGGAATGCCATTCCACCTATTTCTGTTACATTTTCACCGATTTTCACGTATTTCAGTTTATCACAATAATAGAATGTCCTATCTCCAATGCTTGTAACGCTATTCGGGATATTTATCTCTGAAAGTGAAGAACAATTTTCAAAGGCAAATTCTTCTATGCTTGTAACACTATTCGGAATTTTTATATGTGCAAGTGAACTACAACCATAGAAGACACTGCTAGTTAGTGTCTCAATATTGTTCGAAATAGTTACCTCTGCAAGTGAACTACATCCATCAAAAGCCATATATTCAATGAATGTAACACTGTTAGGAATATTTATCTTTTTAAGTGCCTCACAACCACAGAAAGTAGCCCACCCTATACTTGTAACGCCATTTGGAATTGTTATATCGGTAAGTGCAGAGCAACCGCGGAAAGCTTCATCTCCAATGCTTGTAACACTGTTCGGAATTGTTACTGCGGTAAGTGAAGTACAAGGACTGAAGGCATTTTTACCAATACGGGTAACACCATTCTCTATAACTACTGCTTTTATTTTTTTTACACATTGTTCCTTCCCCCATGGAGATGATGTAAGTGCGGGGTTTACTTCACCTTCAAAATATCCTAATGATAAATAATTGCTCATCTCACCCTTTCCATAGATACGGAGAGTGTAGTCATCATACAATTCGTAATTGACATTATATCCGCAAGAGCCAGAATCAATTACTTTACCCTTTGCTACCCCATTCAATCCCGTCACAACGTCTGATGACTGAAGTTTAGCAACTCCATTTGCCTGTGCATATATCATTGGAGTTGCACAAAGCAAGAGTGATAATATTCCAAATATTTTCTTCATTGTATTTACATTTATAGTAATATTTTTTTACCTCATTATCTTTTTGCCATTGACAATATAAATTCCATGGGGACACATCTCTGACACCTTCTTTCCTTGCAGGTCATAAACGGCATCAGATTTCATTACTGGCTGTCCATTGCGAACAGAACTGATGCCTGTAATAGTAGGGACATACCCGACAAAACGATTCATATAATACGACCAATCTCCAGCACTACGATAATCAGCAAGGGTTGTTCCTGGCACACGAATAGTGATGTGTTCTGGTTCACCAAAACTATTTATAGTAGTACCGAGGACTGTTATACGAGTTTCGGCAGTAATCTCCACCACCAGTTCCCTATCTGAATTATTATTCCAAAAAGCACATTCACCAATAGTTGTAACACCCTTGCCAATCTTCACATATTCCAAATTGTGACAACCACTGAATGCATCCATTCCAATGTATGTAACACTATCCGGAATGATTATTTCTGTAAGTAAAGCACAATTATGGAAGGCATTATGTTCTATACTTGTAACACTGTTCGGAATAGTTATATGTTCAAGTGAACTACAACCATAGAATACGCCACTTTCAATTGTCTCAATACCGTTCGGGAGATTTATCTCCGCTAGAGAACTACATCCATCAAAAGCAAAAGTTCCGATACATGTAACGCTGCAAGGAATGTCTATCTTCGTAAGTGCCTTACAATCGCGGAAGGCTTCGTGACCAATACTTGTGACACTATTGGAAATAATCACCTCTGTAAGTGAAGTACATCCCAAGAATGCATGAGCACCTATTCGGGTGACACCATCCTCAATAACTACGGATTTTATTGCCTTTATCCATTGTGATTCGTCCTCCCATGGTGCATCAGTCCCCCATGCACCAATTATATGATCAAAATTGGTCATCGGTCCACTTCCAAAGATGCGGAGAGTATAATCGTCATACAACTCGTAATTGACATTCTTTCCGCAAGAGCCAGAAGCAATTACTTTTCCCATTGCTGCACCATCCGAAGCCATCACAACGTCTGATGACTTATGTGTAGCAATTCCATCTGCCTGTGCATATATCATAGAAGTTGCACAAAGCATGACAGTTAATACGCCAAGTGTTTTTTTCATCGTTACTATTGTTTTTATTAATAGAACATATAAAAGGAATTATCAAAGACTTACAGAGCGTAAGACTATGTGCATACGACATTGAGCCTTGCAACCTACAGATCTATGAAATCCAATAAATATAAAATCGATCTTTATTCTTCAACATTCAAAATCCGCCATTTTTCTTAGTTAAGGATAGTAGCGAGTTTTCTTCGTCTTACTATTGTCATCTCTTTCCAACGAATAATCGGAAACGAACAATCAACAATCGTTTGCAAAAGTAGTAAATATTTTTATATTCCGCAAATTTTTACAACAAAACATTCACATAATTCATCAAAAAATTGCAATTCATTTGCTGTTTCTCCTTTTTTCATCCGAACCAAACTCGATGAAGGTTCGCTCTTTGTTCGCTATTATAGCGGAGGTTCATCGAGTTTGGTTCCTTGGCAGAGCGGAGTCATAACGAATTTACAACGGACTTATCCTTTACTTTTCTATTGATTTCTTTGGTCGTGTAGGATTTTTTGTTTACTTTTGCGCTCAAAAATAAGAAAACCCACTTATGGAGATAATAAGAGCAACAAAGACGGCAGAACAGGCAGGAGCATATTATGTTCGCATTCAGGCTATGGCACGGAAACACCAGATTCCTCTCAACGTGGAATTTGACGAGCATGACACGCCCGAGACAAAGTACATCGTTGTGATTGACAACTACTTACCTATAGCCACTTGTCGTTTGTATGCAATAAACGACGAGCAAGTTATGCTTGGGCGTATTGTCGTTCTTCCAGAATATCGTCTTCAAGGACTTGGCACTCTCGTTGTCAAGGAAGCAGAGAAATGGGCAAAAGAACTTGGATATCACACCGCCATAGTTGAAAGTCGAGATAACAAAGTTCATTTCTACGAGACAATGGGCTATGTGCCTGACTATTCCCAAAAGATTATCGGAGATACGTTTACCTGTTATAGAATGGAAAAAGAATTATAAATACCAATCAATAATCAAAAAAGGATGACGTATCATTTCAATACATCATCCTCTTTTTTTTCGAAAAGTCTAATCAGCTTTAGATATTTGAATCTGTCTCGTCTTTCATATCTATGAACTGACCTTCGCTATCGTAGAACTCGTACTGGAGCATTGCGAGTTTCTGAGAAGGAATGACGCTGACGCCAAGTCCGTATTTCATCTGCCACTTACGTTTGATGGAGATAAGTCCTTTTGTGATGTAAGCCTCTACGTATGGATGAACATAGAGAGTGAACTTATTGACACCCACCTTGTTGACGAGAGTTGCAATCTTATTTTCAAGCACCTCGGTAAAGAGCATACTTGACTTGATTGTACCTGTTCCCTGACAAGTAGGGCACACTTCCTCAACAGTCACATCCATAGCCGGACGAACACGCTGACGGGTAATCTGCATAAGACCGAACTTAGACAGAGGCAGGATGTTATGACGAGCCCTGTCCTTCTGCATATTCTTGCACATTCGCTCATAGAGCAACTGACGATCCTCAGCAAGATTCATATCAATGAAGTCAACGATAATGATACCGCCCATATCACGCAGACGAAGCTGACGGGCAAGTTCATCGGCAGCACCAAGATTCACATCAAGGGCATTTGCTTCCTGACCATTAACGCCACGAGCACGATTACCGCTATTGACATCAACAACGTGCATAGCCTCGGTATGCTCAATGATGAGATAAGCACCATGAGCATAGTTTACGGTCTTACCAAAACCAGACTTCAACTGACGAGTGACATTGAAATTATCGAAGATTGGCACCTTACCAGTATATTGCTTTACAATACCAACCTTGTCGGGAGCTATGAGGGAGACATATTCACGCACCTCATTATAAACATCCTCATCGTTGACGTAGATATTCTCGTAAGTAGGGTTGAAGAGATCACGAAGCAAAGCTACGCTTCGGCTTGTCTCTTCATAGATAAGCATAGGACGCTTTGTAGTGCGTTGCATCTTGGCAACAGCATCCATCCAACGTTTGTAAAGAACCTTTATCTCATTCTCAAGTTCCTCAACACGAAGACCTTCTGCAACGGTACGAACAATTATACCGCAGTTCTGTGGGCGGAGGGTCTGAACAAGTTGCTTTAGTCGCGCACGTTCCTCGGCACTCTTAATCTTTGAGGATACAGCCACCTTAGAGCCGAATGGCATAAGGACAAGGTATCGACCGGCAAAGGATATCTCACCAGTCAGTCGGGGACCCTTGGTTGAGATCGGCTCCTTGACAATCTGTACGAGGACTTCCTGTCCTACGGTAAGAGCCTGTGCCACAGAGCCATCCTTTTCCAAGTCAGGCATACGCTGAGCCTTCTCAAACGGCATGAGGTGCTGATGATCGCTATTCACCTGCTTGATATACTTGGCATACGAATTGAAGTGCTGCCCCATGTCAAGATAGTGCAGGAATGCGTCTTTCTCGAAACCGACATCGACGAAGCAGGCGTTAAGACCAGGCATAATCTTACGGACTTTAGCTACATATACATTGCCGACACTAAAGGATGCCGACCGGGGTTCCGTCTGGTATTCCACCAGATCCTTGTCCTCCAATAGTGCAATACTGATCTCTTTCTCCTTAACGTCAATTATTACTTCGCTTGTCATTTTCGAAATTACGAGTTTAAGTTTAATTGCACTCTCCTCACAGAAAATGGAAATTAGGGCGTGCACAGCATAGTCAATATGATGGCACGCCCTATTCTGCCTGATAACAGAACGCTACAGGCACACGTCAGAGCTTACTTGCTCTTATGACGATTCTTGCGCAGTCTCTTCTTACGCTTGTGAGTAGCCATCTTGTGGCCCTTCTTCTTTTTTCCGTTAGGCATAATGATATTATTTTATATTATATAATTTTACTTTGTCTAAGTTTTAGTGTTTAGCGACTAAAACTATACACTCTGAATTAGTATTAATCCTCAGCAGTAACCTCTTCACCCTTCATGCGCTGCACGAAGCTCTTGGCAGGCTTGAAACCTGGGAAATCGTGAGGTGCGATGATGAGAGTAGTTTTCTGAGAAATATTACGAGCAGTCTTCTCTGCGCGATGCTTCACCTGGAATGTACCGAAACCACGAAGATAAACATTCTCCTTATTACACATAGAATCCTTTACACACTCCATGAATGATTCTACAACAGCAGCAACGTCTCTTTTCTGGAGACCTGTGTTGTTTGTGATTTCGTTAATGATATCTGCTTTTGTCATTTTTTATTATAATGATTAAATTATGATATTTCAAAAATTGCGATGCAAAGTTACAACATTTTCTTGTCATTCGGAAATTTTTTAAGTATTTTTTTCTCTAAACATCTAAAATATTGGTAGTTGAATATAGAAAATCTGACTTTTATACTTGTTTATGAAACTTTTTTAGTAACTTTGCACCTTAATAAATATAAAATGGAAGATAACAAGATAATTAATGAAAGTTTCAATAGTAAAATACAACGCAGGTAACATTTTCTCGGTCATCAATTCCGTGAAAAGACTCGGCATTGAGCCACTCTGGACAGACGACCCTGTGGAGATAGCCTCCTCCGACCGAGTGATATTCCCGGGACAGGGACATGCAAGAACAGCAATGGAATATCTGCGCGAGCATAATCTCGACAAAGTAATCGCAGATCTCAAGCAACCAGTTCTCGGTATATGCATCGGACAGCAGCTTCTTTGCCAGCACTCAGAGGAAGGTGATACCGACTGCATAGGAATTTTTCCAGTAAACGTGCGTCGTTTCCAACCTACCAGCCATGAGCAGAAGGTTCCTGCAATGGGTTGGAATGCAAT
Organism: uncultured Bacteroidales bacterium; assembly: GCA_902798615.1. Lineage (GTDB taxonomy): Bacteria > Bacteroidota > Bacteroidia > Bacteroidales > Bacteroidaceae > Prevotella. The sequence continues at coordinate 20,050 of CADBXL010000028.1, read as the reverse complement.
ACACGACCTGAAATCTCCACTTTTCAAGGGACTCAACGAGAACGACTATGTTTATTTCGTACACTCATACTACTGCGAATTGTGCGATTTCACCGCTGCAACATCCGACTACATCCTCCCCTACTCTGCCTCTTTGCAGAAGGATAATTTCTTTGCAATGCAGTTCCATCCAGAGAAGAGCGGAAAGGTAGGACGTAAGATTCTTGAGAACTTCATTAATTTGAATTCATAATTTGTACATAATAGCTGTACATCGTAAATTGTAAGTATAATGATTGAACTCATTCCAGCCATAGACCTTATAGACGGCAAGTGTGTACGTCTGACAAAAGGCGACTATGACAGCAAGAAAATATATAACGAAGACCCGGTAGCTCAGGCAAAGGAGTTTGAGGCTCTCGGTTTCAAGCGCCTTCATATCGTTGACCTCGACGGTGCAAAGAGCAAGCACATAGTGAATGATGCCGTTCTCCGTGCCGTTACGTCAGCAACAAGTCTCACCGTGGATTTCGGCGGTGGCATCAAAACAGAAGAGGATATTCGCAAGGCATTCGATGCAGGTGCAAGTATGGTTACAGTAGGCTCTGTTGCCGTTACACATCCAGAACTGTGCATAGAATGGCTCAAGACCTTCGGGGCAGAACGCATCATACTCGGTGCTGATGTACGTAATGGCAAGATAAGCATCAACGGATGGAAAGAAGACTCAAGCGAGGACCTTCTGCCATTTCTAAAGACATACATCGACCACGGAATAAAAAATGTGCTCTGCACGGAAATCTCAAAGGACGGAACTCTTGCTGGTCCTGCTATCGAACTTTACAAACAGCTTATGGCAGCTTATCCAGAAATGCATCTCATAGCATCAGGCGGTGTGTCATGCAACGAGGATATCAAGGCACTTGAAGCAGCAGGCATCCCTGCCGTTGTGTTCGGCAAGGCTTATTATGAAGGTAAAATCAAGGTGGAAGGACTGATATGTTAGCAAAAAGAATAATACCTTGTCTTGACGTAAAAAACGGAGAGACAGTAAAGGGCACTAACTTCGTAAATCTCCGTTCTGCCGGCGACCCAGTGGAACTCGGTCGTGCTTATAGCGATGCAGGTGCCGATGAATTGGTATATCTCGACATCACAGCATCACATGAAGGTCGTAAGACATTCACCGACATGGTGACGCGTGTTGCCAGAGAGATAGATATACCATTCACCGTAGGTGGTGGAATCAATGCACTTGAGGATGTGGATCGTATGCTCAGCGCCGGAGCAGATAAGGTGAGCGTTAATAGTGCTGCTCTCCGTCGTCCAGAGTTCATTGACGAGATAACATCACGTTTCGGTTCACAGGTTTGTGTATGTGCAATAGATGCACGCAACGACGAGGACGGATGGCATTGCTATGTAAATGGTGGGCGAATCCGCGTAGAACGCACTCTGCTCGACTGGGCAAAGGAAGTAGCAGACCGTGGTGCAGGTGAGATTCTCTTCACCTCTATGGATCACGATGGAGTAAAACAGGGCTTTGCAAACGAAGCACTCGCAATGCTCGCCGATGCACTCCCTATTCCTGTAATCGCAAGTGGCGGTGCCGGATGCCGTGAACATTTCAGGGACGCCTTCGTTGTAGGTAAGGCAGATGCTGCTCTTGCTGCAAGTGTATTCCATTTCGGTGAAATTCCAATTCCCGACCTCAAGGAGTACCTTATCGGTGAGGGTATCAAGATTAGAAAATAAACTATAAAAAGAAATATGAAAGTTGATTTTGAAAAAGGTGGCGGTCTAGTACCAGCCATCATTCAGGATGCTGTTACCAAGAACGTGCTGATGCTTGGTTATATGAACGAGGAATCTCTCGCAAAGACCCTCGAGACAAAGAAGGTGACATTCTGGAGTCGTGGTCGCAAGTGTCTCTGGACAAAAGGTGAGACAAGTGGTAATTTCCTTGACCTTGTTGATATCAAGGTGGATTGCGACAACGACACATTGCTCGTAAAGGTGCATCCTCACGGTCCTACATGCCATACTGGTACGGATACATGCTGGGGAGAGGAAAACAAGTAGAACTTGCTTGAACTGATAATAGAAAATTCAATTTGTAATTCAAAATAAAAACGAAATAAAAACATGGAAGAAAAGAATCCACTCTTGTTCCTTACGGAACTGCAGGACTTCATTGAGAAGCGTCACGAAGAGATGCCAGAGGGCTCTTACACAACAAGTCTGTTCAAAGACGGTCTTAACCGTATGGCTCAAAAGGTAGGTGAAGAGGCGCTTGAACTTGTTATCGAAGCAACTAACGGCACTAACGACCGTCTTATCTACGAAGGTTCAGACATGCTCTACCACCTCATCGTACTCCTTACAAGCAAGGGACTCCGCATCGAGGATCTCGCTCGCGAACTTGCTGTACGTCATGATCCAAACTGGCATAAGCACTAAGACTCTGAATAAAGAGTAAGGTGTAAAGTAGAAAGAGTAAAGAGTAAAGCGTTAAATATGGCGTTAATTGAATATAAGAATGTAAGCGTCTTCCATCAGGACGATGATGCGGTACTTAATGGTATCGACTTCAACGTTAACGAGGGAGAGTTTATATATATAATAGGTAAGGTAGGCTCAGGAAAGAGTTCACTTCTTCGCACCTTTTATGCCGAACTCGATATTGAGGAGGCAGAAAAGGCAGAGGTGCTTGGGCGTGACATGATGACCATTCGCAGAAAGGAAGTTCCAGCCCTTCGTCGTGAACTTGGCATCATATTCCAGAACTTCCAACTCCTCACCGACCGTTCAGTAAGCAAGAACCTTGAGTTCGTGCTTCGTGCAACAGGTTGGGACAAGGAAGATATCCCTGCACGCATAGAGGAAGTACTCCAAAGCGTAGGTATGGAAGCTGCACGCGATAAGATGCCTTACCAGCTCTCTGGTGGCGAACAGCAGCGTATAGCCATAGCACGTTCGCTTCTGAACAATCCGAAGGTTATCCTCGCCGACGAGCCGACAGGCAACCTCGACCCTGAGACTGCCGATAACATTGTGGCTCTGCTCAAGGACATCACCGCTACGGGTACTGCCGTGGTGATGACTACCCACAACCTGCCGATGCTCGACAAATATCCGGGCATCGTGTATCAGTGTGGCGAGGGAAAACTTGAGGATATCACAGCTCAATACCGCCAATTTCAAGAAGAATAAATAAAACTCAATAAGAATAACACTATGAAAGTAATGAAATTCGGAGGCACTTCAGTAGGCTCACCAGAGCGTATGAAGGGCGTTGCCTCACTTATTACAAAGTCAGGAGAACCAACATTCGTTGTGCTCTCTGCAATGTCAGGCACAACAAACTCACTCGTGGAGATAAGCGATTACCTCTACAAGAAGAACCCAGACGGTGCTAACGAGGTTATCAACACCTTGGAAAAGAAATACCTCCAGCACATTGAAGAACTCTACTCAACAGAGGAAATGCGCAACAAGACACGCGAGTTCCTTGCAAAGGAGTTCCAGTACCTACGCTCATTCACCAAGGATATCTTCACCAGCTTCGAAGAAAAAATCATCGTTGCTCAGGGTGAGGTTATGAGCACAAACATGGTTGTGAACTATCTCAAGGAGCAGGGAATAAAGGCTATCCTTCTCGATGCACTCGACTTCATGCGTACAGACAAGAACGCTGAACCTGATGCTCCATTCATCAAGGAGAATCTTGCAAAGGTGCTCCAGGCAAACAAGGGCTATCAGATATACATCACTCAAGGCTTCGTATGCCGCAACGCTTACGGTGAGATTGACAACCTTCAGCGTGGTGGTTCTGACTATACTGCTTCTCTCATCGGTGCTGCAATGCTTGCTGACGAAATCCAGATCTGGACTGACATCGACGGTATGCACAACAACGACCCACGTGTCGTAGAGAAGACAGAGGCTGTTCATCAGCTTCATTTCGAGGAGGCTGCTGAGCTTGCTTACTTCGGTGCTAAGATTCTGCACCCAACTTGCGTACAGCCAGCAAAGTATGCAGGAATTCCTGTTCGCATCAAGAACACAATGGATCCTGATGCTGACGGTACTGTTATCAACAATCAGCTCAACCGCGGAAAGATTAAGGCAGTTGCTGCAAAAGATAACATCACAGCTATCAAGATCAAGTCTTCACGTATGCTCCTCGCTACGGGTTTCCTCCGCAAGGTATTCGAGATATTTGAAAACTACTCTACTCCAATCGACATGATTACAACATCTGAGGTTGGCGTAAGCGTAAGCATCGACAAGGATACTCATCTCCCACAGATTGTTGATGAGCTGAAGAAGTACGGTACCGTGACCGTTGATCAGGACATGTGTATCATCTGTGTTGTAGGCGACCTTGAGTGGAACAACCTCGGTTTCGAGTCTCTCGCAACCGACGCTATGCGTGACATCCCAGTACGCATGATTTCTTACGGTGGTTCAAACTACAACATTTCATACCTCATTCGTGAGGCTGACAAGAAGCGTGCATTGCAGAATCTTTCTGCAGAGCTATTCAATAAGTAACACAAACCAATAGTCAACCTCCCCCACAACCTCTTTCCCGCCCAAAGGCGGAAAAGGGGTCGTTATGGGTGAGTGCTTTTTAGATAATTCTTATGAAAGGAAATTTTCCTATAGAGAAGTTCGGAAACATTGAGACTCCGTTCTACTACTACGACGCAGAGCTCCTGCAGCAGTCGCTTGACGCGATTTGTGACGAAATGGCTAAGCACAAGAACTGGCATCTTCACTATGCCATCAAGGCCAATGCAAACCCAAAGGTACTGAAAAGGATTCAGGCTGCAGGTCTTGGCGTTGACTGCGTAAGCGGTGGTGAGATTCAGGCTGCTCTCGATGCAGGCTTTGCACCTGAGAAAATCGTATATGCAGGTGTAGGTAAGGCGGACTGGGAGATAAACCTCGGTCTTGAGGCAGGTATCTTCTGCTTCAACGTTGAGTCAGAGCCGGAGTTGCAGATAATCAACGAACTTGCAGGACAGAAAGGAAAGGTTGCACGTGTATGCTTCCGCATAAATCCAAACGTAGGTGCTCATACCCACGCAAATATCACTACTGGTCTTGCAGAGAATAAGTTCGGCATCGCAATGGAGGATATGGAGCTTGCTATTCGTGAGGCACAGGAGTTGCCAAACATCGAATTCATCGGACTTCACTTCCACATCGGAAGTCAGATTCTTGAAATGGGCGATTTCGAGGCTCTCTGCGATCGTGTAAACGAGCTTCTTGAGCGTCTTGCAAAGCAGGGCATCTGCGTTGAGAACATCAACGTGGGCGGTGGCCTCGGTATCGACTACGACAATCCTGACGGTGCGCCTGTACCAAACTTCAAGGCTTATTTCGAGACATACGCTAACGGCATTAAGCTTGCTGACAATCAGCACCTTCACTTTGAGCTTGGACGTGCGGTAGTCGGCCAGATGGGTTCTCTCATCACCCGTGTGCTCTATGTAAAGAAATGCCACATCAAGCAGTTTGCAATCGTTGACGCAGGTATGAGCGACCTCATTCGCCCTGCCCTCTACGATGCACATCACACCATCCAGAACCTATCAAGCAACGAGGCTGAGGAAACTTACGATGTAGTAGGTCCTATCTGTGAGTCAAGCGATGTTTTCGGCAAGGACGAGAAGCTCCCTGCTTGTCATCGTGGTGACTTCATTGCCCTCCGTTCTGCCGGTGCCTACGGCGAGATAATGGCTTCACAGTATAACTGCCGTAAGTTGCCAAAGGGGATTATGAGCGACGAGCTATAAAGAGCCCCTTTCCCCAACCCTTTCCCCGCTCGGGGCAAGGGAGTTGGTTAGTAATGAAACCTTAAAGGCCCCTCACAACGATAAAAAGTAACTACTCCCTTCCCCCGGGCGGGGGAAGGGACGGGGTTAGGGGCTGAGTTCTTTTTATAATGGAAATTACAACAATAACACTCACAATATCATCGGTGGTGCTGCTGCTCGCAGCGGTGTCACCAATGGTTTCTCCGCTTTTCCGACTGCCAAAAAGAGATGAAAAAGACGCTGACGGCATCGGAGAAAGCAAGGACAAACCTATATCCGTAGTAATCATATCACACGATAACGCACCCGAGCTTGAAAAGCACCTGCCTTCATTTCTCTCACAGAAGTACGATGCTGACTACCAAGTCATTGTGGTTGCCGACAAAAGCGATTCAGAGACTGATGATGTCATAAAGAGATTCTCTAACGACCCACATCTTTATGCCACTTTCATGCCTCTTTCATCACGATACATCAGTCGCAAGAAACTGGCTATCACACTTGGCATCAAGGCTGCAAAATATCCTTGGGCAATCGTTACCGATGCCTGGTGCATTCCTGAGAGCGACGAGTGGCTTCGTTCCTTCGCTTCCCATATCAGCGACGATAAAGATATAGTGCTTGGCTACTCTCACTACGACGACGATGCACCTTCAAACTATCACTACGAGAATATCATAAATGCCTCACAGAACATCTTTTATGCCCAGCATAACCACGCTTATGCCTCAGCATCAAGGGTGGTGGCAATAAAGAAAGACAACTTCCTTACCGAAGACGGATTCCTTGGCAACCTAAAATATATGCGCGGAGAATATGATTTCCTCGTCAATAAGTTCGGAAGGAACGAGAACACAGCAACGGCTTTCTCCCCAACTGCATTCCTTGCAGAAGACACACCTTTCAAAAAGCGCTGGTCGGAGAATCATCTTTTCTCTATCAACACCGGGCGACATCTTAAAGGTCATTGGCTTGTAACATTGATTCGTCAGATAGAACTCGGATTGATGAACATAACCAACATCGCCATCATCGCTGCAATCATCTATGGAGCTATAAAGGAAGATTGGATAACCCTCGGAGCAGGTATCCTCGCACTCGTCATCGAGTACTTAGTTATAAGTTTCGTGGCAAAGAGAGCATTCAACCGTTTCCAATGCTCGGTAAATCCGTTCCTTACACCTTTCATGGCTTTTGCCTTGCCATTCCGCAATATCGGCTGGCGACTTCGCTATTACTTGGCAAACAAGAACGATTTCATCACACATAAGATTTGAAAATCATTCACTATATCCCAAGGACTGACGCTACCAATGCCTCTGCAACGGAATATGTCAGTTGTCTCGTGCGCTCTACAGCGAACGTGGCGGAGTCGTATGTCATCACGCAGAAAGAGCTCGGCACAAGTGCCATTATGGTGAGAACCCGTTTCCTGCACAAGCTGAAGGAAATACAACCCGACATCGTCCATATTCACGCCGCTTGGGACTCTAACGCTGCTATCGTAGAACACACAGCACGCTCACACGGTTTCTACACTATCGTATCTGTGCATGGAGGGCTTGCCCCAGAGGTCATGGAACTTGAATTCTTCAAGCACAAGCTTCCACGCATCATTGGCTATGAGTTCCAGATGGTGAGGAAATGCAGCGTCATCGTTGCTATTAGCGAGAAGGAAGAGCAGCAAATCAAGCAGCTCAGATGGAAGAAAAGGATTGTAACCATCCCCCACCCTTCACTTCATCTCACCAACGATGATGAAACCTCTGAAATGCTCATGTCCATCTACCGAAAAGTGCTGGACACCAACTACATGGAGCGCATCACGAAGGAAGAGCTTGAATTTGTTCACTACTGCGTAAGAATAGCCCTATGGCCTGCCGGCTCTCAGGAGACGAAAGAGGTCCAAACCGAAAATCTGTCCTTCCGACGCATCTACATCTATGCCTATGACAACAACATCACCCAATTGTTCACCACAGGTGCGCAAATGCTCGGTGTGCAGATACCACCATGCCCCGATGTTTCTTCTATGCCAAGATTCAAGGTAAAGCAGAAGCGCAACACAGAGATTAACAACTACCAGAAACTGCAGGAAGCAATATACAGCGTAATTCCCGGAACAAAGATTGAGATCGACCGTACACCCGCTGGTGCTACAATCTATCGCACTCTCTGCGACATCTTTCAGGCTCTGCGATTCCACGACTACGACGAGGATAACTTTTCTGAGATAATAAAGAAGAAAGGCATCACGAAGTTCACAGCTCATACTCTACACCAGATGCAGGAGGCATTCGGCCTTGAGCTTGGATATATGCCGATATTGCCGAGGAAGTAACCATAAGGCAAAGAGGCCTACGATGCCTTTTATGTCACTCACACCTACGATACAGGGAACGGACTTACAACGGATTTACAACGGATTCACAACGGACTTGCTTAGTGGCCGCCAACCTTTGTCTTTTGCCTTTAGTCTTTTGCCCTTTGACAGATTCACGATGCAAAGTTACAACATTCCCATTGCGGTTCACGAATGTTTGCAAAAAAATATTGACTTTTTTTTCGGGGAGGGTCACGAATGTCAAATGTCATGATGTCACGAATGTCATTAAGCATTTCGGAGTGCGGGAAATCCCCCATAATAATATATAATTTTTTTTATATTATTATAAGCGGAAAAACGCCCCTCCTCCTAATTGGAAAACTCTTAATGACATTAATGACATCGTGACATTAATGACACTACGCATAGTAGATATATGTTTAACGTATTTATAGAGAGATAGTAGCTGGTATGGTTGGTTGATTTGTTGATGTCGGCCGAAATTTCGACCCTCATACTTTTTCCTTGTTTTTAATTTACGTTGATTATTCAACGATTACCACGTGTTTGATATTCTACCGGCTGAAATTTCAGCCCGTTGACTTTTATTCTTGGTGTTAAGTGATGATTAATGTCTTGACGTCGGCTGAAATTCTAGCCCACATATAAACTTTCATAATACACACACTATTTTCTCGCTTTTCTTCGTTTTTTTCCGTTTTTTTTAGTATTTTTGCACTCGAAGAATCGAAGACCGTGCACCAGTATTTGGACTGACACGCACTTTCTTCTTACGACGATGCTTGCACGTTGCACTCGCAAAAACAGAAACACAATGAACGAGACTCACGAAATAGAAAAGGACATGCACTATCTGCAGTTGCTTGCGACAACATTCCCGACAATAGCAGATGCAGCAACAGAGATAATAAACCTCTCTGCCATACTCAACCTGCCAAAGGGAACGGAACATTTCCTCGCAGATATTCACGGTGAGCATGAGGCTTTCCTGCACATCATCAAGAATGCCTCTGGCAACATCAAACGTAAGGTAACGGAGCTGTTCGGCAATACCCTGCGCGAAAGCGAGATCAAAGAACTTTGCACGCTCATCTACTATCCAGAGCAGAAACTGCAAATCATAAAGGCTCAGGAAAAAGACATCGATGACTGGTATCACATCACCATGCATCAGCTTGTGCGAGTTCTCCGTGAGGTTTCCTCAAAATACACCCGCTCAAAGGTGTCAAAGGCTCTGCCAAAGGAGTTCTCATACATTCTTCAGGAGTTGCTCTATGAGCATCACTCAGACGGAGCGAAGATAGCATACGTGAATGGCATTATCGACACTATCATCACCACGGGTCGTGCTGATGATTTCATCATTGCAACGGCAAAGGTTATTCAGCGCCTGTCTATCGACCAATTGCACATCCTCGGCGACGTTTATGACCGTGGTCCCGGAGCGCACATCATAATGGATTATCTCTCGCAGTATCATTCGTGGGACATACAATGGGGAAACCACGACATTCTGTGGATGGGAGCCTCTGCCGGCAACGATGCCTGCATCTGCAATGTGATTCGCCTTTCGCTGAGATATGCCAACCTCACAACCCTTGAGGACGGTTACGGCATCAACCTCATGCCTCTGGCTGCTTACGCAATGGAGAATTACAACGATGATCCTTGTGAGGTGTTCCGCCCAATTCTCAACTCTGAGAACAAAAACCGCTTTGACGAAAAGACATTGCGACTTATGGCAATGATGCACAAGGCTATTGCCATACTACAGTTCAAGGCAGAGGCACAGATATTCCAGCGCAACCCTCAATGGCAGATGCTTGACAGATGTCTGCTCAGCGACATAGACTATGCAAAGGGCACTATCACTCTCAACGGCAAGGAATACCAGCTTGCTGATACTCACTTCCCTTCCGTTGATCCTACCAACCCACTTGCATTCACCGAAGAGGAAAAGACGATAATGAAACGTCTGCACCATTCCTTCCGCGTATCCGAGAAGCTTCAGCGACACATCAACACCATCCTCTCACATGGTTGTATGTACGCTATCTTCAACAGCAACCTCTTGTTCCACGCATCAGTACCTCTGAACGAGGATGGTTCTTTAAAGGAGGTTGAGATTCGTCCGGGCAAGAAGTACGCAGGTAAGGAGCTGCTGCATCAGACCGGTCTGCTTATTCGCTCCGCTTTCCAGAACGACACTCCGAAGGAAGAGAAGCAATACGCCAAGGACTATTTTCTCTATCTATGGTGCGGAAAGGACTCTCCTCTGTTCGACAAGTCGAAGATGGCTACCTTTGAGCGATACTTCATCCGCGAGAAGGAGACGCACATAGAGGAAAAGGGCAACTTCTTCCGTCTGCGCAATGACGAGAAGACTGTTGACGGCATAATGGATGCTTTCGGCGTAACGGGCGAGAACCGCCACATAATCAACGGACACGTTCCTGTGCATGTGACAAAGGGCGAGAGCCCTATCAAGGCTGGCGGTAAACTGATGGTCATCGACGGAGGATTCGCAGAGCCTTACCATAAGGAAACGGGCATTGCCGGCTATACTCTCGTATATCATAGTCGTGGTTTCGAACTTGTTCAGCACGAACCGTTCACGAGCAGCAAGGATGCTGTGGAGCAAGGCACAGATATCAAGTCAACGAAACAAATCGTTGAAACGGCAGGTCACCGCATGCTCGTGGCAGATACCGACCGCGGCCGTGAACTTCAGCAGCAGATTGACGACCTCACCAAACTGCTCTATGCCTATAGGCATGGGTACATAAAGGAGAAGAAATAGAATGGTCTCTCCCCCCGTCCTCCCACCTAGGAAGGAAGCTGGAGAACCACAAAAAAAGACAGTTAATGATCGACAACATAACAAAATCACATTTTAGCAATCCGGCTCCCTCCCTACGGGGGAGGGCGGGGGGAGAGACCGTTGCGGCTGCCCTCTTCGACCTCGACGGAGTGGTTTTCGACACCGAACCGCAATATACGGTATTCTGGGGTGGCGTAATGAAGAAGTTTCGTCCAGATATGCCGGGATTGGAATACACGATAAAAGGCTCTACGCTCACAAGAATCTTTGAAGATTTCCTTCCTCATGTTCCCGAGGAATATGACAATATTGTCAAGGGACTCAATGAATTTGAGAAGAATATGGATTACCCATTCGTTGAGGGCTTCGAGGATTTCGTGAAGGATTGTCGCCGCAATGGTCTCAAAACTGCTGTGGTGACATCATCAAACAAGGCAAAAATGGATAGCGTTCTGAAGAAGCGTCCGGAACTCAAGGAATTGATGGACGCAATCCTAATGTCTGAGGATTTCGAGTTCAGCAAGCCACATCCAGACTGCTACATCAAGGGCGCACAGCGATTCGGAGCAAAACCAGAAGAATGCCTTGTGTTTGAGGACAGTTTCAACGGATTAAAGTCAGGACGTGCATCAGGCGCAGTTGTAGTAGGACTCTCAACATCTAATACAGAAGAAGCAATAAGAGAATACTGCGACATAGTGATTCCAAACTACAATGGAATCGACTATAACACTCTGATTTCGAGGTTAGGGCTTAGAGGTTAGTGGTTAGAGTTAAGAAACAGAAAAAATGGTAGAAATAATTTACAAATACTTCCCGAATCTGACCGACGAGCAGAAAGCGCAGTATGCCAAGCTCGATGAGTTGTATCGCGACTGGAATGCGAAGATAAACGTTATCTCACGCAAGGACATCGACAACCTGTATGAGCATCACGTTCTCCATTCGCTTGCTATCGCCAAGGCTCTCCATTTCAAGGCGGGAACAAAGATAATGGACTTCGGATGCGGCGGTGGTTTCCCGGGCATTCCATTGGCTATCATGTTCCCAGAGTGCGAATTCAAGCTCATCGACGGTACTGGCAAGAAGATTCGCGTGTGTCAGGAGGTGGCTACGGCTATCGGCTTAAAGAACCTCACGGCAGAGCATCTTCGAGGCGAGGACGAGAAAGGAAAGTTCGATTTCATCGTTTCACGTGCCGTTATGCCATTGCCAGATATGGTGAAGATTGTAAGAAAGAATGTCAGCAAGGAACAGCGCAACGCTATGCCAAACGGAATCTTCTGTCTCAAGGGCGGTGATCTCCAGGGCGAGCTACATCAATTCCGCAATATCGTGGAGCAAACCGACCTCACCTCTTTCTTCACCGAGGAATGGTTTAAGGAGAAGCATTTGGTATATTTGCCGATTTAAGCCCCTCACCCGTCACTACGTGCCACCCTCTCCCCAAAGGGCGAGGGAAAAAGTATGAAATATAAGCTCAAAAATAAATAATAATAAACATCCCTCTTAGCGAGAAAAGCTAACTTCCCCCTCGCCCCTTGGGGAGAGGGTGCCCGCAGGGCGGACGAGGGGCTACTATTATGACAATCAAAAAATTCGAGGTCAATCCTCTTCAGGAAAACTGCTATGTAGTAAGCGATGAGACAAAGGAATGTATGATCGTTGACTGCGGTGCTTTCTATTCACAGGAGATTCAGGCTATAACGAACTATATCCTTGAAAACAATCTCAAGCCTGTGATATGCGCCCTTACTCATGCACACTTTGACCATATCCACGGTGTTCGCGCCATCTGCGACCGCTATGCAATAAAGCCGATTCTCTCCCAGAAGGATGAAGATCTCTACAATAGCTTCGGAGAGCAGATGCGTATGTTCATGCAGGCAGACATAGAATTTGACATGCCGGAAATAGGCGGTTTCATAAAGGATAACGACATTGTGCGCTTCGGCAATCAGGAGTTCCGTGTCATCGAGACTCCGGGACATACACGCGGCGGCATCTTCTTCTATAACGAGAAGGAGAAGGTGGCATTCTCTGGCGACACGCTTTTCAAGGGTTCAATAGGCAGAACCGATTTCCCAGGCGGCAGTATGTTCCAGATTATACAGTCATTGCGCATGGTGACACAGTTGCCTGACGATGTAAAGGTTTATCCGGGACACGGTCCTCAGACGACAATCGGCTACGAACTCGCAAGCAACCCATATCTCGACAGATAATGAACAAGGTAAGAGGCGAAAAGATAATACTCGGAATCGACCCTGGCACCAACGTAATGGGCTATGGTGTCATCAAGACCATAGGACAGAAAGCCGAGATGGTTGCGATGGGGGTCATTGATATGCGTAAACAGGAAGACCCGTATCTGCGCCTCGGACATATATTTGAGCGTGTCACCGGTATCATTGAGTCTTATTTGCCCGATGAAATGGCCATTGAGGCACCTTTCTTCGGAAAGAACGTACAGTCAATGCTGAAGCTCGGAAGGGCACAGGGCATTGCCATCGCAGCAGCCATTCATCACGGAGTTCCTATCCACGAATATGCGCCTCTGAAGATAAAGATGGCTATCACAGGAACAGGCTCGGCAAGCAAGGAACAGGTAGCAGGAATGCTCCAGCGCATCCTCAATCTCGACAAGGAAGAGATGCCGAAGTTCATGGATGCAACCGATGCTCTCGGTGCTGCCTACTGCCATTTCATGCAGATGAACCGTCCTGAGAGTAGTGCTCACTACTCCAGTTGGAAGGATTTCGTAAACAAGAACAAAGCCAAGACTGGGGGAAAGCAAGCAACCGACACAGGGGTAACAACCACAGGCAAGCGTAAGTTGTCGCCAAATGAACAACTGCTCGCAGCAATCAAAGCAAGTAAGAAAAAATAGAAGAGCGGCCTCTCCCCCCGCCCTCCCCCGTAGGGAGGGAGCCGGAAGGCAATGGGGGATTGCTTACATTAGAATTTGAGGCATAATCAATAATAACAAACAGCCTTTCGCGCTCCGGCCCCCTCCCTATTGGGGAGGGCGGGGGGAGAGGCCGAAAATTTAACATAGATGATCATCTCAATCAATCAGGGCGTAACCCGTATGCCGGAATGGCGCATGGCTCAGCCTGTAGATTTCTCACTCCTCGACGGAGAACATATTGCCATAGTAGGCGGAAATGCCTCGGGCAAATCAATGTTTGTTGACATTATCACAAGCGCACATCCGCTTCTTATGAAGGATGTGGAATACGATTTCTCGCCAAAGACAAGTCGTCTGGCTTCCGACAATATCAAGTATATCACCTTCCGCGACAGCTACGGAGGCGATAGCGACCGAAACTACTATCTTCAGCAGCGATGGAATCAGCACGACATCGACGAGAACACCCCTACCGTCGAAAAACTTCTTGAAGAGACTTATCAAATCACAGGTCCTGACACCGAGGAACGCCGTGCTATTAAGGAACATCTGTACGACATCTTTAACCTCAGATACCTCCTCGACAAATACATCATACTCCTATCATCAGGCGAGTTGCGCAAGTTCCAGCTTGCCAAGACCCTCATGGGCGACCCACGAGTACTGATAATGGATAACCCGTTCATCGGTCTCGACAAGGAGACACGCCAGCAGCTTCGTGAACTCCTTGAGCAGATTTCAAAGGAACGCGCCCTTCAGATCATTCTCGTTCTTGCCAAGGACGAGGACATCCCACACTTCATCACCCACGTCGTTGAGGTGAAGGATATGGTGGTAAAGCCAAAACTGACACGTGAGGAGTATATTAGTATAAAGTATAAAGTAGAAAGTGTAAAGGGTAAAGAAAAAGAGCCTCTTTCACAGGAACTTAAGGATATCATCCTCAACCTCCCATATAGCGATAACGAATACCACACCAATGAGGTGGTCCGTATGAATAACGTTAGCATCCGCTATGGAGAACGCACCATTCTAAAGGATCTCAACTGGACAGTTAAGAATGGTGAGCGCTGGGCTCTCAAGGGACAGAATGGTGCAGGAAAGTCAACGCTCCTATCCCTCGTATGCGCCGACAATCCGCAGTCGTATGCCTGCGACATCGTGCTCTTCGACCACAAGCGCGGTTCTGGCGAGACGATATGGGATATCAAGAAGCATATCGGCTACGTGTCACCAGAGATGCACCGCGCATACAACCGCGACATGCCGGCAATACGTATCGTGGCAAGCGGACTCAAGGATTCCGTAGGTCTCTATGTGAAGCCATCGGAGAAAGACTACGAGATTTGCCGCACATGGATGAAAATATTTGGAATTGAGGATCTTGCGGAAAAGACATTCCTCAAACTTTCAAGTGGAGAGCAGCGTATGATACTCCTCGCCCGTGCTTTCGTGAAGGATCCAGAGCTCCTTATCCTCGACGAACCACTACACGGCCTTGACTGCGAGCGCGGAGAGAAGGTAAAAGAAATCATCGACACTTTCTGTGCCCGTCAAAACAAGACTCTCATCATGGTGACTCACTATGAAGAGAACCTTCCACGCTGCATCACCGACCATATATATCTAAAAAAGAACGTGTAAAAATGAAAAGAAATCTGCTGCTAATCCTTACCCTTTGTATGCTGACGATAAATGCAATCGCGCAGCATAAACGTGAATTCCGTGGTGCATGGATTCAATGTGTTAACGGACAGTTTCAGGGTATGAGTACAGCCAAGATGCAAGAATATCTCACCTACCAACTCAACGTGCTGCAGAGGCAAGGTGTCAACGCCATTATCTTCCAAGTACGCGCAGAATGTGACGCTCTGTATGCCAGCCAATACGAGCCGTGGAGCCGTTTCCTCACAGGCGTACAGGGACGCGCTCCACAGCCATACTGGGACCCGCTTCAATGGATGATAACCGAGTGCCACAGGCGAGGTATGGAACTCCATGCATGGATAAACCCATTCCGTGCAAAAATAAAAAGCACAGGAAGACTTGCCAACAACCACGTTACCGTACTACGTCCAGGCGCAGCATTCATGTACGATAACCAGCTAATTCTCAATCCTGCACACCAATGGAACCGCGACTATATTTGCACCGTAGCAGCCGACATCGTACGACGCTACGACATCGATGGATTCCATATCGATGACTATTTCTATCCATACCCAGTACCGGGACAGGTCATCCCCGACGACAGGGACTACGCAGCATACAACAACGGCATCCCAAACAAAGGTGACTGGCGTCGCTTCAACGTAAACCAGTTCATCAAGCAGCTCAGCGATTGCATACACAGCATCAAGCCCTGGGTGAAATTCGGTGTCTCCCCATTCGGCATCTACCGTAACAAGAGAAACGACCCATATAACGGCTCAGAGACAGCTGGACTCCAAAACTATGATGAACTCTATGCCGATGTGATGCTATGGGTGAATAATGGCTGGATTGACTACTGCGTACCACAGATCTATTGGCAGATAGGACATCCTACGGCAGATTACCAGACACTCATACAATGGTGGAACAAATACTGCTACAACCGTCCTCTCTTCATAGGAGAAGACATTGAACGCACAGTACAATTTGCTGACCCATTCAATGGAAGCAAGCATCAGATGGAAGCAAAGTACCGCCTCCACAACCAGATGCGCAACGTACACGGCACCGTGCTGTGGTATGCCAAGGCATCAGTCGATAACATAGGCAACTACGGTCTCATGCTCGAAAAGAACTACTGGCGCTACCCAGCTCTACAGCCACGAATGCCATTCATCGACGGAAGGGCACCGGAAAGAGTACGCAACCTCGCACCAATCTGGACAGAAGACGGCTATATGCTCGTATGGGAAGGCCCTGCAAGTCGCGACTGGAGAGAAGCCGCACATAAGTATGTAGTATATTGCTTCGCACAGGGCGAGATAATCGACATCGACGACCCAAGCCACATCGTTGCAATAACCCGATCACCATACTACAAACTGCCATATCGCAACGGTAGGACAAGATACACATACGTAGTAACTGCCCTTGACAGAATGAGCAATGAAAGTGCAATAACAAAGAAAAAAGTCAAATTGTAAATGATTTGATTGTTTGCGTACACATTTGCATTGATTAATGTCAAATAAATATCGGAATTACAATAATTTGCGCAGATTTGCCCATAGCAATTGGAAAATTTGAGTAATTTTGCAGACGTATTAATTAGACACTTATTATTAACAACTTAACGTCATATTACAAAATTCTCACAACTATGGCAGAAAAGAAGACAACAAAAGCAGCACCTAAGGCAGCAACAAAAGCAGTTGCTACTAAGACTACAAAGAAGGCTGCTACCCCAAAGGTGACACAAATTACAATTAACGCCGAAAACGTAGGTTTCAAGGCAGGTGATGTATATCAGGCTCTTGCTAAGGCAGGTAAGGCTCTCTCTGTAGCAGAGATTGCAAAGGCAGCAAAGATTACCGCAGAAGAGGCATATCTCGGTCTCGGTTGGCTTTTCAAAGAGGGCAAGGTTACAAATGTAGAAGGCGGCATCGCTCTCGCATAAGCATTAACATATTACAATTAACCAAACAAAGGGTTGACATCACATGATGCCAACCCTTTGTTTGTTGTGTTATAAAGGTTATCAGATTGGGAGGTTTTCAGGTCAGAAGGTTTTCAGGTCAGACTTGCTTTAGCTTGATGAGCCTTAGCGAATAACGCTTATTAAATGTCTAAAGGCTAAAGTCTAATGTCTAAAGTCTTTTGTCTTTTGCCGTTTGCCTTTCTCCCCCCTAACCTCTAACCTCTAAACCCGATAAAGCCCCCTACGCAGGGGAATTAAGGGGGTATTCATTATTATTCGCTGAAGCTCATCAAGCTAAAGCAAGTCATTTTATAATTAGAAAGGCTTCCTCGCCTTTCTTCATCGCCTCCCGAATCAGCTCATACAGCCGATTAAACGTGATGCGTGAGTCCGTGAGCCTGCCTATCACCGTAGCCTCGCTTGTAGGGTTCTCAAAATCGGTGTCCTCATTCTGAGGCCGCACCGCCTTACCCACCAGTATGCACCCTCGGGTATCATCCACCGAGTTCCCTGTATGAATCATAATCCCCGTGAAATGCGGCACGTTCTGTAGGAACGGCATCCTGCGCTTATAAGTCTTGCTGTAACTCATCACCACCCTGTACCGCCCCGTCGGAATCGCGGTCTTACCCGCCACTTTCTCCTCCCTGCGCCAGTCAATAGCGTGAGGCTCAAGCGTATCACAGAAGTATCTGTTCATGAGAAACTCCCTATTACTCTCAGTCTGAATCTGAAGGGCACCCAGAGTAAAGGCGCCCTTGCAGTAAATTCGTTTCAATGTTATTATCATAAATCTACGGCCCCTCACCCGTCACTTCGTGACACCCTCTCCCGTAGGGCGAGGGAAAAGTTACCCTTTATCGCTTACATGAGGGTGAGAGGTATGTTAATTGTTAATTGTTAATTGTTAATTGTTAATCACCCACTGTCCCTATAGAAAATATCAGATATTATGATAGTTTCAGACCCTCTAAATCTCCCTGCATAGGGAGACTTTTGAGCGCTCCGGCTCTTCCCCTAAGCAGGGGAAGCGGGGAAAGGGTCTGATATTATGATAATTTCTGATAAACTCCTCTATCAAGATGCTTCAGCTTACCACTCTCAACATATCGCTTCAACAGCATATTGCAGTTCTCGCTCTGCCCAAGTTCCCTGCGCAAATCCTTCATCTGCTGAAGCGTGAACACATTCGGAAGTCTTTGAAGGAGCGGCTCTGCCGTCTTCCTCAAGTCCTTATGACTGCCCATCATCTCCTTCGCTTCTTCCAGATTCTTCTGAACGCTATGACCGAAAATCCAGCATAGGTTATAGTATGCAATATCACCAACCCACTTGATGAACTCCAGCATCTCCTTCGATTCCTTGCCCTCAAGAGCCACAAGAGGTATAGCGGCACGCATCATGTGCTCACCTACGCGAGCCGACAAATCTGCCTCAGCTTCTGTTATCTCACCGTTGTTGTAGCGTACCTCAAGGTCATCAAACCATTTCCCGATCAACTTCCTTGTCAAAGGCATGTCAAGCGTTAATGTTGAGTCACCCAGCGCCAGGTCTTTGGTGTAGAGCTGCACAATCATCCCCTGCAACTCATCCTTCTCCTCTTGCGTGAGACGGTTGCATATCGGTGGACGGAACGTGCGCTTTGCCTTCGGAACAACCACTGGTATGAATCTCTGCATGAGTCCGTTCTCCGTGTTCTTGCCACTCAGCATACCACCCACTACAGAGTTCACCGTACCGCATACCAAAAGTGAAATGCACATTCTTGCCATCACGTTACGAGAGCAATCCGACATATAGTATTGAGTGTGAATCTCTCCCGACCATCCCTTTCTTATCAGGGTAGAGAGCAACTTAGTAGATGTACCACCGGCAACACCAAAGGCATCAGCCTCCGAGAAATGACCAAGCAGCATACCATTCTCTCCAAGATTTGCCTGAAGGTCGAGGATTGAGGTGGAAGAGGCAGTCTCGATGAGTCTCAGCTTCGGATGATACTTTGGCGGACAATCCTTAGCGTTCTTCTTTTTCTCCCGTTCCTCAGCATTCGCGTCACACTTCTCATACTCCTTCCTGTCATGCTCTTGCAAAGTCTTCTCTGTCATCAGATTGTGCAAATCGGTCACGTTGTTCTTACCCTTTCCCGAGTCACCGATTACAACAACATAGTCCTGAGCGCCCACATCCTTGCCGCTTATGTAATTGGCTCTGTAATGACTCGCATGAGCCGACATCTCAGGAATGCTCGACAGCAATATCATCGACTTGAAACGAGGGTCGAAGTTACTTGTAATCAACTGATGGAGACGGCAGAGCTTCTTCGGAGGCTCAGGAGGATTATATCCCTCCGTGTCAAGTTCATCCTCCTCCTTGCCATTGTCGCGTGCCATCTCCTGTGCCTTCGCATTGATCTCGCGCACAGCAAGAGGCATATAGGCGGTATTATAATTGTCATAGAAATAATTGATTAGTGCCTTGCAATCATCATATTGCGAGTAGTTAGGCAGTTTCTCAGCCACCACCGCAAACGCCT
>CADBXL010000027.1 GCA_902798615.1 uncultured Bacteroidales bacterium | reverse complement strand
TTGATGAGAGTTTAAGCCGTAAGGCTAATTAATGTCACAATTAATGTTTCATTAATGTCCTATATTAATGTTATGCGACAGCAAAAGCTAATTCGTCGATCTCACGTTAAATACTATCGTCTTGTACTCCTTAAGCGACGAAGGAGCGTTGCTCCTTGTACTCCTTGAACTCCAAAATGAAAAAATAGAAAGTATAAAATAATAAAAAAAACATAGAAAAAATGGAAAATAAGAATTTCGGCTATTTCGATGACAAGAACCGTGAGTTCGTCATCACCAATCCTGCTACTCCGTTCCCATGGATAAACTACCTCGGCAATGAGGATTTCTTCGGTCTGATTAGTAATACCGCTGGTGGCTACGATTTCTACAAGGATGCTAAGTTCCGTCGTATCACCCGTTATCGTTATAATGGTGTTCCTATGGATAATGGCGGCCGTTATTTCTATATCAATGATAATGGTACAGTGTGGAATCCGGGTTGGAAGCCTTGCAAGACTCCTCTCGATTTCTATGAGTGTCGTCATGGTATGAACTACACCCGTATCACAGGTTCAAAGAATGGTATTGAGGCTTCTGTCCTCTTCTTCGTTCCTTTGAAGACATGGGCTGAGATTCAGAAGGTTACGCTCAAGAATACCACATCTGAGAAGAAGACAATAAAGCTCTTCTCTTTCGCAGAGTGGTGTCTCTGGAATGCTGCAACTGATATGGAGAACTTCCAGCGTAACTGGTCAACTGGTGAGGTGGAGATTGATGGTGCTACTATCTATCATAAGACCGAGTATAAGGAGCGTCGTAACCACTATGCATACTATACCGTAACAAATGCGAAGATTGACGGCTATGATACCGATCGCGAGTCTTTTATCGGACTTTACAACGAGTTCGCTGATCCTCAGTGTGTTATGGCAGGAAAGCCAAGCAACTCATTGGCACATGGCTGGAGCCCTATCGCTTCTCATTATATAGAGGTAGAGCTTGCTCCGGGTGAGAGCAAGGACTTTATCTTCATGCTCGGTTATGTGGAGAATGCTCAGGAAGAGAAGTTCTCTGCCGAGGATATTGAGCGCAAGAAGAACGGCACTCTCATCTCTTCGCAGGATTCAGACGTAACACTCGTAAACAAGGCTAAGGCTAAGGCACTTATCGAGAAGTTCTCAACCGTTGAGGCTGTTGATGCAGCCTTTGCAGAACTTGCTCAGATGTGGGATGCTCTGCTCGACAAGTACGTTGTCAAGTCTGATGATGAGCGTCTGAACCGTATGGTTAATATCTGGAGCCAGTACCAATGTATGATCACGTTCAACTTCTCTCGTTCTGCAAGTTTCTTCGAGAGTGGTGTAGGTCGTGGCATGGGCTTCCGTGATTCTAATCAGGATCTCGTTGGTTTCGTGCACCAGATTCCAAGTCGTGCTCGTGAACGTATCATCGATATTGCATCTACACAGTTCCCTGACGGTGGTTGCTATCACCAGTATCAGCCTCTTACAAAGCATGGTAACAACGACATCGGCGGTGGTTTCAATGATGATCCTTGCTGGTTGATATTCGGTACTGTGGCTTATATCAAGGAGACAGGTGATTTCTCTATCCTTCAGGAGCCAGTACCATTCGATAACGAGCCTGGTACGGAGGTTTCACTCATGGAGCATCTCCGTATCTCTTTCAATCATGTTGTAGAGAACCTCGGTCCTCACATGCTTCCTCTCATCGGACGTGCTGACTGGAACGACTGCCTTAACCTCAACTGTTTCTCATGGGATCCTAACGAGTCATTCCAGACAACAGAGAACAACTCTGAGGGTTCAAAGGCTGAGTCTCTGATGATTGCGGGTCTGTTCGTTGTAACTGGTAAGGACTATGTAGAGCTTTGCAAGCAGATTGGCGACAATGCAGAGGCTGAGCGTGCCCAGAAGTGCATTGACTCTATGGTTGAGGCTGTGAAGAAGCATGGCTGGGATGGCGAATGGTATCTCCGTGCATACGACTTCTACGGAAATAAGATCGGCTCTAATGAGTGCGAGGAAGGCAAGATATTTATCGAGTCACAGGGCTTCTGCACAATGGCAGGTATCGGACTTGAGGAAGGTATGGTTGACAAGGCTATCGATTCTTGTAAGAAATACCTTGATTGTGAGCATGGTATGGTTCTTAACAATCCTGCATATACCACATACCACGTTGAGATGGGTGAGATTTCTTCATATCCTGCTGGATATAAGGAGAATGCAGGTATCTTCTGCCACAACAACCCTTGGGTTATCATCGGTGAGACTGTTGCCGGACGTGGTAACGACGCATGGGAACTCTTCCGTAAGATCAGCCCTATGTACCTCAATGATCAGGCACTTCACAAGGTTGAGCCATACGTAAACTGCCAGATGGTAGCAGGTAAGGATGCCGCAAAGCCGGGTGAGGGTAAGAACTCATGGCTTACTGGTACTGCTGCTTGGATGTGGCTCACAGTCAGCCAGTATCTGCTCGGTATCAAGCCTACATACGATGGTATCATGATTGATCCATGTCTTGATTCTGAGATCAAGGAATATAGTGTTAAGCGTATTCTCCGTGGTACAGAATATGATATCACAGTCAAGAATCCTAACGGCAACCAGAAGGGCGTGAAGAGTATCACCGTTGATGGTGTGGCTATCGAAGGCAATGTTATCAAGGCTACTCCAGGTAAGCATGTTGTGGAGGTTGTAATGTAAAAACATGTACAATTTACCATTTACAATGTACATTTTTTAATTAATAATTAACGATTAACATGCCTTTCTCGATTAAACTATCAAACATCCTTCCTCTTGGGAAGGTTTGGTTAGGCATTTCCCTTCTATACTCAACAGCGACAATGGCACAACCTGCCATTGCCGCTGATGCTGCTTTAGAGGCAAAGATTGAGACACAGATGGCTAAGATGTCTCTAAGAGACAAACTTGGTCAGATGGTGGAGCTTGATCTTCGTGGCATAATGACTAAGGATGCCAAGGGAAAGAATATCATCGACCAGCATAAACTCGACTCGCTTCTTGTTAATTTCCGTGTCGGTTCTTTCCTTAATACCCCTGGTCCTCAGGGAGTTCCAGCGGCAGAGTGGGGCGGATATATCAAGCAGATACAGGATGCCTCTATCAAGCATCTTGGCATCCCTACAGTCTTTGGAGTGGATGAGAATCATGGTGTTACCTATACCACCGATGGTACACTCATGCCTCAGAATATCAATGTCGGTGCTACTTTCAACAGGGAGATAGCGCGAAAGGCGGCTGAGGTTACGGCTTATGAGACTCGTGCCTGTTCCGTTCCTTGGACATATTCCCCTACGATGGATCTCTCTCGTGATGCCCGTTGGCCTCGCTGCTGGGAGAACTTCGGAGAGGACTGTCTCGTTAATGCCGAAATGGGCAAGGCTATGACCTTGGGATTTCAGGGGTCTGATCCGAATCATATCGGACAGAAGAATGTGGCTGTATCACTAAAGCACTTCCTTGGCTATGGTGCTCCTGTGACTGGAAAAGATAGAACTCCTTCTATCATCTCTATTCAGGACTTGAAGGAAAAGCATTTTGCTCCTTATAAGGCTTGCGTAGAGGCTGGAGCCTTGACTATCATGGTTAATTCTGGTAGCGTGAACTATGTTCCGATGCACGCCAACAAGGAAATCCTCACGGGCTGGCTGAAAGAAGGTCTTAACTGGGATGGTATGCTCATAACAGACTGGGCTGATGTTAATAACCTGTATGGTCGTGAAAAGGTTGCAGCCAATAAGAAGGATGCTCTCGAACTTGCCGTCAATGCCGGAATTGATATGATTATGGAACCTTACGATTGTAATGTCGTTCCTTTGATGGAAGAACTCGTTGCAGAGGGCAGAATCCCGCAGTCACGTATTGATGATGCTTGTCGCAGAATTCTCCGTTTGAAATATCGTCTGGATCTTTTTGATCATCCTTATCAGAAATTGAAGGATTATCCGGAATTTGCCTCTGCCGAGCACAAGGCTGTATCTTATCAGGGTGCTCTTGAGTCTATTGTCCTGCTGAAGAATGAGGATGTACTTCCTATTGCCAAGGGCAAGAAGATTCTCGTTACAGGACCTAATGCCAATTCCCTCCGTGCCCTTAATGGTGGCTGGAGCTATACTTGGCAAGGTAATGGAACGGATGAGATTCTTGCAAAGCTTGCTGAGGATACAGCTAATCGTAAGGCAAAGGATGGTGGTCCGTTCATCAAACCTAATACCATCTATGAGGCTCTATGCAGGGAATATGGTCCGGAGAATGTAACGCTTGACAATACCCTCACTTATAAGAATAGTGGAGCTTATTATGAGGAAAACCTTGCTGATGCAAGTATGACTTCTGTCAAGCAACAGACACAGAATGCAGATATCATAATTGCTTGTGTTGGTGAGAACTCATACACCGAGACTCCTGGTAATCTCACAGACCTCAATCTCTCTGAGAATCAGCGTAATCTCGTCAAGGCTCTTGCTGCTACAGGCAAACCTGTCGTCCTCGTCTTGAATGAAGGTCGTCCTCGTGTCATTTCTGATATCGAGCCACTTGCAAAGGCTGTTGTCGATGTGATGCTTCCTTCAAATAATGGTGGTGATGCTCTTGCTGCATTACTTTCAGGCAGAGAGAATTTCTCTGGTAAACTGCCATTCTCATATCCTCGTAATATCAGCGCGTTCAACTGCTACGACTATCGTGTATCGGAGGTGGTGGGCACTATGGAAGGCTCTTACGACTATAATGCCGATGTTGCTTTCCAATGGCCTTTCGGCTATGGCATGAGCTATAACACATATTATTACAGTAATCTTCGTTGTACTCCTTCTGAGTTTACGGTTGATGATACTTTGACCGTAAGTGTTGATGTCCTTAATTCTGGTGAAATGGCAGGCAAGGAGTCTGTACTTCTCTTCTCAAGCGACCTCGTTGCTTCTCAGACACCAGAGATCCGTCGTCTTCGTGACTTTACCAAGATAGACCTCAAGGCTGGCGAGAAGAAAACCGTAACATTCTCTCTCCCTGCCAAGAATCTCTCATTCGTAAATGCTCAAGGTAACTGGGTATTTGAGCCGGGAGACTTCACGTTGCAGGTGGAGGATCAGGTGGTGAAGATAAAGGGTAAATAAAAACAGACCCACCCCCCTTACCCCTCCCATAAAGGGAGGGGAGTGGATAGTAATGAACGCTAAAAGTGGATAATGCTTAGGCCTGATTATTATCTAATTAACGTGAGTTCGACGAAAATTAAAAACGCTTGTTATGAGAATTTAAGCCGTAAGGCTCATTAATGTCACAATTAATGTTTCATTAATGTCCTAATTAATGTTATGCGACAGCAAAAGTAATTTCATCGAATCACGTTAATTAACTTCTAATTAACAAGATACAAATAACTCTAAACAATAAATAATTAACAAAATGCGAAACCTCATAACGAATAAATGTAACTACTCCCTCCCCTTTATGGGGAGGGTATGGGGAGGGGTATTCTTTTGCCTTCTCTCTACTTCTTCCTCTTCTTTTGCCCAATCCATCAAGGTCAACCAAGTGGGCTACTATCCATCTGAGACCAAGGTGGCGGTAATCGAGCCTACTGTAACCGCGAAGTCCTTCATCCTGAAGGATGCCAAGGGTAAGAAGGTATGGGCAGGAAAGGCTGTACGTACCTCAGTATCTCCTTTTACTCAGAAGGTTCGTCAGGTAGTGGATTTCTCTACGGTAAAGACACCGGGCACATATACGTTTGTTGCAGGCAAGGAACAGCAGAAGGTTGTTATCAAGGATAATGCTTTTGCTGATGTTGCGAAGGCTGGAATGAAGGCTTTCTATCTTCAGCGTACAGCTATGCCTATAGAAGAGAAATATGCTGGAGTATATGCACGTCCTGCTGCTCACATGGATAACAAGGTCGTTGTTCACCAGTCGGCTGCTTCTCCTTTGCGTCCTGCCGGAACTGTTATCTCCTCTCCTTACGGATGGTATGATGCCGGAGATTTCAACAAGTATATCGTGAACTCTGGCTTTACGATTGGCGTGCTTCTTCAGGCATACGAAATCAATAAGGCTTATGCTGACAAAATGAATCTCGTAATTCCTGAATCTGAGGATGCCGTTCCTGATTATCTTGATGAGATGATGTATAACCTCAAGTGGATGATTACGATGCAGGATCCATACGACGGAGGTGTTTACCACAAGCTCACTACACCTAACTTCGAGGGTTTTGAGATGCCGGCTAACTGTCATCAGACTCGCTATGTCGTTCAGAAGAGTACACAGGCTTCTCTCGACTTTGCCGCTTCTCTTGCACAGGCAGCTCGTATCTACTCTGCCTATCCTAAGTATCAGTCGTTTGTAAAGGATGCAGTAAAGGCTGCTGAGCGTGCATACGCTTGGGCTGTGAAGAATCCTACTGCCTATTATAATCAGGATGCCAACAATCAGAAGTATTCTCCAAAGGTGAATACTGGCACTTATGGTGATATGATGGCTGCCGATGAATTCTTCTGGGCTGCTACCGAACTTTATCTCACTACAAAGCAGAACTCATATCTTGAACAGGCAAAGGCATTTATGCCACAGAGCTATAACGTTCCTACATGGGGAGAGGTGTCTGGTCTTGGCGTTCAGCAATGGATTAACCAGAGTCTTCTCGGCAAGCTCGACGGTATTGACTTCCCTGTTGAGAAGATGAAGGCTGACCTTCTCGCTTTCTGTGATGACTGTCTGCTCCGCATCCCGACATCAAGTTTCAATGCTCCTCACGGCAATCGTGAACAGGATTTCCCTTGGGGTAGTAATAGTGAGAAATGTGCCGGACAAGGTATCGCCCTCACATACGCCTATACCTTGACTAAGGATCATAAATATCTCTCAGCAGCTATTGCTGATGCCGACTATCTCCTTGGTCGTAATGCTACGGGCTATTGCTTCGTAACAGGTTTCGGAACAAAGCAGGTTATGCATCCTCACCAGCGTCTTTCTGAGGCTGACGGTATAGAGGCTCCTCTGCCGGGATTCCTTGCAGGAGGTCCTAACCCAGGTCAGCAGGACATAGCTACCGTAACCACATACACATCAAAGGCTGCTGACGAGTCATATACCGATGATATGAACAGCTATGCAAGTAATGAGATAGCCATCAACTGGAACGCTTATCTCGTTGGCTTGATGATGACTATTGATGCAGAGATGAGTAAATAGGCTTTCTCTTATCATAAAATAATTGGTGTCCGATATTCTTCTTTTATCGGGCACCAATAATTTTTATTCCTTTGTGACTCCTATTATTCGACTCCCCCAACTCGCTATAGGTCCGCTTTTCCTCCTATCCGGAATAAGGGCTTCACCGACTTTGCACCGACTTTGCACCGACTTTGGTACGGAGGCAGAACGAAGGCAGAGCGAAGGAAGAACGAACCTAAAGGGTAGGAAAATTTTCCGAATTAAGGGGTGACAATATCCTCGGTTTTGATATTCGTTTCAAATCTTCCGTCTTTATTCTTTTTACTTATCCATATCGTATATAATTTCTTGTTTCGAATTTCATCCCATGAATGATTCTTTGCATCTTTATATTTGATTAAGAAGAAATAGCGTGGGACGGGATTTTCAAATAGCTTGTCGTCTCCCGAATAATAACACGATGAATCTGGACATATATAGCTTTTACTTATGTTGAAGTCACTATTCTCGTTCCATAGTGAAATGCCTGTAGTGTCAAAGGTGCTAGCCACAGGTTCATAACAAGGTTGTATAATTGCCTCCACATTATTAATGTTATTATCGTTGGATGCTCCGATATACAATGTGTCTTTCGTGCAATTTTTGAATACAGCAAGAACCTTTGCGTCCATTACTGGTAAGCATGACGATAAAGAGAGAGTAATTACCGAGATAAGCGTTAATAGGATTTTATTTTTCGTATTTGTATTCATAATGATATTTCTGTTTCTACTGCAAAGGTAAATAAAAAATCAAATATCACCAAAGAAAAAGAAGGGAATTCCGTTCTTTGCTCCAAAGCGAGGAGAGAGCGATGAAATAACAGATACAAAAAAGCACCCGCCCTTGTGAGGACGAGTGCCTGTATTTATACTTTGATCTCTATCGTTGATTAGTAAGAGATAACGAGTACGTTGCTCATGCTCCAGAATCTCTGTGTGTCAGTGATTGTGAGAGTAGAAGACTTGTCACCAGTCTTAGTGATTGTGTAAGAGCCAGCAGGAGCCTGTGTAAGGATCTTAGGCTTAGCGCTTGGGATAGAGAATGTCTTCTTAGCACGCATATCAATCTTAGTGAGCTTAGAGAGGTCACCAGCTGAGAGGTCGAGCTTCTTCTTAGAGAAGAGACCGCCACCAACCATGAGGCCCTTAGCCTTGAGGTTCTTAGAGGAATCGATGATGAAGTAAGCCTCATTCATCTTGTCAGTCTGATCTGTGATAGTCTTAGCCTGAGCTACAGTCTGATCAGTAAGCTCTCTTACGTTGTTACCGAGGTTTGTAACCTGAGTGTTGAGCTCAGCGATGCTAACGTTCTTATCCTCGATCTGCTTCTTAAGATCCTCGATCTCCTTATCCTTCTCGTCGAGCTGAGCCTGCATCTTGTCGATAAGCTCCTGCATCTTCTTAGCGTGAGCGCTTCTCTGGTTCTTGAGGTTAGCCTGAAGCTTGCTAATCTTATCACGATACTTCTGGAGGATTGTCTTGTAAGCCTCAACGTTCTGCTTGAGACGCTGACGGTTTGGAACACCACCCTCAGTATTCTTCATGAGGATACCCTCAGCAGCTACAACGCTGTCCATAGAGAAATTGATAGCATCTGTGAACTCCTCGTCAGCCTGAAGCTGATTCTGCTGTTCTGCTACTACGTTACGGAGTGAATCAAGCTCCTTCTGTGCCTGCTCTGCCTGATTGCCGCATGAGCCGAGTGTGAATGCTGCAACTGCGATAGCTGCAAAAGAGAAAATTTTTTTCATTTTTACTTTTTATATTAGGTGAATAAATCTTTTATACCATCTTTATTAATCCCCGCGAGGTTTATATAACTCGTGAGTTTCCTGCATCCTCCTTTTTTATTCCGATTCCCTGACAAAAACTCTGATGTTATCTTCATCTGACTTCCCTGCGAGATAGGGCGGGGGAGAGGTTTAATTCCGAGTGCAAAGGTATGAAAACCAATTGAAACTACCAAATTGTGGCCTCTGATTATAATAATTTGTAATACCCTTTAACATACTTTCAGCATCAAAAAGCCTGTTTTTTTTGGTTGTTAAAAAATTTTTTCATAAATTTGCACTCGAAGAATCAAAGACCGTGCACCAGCCTTTAGGGGGCTGATATGCACTTTCTTCTTTCGTGCGAGGATGCTTTGCACGTTGCACTCGAAGAATCAAACAAATAAACATACCTCTTTCGCCTTCAGGCTCCCTCCCTACGGGAGAGGGCGGGGGGAGAGGCCTTATATTAATAAATATGGACCTTATACCAAGCTTTGCAGTTGACCACACTAATCTTCAGCCGGGAATATATGTTTCCCGTCAGGATGAAGTGAACGGTGCAGTAATAACTACCTACGATATCCGAATGACGGCTCCTAACCATGAGCCTTGTCTCAATCCGGCTGCCATTCACACTATTGAGCATCTTGTAGCCACTTACCTTCGCAACCTCGATGGCTGGAAGGAGAAGATTATCTACTGGGGACCGATGGGATGCCTTACCGGTAATTACCTTATATTAAAAGGTTCGTATCCATGTGAGGAAATCCGAGATCTGATGATTGGTGCTTTCCAGTATGTAGTGGACTATGACGATGTGGTTCCTGGCACTACCGCTGCTACCTGCGGAAACTACCTCATGCACGACCTCCCTATGGCAAAGTATGAGGCTCGTCGCTATGTGAAGCGCCTCAAGGAAGATTTCTACTGTGAATATCCTGGAATAGTAAGACCTGAGGATACAAACGGAAAAGTGTTCTTTGATGCGTAAAGGCCTAGAGTAATGTTTTATTTAATTTATGTTATTCTCCCTTTGCTGCTGATGATAGTCGTCCCTTTGGGCGGTTCTGTTCTTTTGACTATATGGACACTGAAATTGCTAAAGCATTGGGACTATTGGAATAATCTCTGCGAAGGAAAAGACCTTATCGTAAAATTGGCTTTGGGCATACTTTTAGCTGTTTTATACTATTTTGCTATTTTATGGCTAATACATAGTACGATATATTGAGATTCCTAATTGAGCATACGCTATAAAAAAAGAAATTAATTAATAAAAAATACCCGAAATGCCCTCTACGGTTAGTAGTGATTGCTCATTACTATATATAAATCCCTCCTCCTCGGGGGAGACGGAAGGGGGGCCGCTTCCTATGGCAATAATAAAATCATACAAAGGACTTTCTCCAAAGTGGGGAAAGGAATGTTATTTCAGCGAGAATGCTGCTGTTGTTGGTGATGTCACAATGGGCGACGAGTGCTCCGTATGGTTCGGGGCTACCGTAAGAGGTGATGTTGCTCCTATCACTATGGGTAACCGTTGCAATGTGCAGGATGGTGCGGTGGTTCATGTAACTAACACTACTGGTCCTACCGTTATGGAGGATGATGTGACAATCGGGCATAATGCTACGGTTCATGCCTGTACTCTCAGAAAAGGCTGTCTCATAGGAATGGGCAGTACGGTTCTTGATGGTGCTGAGGTTGGTGAAGGTGCTGTCGTTGCAGCCCATGCCCTCGTTCTCTCAAATACTAAGATCGGACCTCACGAGATATGGGGTGGTGTTCCAGCCAAGTTCATCAAGCAGACTAAGCCTAATCAAGCAGAAAGCTATGCTGCACACTATGTGGAGTATGCGAAAGAATATTTGAAAGACAAATAACCAGACCCACCCCCTCACCCCTCCCATAAAGGGAGGGGAGTAATTACAAGCTTCTAATCAAAACAATCATTTAAAATGGAAAATAACAAAATGGTCTCCATAATCAAAAAGACTATCTACTCCCCTCCCTTTATGGGAGGGGCAAGGGGGTGGGTCTTATTTCTCTTCTTCTTTGTTGCGGTGGCTCTCCATGCCCAAGTCAAGTTCACTGCCTCTATGAAGCAGACGGCACCTGATGAGATTACTATTACTTTCTCGGGTACAATCAGTAAGGGATGGCATGTCTATGCTCCAGAGGAGAAACACGGTCCTACTGCAGCTTCAATCAATATTGATAAGATTGAGGGTGCCCGACTTGAAGGTGGACTGAAAGCTAATAAGCCTGCTACGAAGAAATTCGAGGAGGTATGGAAAGGAGAGGTCGCTTTCTATGAGGACAACGTGGTTTTCTCCCAGAAGGTGAAGCTCACGGGTAAGGAATACAAGATTGAGGGCTATTTTGAATATGGTGCCTGCAATGATGAAGTATGTATTCCACCATCAAGCGTAGATTTCAATTATAGTGGAACTGTAACTCTGCCTTCAACATCTAAGGCTGAAAAAAAAAACGATAAGATAGTCGAGGAAATATCCCCTTCTCCTGTTAAGGGAAAAGAGGATAGCATTGATTCCTCAAAAGATACGGCAACATTAAACTCTAAACTCTCAACACTAAACACTAACCCCTCAACCCTAAACTCTAAACTCTCCCCACTAAACTCTAAACCCTCAACACTAAACACTCCCTTCCCCATTACGGGGGAAGGGCAGGGGTTAGGGGTTGTTTTCCTCCTCGGCTTCCTTGGCGGACTCCTTGCCCTGCTCACTCCCTGCGTATGGCCTATCATACCAATGACCGTGAGCTTCTTCCTGAAGAAAGGAGGCGGAAAAAGTGCAGCTATTATATATGGTGTGTCAATCATAGTGATATACCTCGCCCTCGGACTTGCCGTAACTGCTATCTTCGGGGCATCGGCACTCAATGCCATGTCAACTAATGCCATTTTCAACATCTTCTTCTTCCTTATGCTCATAGTCTTCGGAGCCTCCTTCCTTGGTGGCTTCGAGATAACCCTGCCATCTTCTTGGAATAATGCCGTTGACAAGAAAGCATCTTCCACTTCCGGACTGCTGAGCATCTTCCTCATGGCATTCACCTTGGTCTTGGTAAGCTTCTCATGCACTGGTCCGATAATAGGATTCCTGCTTGTAGAGGCCGGAACATCAGGCAGCATCATTGCTCCTGCTGTGGGAATGTTCGGCTTCGCCCTCGCCCTTGCCCTGCCATTCACCCTCTTTGCCATCTTCCCAACGTGGCTGAAGTCTGCCCCTAAGTCTGGCAACTGGATGAACCGCATCAAGGTTACTCTCGGCTTTATAGAGATAGCCTTCTCCCTGAAGTTCCTCTCCGTAGCCGACCTTGCATACGGCTGGCATCTGCTCGACCGCGAGGTGTTCCTCTCCCTCTGGATAATCCTCTTCTTCCTCCTCGGATGCTACCTCATAGGTTGGATTCGCTTCCCTCACGATGAGGATGAATATGACGAGACTGGCGAGAAAATCATCAATACCCGAACCTCCGTACCCCGATTCTTCTTCGCTCTCGCCTCCTTTGCCTTCGCCCTCTACATGGTTCCGGGACTCTGGGGCGCACCATGCAAGGCGGTCTCTGCCTTTGCTCCTCCTATGAGCACTCAGGACTTCAACCTATACAAGAGCGAGACCGTGGAGGCAAAATACAAGGACTACGAAATGGGAATGCAGGCTGCAAAGTCTGAGGGTAAACCTGTGATGATCGACTTCACCGGCTATGGCTGTGTTAACTGCCGAAAGATGGAAGCAGCCGTATGGACTGACAACCGCGTAAAGGATATTATCACCAACGACTATGTCCTCATTCAGCTCTTCGTTGATGACAAGACTCCTCTCCCTGAGCCGATAGAGGTCATAGAGAACAACCAGCCTCGCAAGCTACGCACAGTAGGCGATAAGTGGAGCTATCTCCAGCGCACTAAGTTCGGGTCTAACACCCAGCCTTTCTACGTGCTCCTGAATAACGAAGAAGAGCTTCTCGCCACTCCACGCTCCTACGACGAGGACATTGACGCCTATATCTCGTTCCTGAAGGAGGGACTGAAGAAATATTAGCCCCCTCCCGACCTCCCCGAGGGGAGGAGGCGTTTAGATACTAAGGTAAACAATAAAAATAATTAATGTAAAATCCGCGATGCCCTCTACAGTTATTAGTGATTGCTCATTACTATATAGAAATCTCTCCCCCTCGGGGGAGATGGAGGGGGGCTATATTACCCACCACTATATAGAGAAAGGAGAAGGCTTTCCCCTGATACTGCTTCATGGGAATGGGGAGGATTGCAGCTACTTCGAGCACCAGATAGAGCCTTTCGCCCAGCACTTCCGTGTTATTGCGATTGACACTCGCGGACACGGGCAGACACCTCGTGGAGATGCACCTTTCACCATACGACAGTTTGCTGAGGACCTGCTTGCATTCATGAATCAGCGCGGAATAGCGAAAGCCCATATACTCGGCTTTTCCGATGGAGGTAACATAGCAATGGTATTTGCCCTTGCGCATCCGGAGCGTGTGGAGAAACTGATTCTCAACGGAGCCAACCTTGATGCTTCGGGCGTAAAGAGAAAGATACAGATTCCGATAGAGATAGGCTATAGAATAGCAAGTCTATTCGCAAAGAGAAGTCCCAAGGCAAGGTTGAATGCTGAGATGCTCGGACTAATGGTAAATGATCCAAACGTGAAGCCCGATGAACTCTCACAAATACAATCTCCAACCCTTGTCCTTGCCGGCAATAATGATATGATAAAAGATTCTCATACCCGACTTATTGCCAAGTCTATCCCCAATGCCGAGCTTGCCATAATCCCCGGCAATCACTTCATTGCCAACAAGAATCCCCAAGCCTTTAATGAGACGGTCCTCCGCTTCTTAGCTTGCTGAAAATAGGAACTTGCTTATAAACATAAAAAATCACCACGGCATCATGTCGCGGTGATTTTTTTCTACATAATGTACGGGGTGTGTTTATACTATTTCCATAGCTCATCTACGGATATAGTCTCTACATTTCCTTCTGCAATTTCCTTTCTTCCTTTCTCGATGATAATATCGAGTTCTGATTTCTCAACAGGTTTAGTTTCCATTTTCTAAGCCTCCCAATATATTGTATCTTCTGTTTCTGTGCGTGTGCAAAGTCCTGCTTGCGCAAACATACCTTCAAAACTAAGGTCTTCATCTAATTGTGGCCAGTGGATTCCTGAATAAGACAAATAGAAATCCTGACGCTGAGAAGGCGTACTACCCTCAAAGCGCTTCCACATTGAGAACGGATAATTAGCTACAAACCCATTGCTTGTGCGCGCATAGACGCATTTATCATCCACCCAAACCTTCTGTATTCTCTGTCTTTCCATATTCCTGCAGTTGATTAATTGATTGCAAATATACTAAAATTACATGATACTACCAAAGGAATTTATATTTTGTGGATAATTAATTCTTGGGGGGATTCACCATGTCGTTAATATAGCGTTTTCTCCCACTTTTCATCAATGAATTTGGCTATTGTTTGAATATCTTCAAACCTAAGTTCCCTTTCCTCAGAAACTTTTTTACCAAACCTAGCTTTATGTTGTCGATATTGAAGAAAATAAGTGTCTTTGAGATTAGTTTTATAAGCATTGCGATTGACGCCTGTAGGTTCTATTCCTGTAATTTGGAATAGTTCCCATTTTTTTCGTTCTCCATCCAAAGGAGATTCAATTTTTTTGAAAGTATAGCCCATCCATGGCTTTGTCTTATTAAATCCCCAATAATAATTTGCTGTATTAGCGAAAATTATCAAACGAGGACATAATTCTTCAATATAATCTCTTGTATTACAAAGAAGTTTTCCTCTGTATCTGATTTCATCATTATCACGAGCTATGGTTTGCGTACCATTTCGAAAAGGCAGGAGATCGATATAGCCACACTTTTCATCGTATATCCCCATCATAGAATGTTTGGAAATCCCAAAGCCATCATTGCAATCTTTATAGTCTTTAATAGCATCTCCTTGACCGAGGCCAGAAGGATTCATGCCTACCAAAAGAATTCCTCCTGCTTTAGAATTGTCTCCAGTCTTTGCTTTAGGATTGGTTATTAGACAAAGTTCGCCATTAATTTTCTCTTCTTCACGAACCTTCTCATAACGGCTCATTAACTCTTCTGCTGTCATAATTTATTAGTTATTAAGTTTATAATAAAAGTGGAAAAATGGTGCAAAGATAATCATTTTATCTTACAACACAAGTTTTGCAACATCTTTTAACAGACCATTTGATTCTATATGTTCAAGTAAAGAACAACCATAGAAGGCTCTATTTCCAATGCTTTTTACATTTGGAGGAAGACATATCCTCTTTATTTTCGTAAAGTTATAAAATGCGAAAGGAGGTATTTCTGTAATGTTGGTGAAATATTGGAATTCTGTAAAACTTTCAAGATGAGCATCAGGTAGAACATTCCACACCTCGTAAGTATATGCCTTTTTGTGCTTCATATTATCTGCAAAAGAGAACACTCTGCCATCCTTTAATGTCAGCACATCAGAGTTAAATATAGAAATATCATCAGTTTTAATCTCTATAGGCACACAATGTTGCCCATTACCAGAATCTATTGTGATAATGTCATCGTCTGTTGCAGGAACAAACAGCATAAAAAGTTTGGCAAAATGCAACTCTTTGACTCGTGCTGCATCTTCTGCCGTTAGCTTTTTCGCAAATGGATTCACCCATTTCTCACGCCTTGCTATCTTCATCAAGATAGGGTTTGTCTTATTTGTGGCGATAACCTTATTATGTGTTTCCATAATTACAATAAATTAAGTGAGTTCAATGAATTATAATTGGCGATAAATGAAGTATCAATTTTTTAGCAACTATGTTGTGGATATAAAGCACTACAATCAACAAAGTAATGTTTATCGAGGACAAAATTCATATTTTTTTGTATTACTGATGATTTTCGGAGTTTTTTATGCACAAATGGAAATCATAACTATTAGAGCCCCTAAAAACTAAAAATATCACATATAGTAGTAGGATGTCATACGAAAGACTATTTGAAATACTCATATAGGAAAAGTGGGAAAGCATTCAAAATGGCCACTTCGCTTTGCTCCTTATTTACATGCTTTTGGAGTTGTGATTCAAAGATTTGCTCTTGAGAGACTTCTTCCTTTTTGTTTGGGGCTTCATTCTTGCCATGACAGATATAGTTCGCCTTGTTAACATTCTGTTTTTTTAGGTGTTCCCAGTTGTCCCTTAACGATTTCAATTTCTTTTCTGATAATTCTGACACATCTTTTCGAGAATCAATAAGAATGAAATCAAGACTTGAATAAGCAGAAAAGTCTGCGGCCAGTTTCTTAAAACTACTACAGTCCGCCCTACTGATAACATATTCATAGTAGTTTGCATCAGGTAGTTCTTTCGTGTATCGAATAGACTCTATCATAGGGTAGTTTATGTAGAGCTTGCCATATTCCGTCTCATCATTGAACTTCGATAGCATCTCTTTCAGTTGCCTGTTGATTTCTGCGAGTTCAAGATTCTTGTTTTGGAAATCATAGTCAAAGAAGAGGTATATTTCAGAGAAGTCAGAAGAATTTAAACCTTCAAATGGATTGTCTGCCTGCCCCGAACATCTCTCTTGT
Source organism: uncultured Bacteroidales bacterium (assembly GCA_902798615.1). GTDB lineage: Bacteria > Bacteroidota > Bacteroidia > Bacteroidales > Bacteroidaceae > Prevotella. The sequence goes on along the minus strand of CADBXL010000027.1, from coordinate 24,877 downwards.
AATAGAGAAACAAGATCACCTGCATCATCCAATTTTGAAAGCTCATTATAGAGTTCATAGATGTTGTTCCCAAAAGAATAAGTTATACGCTCATTATCTCTTGGGAAAAACATCTTCTGAATTGTGGCAAACAATTCGGGTTCTCTATTTTCTCCTTCAAATACAAATAGAATCATACTTCAAATGCACCTCCACGGAAAAGTTTCTCTATATTATGACCCCACCTAAGTTCCTTTTCGGTACAATCTACTAATGCCTTGATTTTATTATTCGCAATAATAAAGTTACAGTCAGGGCGCAATAGTTCATTTGTCATCAAGTATGTATTATGTGATGTTGTGAACACCTGACAATCAAGATTGAAAAGTTGTTTACATACCTGATAGGATAGCTTGAAATGATAGAAGGCATCAAATTCGTCGATAAACACAAATGATGCGGATGTCATTCTCTTAATCCATACATATAGTAATTCCAGCGCTTTGGTTCCTGTTGATGCGATGGAAAGGAATTGAACCTTATTATTTTCTATCTCACAATACAAAACCTTATCGCCCTCTTTCGGCATTACAAATTTGAATCGCTGTTCGCTAACATTATATAAAAACTCTGAGAAATCCTCTGTGTAATGATTCTGAATGATAAATTCCTCCAAACTAAAACTTGTTGTTTCAAGTCCGATGAATTCACGACTATCCAAGTTCTTAAACCAGAGCATGGAGTTTACGAACACAAGCAGTTTTACAAGATAGTGGTCTTGAGAGAAAGGAAATGAAGCACTAAGGAAGCTAATAACGGAAACGCCATTTACGTTCTGCTTAAAGTTTTCCTTGACCGTAGCATCTATCTTGAATTGCTTATCGTCGATTTCAAAGGCTGATGCATCTCTTCTAAATACCTGCTTGTGATTTACAATCAGCGACTCTTCAACAAGCAATCCAACAGAATTTTTGGAATAGCTGTATTCTATTATGTCATTATCAAATCTGAATACATACTCAAATTCAACAGGTGAGTTAAGATAACCTGTATATACATAGTCTTTGTAGTAATCATTTTTCTTCCATTTGGCAGAAAGATGATTCTCTATATCGAAAATTGCTAATCCGAAGTTTGATTTTCCAGAACCATTAGGACCATATATTATTCCATTCTTGACGATACCATCCTTGATTGCATATTTGTTAAACTCATAATTACTAGGATGAGACAAGTCCCATTCAATTCTTTCGGCAAAGCCTCGGAAATTTTTTACGGCAAATTTTGTAAGCATAGCTGTTTTTTGTTTATTCTGTTGCAAAAATACATTTTTTTTGTGATAACCGAAAATTTTTTACGGAAAAAACGGTATTCATGATGTTTTTTTTGTGAAAAAATCTTCTTTTCTTGCAATAATGTTAGAATATTAAATGTTTCAAGTTGTTTTTGCGTAATCATATATGAAATTCAATCTAAATCTATAATGTGCACAATTGCAATGTGAAGATTGCAATTTCCTATTCAGAAAAGAGTTTTCAAAAAACTCGTCACTCGTCACCCGTAACGCTGTAAGTTGCTGTAGCATTGAGGCTTATAGCGTTGATTCGACCTATATCACTCGTCACCCGACTCATCACCATAATCCGTGTATCTTATTGAGAATGTGTCTGTTATATGCACAATTTGCCCTCCGTTCACTCGTCACCCTAAAAATGGGTGACGAGTGAATTGTCCTTGTAACTTGTTCTATATCAGAATGATATTCGTCATAAGGGTGATGAGTGAGTGACGAGTGGAACGAAATGAATCACCGCTGTAATTTGTAGATACACAGATTGTTACAGCGTTATGGGTGACGAGTTGACGAGTGGTGTGAAAATTCTTTTTTTTCTTTCTGTAAAAATATGCAATACAACTCGAAGGATGTTATGCCTCCGTTGTTCCTCCGTTGTAAGTCCGTTCCAGGTCCGTTTCAAGTCCGTTCCTGAGAATGGGACTTACATGGGAGGCACAAGGGAGTTACTTGGGAGCTACTTGGGAACTACGCTCTTTTTGAGGGAAAGTAAAAATACTGGTTTTGCACGTTAAGAAATGTCTGAAAGACAGTACCATGAGTAACCCCGTACATACGAGTGAAACGAGGATGTGCGGGGATTAAGCCTCTACTCTTGTAACTGCCTGGAGGGCAGTACACCGCGAAAGGGTATGCATGAAAACTAATCGGGTACAGCCTTCCAGGCTAATAAAAGAAAGTGGAGCATTTCTTTCCGAGGGCATCCTCTCCTATGTAGAGTATGCACCTCGGTTACTTATAGTGTTGCCTTCCAGGCAATTCTTTCCTTGTGACGAATGTCGCTATGTAATTTACTGGATATGATTTATTTGCAATTTTCTTTCTAAGATAAGCAAATGTCACAAGTGTTTTTGTGAAATTTTGGTACGTTATTTGTTAGGAATAGTCTGTAGATTAAGTCCCAGAATAAATCTTAGTTCTACTTTTTTATTAACAATTAAATTCAACATTATCTATGATTGAAACAAATCCTTTTGCTCAGGGCGAAATACGCTCTGAAATATCTGAAACCGCGTCGCAAGATTATGAAGCTGCAATATCCTGATGTGACTGACAGTCAGCTTAATTCTATCAAGATTGGCAAGGCGATGAAGGAGATGAAGGTTGCAAGTGTGAAGTCAAAACGAGGTGTAAGCTATTCGCTCGTAAAACTCGCTGCGTAAGGGGGAGTTCTGAGTGTATAGTTCATAATTCATAATTCATAGTTCTTAGTTTATAAGTCCCACGAAAATATCAGGAATTAGAGAGATCTTTTATTAATTACAAATGCCGCTGGGAGATAATCCCAACGGCATTTTTGCGTATTGTCTATTTAAGTGAATAGTTAATAGTGAATAATACTGCTGTCGCAGAATAGGATTGCCCATAACATTCCTTACGTTCTGGTGTCCACCAGTATTAAGTATTATTCACTATTCACTATTCACTTTTCAGAGGCTAACCGCTTCGAGCACCTTGTCGGTTGCTCCCGATGCACTCTTGACATATTCGCCTGCCTTCTGACTCGAAGTGGCGAGCGATGTGTTGTCGGCAATGAAGCCATCCATGATGCGAGAGAAATCAGCCGCATTATTGATAGGATAGCCGCCGCCGGCACGGGTGAGTTCCTTTGCCTCCTGGAACTTGTCGTGGTTAGGACCGAAAATGACAGGCATGTTCCATACCGCAGCTTCGAGCACGTTGTGAATGCCAACTCCGAATCCTCCGCCTACGTAAGCCACGTCACCATATTTATATATAGAGGAGAGGAGTCCGAAGCAGTTGATGATAAGCACCTCGGCATTCTGTAGTCGCTCCACGAGTTCTGCATCGAGAGGCTGGTTGCCACGGGTCTGCATCGACATCATCTCGGTGTATCGCTCCACCTTTCTGCCCTTTAGCAAGGTGTCAATCTGCTGAAGATGGTCCTCGCCAATGACGTGAGGCGCGATGATCAGTTTCCAGTCCTTATGCTTCTCGAAGTAAGGAATGAATATCTCCTCGTCAGGCTGCCATGAACTGCCGGCAACGAATGTAGGCTTGCCGTCCTTGAAAGCCTTTACGAGTTCGAGTGTGCGTGACTGATCGGCAATCTGCATCACTCGGTCGAAGCGTGTGTCGCCAGTCACCTTCACGTTCTTGATGCCTATGTTCTCAAGCAGGCGCTTTGACTCCTCGTTCTGCACGAAGAAGGCGGTGAAGCACTTCAGCACGTGAGCATACTCCTTGCCATACCATCGGAAGAACACCTGATTAGGTCGGAAGATGCTGCTCACGCTATACACAGGCACCTTGCGATGGTTGAGAATGTGGAGGTAGTTATACCAGAACTCATACTTTATGAAGAAAGCAATCTTCGGCTGTATGGTTCTGAGGAATCGACGCGCATTGGATGGCGTATCAATAGGCAGGTAGCAGATGATGTCGGCACCCTCATAGTTCTTTCTCACCTCATATCCCGAGGGAGAGAAGAATGTGAGCAGTATCTTGTATTCCGGACGGTGCTCACGCAGATACTCTATGATAGGGCGTCCCTGTTCGAACTCGCCCAGCGATGCTGCATGAACCCAGATATATTGTGCATTGGGATCCACCTTCTCGCGCAGCACTCGGAAAGAATCTCTTTCTCCGCGCCACATCTTCTTCACCTTTTCGTTGAAGATACTTGCGATTGCAACTCCCAGTTGCACTATGTACATTATGATGTTATACATCTTCTCATTTGCAATTTACCATTTACCATGTACCATTTTTATCGCACAACCTTGATTAGCAAGAAATTGTACATTGTACATGGTAAATGGTACATAAGAAATTACCCTAACTTCTCCACTGCTCTCTTCAGTCTTGCCAATGTCTCTTCCTTGCCGAGGAAGGCAGAGATGTCGAACATGCCAGGACCCTTGCCCTCACCTACGAGTGCGAGGCGGAATGCGTTCATCACATCGCCCAGCTTGTAGCCCTTGCTCTCAACCCATGCCATAACGACAGGCTCCTGACCTTCAACAGAGAAGTCGTCGATGCCTTCGAGAACAGTTGCAAGTTCAGTCATCACCTCGGCAGAGTTCTCCTTCCAGCGCTTCTTCACTGTCTTCTCATCATAGCTGTCAGGAGCAATGAAGAAGAATGAGCAGAGAGGCCAGAGTTCGCTAACGAAGTTTACGCGGTCCTTCATCATGGCAACAACCTTCACGATGCGGTCCATAGACTCCTCAACGCCATTGTTTGCAACGATAGGGGCGAAGAGACCGGCAATCTCCTCTGCACTCTTGCGGAGGATATACTCATGGTTGAACCACTGGCACTTCTTGTAGTCGAACTTAGCACCAGCCTTAGAGCAACGAGAAATGTCGAATGCCTTTTCAAGCTCTTCGAGAGAGAACACCTCCTGCTCAGTGCCCGGATTCCATCCGAGAAGTGCAAGGAAGTTGATGATAGCCTCTGGGAAATATCCGCTCTCACGATAGCCGGAGCTAATCTCGCCAGTCTTAGGGTCGTGCCACTCAAGTGGGAATACAGGGAAACCGAGTCGGTCGCCGTCACGCTTTGATAGCTTACCCTTGCCCTCCGGCTTAAGAAGCAGAGGAAGGTGAGCAAACTGTGGCATGGTGTCTTCCCATCCGAAAGCCTTATAGAGAAGAACATGGAGCGGAGCACTTGGCAGCCATTCCTCGCCACGGATAACGTGAGAGACCTCCATGAGGTGGTCGTCAACGATGTTTGCAAGGTGATAGGTAGGAAGCTCGTCGGCACTCTTATAGAGCACCTTGTCGTCGAGGATATCGCTCTTGATGCGAACCTCACCGCGGATAAGGTCATTAACGAGAACCTCCTCACCCGGCTCGATCTTGAAGCGGACAACATACTGCTTGCCGTCGGCAATAAGCTGGTCAACCTCCTCGCGAGGCATACTCAGGGAGTTGCGCATCTGCAAGCGGGTATGCGCATCATACTGGAAGTTCTCAATCTCGGCACGCTTAGCCTCAAGTTCCTCCGGGGTATCGAATGCGATGTATGCCTTACCGTTTGCAAGAAGCTCCTTGACATAAGTCTTGTAGATGTCGCGGCGCTCACTCTGGCGGTAAGGACCATGGTTGCCACCAAAGCTGACGCCCTCGTCGAACTTGATGCCTAACCAGCGGAAAGATTCAATGATATATTCCTCAGCTCCAGGAACGAAGCGATGAGAGTCGGTATCCTCAATACGGAAAATGAGATCGCCACCATGCTGACGGGCGAAAAGGTAGTTGTATAACGCAGTACGGACGCCTCCAATGTGAAGCGCTCCAGTAGGACTCGGTGCAAAGCGCACCCTTACTTTTCTATCCATTCTTTTATAAAATTATCTAAATTTACGTGCAAAATTAGCATTTTAATCGCACTTTAGCGAACTTTTTCTCATATTTTCGCCATTATCCTATTTTTTTTTAGTATTTTCGCACTCAAAATAGGCTGTTTTCTGAAAAATTGAAGAATAGCTAAATAGTAAATAGTACATAGCTAAATAGTAAATAGAAGATAGATGTCAACACTCCAATCACGCGACGAACTGTCATGGCAGAGTGTTCTTTTGCGCATAGGAATCATAGCCATCTGTACCATCGTGATAGTTATTGCGATGCCGCAAAGCTCGGCTCCGCAGTATAATGCGAAGGAGGGTTCTCCTTGGACTCAGGCGGCTGTTACTGCTACCTTTGATTTTGATATTCCGAAGGACTCTGCAACCTATAGGGCGGAATGCGATTCGGTGAGAAAGGTCTTTGCCCCTTACTACATCAACAATCTTTCTACTGCCCAGATACAGGTAAAGAGATTCATTGCACGCAATCAGAACGGTATTGACGGACTGCCTAACAGCTACATATCACTTGTGGCAAAGAAACTCGCAGAACTCTATTCCCTCGGTATTGTTCCGCAGGCAGACTATGCGCGTTTAAACCGTGACACATCAGCCTTAATACGTATAGTGACGGGCAAGATGTCGCAAAGTCATCGTGTGCGTACCCTTCTCACACCTATGATGGCATACGAGCGCTTCTTTAAAGACAGTCAGATAAGTGTGGTGAGAGCGCAGTTGCAGAAATGTAATATCAACGAGTATATTGTCTCAAACCTGAAATATGACAGTGTGCGCAGTAATGACGAGCTGAGTGGTCAGATAGCCCTTATTGCCGCTAAGTGCGGTCAGGTAAAGAAAGGAGAGCGCATCATTGACCGAGGTGACATTATAACAGGCGAGACACTACGCAAGCTTGAAGCCTATTCGGCTGAGATGGAGAAGAACATGAGCGACCGCAGTAAGCTGACCACTATGTGGGGACGCGCTATGTTCATTTTCATCATACTCAGTATCTTCACCATATACCTGCACCTGTTCCGTGCCGACTACTTCGAGAAACCGCGCTCGCTGGCAATGGTATATTGCCTTATAGCCGTGTTCCCTATACTGGTGTCGTTGATGGTGCAGTATAATCTGTTCTCCGTCTATGTACTGCCGCTGGCTATGCTGCCAATGTTCGTGCGAGTATTCCTTGATTCCCGAACAGCATTTATCGCTCATATCACTATGGTGCTTATCTGTTCGCTGGTACTCACCATGCCTTACGAGTTCCTCCTTATACAGATAACATCGGGACTCGTGGCTATCTATTCCCTCCGCGAACTGTCAAAGCGTGCACAGATATTCACAGCAGCAGTCTATACATCAGCTGCGGCTCTTGCTGCCCACTATGCCTTGCAGCTTATGCAGCCGGGAGAGGAATACACTATCAACCATTCAATGGTTATGCACTTCATCTTCTCAGGCATATTGCTGTTGCTCGCCTATCCATTGATGTTCCTTGTGGAGAAAGTGTTCGGCTTTACATCATCAGTAACGTTGTTTGAGCTTTCTGATACGAACAAGAATCTGTTGCGTCGCCTGTCAGAGGTTGCCCCAGGCACTCTTCAGCATAGCATTACGGTAGGAAACATAGGTTCGGAAATAGCATCGAAGATAGGTGCAAAGTCTTTGCTCGTGCGTGTAGGAGCATTGTATCACGATATAGGAAAGATGTCAGCTCCAGCCTTCTTTACAGAAAACCAGCGAGGCACTAATCCGCATGACCGCCTCACACCTATCGAGAGTGCGGAGATCATTGTCAATCACGTACAGGAAGGACTCAGGATTGCGGAGCGCGAGGGACTTCCAGATGTCATCTGTGACTTTATCCGCACCCATCATGGTGAGGGAATGGCAAAGTATTTCTACATCACAGAGCAGAATGCACATCCGGATGCGGAAGTGGATAAGGCTCCATTCACATATCCGGGTCCTAACCCATTCACTCGTGAACAGGCTATCCTCATGATGGCAGATGGAGTAGAGGCAGCTTCGCGCTCATTGCAGGAATACTCAGAGGAAAGCATTACGGAACTTGTGAATCGCATCATCGACGGTATGGTTACTGACGGTTATTTCCGTGAGTGCCCTATCACTTTCCGTGATATCGCCACCTCAAAGCGTGTGCTTATCGACAAGCTCAAGAGTATGTATCACACCAGGATCACGTATCCGGAGTTGAAGCCTAACCCCGCCCCTTCCAAAAAGGAAGGGAGAGTGTAGATAGTAGTGAAGCGTAATGGCATTTAAAAAAGGAGCATATCATAACTATGGAGTATGGTACAGGCTGTTTGTATTCCTCAAACGCATACGCCATTGTGCAGGCTTCGGGGTACAGTCGCCTACCGACTATGCCTTTGTGCGTGAGGTTATCTATGAAAGATGGCCGTATGCCCTGTATGCAGAACTTGAGGCAAAGTTTCATGATACTAACTGGTTTCTGCTAAAACTCTCGCAACTTCTTCTTCGTGTTTCCAACTATGCACAGGCTTCACGAATCGGCATTATCGGAACTCTCCCTCCTGTTATGGAAGCACATCTGAAGGCAGGATGCAGGAAAAGCGAGATAGTGAGACCCTCTAAATCCCCCTGCGTAGGGGGACTTCCGTTACCCTCCGGCTCTCCCCCTATGCAGGGGGAGCGGGGAGAGGGTCTTCTCCTCATCGCTACCGAACTAAACGAAGACTGGCAAGCATACATCAGTCAGGAACATATAATATCATACGACCTCTACTATCTCGGCATCGCCTTCTATGACGAGAAGAGATATAGGGAAGAGCATGTGATTAATTTCTATTGAGGCCTCTCCCCCCGCCCTCCCCCGTAGGGAGGGAGCCGGAGTGCGAAAGGCAAACTATCAAAACATTTTGTTAAATATACATACATAAGCAATCCCCACAGTCGAATCGGCTCCCTCCCTACGGGGGAGGGCGGGGGGAGAGGCCGCTATTCTCATGAAAATCTCTAAAGTTTACACCCGTACAGGCGACAAGGGAATGACCTCCCTTGTAGGCGGCATAAGAATTGACAAGTCTGCCACTCGCCTTGATGCCTATGGCACAATAGATGAACTCTCATCGCACATCGGACTGCTTATAGCATATATAGAGCAGGATATAAACGATGCGCATATCCTTGAGGTTCTCGGACGTGTGCACAATACCTTGTTCAATGTAGGCTCCTATCTTGCCACCGATGCCTCTTTGTTTGAAGAGAAACCGGAGTGGCTTGACGGACATATCAACGGCATTCTGTCACAACTCCCAACCGAGACGAAGCTTCTCGAACAGGAGATAGATGCTATACAGCCAACCCTCCCTACGCTCCATAGTTTCGTACTTCCTGGAGGCACTATTGCAGCATCACAATGCCACGTCTGCAGAACAGTCTGCCGACGCACGGAAAGGCGCATAATAGCCTTGTCAAGAGAGTCGGAAATAGCAGACGAACCAATCAAGTTTATCAACAGATTAAGCGATTATTTATTCGTTTTAGCAAGAAAACTCAATTTTCTTGCGCGAAAAGACGAAAAAATATGGAAAAAAACTTGCAATTCAGAAAAAAAGTAGTACTTTTGCGCGCGAATTGAGTAAAAGAAGAAACCATCGACCCTTTCCTTCTCCCTTCAAGGGAGAGAGGTTTTGATGATAATATTATATCAAAGAAGTCCTCCTTTGTGGAGGGAAGGGGTGGGTCATAAAACCTAAATTCGTAAATAAAATGTATTGGACACTAGAATTAGCATCAAAACTTGAAGACGCTCCATGGCCAGCAACCAAGGAGGAGTTGCTCGACTACGCCACTCGTTCAGGCGTGCCTATGGAAGTTATTGAGAACCTCGAAGAGATAGAGGACGAAGGCGATATCTATGAATCAATTGAGGACATCTGGCCTGACTATCCATCCAAGGAGGATTTCCTTTTCGATGAAGAGGAGTATTAGGTTAGCATAAATTACCGAAGCGTCTAATAATCAGCAATTGTCTAAAGAAAAAGGCAATTGCTGATTGTTTTTTTGGAGTAGGGGGTAAGTGACTCCGATGTAACTCCGATGTAACTTCGCTCATCCTCCGTACCAAAGTCGGTGAAGCCCTTATTCCGGATAGGAGGAAAAGCGGACCTTCATCGAGTCTGTATCCTTGGCAGGGTGAAGTGAAGGCAGACTTGCTTAGTTCTGTTATCTTGTTAGGAATAATCTCGAAGCAACAGACTATGTGGCTTTTATGTGATGTTTGGGCAAGTGATTATTCATCAAATAATACGTTTTTTGACTTTTTTTTATAGTTTTCATGTTAAAAACATGTTTTTATGACGAAAAAACAAGAAAAGTTGCACGATTTTCACGAAAATTAACTAACTTTGCAGCCAGATATTTGGAAAAGGGCATCACTTATCAAACGGTTAGCCCTGTCAGTTTTTCTATTGAGGATTTCTTTTGTGAAACACTCGGATAAAGGGGAAATGTAAAATATTTAGGAAGAAGTATTTAATAGATTTTATAAATATAAAACAGGATTAATGTAATGAGTACTGAAAAGAATTTCAGCATTAGGCTTGCGCTGATTTCGCTGTTTATGCTTATTTCTGCTACAATGATGGCTCAGGTTACCGTAACAGGTTCGGTTATTGACATGCAGGGAGAGCCTATTGTTGGCGCGTCTGTTCGCGAGTCAGGCACAAGAAGTGCAGCAGTTACAGATGTCGATGGTAAGTATGCCATCAATGTTCAGGATGCAAACGCTATTCTTAATGTTTCATTTATTGGATACCAGTCACAGACCGTCAGAATTGCCGGTCGTAGGCTTGTTACCATTACCCTTGAGGATGATGAAACCGCACTTAAGGATATCGTTATCGTGGGTTATGGTACCATGAAGAAGAGTGACGTTACAGGTTCTGTTGCTGTCGTTGATACAAAGGAAATGATGAAGAAGGTTCCTACCAACGTGGCACAGGCTCTTCAGGGTGTTGCTGCCGGTGTGTATGTATCACAACAGGATGGTGCTCCTGATGCTAATACCCAGATTCGTATTCGTGGTTATGGTACAATCAATGGTATTTCCCAGCCTCTCTATGTTATTGATGGTATCAAGGTGGAGGGCTCTAATGCCAACTTCCTCAACCCTGGTGATATTGAGACTATTGAGGTTCTTAAAGATGCTTCTGCAACAGCGATCTATGGTTCTGAAGGTGCGAATGGTGTTGTTATGATCACCACTAAGCATGGTCAGGCAGGACGTACACAGGTGCAGTTCAATGTGGACTTCGGAGTTGGTACTCTTCCATACAAGCTTGATGTTATCGGAGTAGATGAACTTGCCAAGTGTATCCGTAATGCCCGTATCAACGACAATGCTACATGGGCAAATAAGGTTTGGAACGAGGAATATGACGGCAAGCGTAACTATATTGACTGGCAGGATCAGATGACACAGGCAGCTATCAAGCAGCAGTATTCAGTCTCTGTTCTTGGTGGTAATGAGAAGACTCAGTATAACTTCTCTATCGGCTATCTCAACAATAAGGGTCTTATTGTCAATACCGGTTACCAGCGTCTTACAGGTCGAGTTGGTGTGAAGTCAAATCTTACTGATTTTATCGAGGTTGGTGGTGACGTGAACTTCACACGCTCAGAGTCACATGGCTCAAACAAGGGCTTGGGTAACAACGTGAACCTTTCTTCACATCGAGATATTGCCTACATGACTCCTACACTTGACTATATTGACAGAGCAACAGGTACACTCGTAAATGTGAATGTGGTGAATCCTGACGGCTCTTATGGTTATACTCAGACCAATGGAGCTAACGGTTGGGAAGGTAACACATCTCTTTTGGGTAATATCTATGCAACACAGATGGAACTTGGACGTAAGGATGCCTATAACCGTCTGTCGGCAAGTGCATACGGAGATATTCGTTTCTTCAAGGGATTGAACTATCATCTTATCGGTTCTTATACTTTCACAGGAACTGATAATAACAAGCCTTCTGGTGGTCGCCGTCGTTTTAATAATGTTAATGGCGTGTTTACCGAGGTGCCTTATGATGGCGTGAATACTTTTGACTTCTCACTTGGTCTGAGACAGGAGTATGTAGCTTCACTTGAGCACTACCTTACTTATAATCTGGAAACAGAGCATCATTCTCTCACCTTCATGCTTGGTAATTCGCTTAGCAAGAAGAAGGGTTCTACTGTTAATGCTTCAGGTGCAGATATGCCTTCTTCTACTATTCGTAACACAACATTAAGTAAGGATCCTAACAAGATAGTAGGAAATGGTGGATTTACCAATGATGTGAATATGCTTTCTTACTATGGCCGTATGGTGTATAGCCTTAACGACCAGTTTATCCTGACGGGAACAATTCGTCGTGACGGTTCATCAAACTTCTCTTCAACCAATCGTTGGGGTACATTCCCTTCAGCCGCTTTTGCATGGCGAATCAAGGATACATTCATGGAGAGTGTTGATGCTATCAGTAACCTGAAGCTTCGTCTTGGCTGGGGACAGACAGGTAATTCAGGTAACATAGCAGGTAGGTCTGTATATGCACTGTCATCTTCTAATGTATGGTACAATTTCTATAAGGGAGCAGGTTTGGGAAATGGAACTCCTACTTCAGGTTACTATGCACCATTGGTTGATACAAATCTTAAGTGGGAGACCAATGAGCAGCTTAACTTTGGTCTTGACTTCGGTTTCCTTGACGGTGATCTCGATATTACTGTTGACTACTTTATCCGTAAGACTAAGGATCTTCTTATTCCTCTTTCTATCCGTGCATCTTCTGGTTACACAGAGATTTACACGAACTATGGATCAATGGAGAATAAGGGTATAGAGTTCTCACTCGCCTACAAGAAGTATCTTGGTAATGACTTTAGCTTGAATGCAACTCTTACAGGTTCTTCAATCTCAAACAAGATAACGAATCTGCCAAACCACCCATTCTTCAATACTGCAAGTGGCGGTAACTATGACGATGTTGCTATGGGTACTATTGATGGCGTTGCCGGTGACGGTTCTAACACATTCCAGGTTGATGGCGGTGCCCATTGGAATGACCACTCTATTTCACAGGTTGGTAGTGCAGTCGGTTCTTTCTATGGCTGGCGTGTTGACTACATCATCAAGAATGAGAGCGATCTTGCAAGGGCAAAGGAACTTGGTCAGGCAAGTGCCCGTATCGGTGACTATAGTTTCAAGGATCTTAATAATGATGGTCAGGTAACTGACGATGACCGCGAAATCCTTGGCGATGGTATTCCAAAGTTCAACTTAGGTCTTAACTTGGGCTTGACATACAAGAACTGGGATTTCTCAGTATATGCTTATGGTGTGCTTGGTCAGAAGATTCTTTCTTATTCTGCTATGCGTCTTAGTACTATCACAAGTTCGGACGATAATACAACACCTGCAATCCTGAAATCAAGCTATAACTCCATTGATACAGACTGGACAAAGGATTCCGGCAGAGACTATAATGGCTCACTTCCTGCTCTGATGATTACTGACCAGCAGTATAGCCAGCGTGTAAGTGATGCATGGGTAAAGAACGGAAACTACCTCAAGATCTCAAATGTTCAGATTGGCTATACATTCAACGAGGCAACATTGAAGGCTCTTCGCTTGCAGAGTGCCCGTGTGTATTTGGCTGTACAGAACCTTGCAACGATCTCACCTTACACACAGTATGGTGATCCGGAGGTAGGTCAGGGTGCAAATGTATATACAGGTCTCGACACAGGTCGTTATCCTATGCCACGCACATTTATGGTAGGTGCAAGTTTCGCATTCTAATGTTGTATTTAACAAAGTATCAAGACAATGAAGATTATAAATAAATATATAGCACTCGTAGTATTCGGGGCTCTTGCTCTGACATCTTGCGATGATAGCATACTTGATGTTTCTCAGTATGATAAGATTGAAATCTCAGGAGAGTTCGAGAGCAATCAAGGTGCACTCGATGGTCTGACAGGTATATATGACCTCATGAATCCAAATGGTGCTCCTGATCCTGACTGGGGATTCAAGCCAAACGTATTCTCTGGAACTCACCCGACTATGGATACACAGGCTACAGGTTGGGATGCGAACTATAACAGTCAGGCTTGGGATGCCGGTCAGAAGGAGATTGCTCAGGGATGGGCTCAGGCATATACAGCCATTGCTCGTGCCAACCTCTTTCTTGGAGGATTGAAGAATGCTAAGACTGCTTCTCCTATCGTTGGTAGCGACGGTAAGGTTACCTATGCACAGGGTGCAGGTGTTTCTGAGGAAGTGAAGAGATATGCCAGAGGTGAGGCTCTCGCCTTGCATGGCTTCTTCTACACATATCTTGCCCAGACATTCGGTCGTGTGCCATTGCTTTATGAAGGTGAGGACTATAACACGCATCCTACTAAGGCAAAGGCAAAAGACTATGCCGAGATGTGGGACTTGATTATCAGGGACTTTGAGGAGGCAAGTGAGCTTCTTGACTGGAAACCTTTCCAGAATGAGTATGGTCGCGCTACAAAGGGTATGGCAAAGGCTTATCTTGCTGATGCTTATATGTGGAAGGCTTATCGTCTTGCTTGTGACACACTGGGTGTGTACCAGGAGTCTCTTGCAAGTCAAAACGCATCAGCTATCAAAGAACTCTATCAGAAGGCAGAGGCACAGCTTAATGAAGTTATCCAGTCAGGAACTTACAAACTCTCTCCAAGTTTCTCTACCAACTGGGATGGCAGTAGTGCCGGTTGGAATGATGAGTGTATCTGGGCATTGCTTCTTGACGAGGGCCAGTATTATAGTGGCGGTTCTTCTTCTGTATCTTCAATGAACCTCAAGTTCTATGCAGCTTGTCCTGAGAATGGCGGATGGGGTTCGCTCTATCTCTCTTGGGAGTGGTATGCAGCTTATGAGCAGGGAGATAAGCGTAGAGATGCATCTTGTATCATTGGCGATATTCCATATAGCGAGATGAAGAAACTCTATGAGTATGCCAACAAGTCAAATGCCGATGCTCTGGATCAGATTCCTGGACTTCAGGAGGCTTATAATGAGAAGGCAAATGATCTGAAGAATGCCGAGGACGCATTTGAGGATTGTAAAAATAAATATTCAAAGGAATCCTCAGAATATAAGGATGCAGAACTTGCTGTAGCTGCTGCCAAGGAAGAACTGGATGCTGCAGATAAGGCTCTCGGTAAGGTTCAACTCTACAATCATGGCTATCATCCGTTCCTTCAGCAGAATGTAGGTAACGGAACTCCTGATACAAAGACAAAGCAGTTCCACTTCGTCAATACCGACTATGCTCCTGCTATCTGGTCTTCAAAGTTATGGCGTAATGGTTCGGCTGCTGATGTCAACGGAGTAAGCAGATGGAGCAATATCACACGTACTCCAACACCTATTTATTGGAAGCGTTACTCAAACGTACTTCTTGACTATGCCGAGTGCCGTTTCCGTCTCTATGGCGAGAATGATGAAGTGGCATGGGCTGCTATTCAGCAAGTTCGTGACCGTGGCTTTGGTAAGGAAGAGAAAGGTCTTGACGATACCAAATATATTACATGGCTCAACACTATGGCTAATATCTATAAACTGCCACAGATGACTTCTTATCCTATCCCATTCAATCAGGATGGTGTGGGTGCACCTGATGCCAAGACATACTACACAGAGTATGCAAAGTGTAACATACACGGACTTGCATTCTCTTCTCCTGTATGGAAGGTGGCAGTCAATGAGGAGCGTCGTAAGGAGTTTAGTTGTGAGTGGTGCTTACGTCCTGACTTGCAGCGTTCAGGCTATATGAATGACCATATAGCAACAAACTATCCTGTGGATGCTACAGAAGGTGCTGCCCTTGCCAACTATCCTTGGTCACACCGCACCTTTGTATATGATGAGATGAAAATGGACTTCCCAATCCCTGCTGATGAGATTGCAAAGAACCCTGCATGTATTCAGAATCCAGCATATAGGAAATAGGAATTGAATGTTGATAAAAAATAGAAAGTCTCGCTTGCATGATTATGTGAGCGGGATTTTTTTGTTCTGCAGGGTGTTTGATTATTGATGAATATCAGGAAAGTGTCATATTCCGCTAAATAAGGTCATAATGAAATGTGATAATATAGATAATTTTGTTCCCGAAATAGAAATCTGCTAATCTTTTTCTTATGGTAAAAAGTTTACTGCTTACAGCATTCATGTTGCTGTCTTTCTCAGGATATGTGTCGGCTCAGGAATTAGAATCAGCAACCTCTGCCGTTGCTAATATGCGTGTGGGCTGGAATCTCGGCAATACCCTTGATGCCAATTCGGGTGCAACTGATAATATGTGGATAGAGAAGAGGTCGCAACGCAAGACTTCCGACTACGAGACTGCATGGGGACAGCCAGTCACAACAGAGGCTCTTATAAAGATGTTCAAGGAGGCCGGATTCAATGCAATCCGCGTTCCTGTGACATGGTATCCACATATGGGTGTGCAGGTTAACGACCTCAATTGGAATCTCTCTGCATGGTCGCCTACTCAGGTGGATGCAGCATGGATGGCTCGTGTAAAGGAGATTGTTGACTATGTAGTGAACAATGGTATGTACTGTATCATCAATGTGCATCACGATACAGGAGAGGCTACAACGGCATGGTTGCGTGCCTCTACTGCGAACTATAATAAGTATAAGGATACTTACGAAGACCTTTGGAAACAGATCGCCACAGAGTTCAAGGACTATGACGGGCATCTGCTATTCGAGGGATATAACGAAATACTCGACGATTATGGCTCCTGGTGCTTTGCTTCATTTGCTGCTTCGAGACAGTATGATGCAAGTTCTGCAACAGATTCATACAAGGCTGTAAACCTATACGCCCAGTCGTTTGTGAATGCCGTGCGTGCTACTGGTGGAAACAACGCCACACGTAACCTCATTGTGAACTCATACGGCAGTTGTTGCGGTTCTGGCAACTGGAATCAGCATCTTTTAGAGCCTCTTGCGAATCTTGAATATCCGAATGATGAGGCTAAGAATCATATCATCTTCCAGCTTCACTATTATCCAAGTATCAAGGATCTCTCATGGGCAAAGACTGAATGTAATGCTATGCTGAAATCTATCAAGGAGACACTTCAGCCAAAGGCTCCTGTGATTTTCGGAGAGTGGGGGAGTGCTAATGATGCTGTGGCTAACACGGATGATTACAATACATCGTATAAGCAGAACAAGGTTGATTTTGCGAGATATTTCGTGGAGAAGTGTAAGGAGGCAGGTATCGCCACATTCTATTGGATGATGCTGTCAGATGGAGCGGATAGGGAAAATCTGAAATGGACAATGCCTGATCTGAAGGATGCAATTATCAAGGGCTACTATGGTAATGCCGGATATACTTCCATTGAGAATGTTTCGGAAACTTCGTCTTCTAAGATAATGAAACCAAAGAAACTAATACATAAAGACAAGTTGATCATTGTAAATGGTGATACTAAATACACCATTGCAGGTACAAAACTCAAGTGAACGCATGATTTTAAGCACACCCATTCGCGTTGAGCTTTTTTTGTTTGGAAAGATTGGAATGTTAGAGGTAGTCATCGCCATTACATTGTTCGCTTTGGCTAACCAAGCTAAAGCAAGTTCGACCTGAAAACCTTCTAACCTTATAACCCGAAAAATAGTGTTTTTTGCTCAAAAAAACGTCTTTATACTAAAGAAAAGTGTGAAATAACACTAATTTGCAAAAGTTTTGGTGAAATCGTTTGCGATATTAAAAAAAAATATTACCTTTGCACTCGTAATTGGGCAAAAAAGTAGTTCGCCCACATTATGATTGAATATTAGTTGCAATTGAAACAGCCACCGCGTTGTGAAAACGCGGTGGCTGATTTTTTTGTGATTTGTTGGAAATAACAAATCCTCACACGTGAAAATGTGTGAGGATTTTTTCGTAACTAACTTAAACTTATTTGCGAAATGACTGTTACAGACGTGATTTCTCTGCGTTTCCTGCACCAGTACCCTTATACTTGCTGTTGCTTGCATTGAAGTTGTAGCTTAGGGTGAGACCTACTGCCTGGGTGTAGGTATATACCTTTTGGGCGGTGGTGCCTATGCCATAGTATGTGGTCATATTGCTACGTGCAGAGCGAAAGATATCATCAGCGTATAGCGATGCGGTGAGACGACCTTGGAGGAATGCCTTCTGCAATCGGACATTCACGGAGCAGCTTGTACCGCGATACATCAATCCCCAGTGGTTGCTGCCTGTGTAGTTGATGTCGAGCAATGCCTTGGCGGTTGTACCGAGGGTAAACCAGTTCTGCATACGTGCAGAGAACTCTGGCTTGTTCAGTTTCTCTGGAGCACCATATTTCTCAGCATCGAATATCTGCTGATAGTAGTGCAAAGTGGTGATCGGCTGCCAGATACCAATCTTTGGAGATGCTGTGAGGGTGGCATATACGCGATCCTGGTGGTCGAAGTTCTCAGGCGTAAGGATAATGATTTCATTCTCCTCGTCGTATAGCTTACCTGTGTGTGAAAAGAAATCGTTCTCACGGGTGAAGCCTGTTGCGAAGTTCAGCCATGAATATGTCAGGATGAAGTCGAGGCTCTGGCGGGTGGAAGGGCGTAGTAGAGGGTTACCGCCTTCGTAGAACATACGACTGTCATATACAACAAATGAACCTAATTGATTGTATGACGGACGTGTGATGCGCTTGGTATAGCTCAGTTGTGCGCTCCACTTACCCTTTTGCCATGCGGCAGAGAGGGTAGGGAACAAGTCGTTGTAAGTGCGGCTTGGCTCTGTCTGCTTGATGCCGAACGAATAGTAGTTTGTTGATACGTGCTCATATCGCAGACCGGCATTCATACGCCATTGCCCCAGTTGCATCTGATATTCGGCAAAACCTGCAATGTTCCTTTCATCCGTCTCATTGGCAGACTCAGGAATTATACCCTCCTGATTATGGTTTAAACCATTACTCAGAGTACTTGTTACCTCAGAGCCACCGCTCAATTCGCCTTTCCAGACAGGGTAGGTGAGAATTAGTTTACCGGCTGCCATAGTGCGCTTGTCGTTGGTGTTGCTGGTTATGGGGCGGTTGCCGAACTCTGTGCTATATTCATACTGATAGAGATTGTTCTCAGTTTCGCGTCGCAATAGTGTGGCGTTGAAATCGATATTCAGTTTCCCCACCTTGCCTACGTAGTATGTATTCAGTTCCCATATAGGTTTGTTCTTTTCACGAATATCAGTAAGCAGAAGCACATCGCCATGAAAAGCTCCGTTTTTCTGATAGTGCTGCTCCATATCTGTCTTGAAAATGTTTGAGAAGATTTTCTGCGAAGAGAAACTAAGACCTACAGAATGATCTGCGTTGAAGTCGTAACTAAGGCCACCCTTGTAATAGAGCGTAGTCCATGTGCTCCTTACTGGAAGTATCGCTTTTGCATTAAACCGATCTTTGCTGATATGGATTTCCTGGTCAACGTCCTGGTCTGCGCTGTAGTTTCCGTTGTCGAGGGCTACGTTGGCAAAAGCTTCCAGTCCGTTTGTGCGATACTTCAGGGTGAGGTCGTCATAGTTGTACCACTTGTTGTTAATTCTCGTCTGGTTGTAAGCCACTACGCTCAGTCCGTCGCCCTGTGGCTTCAAGGTCTTGATACGGATAACAGCATTGACCTCTGCATTATACCGGGCACCAGGGGCTGTAATAACCTCAACATTCTTTATGTCGGTGGATTTCAGTTGTTTCAGTTCATTTGCATTGTTCACCTTCTTGTTGTTGATGTAGATTTCTGGCTCACCCTTTGCGAGAACCTCAAACTTGCCGTCGCGTCCCTTTACCATTGGAATCATTGAGAGAAGGTCGTCGGCTGTACCGATATCGTGCAGAACAGAATGTTCTACGTCCACGCTAATACCGCCTGATGTCATTTTGTACTGAGGAATTTCTCCCTTAACCACCACGCCCTTTACGGTATATGTCTCTGGCTGCATGGTGATATTACCCATTTGTCCGACTGTAGCCTTGCGAGTCACGGTCTTATAGCCGATGCTTGTTACCTTGGCGATAACCTGCTTCATCTGGCATGGGATAACGAAATCGCCATTCTCATTGCTCACACCACCAGTAATGAAGCTGGAGTCTGCTACAGACAGAAGTGATATAGTTGCAAATGAAAGGGGAAGTCCCTTTTCATCAACGATGTGTCCTGTGAGTTTTGTTGATGCCTTCTGAACGCATTCTACGTAGATTTCCTTCTTCTCGTAGCTTATGCGCATTGGGTAGAATCCAACCACCTGTTTTACAGCCTCTTTCACCGATGTGTTCTTGAAAGAAGTTGTTACTGTGAAATCCTCAAGTTCATCAAAGATGAAGTTTATCTTGTAGCGATCCTGATTGTTGTCAATCCAGATGAGCGCGTCGGAGAGTGACGTGTTCCTGAATGTATGCGTCAAGGATTGTGCCTTTGCTGTGGAGGAGGCAAAAAGGAATAGAAATAATAAGCCCCCTAACCCCCAAAATGGGAGTTTCTTGATTGTATTTATAGTGAAAGACATACTTAGTTTCGAATTATGAATTACAAATTACGAATTACCTATATTCCCCTTTCGCCTTCAGACTCCCTCTCTACGGGAGAGGGCGGGGGGAGAGGCCGCTTGCTACTCTATAGTTATTGTTTCGTAAGAAAGTGTTAGGTGTACTTTCTCAAAGTGGTTGATGCGGTTTACAATGTCCTGTAGCTTGTCATCAGCCTCCCATGACAGGTATAGGCGTATTTTGCGGGCATTCTCATTGTTGAATACCACCTTGACGCCAAAGTCCTTGTTCAACTGATTCATGATTGTTTCCAACTGCACGTTGTTGAAGTTCTGGGCAGTCCTTACGGTGTCTGTCTTTTCTTCTACACTTGCAGACTTAACGGCATTCTCTTTTTCATCCACCACAGTTGTTGTCGTTACATTTGTATCTTCTTTTGCAGATACGAAGTGAGAGATAGCGGCGTATGAAATACCGGAGAGTGCAGCAAGGATGGCTAATGTGGCAGCCCATTGCATAGGCTTGTTTTTGTGCTGCTTTGACTGTTTAGCCTGTGTCTTTGTCTTGAAACGTTGCCACTCCTTATCCACATTAGGGGCAGGGATGTGGGAATCTTCGAGCATCTTATCAAGTTGCTCTTCTGTATATTGCTCTGAATTTAGGAGCATTCTGATTTGTTCTTCTTTTTTCATGCTTCTTTGCGGTTAAAAGTGTTACGCAGTTTTTTCATTCCTTGCACTAAGTGCTTGTTTACGGCTGATAGACTTATGCCGAGCGAGTTGGATATCTCCTTATAGGATTTCCTATCGTCGAAGTGCATGTGGATGATCTTACTTGTCTGTGGGGTGAGCCATCCGTCGATATAGTGGCGTATTATCTCGATAAGCTCGTCGTCTGGTCTTCCCTGCCATGGTTCTGGGAATTCCATGTCTTGCGTGTTTGCTATCTGAGTCTCAACCTTTCTGTGCCTCTCCCATTGCGCAATTATGTTGAGGCAACGGTTTCTGATACAAGTCAGAAGAAACGACCGTTGAGATTCTTCACGCAGCTCCACAGTACCATCCCACAGACTTGCAAAGACATCCTGTACGGCATCTTTTGCCTCGTCTTCGTCGCCCAACAGGATATATGCCACTCGGTACATCCTATCGTATTCTGAATGGAAAAGTTGTTCAAACTGTTGTTCTTTTTGTTTCATCATTTTTTGTTGCTGTTTATCTTAAATACAACTGAACATGAAGAATCATTACCCCATAGATTCAAATTTTTTTGCAAAGAAATTAAAAATTTTTACTTTCGCCTACAAAAATACAATATTCTTTTTAGATAAGCAAATAAAGCTTGTGGAATTTTCGTTTTAAAAGATAGAAAGTTCCAAGTCCCATGCAAGGCCTATGAAATGCATGATAACCGAATATTTTTTTGTTTTTCATAAAATCCCCGATATTTTATGGAAAAATATTCTCAAATCCATTTCAATTTTACGAAGAACCATACAATTACTACATAATTTTTGTAAAAAACATTCTTTTTGTGCTTTTGTTTTCTTTTTCTTCTGGAAAAAGTACTATCTTTGCAGTCGAGTTAGTATTAGCGATTGACAACATAAAGTAAAAACATATTATGAGTTCAGCAGATATAACAATAACCAATAATTATTGGAATATGCTTCGTAATCTTAACGATGAAGTGAAATTGCGTTTAGCAAGTATGCTTACTGCTTCTGTGGTTGAGCATAGGGATAAGTCTGTCTCTGAAAAAGTGAGTATTACGGAGGCTATGGTTAAAAAATATGCTGGTGCTTGGGAAGATGATCGTACATCTGATGAAATTATTTCTGATGTCTATGCTTCACGTAGTTCAAAACCTGTAATTGATTTTTCTTTGTGATGAAAAAGAAGTATCTGCTTGATACTTGTATCTGTATTCATTTTTTACAGAACAGACCGGAAGTAGTGAATAAAATTCTGCAAATAGGTTGGGATAAATGCTGTATTGCAGAAGCTACTATCGGAGAGTTGCTTTGTGGTGTTCGCGATGATGGTAGAAAGGCTCGTAATATTAATGTTATTGAATCTTTTGTATCTGATATTGAAGTTATTCCCACCGGGCTTGCAATCCGTGAATATGCAAGACAGAAAAGAGCATTACGATCTCAAGGACGACCAATTGAGGATTTTGATATATTGATTGGTTCTTCCGCGATTGTAGCAAAGGCTATTATGGTGACAGAAAATGTAAGTCATATAGAGAGACTAAATTCAATTAAAATAGAGAATTGGGTAGTCCGTTAGATTTTTAAGTGGCCAAATTTAATTTTATAATCAAGAATTAGGGCGCAACCGACAAGCCTTCCTCATAGGTTTTGTCGGTTGCGCCGAAATCTATATTTTATTCTTTGCCAGAAAACATTATTGTGTCTTGTCGTCCTGCTATTCATGCACACTACTCTTGTTGTGTGCGCAAAAATATAGAACGTCTTTGCAGTTCATCTTCAAAGAATGACATTTCGGATTTTTTCTTTGTCGTTTCTTTCTGCGAAAAGCCATTTGTATGTACTTTTGGGATGAAAATCAGGTAAATAGAACAAAAATGGAAGATAAGACATTTAGGCATCAAATGCCTGCACAATTAAGGTTTTCTGACGTTGACCGTTTTGGGCATGTCAATAACAACGTGTATTTTTCGCTCTTTGATATGAGCAAGTCCCAATATCTTTTTGATGTGGTGGGTAAGGATATCTATGAGCATCTTGCCATTGTCGTTGCTCATATAGAGTCAAATTTCCTTACTCCTGTATATTATCCGGAGGAAATATATATTCGGACATCCATTACCCGTATGGGCAACAAGAGTTTCACGCTTCATCAGCAGGCATTTAATAACAGGACAAAGGAGATAAAATGCGACTGCATTACAACAATGGTTTGCTTTGATACAAAGACCAATAAGTCAATCCCTATTCCTGACTATTTCAGATATGCTGTGGAGGAATATGAAGGTTACAGACAAAAAGTTCTTGTAAGCTAAACAGTCGTTCTTCTGATTTTCACTTTGGAGTTTCTTCCTTGCCTCTAAGTCCGATGTAAATCCGTTCTTCTAAGGAACCAAACTCGATGTAGGTCCGCTTTCCCTCTTATCCAGAATAAGGGCTTCACCGACTTTGCACCGACTTTGCACCGACTTTGGTACGGAGGATCAACGGAGGAAGAGCGAAGTTATAGCGATGCTAAAAGCAAGGTATTGCCCGAATGTTTATTTCTTCAGAAATAGTATTTTCCAAATTTTTTTGAACTTCTTGAAGAAAAAGTAGAATAGGAATATATTGAGTGCGAGAACAACAATTAAGAAATATTTCCTATATCTTATGTAATATTCATCGCAAGTATATACGTCATCTCTGTCTATGCCTCTCGTCTTTGTGTATTTATTCCAAAGAACATCGGTTGTTGAGGCCGAATCTATAACCGCATATTCAACCTTGTTCGCATTCAACTGAGTAAGGATATATTGATCATCTATTTTTGATGTAAATGCGATGGTATCGTCATGTTCAAGTATTTCTTGTACATGATCGAATTCATTGATTTCCCAAAAGTCTGAGCCAGAATCTTTTGTGTCAATTTTCCAGTCGGATGCATCTATCCGAAAAAGATTATATTTCTTGTTAATGTTTTCGCTTGCATAGTCGCCTATGCCTAAATCTGAATTCGTAATAATGCCATAAAAAACACTTACAGCAAAGTTTAGGCCTGCAAAAAAGAAAAGGAGTATTCCTGGTGCAAAGAACCATGTAATAAACCTTACCTTTATTTTCCTGTAATGACTATAGAAATAAGCTACTATCATGCTCAGCAATCCAAGTAGCAACGATATAATGCATAATGCAAATGTCCCAAAGATGAGTACAAGTAATAATCCCATAGTTCTATTTTAAAATTGATAATTCTCCCCTAGACATTTTTGAATGCTTGCCAAAGAGCATCATCGGGTAATGGGGCGGTAACTCGTATCGTCTCTTTGCTGACAGGATGCACGAACTCCATGTATCTGGAAAGGAGGCAGATAGAACCGTCCTTGTTGCTGCGTGGAGAACCGTATTTGAGATCGCCTTTGATAGGCAATCCTATCTTCGCAAGCTGACAGCGAATCTGATGATGACGGCCTGTGTATAGCTGTACCTCTACAAGGCTATAGCGGTCGGAATGGGCAAGAATCCTGTAGCTTAGCTGCGCCTTCTTTGAATCCTTCACCTCATGGTCATAGGCATAGGATTTGTTCTGCTTCTCGTTGCGGACGAGCCAGTGGGTAAGGAGAGTGCCCTCAGAACCCAGACCCTCTCCCCGCTCCCCCTGTATAGGGGGAGAGCCGGAACCCAATGGAAGTCCCCCTATGCAGGGGGATTTAGAG
>CADBXL010000026.1:69835-70225 GCA_902798615.1 uncultured Bacteroidales bacterium | reverse complement strand
AGCTACGCAAGTGCCGAAGCTTACCAATCTTCTACCCATAGAAAGGTTCGCTTACGCGAATATATTTGGAAAGTAAATGAGCAATAAATTTTATCAGTAAATTAATTTACTGGTTTCATTTACTTATAATTTCTTCGCAAAGCTCAGGCGCTACGCGGAATCCTTTCTAAAAATATTTCAGGGCGCAAGCCCAGTTTCTTATTGGATTAAGATTGTGCAGATTTGAAACTTGCTTTAGCTTGTTGAGCTTTGCGAAAAATTATTGTCAGTTAAAAACAGCTTGCTGTTAAATAACGTCAGTTCGACGAAAACAAATAGGGTTCTGCTTTGCTTTCAAACATTAATTATGACGTTAATTAAGACGTTAATTTGGACAAAAATTGATGAGAG
>CADBXL010000026.1:0-69753 GCA_902798615.1 uncultured Bacteroidales bacterium | reverse complement strand
AAGCCGTAAGGCTAATTAATGTCACAATTAATGTTTCATTAATGTCCTATATTAATGTTATGCGACAGCAAAAGCTAATTCGTCGAACTCACGTTAAATAGAAATAAGGCATACATTAAGTGAACTATAACAAAACTAAATGAATGTGTTCCTGAGGAATTGGGGACGTGATTTTATGAGAAAAGAAAAAATAATATTCCTGACTGTAATGTCAGCTTTGGCTGTAAATGCTAATGCACAGTCAGAAAAGAATGTGGAACTGAACCCTGTAACCGTGACGGGAACAGGAACATATCACAAGGCGGATAACGCGCCGATAGCCGTTAAGGTTATCTCTGCAAAAGAACTGAAGGACGCTCAGGTTACGAGTCTTCAGGAGGCTTTGACCAAGTTGAGTTCAGACATCACGACGCATACTAATGGTATGGGAACATTCGTGAACTTCAACGGCGTGAGCGATGACTATATAGTTATTCTGGAGAACGGAAAGCGCGTGAGTGGCGATGACCGCTGGGATCGTATCAGTATTGACAACATAAAGCGAATAGAGATACTCTCTGGAGCTGCGAGTGCCCTGTATGGCTCAGATGCCATAGCCGGAGTTATCAATATCATAACGGACGAGAGCAAGAAGCCTGTAGATGTGACGAGCAGGACACGTTTCTCAAGCAAAGGGCGCTTTGATCAGGATGTGAACGTGGATGTTACCCAAGGGAAGTTCTCAAGCTATACATCGTATAACCATCGTCAGGCAGACAACTGGCAGGTGAACCACTATCAGGAGTTTATGGAGGGCGATGTGTCCGTTCCTAAGCTTACAGGCAGGCCAATGTCACAGGGCTTCCGTTCGGAGAATATAAGCGAGAGACTGGAATGGCGATTCTCAGAGCAGTTCGATGTGTATGCCCGTGGAAATCTCTACGACCATAATACAAAACGTCCGCAGTTGGCAAGCTATTACACCCAGAAGGCGACAAAGGATAAGGAGACAGGCGAGACGACCTACAGCTATACCTCCAAGCAAGCCTATACATACGATATGCATCATCAGTCGTATAATGTAGGGGCAGGAGCACGCTGGACGCCTAACAAGAATACTCATGTGTATCTCGATATCTATAATGATAACTTCAATTCTGAGTATGACTATTGGCAAACGCTTGATGCAGAGGCTTATAGCGAATCGAGAAAACGTACGCATTACTGGAACGAGACCTTGAAGGGAATTTTTAGGTTGAATTCTTGGAATAAGCTGTCGGGAGGTGTGGAACTCGTTCAGGAGAATCTGAAGAGCGTATCGGATAATATTGAATCTGAGAGCATGAACACTTCAAATCTCTTTGCTCAGGACGAGATACAGATTTGCAATTTGCTGGAGGCTGTGGTAGGTTTTCGCTATACCCATAACAGCAATTTCGGTTCTCACTTCACGCCAAATGCCGCCTTGTTCTTCCACGCAGGAGGTTTCAGACTTCGTGCAAGCTATGCAGGAGGCTACCGCACACCTACCTTGTCGCAACTATATGCAACGGATCAGGCAAAGACAAACAAGCGATATACTCTGAACAACGAGAATCTGAAGCCAGAGAAGAATGACTTCTGGAATGTGAATGCCGAGTATTCAAACGAGTGGGTTCGCGCGAGCATCAGCACATACGTGAATAAGATTCGCAATATGATCAACTATCGCACTATGAGACAGAGCGAGATTGATGCAAGTAGTGAGTTGACGGCAATATACGAGGACAGTTGGACAACAATTCGTCAGCGTGACAATATCGATAAGGCTACAATCAAGGGCTTGAGCATGAATGTGAAGTTCTTGCTTCCGGGTGGCTTCGCTCTTGGCGGAGGATATACATACACAGATTCAAAGGCAGAGACGATGTCGTTCAACTCAGATACTCAGACCTACGAGTATATAGAAACGCCTGTGGATAAGTGTGT
Organism: uncultured Bacteroidales bacterium; assembly: GCA_902798615.1. Classification (GTDB taxonomy): domain Bacteria; phylum Bacteroidota; class Bacteroidia; order Bacteroidales; family Bacteroidaceae; genus Prevotella. The sequence goes on along the minus strand of CADBXL010000026.1, from coordinate 67,806 downwards.
TAGGAATGTGGCTAACGTGAATGTGGCTTGGGACAAGACATGGAACAGCTATCATCTGAACATAAACCTTATAGGTCATATTCAGGGAGAGCGTTATTCAAGTACATACGGCTATGCTCCTGCCTACTCACAATGGGATTTGAACACGAAGCATACAATAGCCTTGAAGAGTTTCACCCTTAAGCCGGGTATCGGTATTGAGAATATCTTCAACAAACGAGATACATCCTACTGGAACTCTAACTTCTCAACGGTAAATCCGGGAAGAGCGATGGTGGTGAGTTTGAAGGTGAAGTATTGACCCCCTAGCCCCCCAAGGGGGAACTATTATATAGTAATTTCAATCAAAAGGAATAGTTATGGAAAAGGAATTACAACTTAATGATATGAAGCCCTTTAGCGGCAATAGTATAAAAAACAACTCCCCCTTGGGGGGCGGGGGGGCTCTTATTGTATGCGGCATAGGTCCTGGTTCTCCAGAGGATATCACACCTGCGGTATTGAAGGCTGTGGGTGAGTGTGATGTGGTGGTAGGGTATAAATACTACTTCCAGTTTATTGAGCCTTACCTTCGTGAAGGAACAGAATGCGTGGATACTGGAATGAAGAAAGAGCGTGACAGGGCTATTCAGGCATTCGAACTCGCGGAACAAGGCAAGAACGTGTGCGTAATATCAAGTGGAGATGCTGGTATCTATGGTATGACGCCCCTCATCTATGAGATGAAGCGTGAAAGGAACTCGGATATTGAGATTGTTTCATATCCGGGGATAAGTGCCTTTCAGAAGGCGGCATCCTTGCTTGGTGCGCCTATCGGGCATGACTTCTGCATAATATCCATGAGCGACCTGATGACTCCTTGGGCTGTTATAGAGAAGAGGATAAAGGCTGCTGCTGTTGGTGATTTCGTGACCGCTATATATAACCCTAAGAGCCACGGAAGATACTGGCAGTTGTATAGGCTTGTGGAGATTTTCAGAAAGGAACGCTCGCTTGATACGCCTGTGGGATATGTGCGTCAGGCAGGACGACCAGAACAGCAGATAACGATAACCACCCTTGGGGATTTCGACCCTGAGCAGGTGGATATGTTCACTATTGTTATAATCGGTAATAGCCAGTCGTATGAGTGGAATGGGAAGTTTATCACGCCTCGTGGATATTACAGAGATACTAACGATGCTTCGCAAGACACGAATGTTGGTCAGGGGATAATGATAAAATCCTTTGCCACTATACGAAAGGAACTGAAGAATCCTGATATTCCTGTATGGAAACTTTGGCCAATGCTTCATGCCATTCATACCACAGCCGATTTCGATATGGAAGGTCTGTTGTGGTTGGATGATGAGGCTACGGCAAAGCTATATGAGAAAGTAAAGAGCGGAGAGTTGAAGTGCATAGTTACAGATGTGACTATGGCGGCAAGCGGTATTCGCAAGGGCGCTTTGCAACGACTGGGCATAGAGGTAGTTTGCTATATAAATGACCCTCGTGGGGCGGAGATGGCAAAGACGCTTGGCATTACCCGTGCTCAGGCAGGAATGAGACTTGCTGCCGAGGAACATCCAGATGCCCTATATGTTTTTGGTAATGCCCCTACCGCCTTGCTTGAGCTATGTGACCTTGCCCGAAAGGGGAAGTGCCATCCTGCTGGAATAATAGGCGCTCCAGTCGGCTTTGTTCATGTGGAGGAAAGCAAGCACGCAGCCAAGGCTTTGCGTGATATTCCGAAGATAATAATCGACGGAAGAAAAGGTGGCAGTAACCTTGCTGCTACGCTCGTAAACTCTGTCCTCACCTACGATGATGCAGAACAACTGAGGCCGGGGAGGGATGTGTAAAGACCCACCCCCATACCCCTCCCATAAAGGGAGGGGAGTAGATAGTAAGATAAACGCCTGAAATAGCAACAATAATCCCCTATATCGATAAATAAAGAAAGTCTATGGCTCGACATATTGATGATACAAATGTAACTACTCCCCTCCCTCTATGGGAGGGGCAAGGGGGTGGGTCTGCTCGTGCTTTTACTGTCATAGGCATAACCGATTCTCGCCACCAATGGTTCTCTCCCGAGGTGATGGAGGTTATCAAGGCGGGGAAGGTGTTTTCGGGTGGAAAGAGGCATCACGAGATAATGATGGATTTCCTTCCTGAGAATGCTGTGTGGATAGATATTACCGTACCGTTGAGCGAGGTATTTAAGCAATACGAGCAGTATGATGATATCGTGGTGTTTGCCTCTGGAGATCCTTTGTTCTTCGGCTTTGCCAACACAATCCAAAGAGAATGCCCAGGATGCGAGATGAAGGTATATCCTTCTTTCAATTCCCTTCAGATGCTTGCTCATAGGATGTGCCTTCCTTATCATGATATGCACGTCGTTTCCTTGACTGGCAGACCTTGGGATAAGTTTGATGATGCTCTTATTAATGGAGAACCGCTTATTGGAGTATTGACAGATAAAAAGAATACCCCACAGGCTATCTGGCAAAGGATGCAGGATTATGGTTATACTAATTATACTATGACCATAGGCGAGAATTTAGGGAATGAGGAAAAGGAACGAATTATAGAGATACAGCCCCCCAGCCCCCCAAGGGGGAGTTTCTTAGATACATCTTTTCGATATGGAGTTTCCTCTGAGGGATCATTACTATATAAAAAACTCCCCCTTGGGGGGCTGGGGGGCTTGAATTGCCTTATCCTGCAAAAGACGAATACTCGTCCTCGCCCTTTCGGCATCCCCGAATCCGCCTTCCACCTCCTTGACGGCAGGGCAAAGATGATAACGAAGATGCCGATAAGGCTGATGTCTTTGTCTATGATGCAGTTGCGAGAGCGAAAGTCGATGTGGGATGTGGGCTTTTGCACAGGAAGCGTGAGCATAGAGGCAAAGTTACAGTTCCCTCATCTGAAGATAACGGCATTTGAGGTGCGTGAGGAAGGTAGGGAACTGATGGAGAAAAACTCCCGTAAGTTTGGTGCTCCCGGCATAGATGCTGTGATTGGCGATTTCCTTCAGCTAGACCTTTCCGACTATCCAAAGCCTGATGCAGTATTCATAGGTGGACATGGCGGTAATCTTCCAGAGATGATGGAAAAGATATATCGGGAATTGACGGAGGGAGGCGTGATAGTGATGAATACCGTGGTTCAGTCGAGCTATGATGCCTTTATGGAATCAGCCAAGAAATTAGGAATGAAACTTGAAGAACCAGTCCGCATAGCTCTGGATGACTTTAACCCAATAACAATACTAAAAGCAACGAAATGATAGTAGCAGTTAATGATAAAGGACGTGAGATCGCATCAAGGCTGGCTCTAAAGCTGAATGATGAAATCTGCCAGTTGGGTGATATAGAATCAAGGTGGAATGCGGAAAAGCATATCATCTTCATAGGTGCTATGGGTATCTGTGTTCGAAGTATAGCTCCTTTCATAAAGGATAAGCATACCGATCCGGCTGTGGTGTGCGTTGATTCTTTGGGCAAGAATGTCATTTCCGTTCTTTCAGGTCATGTGGGTGGTGCTAATGAATTGGCATCACGTATTGCTGAAATCCTGAAGGCTAATCCTATAATTACAACCCAAAGCGACCTTGAAGGACTCTGGGCTTTAGATACTATTGCTGATAGATTTGGGTGGGTATTGCCTCAGGAGAATATCAACAAGGAGATAGCGTGTTTTGTTGCAGGACAGCCAACGGCTCTTTATCTGGATGTGAAGGATGAGGGTACGGAATATCTTCTATCTACTCTTCCAAAGCACGTTACGGTGGTTGAAAAGCCGAGTGATATAACATCGGATAAATATAAACTTGCTATTATCGTTTCGCCTCAGGAGGAGATTCTTGATGATGATATTCTATGCGTTCAGTATGTTCCGCGTTGTGTTCATGTAGGGCTTGGACTTGCACATCAGGCAGAACCTGTTGAGCAGGTGGTTAGTGAGGTGTTCACGGCTATTGGCATGGCTGGGATATTTGCTGAGAGTATCGTTGATTTCAATACTATAGACCTAAAGGCAGATGAACCTGTTGTGAAGTTCCTTCAGGAAGAAGGATATAAGTTCAATTTCTATTCATCCGAACAGCTTGCCGAGGTTGACGTGCCAAATCCAAGTGCTACGGTTAGCAAGCACGTAGGAACTCCAAGCGTGTGCGAGGCATCAGTTCTTATTGGTGGAGGGAAAATCTTGCTTCCAAAGCAGAAAGGACAGAACTGGACAGTCGCAGCCTCCGTTCGGGCGGTAGCGGCTCCCTCTCTACGGGAGAGGGCGGGGGGAGAGGCCTCCCCTCACATCGAAATCGTTGGTGCTGGTCCTGGTGATCCAGAGCTTATCAGCGTGCGTGGAAAGAGATTCCTTGAGAATGCGGATTTGATACTCTATGCAGGAAGTCTTGTGCCGAAGGAACTGACATATTATGCCAAGGCAGGTGCTACTGTTCGTTCTTCTGCCGATATGGATCTGGAAGAGCAATTTCAGTTGATGAAGGAGTTTTATGACAAGGGCAAGCAGATTGTGCGATTGCATACTGGCGATCCTTGTATCTATGGAGCGATACAGGAACAGATGGCATTTTTTGACAAATACGGAATGGACTATCATATCACCCCTGGCATTTCTTCATTCCTTGCTGCTGCTGCTGAACTGAGAAGTCAGTTTACTATTCCTGAGCGTTGTCAGACTATCATTCTCACTCGTGGTGAAGGTCGTACTCCTATGCCTGATAAGGAGAAACTTCACATGTTGGCTTCACATCAGAGTACGATGTGCATATTCCTCTCCGCTTCTCTTGCTGAACAGGTGCAGAGCGAGCTCCTTGAAGGAGGTTATAAGCCTGAAACCCCTGTTGCTTGTTGCTATAAACTGACATGGAAGGATCAACGTATATATCGTGGACAGCTAAAAGACCTTGCGAAGATAATGAAAGATAATCATCTCACCCTAACAACTATGATTGTTGTGGGAGATGCTATTGATAATCGTGAAGGGCTGAGCAAACTATATGACGGGAAGTTCACGCATCTATTTAGAAAAAGTCATCAATAACCAGCCCCTCACCTGCCCTGCGGGCATCCTCTCCCCAAGGGGCGAGGAGGAAGTTAGTATTTCAAATTATTAGTACGTCAAAAAAGCAAGAAATGCATAAAAACGATAGTGATATAACGAAGTTTTTTAGCGATAGAGACATACTTCCCCTCGCCCCTTGGGGAGAGGGTGCCCACAGGGCGGGTGAGGGGCCGCAAGGGGCTGCTCTCCTCATCTTCGGCGGCACAACCGAGGGACGGCTTGCTGTGGATGTATGCGAGCAAGCTGGAAAGCCTTTCTATTATTCCACAAAAGGCGACTTGCAGAAAGTGGATATGCACAACGGAGTTCATGTAACGGGGGCTATGACTGCTGATGATATTGTGGCATTCTGTAAGGAACACGAGATTGGTTGTATTGTTGATGCTGCTCATCCTTTTGCTGAGAATCTACATAAGACGATTGATGAGGCGCGAAAGGTACTAAGTATTAATGTTATCCGACTTCAGCGTGTCTTTCCTGAGCATATCAAAGGCGTGGAATATTGTTCTGACTATGATGATGCCATAAACAAAATTCGTGAGGCAAAAGTAGAGAGATTGCTTGCTCTAACGGGAGCAAATACGATTAAAAAAATGCGGCCTCTCCCCCCGCTTAGCACATACTCCGATGTTATTAACATCGGACTTCCCTCCGTAGGGAGGGAGCCGGAAGTCAAATGGCAGACTATATTCAGAATATTGAATCGTCCTGAGAGTATTTCTCTGGCAAAAGTTGCAGGGCTTTCGGAGAATCAGCTCATCTTCTACAACGAATCTCTCGAAATTCCGTCTATTGAGGATGAAAAGAAAGTGATGAGCGAGGTGGGGTGTGATGCTATCATAACAAAGGAAAGTGGTGAGAGTGGCGGTTTTGAGGTTAAGGTAAAGGCTGCCCTTGAACTTGGATTGAAAGTGTTTGTCGTAGAGCATCCGCGATTGCCAAAAGATTGGATTACCGTAACTGGGAAATATGGGTTGCGTAGGGTGATAGAGCATCTTATGCCTGATTTCTTTCCATTAAAAACTGGATTCACAACAGGTGCTTGTGCTACGGCTGCAACAAAGGCGGCTGCTTTGTCGCTTCTTTTTGATGAATATCCCGAGGAAGTTCATTTCGCCTTGCCTGATGGCGAGATAATGACGATTCCTGTGACATACGAGGCTAAAGGTGTGGCGTCTGTAATAAAGGATAGTAGTGATGATCCTGATGTTACGAAGGGCTGCAAAATAACCTCTACCATAACTCTTGAAAATAGTGATAGTTTCAGCGTGACATTTCTGCAAGGCGAAGGGGTAGGGAAGGTGACTCTTCCCGGACTTGGAATACCTGTTGGTGGTCCTGCCGTAAATCCAACTCCAAGGAAGATGATAGAGAATGAGCTGCGAGCCATAGTCGAATCGGCTCCCTCTCTACGGGAGAGGGCGGGGGGAGAGGCCTTTCTTGTAACAATCTCCGTCGAAAACGGCGCGGAACTTGCCCTAAAGACCTTTAATCACAAGGTTGGTGTAGTTGGCGGAATAAGCATCATCGGAACTTCTGGTATCGTCTCTCCGCTATCAAATGAGGCTTTCGTACAAAGTATTCGTCGTGAACTTGATGTTGCATGGGCTATCGGTTGTCGTACTATCGGTTTGGTGGCAGGAATGAAGAGTGAGAAGGCTCTTGAGGGCATTCGTTGTGTACATTATGGCAACTTTGTCGGGGAGGCGTTGAAAGCTGCTCGTGAGGTTGGATTTGAAGATGTGCATATCGCGATAATGATAGGTAAGGCTGTAAAGCTTGCCGAAGGACATCTTGATACTCATTCGCATAAGGTGCTTATGAATCAGAAGTTTATCAGAAGTGTGGCAGAAGGTCTCGGACTTGAATATAAGGAGGTTGATATGGCTCGTGACTTATGGAACACCATGCCCCCAATCTTTTTTGAAGAGATAAGACGATTATGTTACGAGACTTGTAGAACGGTTTATAAGGAGGGGAAATTAACAATAAATTTAGTTAGAACCAGCCCCTAACCCCGACAGCCCCTCACCTGCCCTATGGGCATCCTCTCCCCAAGGGGCGAGGAGAATGTTAGTATCTCCAATTATTAATATAGTAAGAAAATGCGAAATAACAATAGCGGTAAATACATACTTTCCCTCGCCCCTTGGGGAGAGGGTGCCCGAAGGGCGGGTGAGGGGCTGCTGGGTCTTCTCCTCTCCATCCCCTTCTTCCTTCTTCTCAACCTCGCCGTCGGCTCTGTCTCTATCCCTTTGGATGCCGTCTTTGGCATCCTGATGGGAGGTGATTGTGATAATGAAGTGTGGTCGAATATCGTGCTCCATACTCGTTTGCCACAGGTTCTTACGGCTATTGCCTGCGGCTCTGGACTTGCTGTTGCCGGACTTATGCTACAGACGGTATTCCATAATCCGCTTGCCGGTCCTTCGGTTCTCGGCATTTCTTCTGCAGCAAGTCTTGGTGTGGCGTTTCTTGTCCTGATGTCTGGAAGTATAGGCTGGCATATCGTTTCCTCTTTCGGTTTCTTCGGAAACACAGCCCTTACTCTTTCGGCTGTCATAGGAGCATTGTCGGCTATGGCACTTATAGTGTTTCTCTCTCAACGAGTTCACGGTAACGTGACACTTCTGATAGTTGGCGTTATGATAGGATATATCGCATCGGCTATTATTGGCGTGCTGAAATATTTCAGTAGCGAGGAGGATGTTCGTGCCTATGTTGTATGGGGATTGGGTAGCTTTGCCCGTGTCACAGGAGGACAGGTATGGGTATTTCTCGGACTTGTCTTGGCTGTTCTTCCTTTCGGAATGTTATTGGCAAAGTCTTTGAATATGCTTCTGCTTGGCGAACAGTATGCCACTAATCTTGGACTTAATATCTCTCGTGCTCGTACGCAGATAATCATAGTTGCAGGTATGCTTACCGCCGTTGTTACTGCCTATTGCGGTCCTATTATGTTCCTCGGACTTGCCGTTCCGCATATCTGTCGTGGCATTTTCCGAACGGCCGACCATCGTATTCTCCTTCCCGGAACATTATTGTGTGGAGCATCCCTTGCCCTTGTCTGTAATCTCATAGCAAGATTGCCGGGTATGGAAGGTGCTTTGCCTGTCAATTCCGTCACCTCGCTTATTGGTGCCCCAATAGCTTTGTGGATATTGTTGAAGAGGAAGAAATAAAAACCTGCCCCCTAGCCCCCCAAGGGGGAATTATTTATATAGTATATCTAATCAAGAGAAAAATTATGGTAAAAGAATCACAGGTAAAAGATGTAAAGTCCATATGCGACAATACTATAAAAACTCCCTCCCCCTTGGGGGGCTGGGGGGCTTCCTTCCTCATCGGCGCAGCCACCTCGAATAGCGGTAAGACCACCTTCACTATGGGATTGCTTCGTGCCTTGCGCGATAGGGGATTGAAGGTACAGCCATATAAATGCGGACCTGACTATATTGATACTATGTTTCATGAGATAGCCTCTGGACGAGAATCCGTTAACCTTGATACCTATATGGCATCTGAGGAACACGTAAAGGAGGTGTTTGAACGATATGGCGAGGATGCAGATGTGCGTATTGTTGAGGGAGTAATGGGATTATTTGATGGATATGACAAGTCGAAAGGCTCAAGTGCTGAGATTGCTATGCTGCTCGATATTCCCGTTATTCTTGTTGTAAATGCAAAGTCTGTAGCCTATTCCGTAGCTCCTTTGATATATGGTTTCAAGCATTTCAATCCAAAGCTGAAGATTGCAGGAGTCGTGTTTAATATGGTGGCTTCTGAAAATCATTTCTCCTTTCTCAAGCAGGCTTGCGAGGATGCAGGTGTGCCTTGTCTTGGATATATGCTCCGCAATCGTGACCTTATCATTCCTGGTCGTCATCTCGGACTTACCATAGAGGCAAGGGAAGAGACTGAGGAACTAATAAGGCTTGCTGCAAAAGAAGTTGTACAACACATACAGCCTCTCCCCCCGTTTTTCACATACTCCGATGTTATCAACATCGGACTTCCCTCCGTAGGGAGGGAGCCGGAAGGCGATGGGGGATTCCCCATTATCGAGGACATACAGGAGTTTGGCTTTGAGCACTCCGGCTCCCTCCCTACGGGGGAGGGCGGGGGGAGAGGCCGCTTTTCTATCGCCATCGCCAAAGACTCCGCCTTTAACTTTACATATCGTGCTAATATAGATGCTCTTCGTGAACTAGGAGAGGTCGTTTTCTTCTCTCCTCTGAATGATGAGAGAATGCCCGATTGCGATCTTCTATATCTCCCCGGAGGATATCCGGAGTTGTTCGCTTCTGATCTTACAAATAATGCCTCTATGCGAGAGTGTATCAAGGCATTTGCCGAGAATGGCGGACGTATCTTTGCTGAGTGTGGAGGCTTTATGTATCTCTGTAATGATATTGACGGAATCCCGATGTGCGGAGTCTTTCCGTTCTCTGCAACTATGATGGATGCAAGGCTTCATCTTGGCTATCGTCAGTTATGTAACACTAAACTCTCAACACTAAACCCTAAACTTGCAAAGGGCCACGAGTTCCACTATTCTTCTATAATAGAGCCGGATATTATTCCTGACGGAATAGTCAGGAAACAATGCCAGATGTCAGCAAAGGGCAAAGCAGTTGATACAGCCTTATATCATTACAAGAATGTTCTTGCCGGCTATACCCATTGGTATTGGGCAGAAACAGGATTTACGGAAATTATGGCTATGTTTCAAGGACGAGAAGAAAAGTGAGTGATTCCGTTCTAAGTCCTATGTAAGTCCGTTGTACCTCCCTTTTGAAAAGGAACCAAACTCGATGAACCTCCGTTCTTAGAGCGAACAAATAGCGAAGGTTCATCGAGTTTGGTTCGGAGGATGTACGAAGGGAATGCTTCGTTCTTTATTTCCTAGATGAATGTTGATTAGAAAAGGTCGGAGTGTGTAATCAATTTGATGTTCAACCAACGTTTCTTGCAATGCTTCAAGTCCTTGCTGAAACGGTTGGTGTAGTTGATGCTATACATGTATCATCCGAAAATTTGTTTGAACATGTCATCAACACTGTCTGCATGATGTACACGCCCGTTTTTTATGTCATCCATAGCCTCGCAATACCCTGCCGTCTTGGTAATATCATACTTTTTTGTGTTTGACTTTTGTACTTTTACAGAAGTCACACCCATAAGCATTTTGCAAGCCTGTTTTACTTTCGTTACCAGATTCTCGTCTGGTACTTGTAATACGATTGTTGCCATATTTTGTTCTAATTGTATTTGTTATTTTCGTTGCAAAGGTACAAAAAGTTTGGGAATATTGTTCGCTTTCTCATAAAAAAGTGCAAAATATTAAGAAAAATAGAATTTTGCCACTACTCTGCAACTCATCACCCTCAACGCTGTATTGCGTTGAGGCATAGTTTGTTACAACGGTGATTTATTTTGATTCACTCGTCACCCACTCATCATTCGAAATTTTGTAACGTATTGAGATTGTGATTGTTGCGCAGTTAATTCGCTCGTCACCCTGTTTTGGGTAATGAGTGATGACGAGTGAAATGCACTTGCAAATTATTGATTATTAGTATAATATCCTATGTCGGGGTGATGAGTGGGTGACGAGTGTGTTGAAATGAATCACCGCTGTAACGATAAGAGTCGCAACAACTTGCAACGCTATGGGTGACGAGTTGCAGAGTAGTTTGAAAATTCTATTTTTTGAAATAGGAAATGCAATCTCGACATTACAATTCTCTTGTCTTGTATATCCGTCGTACCTCCGCTCTTCCTTCGCTCCAAATCCGTTTCAAATCCGTTCCTATGATTGGGAGGATATGGGATTTGCATAGGTCTTGCATGGGATTTGCTTGGGATGAAGAATTGAGTGAAGAAGCAACTCGAAAGAAATTCTTTCTTGTTCGCAAAAATTAGTTTATAGATATATTCTTAAAACGTTTCTTAAGTTCCTTTTTTTCTTCATTTGTAATCTCACCAATTACATTAATCCAATCTATTTGCATAGAGTCCATCCAGTCAGGTAGCTCGATTCTTCCTGTGAAATACAAGTATAAGTGATGGATATGTGGAATTTTCCCTAATGCTTCTGGTACTTTATTTACTCGTAATTCAATGCAATCTGTATCGATAGTTCTAAACTGGTCTTCTTCTTTTTGTTTGACGAGCCATCCAATCCTTGGTCTGAGTGCAGATGTTGCGGAATCAACATCAATCCCGACAAAGCCAGAATACAATTGCATTGGAAATGTTTGGTTACTGCCATCAGGAAGCATCTGTATATACTTAAAATCGACTTTTACGATTTCTGAAAGCATTTTGCGCGTATCACAAGAGACCTTAGAAGGTGTTCTCCCATCTTCGTTAAATGGGAAGAAATTCAGAAACCAGCCATCTAACATTGTTGGTTTAAAGACAGGGATACACCCTGTGCCAATCATTGTCTCAGGTATTCTCTTTTTAACAATGTTTTTCCAGAATTTATCATTAATACTGCCATTGGTAGCTGATACGAACTCTTTGATTATAGGCTCCAACTTATCAATCCACCAGTCCAGATCGAATTGTCGAAGATAAGTTAAGCGTTCAAGTATGCTTTTCCAATCCTCGCTAGTTCCTTCTATTGTAATATATGGTATTCCACATATACAATACATAGTGATGAAATTAAAATACTCCTTTACTATATCCATGACAGTAATTTGAGACGCAATTCTTTCAATATCACCAGTTGTAGAGAAATTAGCCACCAAATTTTCTATGACAGCACCTTTTGAATTCTTTGAAATTTCATCAGAAAATCCGTTTAGAATCTTAGTCCAGTCAACTTCTTCTGATAGAATTTCGCATCCAGTTTCTACAACCAAGTCAATTTTACCGCTATGATTGACGAACATATTACGGTATTTTTCTGCATAGTTGTTGATGTAATGACTGAATCCTTGACATATTATTAGCCATATCATATCAGGTGAAAGCACCAAAGGATGATGTTCTGCATATGCTTCCACAAAACATTTAAACAAAATGTCTTCTCCAGGATAGTATAATGAAGTTTTACGGAAACTACTATATATGACTGAATTTTGAGCTTTGCTATCATATCGTTTGCCAAAAATCATACGTTCTATAGTCTCTGCATCATCCAATGAGAGGTAATCATTTTTTTGTGGAAGATATCCATCAATATAGAATGTTATTGAGTTGTCTGTTTGACTTATAACTCTATTTTTTATTTTCTTTCCCATGATACTATTGTTGTTTAAAAATAAATGTAATTATCGCTTGCAAAAATAAGCATTTATTATAACATTTCCAAACCTATTGATATTTTTCTTTTAATGTTGTGTGATTTAGCAAAAAGAATGTGCTATATTTGTGTCTGTTGTTCCTGTTATTCCATCGCTCTAATAATACAAATCCTCTGTTACGGAAGCTGAGCCGTAGCAGAGGATTTGTATTATTTCATTAATTTATAGTACTTTGGAGTATAGTTTGGAAGTACCTCTGGATAGAAAGCCTTAACGAAGTCGGAGAGGAGGCGATGAGGCTCAAGACCGCCGAGTTCGCGATATGGGGTCTTTGCAAAGTTGCAGAATAGAACGTGCTGGTTCTTGCTTGATATATTTTCTTCGGACTTTGTAGAAATATCACTATGTGTTTATTACATCATAATGAAAGAAATACGAATAAAAATTTGTTTTTTAGAATAATTGTTCGTATTTTTGCAGCAGATTAATATTTACGCAAGATATGGATGCAAATGTTAGAAATACGATAAACGAATACTTCAAGTCAAAACCGATACAGAAAGCATGGGTATTTGGCTCGGTTGCGCGTGGCGAGGAACATTCTGACAGCGATGTGGATATTCTTGTAAGTTTCGTGCCTGGTACTAAGATGGGACTATCGTATTTTGGAATGATCTGTGATCTTGAGGATTTATTGCATCGTCCTGTTGATCTTGTTGTCGAGGGCGACTTGTTGCCTTTTGCCGTAGAAAGTGCCAATAAAGACAAGATATTAGTTTATGAGCAACAGGTGGAAGGATATCTCAGAGAAAATGACATATAGAAATAGGGCAATCAACGATTGCCCTATTTCTATTTCATTAGTTTATAATACTTCGGAGTATAGTTAGGAAGTACCTCTGGATAGAAAGCCTTGACGAAATCAGAGAGGAGACGGTGAGGTTCAAGTCCACCAAGTTCGCGATATGGAGTCTTTGCAAAGTTACAGAATAGAACGTGCTGGTCTTTGTAGGCTTTTATGTCGCCATAGCGAGCATCCTCTGTCGTGAGATCGTTGAGAGTGAACTCATCATCAAAGGTTCCGTCAATCTGCCAGTAGTCGGCATTTATACCTTTGGCATAGACAGATTCGAAGTCAAGAGCCGTACCTCCAGCCTCGTCAATATCTTTCATGATATAGTCAACACCTGCATCGGCAAAGATACGTGCCATATAGCTCTTTCCACCCATTACATACCATCCGTCACGTATCTGGCGACCGCTGAGAATGGTTGGGAGAGTCTTCCTTTTTGCTTTAGCCGCAGCAACCTTTGCTTTGATAGCGTTGTATTTGGATTCTATGTCCTCAAATACAGCATTTGCTCTGCGTGTCTCGCCTGTGAGGAGTCCTATGAGCTTTATCCATTCTGCCTGACCAAGAGGATCAGTCTCTCTGTAGCCATGATGAGAAATGAGAGGAATACCACATTCCTTGAGGGATTCAAAACCGCCATATTTGGAGGCTGACACGAAGATATAGTCGGGCTTTGAGGCTATGACAGCCTCAAGGTCGAAGTTTCCTTCCTTACCCACACGTACTGTTTTTCCCTCGGCAAGCTGTTGCTTTATCTTTGGAGAGAAAACATTCTTCAGAGAGTTCATGCCCACGATTCGCTCTTCCATACCAAGCACCTCGAAGTTACCCAACTGCAAGGCTGTGGTACAGATGAATCTTTTGTGGCCTCTCCCCCCGCTTTTCACATACTCCGATGTTATCAACATCGGACTTCCCTCCGTAGGGAGGGAGCCGGAAGACGATGGGATTACCACCTCTTCTGTCTTTGAGTTGCGTGCTTTCGGGTCAGGATTGCTGATGAAAACGTGAATACCATCCTCACGATAGTCAACCTTTAGTCCTTTAGCATACTTAATCTCTACCTTCTCTGAATATGAGCCTGAGTGTGCCCAAAGCGAGTCATACTGAAGGAATGGGCCTGTGAAGGCTACGCTATTGTCGCTTGCAACGTTGGTGCAAGCTGAGAAAAAGCCCAATAAAAGACCCACCCCCAGCCCCTCCCATAAATGGAGGGGAGTAGTTACACTTTTTGTATCTGAATGTTTGTCGATATATTTCATACTTAATTATTGGGTAATTTATTATGCGGGTTATTACTATCTACTCCCCTCCCTTTATGGGAGGGGTATGGGGGTGGGTCTGTTTATTATTATTAACGAGAAATACGGGAAATTATTCGGCATTTCTTTCAGAATTTCATATTTCTGAGTAGTTGTCCCTATATTCTCGAAGTAGTGGAATTGCAGATCTTTTGTTTCATGGAAAGCCTTGCTAACGGCTTCATAAGCCATAGATAGCTTCATGATAACAAGATTATAACCTTCACTTGTGAGGTTGATAATCTCTTCGGCAGTAGTCTTTCCCGGAATGATAAGAAGTCGTTCCTGAAGCTTTACAAGATGCAGGCCTGCTATTGATGCGGCAGCAATAAAGGAGGGAATGCCTGGAGTCTGCTCACATTCTACGCCCATTTCCATAAGGCGATCCATCACATAATGTGTGGTGGCAAAGATTCCGCTGTCGCCCTCAGTTGCAACGGCAATATTCATTCCTGCCTCGTGCTCTTTTCTGATTGTTGAGGCAAGTTCATCATATACCGCATTCGCCTTTTCGCGGTCGTGTAACATCGGGACTTTGACTGTCGTGACCTTGCTTTGGTCAATATCCAGTTGAGCTATGATTTCGGCAGCTCGTGATGACTCTCCCACGGCAAAGCAATACACTTTTTGTGCCTTTGTCAAAAGTCGTAAAGTCCCGAGTGTCACCATGTCGGCGGCACCCGGGCCTAAGGAGATGAAATAGAGAGACCCACCAAGCCCCTCACCCGCCCTTCGGGCACCCTCTCCCCTAAGGGCGAGGGAAAGTATGTCTTTATCGTTATTGTTATTTCGCATTTTTATCTATTGAAAACATGCCAATAATCAGAAATACTAACTTCTTCCTCGCCCCTTGGGGAGAGGATGCCCGTAGGGCAGGTGAGGGGCTGGTGGGTCTTCTTTATTCCTTATTCTGGATTCTTAGAATGATAGTAGTCGAGGAGACCAGCATCATCCTTCAGGGCACGCTTGATGTGGTTAAGCCAGAGCTGACGAACCTTTGTGTTCTCAAGAAGACCTGTTACGCAATTCTTGAGCACGTCGTCATCGCAAGTGTAACCGTTGTGAGAGAAGTAGTTCTTCCAAGAAGTATCCTCAACTTCGCCCTCGTCGTTTACCTCATAGCCTTTCTTCTCATCCCAAGCGTCATCGTCACCAGCCATATCGTTGTGAGCATGGTCACCAGCGATTGACATGAGAGGGAAGCAATAAACCTTACCATCTTTGATGCCGTTCTTCTTCATACGTGCAAGAACATTTGTCTTGTAGTTCTCAGGCATATCAACGGTTCCTACATAGTATTTCTTAGAACCGCTGATCTTCTGGAGTGCCTGCTCAAGCTCTGTATAGCGGATGTTAGCTCCGTAGTAGTCATAGTCCTCTGGATTTCCATGTCCCATGAATGCAACGATACCGTCCTTTGTCTTGTCCTTTGTGTCCTCATAGAGAACCTTTGCAAGCTCTGTAACGTCATCAGCCTCTGCCATGAGTGGAGTGCCGAGGTAGATCTTTACCTTTGAGAGATACTCATCATCGAGGTCGCCATAGAAGTTGTTTGCGAAGTTCTTGATGTAGCTATCGCGAACATTCTTGTACTCCTCACCAGGGATAACCTGAAGTGACTGAACTACGATTTCGTCGTACTTCACGCCATCAGAAGCAAATGCATTGAGCCAGAAACTTGGAGCGTAGAAGTTGCGTGGGGCTACATTCTCGCCTGCAGCTGCACGGTTGATGCAGATAACAGAAGAGAAACTCAGGAATACGTCATAGTCAGGGAACTGCTTCTTGCAGGTCTCGACTGTAGCATCGAATGCATCGTATGCCTGCTGCCAAGTAGAACCGAAAGCTACGAGAAGAATAGCCTTGTTGTGCTTCTTCTGAGCCTTAACTGTGTTTGTTACGGCTGTCTGATAAGCGTCGTGATTAGACTGACCGCCATTGTTGTTGTCATCATCATCGCTACCACAAGCGGTGAATGTGAGTCCTGCCATTACTGTTACGATGGCAAGGAGAAGTGATTTAATCTTCATCATTTTCTTGTTGTTTAGATGTTGTTTTAGAAGTTGTTATTTTTTTTCCTTTGTTGAATTTTATGGTGAACGAAGCATAAACGGTTGTTCCTCCAGTCGTTGTTCCGAGATGGTAAGGGCGTGGGGTAGTGTCGCGATAGTTGAAGATATTATCAACACCTACCTCCAGACGATAGCTTGTCGTCTTGCTCTTGCCCAGATCGTGGGTAGTGTTCAGACGCCAAATCTGGAAAGCCTTTCCGTTGCCGTCGTTCTCGTAGTATCGCTTGCTTGAGCCACGGGTGCTGAGATTTACTCCAAGGTTATAGCAAGGAGAGAAACGATGTCCGTAGTTGGCATAGCCGTTCCATTTGTTGTGAGCCATTCCGTCGATAATTGCATTCTGGAAATGTCCCTTTGCGGAGTTATATATCGTAGCCTTTGTATCCAGATAGCTGTAATTGCCTCCAATGGTCAGTTCCTTGGTTATTTTCCAAGAAGCATTAACATCAACACCGTATGTCTTTGCATCTTCTGCGTTCTTATACATTCGGGGAATGATGTTACTACTTCCGTCGCCCTCATAACTGGATGTAGCTCCCACAGGAATCTCTTTTACCGATACGTTCACGAGGGTTATCATATCCTCCAGTTTGTTGACGTATCCCGTAACAGATACGGCGATGTCGTCGGTACGGTATTCCGCGCTTGCCGACCAGTAGTTGCTCGTCTGGGCTTCAAGGTCTTTGTTACCCATATAATAATAGGTACTTGCGCCCATCTGCTTGGTGTAGTGGTATGACAGTTCCTTTGTGGTAGGCGATTTGAAGCCCTGACTCCATCCTGCACGAAGTCTGATGTCACCGAGGGAGAGCATCGCACTCAGCTTTGGTGTGAAATGAAGTCCGAAGGCTGCATTATCTATGAGTCTGAAACCTGCCGTTACGTTCAAGTATTTCAAGGGATTCCATTCGTCCTGAGCATATACGGCTGCCGTCCAGTCATTTGCAGTTCCGTCGCTTACTCGCATAGGAGCCTTGAGATAGTCGTATCTGTATTCCGCTCCCACGTTGAGAGTGTTTGCTTTTGGTAGATAGAACACGCCCTTTATTGTTGCCATGTATCTCTGCTGATCACTCTGAAGGTTCTCCTGGCCGGGGAAGTATGGATAATAGTGAGTAAATTCACCTTTGTAATATCCATCTTCGAGGGTGGTGTCTGTATAGAGATAATAGTATGCGTGCTTTTTCCAACTCAGATCCATGTCTATGTAATCCTTCTTGCCGAGCTTCATCTTACCACCCAAGGCAGCACTCGCATTACGATACTTCAGGTCGTAGGTATATACATCGCATGAAGGGTGACGGCCATTCGTCGGGCGTGAGATACGCTTTTCGTAGTAAGTTCCACTGGCATAGAGATCCAGCCCCTTGTATGGGCTATATGTCAGTCGTTCACCAATCTGCCAGTTAGTGTATTCGTTTACTGTCTTGTTACGAGAATCGGTGAGGAGTTTTGCCTCTGCATATTCCTCACTCGTGTTTTTCCAGCCATCGGTGTGCTGCAACTGAAAACTGGTATAGGACTGGAACTTACCGAACCTTACTCCTATGCCGTTGTGTTGGCGAAGATCGTTGTAAGAGCCATATCGGGTGGTGTTCTCAAGCAGAACGCCCTCGGTGTCATGCTTCTTAGTGATGATGTTGATAACACCGGCTATGGCATCAGAGCCATAGAGAGCCGACTGTGCGCCTTTCACTATCTCGATTCTCTCGATGTTGTGCGGGTCGATAAGACCGAGGTCGTTCTCGCCACCCACATCACCGTGAATGCGCTTGCCGTCAATAAGAATGAGTATGTAGTTGTTACCCAATCCGTTGAGCTGTGCCTGTGAACCCATATCGCCCTCGTTGAAAGCAAATGAAGCGGTAAGTCCTCCAAGGATATCCTCAAGCGACTTTCCACCATAGCTTTCTATCATTTTCCGAGAGATAACCTCCGTCTGCACAGGCGCATCCTTAAGATGATGTTGTGTTCCTGTTCCGGTCACAACAACCTCCTGAAGATCCTGATGCTTTGTGGTGGATTCTGTTTCTCCTGATTTCTCCACCTGAGCGTTTGCACATAGAGAGATACTCGCCAATGATAAGGCGATGATATGTTTGTATTTCATTCCAAAAAAACAATTATTATACCCTTATCCTGAGGGCATTGCTAAGAACTCGCTTTGGCTTGATGAGCGCTTAGCGAATAATTAATGGAGTCTTTGGCAGGTATTCTGGCTTGCCACAAAGCTGAATGTCTTCCCAGATAAGTTCCAGTGACTTTTGTTATCCAGCTTCACAATGGGCTTACAGCTGCAGGAACAGCTCAGGTCTTGCACCTGATTCCCTTGCACGGGAAAATCCGAAATTAACAAATTTTGGATTTCCAGTTTCCAAATCCGGCTACAAATATAATATAAAACGCGTAAATGACCAAATCTTTTAACTGTTTTTGTTAAAATTGCTTTAGGTTTTTGGTATTGTGTAATATTATTAGTAATTTTGCACCCAATTTGGCGTGTAGTGTGCTTTCGGCACCTATATATTAACAAGGTAAGAATAATATAAATCATATAACAACAAAACTAAAAAATGAATATTTCATTAGAAAATCCAGAGAAAGTCAGTGGAGTTCTCACACTCGTTGTTGAGGAGGCTGATTTCGCAGGAGATGTAGAAAAGCAGCTTAAGGACTATCGTAAGAAGGCTAATGTACCAGGTTTCCGTCCAGGACAGGCACCTATGGGAATGATCAAGCGTCAGATTGGTGCTCAGGTAAAGGTTGACGTTATCAATCGTCTCGTTGGTGAGAAGCTTTATGAGTATGTCCAGGAGAATAAGATTAATATGCTCGGAGAGCCAATGCCTCATCTCGGTGAGGAGCCAGTTGACCTCGATGCAGCTGCACCTTACACTCTGAAGTTTGATATTGCTATCGCTCCAGAGTTCAAGGCTGAACTTACAAAGAAGGATTCTATTGTTTACTACGATATCACAACTGACGATGCTATCGTTGACAAGCAGATAGAGGCTTTCGCAAGCCGTAGCGGCTCTTACCAGAAGGTTGATGAGTATCAGGATAACGACATGATCAAGGGCGATATCCGTGAGCTCAACGAGGATGGTAGCGCAAAGGATGGTGGTATCACCGTTTCTCAGGCTTCAATGCTTCCTGCATATATTAAGGTTGACGACCAGAAGGCTCTCTTCCAGGGCTGTAAGGTTGGTGACGTTATCGTATTCAACCCAAAGAAGGCTTATCCAGAAAGCAACATCGAGATTTCTTCTCTTCTCAAGGTTTCAAAGGAAGAGGCAGAGAAGATTACTTCTGATTTCTCATTCCAGGTAACAGAGATCTCTCGTTATCAGAAGCACGCTATTGATCAGGATCTCTTCGATCAGGTTTATGGCGAAGGTAACGTTAAGGATGAGGCTGATTTCCGTGCTAAGGTTGCTGAGGGTATTAAGGAGCAGATGGTTCAGAATGCAGATTTCCGTTTCCTTCAGGACGTTCGTAAGCACATTGAGAAGAAGATCGGTGAGGTTAAGTATGCTGACGATCTCATGAAGCGTATCATGCTCGCTAACAACAAGGACAAGGGTATGGAGTACGTAGAGAAGAACTACGAGGCTTCTATCAAGGAACTTACTTGGAGCCTTGCTAAGAATCAGCTTGTTGAGGCTCAGAAGATCAAGATTGAGGATGCTGACGTTAAGGCTGTTGCTATCGATGTAACTCGTATGCAGTTCGCTCAGTATGGTATGACAAGCGTACCTGAGGAGTATCTCGAGCAGTATGCTGAGGGTATGCTGAAGAATCGTGAGCAGGTTGACAACCTCGTTAATGCTGCTGTTGATCGCAAGCTTATGGCTGCCCTCAAGGACGTTGTTAAGCTCAACAAGAAGACTATCAGCTTCGAGGAGTTCGGTAAGCTCGATTAAAAAGACCCACCCCCAGCCCCTCCCATAAAGGGAGGGGAGTGGTTACAATAAATCCCTTATTCTTTCCGTAATGGATCGAGCAAGGGATTTTTTTTGTGTTGTTTATATTTCTATATGTAGAAAATATAGAACGTGCAATACTAATTACTCCCCTCCCTTTATGGGAGGGGCAAGGGGGTGGGTCTGGTAGGCTTGGTTAGGCTTTTACACCTCGTAATCCAGACAAGTTCTCTGTATGGTGTAAGGCCTTACCTTACCATCGGCTACGGCAACGTGTGCAGGATGAACGGCATAACCCTTGAGAGCCTCCGGACTTTCAAGTGTGCTGTCGAGCATTACGTCGCAGTTGCTTGAGTCGAGACGACCGCTGATGTTTACCTTGCATTCAAGAAGGCCAGGAACCTTACCGACGAGTCCTTCAAGACCTTCCTTGATGCCAGCCTTTACTTTCTCTTTCTCCTCGGCACTAAGTTCCTCAGAGAGTTTCCATAGAATGATATGCTTTACCATAGTTGTTATGTCTTTTTGATGTTAATGATACTTTTATGATTCCTATTCTGCTCCGATTGTAGGGAACGGATTTGGAACGGACCTGAAACGGAGGTATAACGGACTTGCTGTTATGTCTTAGGCAAAGCCGGATATTTCCTTATCCAACCGTCAAGTCTAAGGCGCATAACGCCGAAGAATGCCTCTCCGAATATTCCGCCGTTCATCTTTGAAACACCTTCGCGTCTGTTGACGAAAATGACAGGGACTTCCTTGATCTTGAAGCCTATCTTATATGCCGTGAACTTCATCTCAATCTGGAAGGCATAGCCCTTGAAACGGATCTTGTCAAGTTCTATTGTCTCAAGAACCCTGCGCTTGTAACACTTGAATCCGGCAGTCGTGTCATGAACCTTGAAGCCTGTGACGAATCTCACGTATTTTGAGGCGAAATAGCTCATCAGAACTCTGCCGATAGGCCAGTTTACCACGTTCACACCACTCACGTATCGGCTTCCGATAGCCACATCATAGCCTTCGTCGTGACAGGCTGCGTAGAGGCGAGGCACATCGTTAGGATCATGGCTGAAATCGGCATCCATCTCGAAGATATAGTCGTAGTTGTGCTCCAAAGCCCATTTGAAACCCTTGATGTATGCCGTTCCGAGGCCCAATTTGCCGGAACGCTCTAAGATGAAAAGCCTATCCTTGAATTCCGTGTCTATGAGGTTGTGAACGATTTTGGCAGTTCCGTCAGGAGAGCCATCGTCAATGACAAGAATATGAAAACTCTTCTCCAAACCGTAGATGGCGCGGATTATTTTCTCTATGTTTTCCTTCTCGTTGTAAGTCGGAATTATGATTATGCTATCGCTCATTTGTTTTATTGTACTTCTTGTCTGTGTGGTATTGTGCCACGTACACTTTCAAAATGCAAAGTTAGTAAATTCCGTTAATTTATCAAAACTTTTTTGACATTTTGTCTTGTTTTATTCTTATATTAATATATTTTTTGTTAACTTTGCACTCGCAAATTAAATGTGCACCAGTTTTTTTAAGAAACTGACATGTGCTTTTACTTCGTGCGAGGCAATTCTGCACGTTGCACTCGATTTACAATGGAAATACAGAAGTTATTATCCCATTATGCCAAGCAACCGCAGTTGAAGGCATTGGCGAAGGCACTTGAAAATAAGCGTATCAAGACCGTAGGAATCGACGGTCTTGCAGGTTCTTCGTGTCCTTTGGTGTTTGCTTCCATTGCAAATCGTTTACAAAATCCTGTAGTTTTTATTCTTAGGGATGCCGATGAGGCAGGCTATTTCTATCATGATCTGATGCAGTTGGGTGCACCAGCTCTTTTCTTCCCATCAAGTTATAAGCGTGCCGTGAAATACGGTCAGAGAGATGCCGCTAATGAGATTCTCCGTACTGAGGTTCTCTCGGCTCTTTCATCGTTTGGTAAAACCAAGGCTTTCATCGTTTGGTAAAACCAAGGATGGCTTACCAAATGAGAATGATTCCGATGATGACTCCGGCTCCCTCCCTACGGGGGAGGGCGGGGGGAGAGGCCTTTCTCTCTTCATCGTCACCTATCCTTCTGCTCTTGCAGAAATGGCGGTGGATAAGACAATCCTTGATGATCGTACAATCCATCTTTCCGTAGGACAGAGAATTGATATCACGGACGTTCAGCATCAGTTGCGCGACCTCGGTTTCCGTATGCAGGATTATGTATATGAGCCAGGGCAGTTTGCTGTTCGTGGAAGCATCCTCGATGTATATTCTTTCTCAAATGACCTGCCTTTCCGTCTTGATTTCTTTGGTGATGAAATTGAGACGATACGCACGTTCCAGATTGAAGATCAGCTTTCTGCCGACAGACGCAAGGAAATTGACATTGTGCCGGAACTTGCTGCCTTCTCTGAGAAGAAAGTGCCTCTTACAGAGTTCCTTCCAGAGGGTAGTATGCTCGTTAGTCACGATATGGATTTTGTCGTTGATGTCGTTGGCAAGACATTTGAGGAAGGCTTCTCTTCACAGGCTTTGAATGACAGAATGGCGGGTGCTACCGAACAGGAACAGGAGGAGATACGTCGTGAGATGAATGCCCAGATAAATCTCTGCCCTGCATCTCGCTTCAACCAGAGCATTGCCAAGTTCAAGCAAATCAACATAAAGGAAACCTCTGCGCAGAAGGATGACAAGGACGTTTTCGATGCATCCTTCCATTTCTTCATGTCTGCCCAGCCTCTTATCCATAAGAACTTCGACCTCCTTTCACAGACCTTTGAGGACTATATCCTTCAGAACTTCAAGATCTATATACTTTCCGACTCTCACAAACAGGTTGAGCGTATCAGAAGCATTCTCACCGCCCCTGTTGCCGAGTCGCAACGAGTAAGGGTTGATGCCGAGGCTATTGGCGAGATTTCAAAGACTCTTCACGAGGGATTTGTGGATAACGACCTCAGTCTCTGTCTTTTCACCGACCACCAGATTTTTGAGCGTTTCCATAAGTACAATCTCCGTACTCAGTCGGCTCGTGCCGGTAAGATGGCACTTACGATGAAGGAACTTCAGGAGATGGAGCCAGGCGATTTCGTCGTTCACGTTGACTACGGAGTAGGTAAGTTTGCCGGACTTGTCCGCGTGCCTGTCGGGGATTCTTTCAAGGAGGTTATCAGAATTGTCTATCAAGGCAATGACAAGGTTGACGTTTCCATCCATTCGCTCTATAAGATTTCGAAGTACAAGCGTTCTGATACAGGCGAACCGCCTCGTCTCTCTACCCTTGGTACTGGAGCGTGGGATCGCCTGAAGGAGAAGGCGAAGAAGCGCATCAAGGATATTGCCCGCGACCTTATCAAGCTCTATGCAAAGCGTCGTCATGAGATTGGCTTCGCATTCTCTCCCGACTCATATCTCCAGCATGAACTTGAGGGCTCTTTCCTCTATGAGGATACCCCCGACCAGATGAAGGCAACGGCAGAGGTGAAGGCTGATATGGAGAGCAAGCGACCAATGGACCGTCTTGTGTGTGGTGATGTGGGCTTCGGAAAGACTGAGGTTGCTGTTCGTGCTGCCTTCAAGGCGGCTTGCGACTCAAAGCAGGTGGCTGTGCTCGTGCCTACCACCGTATTGGCTTTCCAGCATTACCAGACCTTCCGCGACCGTATGGCAAACCTTCCTGTGCGTGTGGATTACCTTACCCGTGCTCGTTCGGCAAAGCATACAAAGCAGATTCTCGCAGATCTTGCCGATGGTAAGATTGATATTCTCGTGGGTACTCATAAGCTGATTGGAAAGTCTGTGAAATGGAAGGACATAGGACTTCTCATAATCGACGAGGAACAGAAATTCGGTGTTTCTACAAAGGAGAAACTTCGTCAGTTGAAGACGAATATTGATACTCTTACGATGTCGGCAACTCCTATCCCTCGCACTCTTCAGTTCTCTCTTATGGGTGCTCGTGACATGAGTATCATGCGTACGCCGCCGCCAAACAGATACCCTATTCAGACAGAGGTTACTACGTTCTCTGTCGAGACTATCATAGATGCTATCAATTTCGAGATGTCAAGAAACGGTCAGGTGTATTTCGTGAATGACCGTATCTCAAACCTTGAGGAACTTGGCCGCCTCATTGAGAAGCATATCCCTGATTGCCGTGTGGCAATAGGTCATGGTCGTATGACTCCTGAGAGTCTTGAGAAGATCGTGATGGGATTCATGAACCACGACTATGATGTGCTGCTATCAACAACAATCGTGGAGAATGGTATTGACGTGCCTAATGCCAATACTATCATTATTAATGATGCGCACCGCTTCGGGCTCTCTGACCTTCACCAGATGCGTGGTCGTGTGGGCAGAAGCAACCGAAAGGCATTCTGCTATCTCATGGCACCTCCTCTCTCATATCTCCCTACCGAGTCACGCAGACGACTAGAGGCTCTTGAGACCTTCTCCGACCTCGGTTCTGGATTCAACCTCGCTATGCAGGATCTCGATATCCGTGGTGCAGGTAACCTGCTCGGTGCTGAGCAGTCGGGATTCATGGAGGATCTTGGTTATGAGACATATCAGAAAATTCTCTCTCAGGCTGTCAATGAACTGAAGAACGATGAGTTTCAGGAACTCTATGCCGACCAGATGGCAGAGGGTGAGAAATTGTCGGGTGAGGACTTTGTTGATGATTGCAATATCGAATCTGACCTTGAGATGTACTTCCCTGACACATACGTTCCAGGCAGTTCAGAGCGTATGCTCCTGTATCGTGAGCTTGACAATATTGAGACAGATGACGATCTCAATGCCTATCGTCAGCGACTGGAAGACAGGTTCGGTCCTGTGCCTTCCGAGGGCGAGGAATTGCTTCAGGTGGTTATGCTCCGTCGTTTAGGCCGCTCATTGGGTTGTGAGAAGATTATCCTCAAGCAGCACCTCATGCAGATGCAGTTCGTGTCTCGTCAGGATAGCGTGTTCTATAAGTCGGAGGTCTTTGGCAAGATACTGAATTATGTAGGCTATCACCCACGTGTATGTGATTTGAAGGTGGTGGGTGGCAAGAACCGCCTTGCAATTAAGATGATTGATTCTGTAAGCTCAGCCGTTAAGGTTTTGAGGAAGATGAAAAATCCATAATAAATGAAAAATGAACAATTAAAAATGAAAAATACAAGTTACTTTTTCAAGTGAAGAATGTAACCTGTATTTTATAATTTTTCATTTTTCATTTTATAATTTAAATACATGCTGATTCTTTTAACCATTCTCCTATATTTCCTTCTCTTGACTCTCTACAGTCGCTTTGTAACTGGCAGAAAGTCGAGTAACGAGGCTTTCTTTCGTGGCAATCGCAAGTCACCTTGGTATATGGTGGCATTCGGCATGGTAGGGGCGAGCATTTCGGGCATAACCTTCGTATCAGTTCCGGGCATGGTGATGAAGTCGGGAATGAGCTATCTTCAGACCTGTATAGGTTTCATTTTCGGCTATATAGCGGTTGCTTTCATCCTTCTTCCAATCTATTACAAACTGAATCTCACAACAATCTATACGTTTCTTCGTGACAGGGTGGGGCAGAGTGGCTACAAGACTGGCGCTTCGTTCTTCCTTCTTTCAAAAATGACAGGCGCAGCGGCTCGTTTCTATGTTGTGTGCATGCTTCTGAATGACTATGTCATTGGTCCTATGTGCCCTTCGGTGAATAACTCTTTGTTGTTCGCTGTCATTGTCCTTGCTATGGTAGCCCTTATCTGGCTCTATACCAAGAGCGGTGGTATTAAGACGCTGGTGTGGACCGATACGCTCCAGACAATCTGTATGTTCACCGCCCTTCTGCTCATCATCTACAACGTGGTCAACTCTCTCGGAATGAGCATTCCAGATGCTGCTCAGGCTGTTTGGGATTCTCCGATGGGATTGCATACCGTATCTTTCGATTTCGTCAGCATATTGTCAGGCGTTTTTATCGTTATCGTGATGACTGGACTTGATCAGGATATGATGCAGAAGAACCTTACCTGTCGCTCGCTTCGTGATGCGCAGAAGGATATGTGCAGCTATGGTGTGGCTTTCGTTCCTGCTAATCTCCTGTTCCTTTGCCTCGGTGTCCTTCTCGTTCTCTTGACCTCAAAGATGGGGATGGCTTTGCCCGCTTCCGGTGATGATCTGCTCCCTATGTTTGCCGCAACAGGAGTGCTGGGAATGCCTGTTGTCGTGCTCTTCACCATTGGAATCATGGCTGCCTCGTTCTCAAGTGCCGATTCTGCGCTTACCGCCCTCACCACCACCTATTGCGTGGATATTCGTGAGCGTGCTGATGATGAACGCCTTCGTCATCGTGTGCACATCGCTATGGCTGTTGTCTTTGCGCTCTGTATCCTTGCCTTCCGAGCATTCAATTCCACGAGTCTCATTGATGCCATCTACATCATGTGCTCTTACACCTACGGTCCGCTCCTCGGATTGTTTGCCTACGCGCTGACTACCTCTTCGCCCCATGGGGAGAGGATGCCCGCAGGGCAGGTGAGGGGCTTAACCCCTGTCATCTGCATAGCCTCACCCCTCATCTGCTATGCCCTTGACTATCTCTGCACTACCTACTTCTCCTACCACTTTGGCTATGAACTGCTGATGATCAACGGCGCCTTGACCTATCTCGGTCTTCGTGTGATCAAAGCCTGAGCCCTTATGCCTCCGATGCAGGGAACGGACTTACAACGGATTTACAACGGTATTATAACGGACTTACAGCGTTTTTCCCGTAACTGCCATCACCTATCACACAACACCCATCTACCCAATTGACGAGTGACCACGTGCGCTGCACCTCGCACGAAGTCAAAAGTGCGTGTCAGCCCCAAGGCTGGCGCACGTCCTTCGGTTTGACGAGTGCAAAGTTACAACAAATTTCTTTGGAACGGAAAGAAATGCGTGAGAAAAAGATATAAGGTTCAAGAAATGTTCGTTTTATGGTTGTAATGTATTGATACTCAGATTGATATTTTCGGAAGGGGATTGGGATAACCCTCAATCTAACATATAACTGTTAGATAAAACAGGGACAGGGGTATGGTATCTATATTCAAAATAATAATATAATATATTAATATATTATATTATTATTTTGAGGTTAAGAGTCGAGAGGTGTACCTGTCCCTATTTTATCTAACGGTTATATGTTAGGTGCCATTCTGGGCCTCCTGTTGGGGGATGCATCTAACATCTCTTGAAAAATGATGGTTTCATGATTGGTTATAAAACACGCTTTTTGTTTGTTTTACTTACACGTAATACACGATTGGAACGGAATTTCTTTTTATTTCAATGTTTCTTGTATTCTTTTTTCTTTATAACGCTGTGTTTTCTACCTATACCGTCTAATGAAAATAATTCTGTACATTTACTTAAATGACGTGGGTTCGACGAATTCAAGACTGCGAGGGCTGAAAGCCCGACACCTAATAGGGCAGTCCGTTAGGGCTGTTATTCTATAGATGCGTGATTAAGGAGCGCTGTAAGTGCGACACCTGAAGACTTTAGGTGTCGCTAACGGACTGCCCTATTAGGTATCGCTCCTTCAGAGCTCTTTCAACCACATGATAGTCAACAATATACAACTGAATAAATTCGTCGAACTCACGTTAAATATTATCGTTGATTTTTTATGCCAAAAGTATGCCCCGAAACAGGGCTCCCTTTGTCAATTTACATATTCTTTTTTATCTGCTGGAACGAATCTAACATATAACTGTTAGGAAAAATAGGGAGAGGGGTAGGGATATTATGTAATTTAACGTCAGTTCGATGAATTAATCATATAGCAGCAAGCAGCAAAATCCACTGCGTGGGGCTACACGAATTTCCGTGAATTAACCGTGAATTTTTCAATTTCCGTGAATTAACCGTGAATTTTTCGTAAATTTCTAAGCAAATGTATTGAATAAAGAAAAATTCACGATAATTTGCGGCTAATTCACGGATAATTCACGTAGCCAAGCGCAGCGTTTTTTTTCGTCGAACTCACGTTAGTTATCAACTCACGTTCTTTAGACACAAAGCTTATGTCCGAAATGGACACAAGTTTTTAGCTGGGGTGAACGAAATTTTCTTTCAGGTTGGATAGTATTTTTCTCTATTCCCAATTTGGGAATGCAGGTTGTGGTATCATGAAAACCAAGGCACTGAATCAGGGCGGTGGTTTTAGCTATAATTCAATGATGATGACTCCGTGAAATATGGACTCATATAACATTTGCTGGGGGCGAGATTCACGACCTCAGCTAAAATAAAGTGAGTTCGATGAAAATAAATATGTCGGTTTGCGCCCCGAAGGGGCAATGAGCCTATAGCCCAGGGCAACGCCCTGTGGTATTTGTACAATGGTGGATTCTACGCCCTGAAGGGGCAAAAGCTTTACACATGAATCTATGCTTTTGCCCTTTCAGGGCGAACCAACTCGCTTGATATACCCAGAGCGATGCTCTGGGCTGTTAGCTTGTTGGGCTTTCAGCCCGTCGTTCCGAACAATTAAACTTATTTTTGTCAACGATGGCTGAAAGCCTTTAATTCATGGAACTCATGTTAATATACAAAAAAAGAGGGGGTCGTGATTCACGACCCCCTCTTGGGTTTAGCATAGAGTTTTATAGCTTGAACGGCAATTTTGCCTTTATGTCTCGGCTACTGCTACCAATGTAAGCCTTGAAAGTGCCCGGTTCTGCTACCCATTCGTGCTTCGTCTCGTCGAAGAACTTGAGGGCATCTTCGGTGATGGTGAAGCTGACGGTCTTCTGCTCGCCTGACTGAAGAAGGATTTTCTCGAAGCCCTTGAGCTCCTTGACAGGACGGATAACGCTTGCCTTGTCATCGCCCACATAGAGCTGAACGACTTCCTTGCCGGCACACTTGCCCGTGTTCTTTACGCTTACTGTAACGGTCCAAGTCTTGTTGCCGTTATCCGCAATCTTTGCATCAGAATAGGCGAAGGTGGTATAGCTGAGACCATAGCCGAATGGGAACACGACCTTCTGCTTCATAGTCTCGAAATATCTGTAGCCTACGAGCACATCCTCGGCATAAACCTGTATCTCGTTACCCTTACCCATGTGAGTTCTTGGGTTCTTGTTAGAGTTGGTAACTCCTACGGCATCAGCCTTTATTTTGATTTCCTTTAGAAGGTCGGCAGACTTTGGCTGTACTTCCTTGCCATACTGATACTTGACAGGAAGATTCTGTGGCTCAACGCCCGGATAGCCCACAAGTCCGTACTTATGTGCAGGGTAGTCTTCGAGCTTCTCTGCGTAAGAGAATACTGTCTTACCGCTTGGGCATACATCGCCGCTCAGTACGTCGGCAAGTGCGTGTCCAGCTTCGCTACCCAGATACCACGACTGCACAAGTGTGGTGATATCCTTCAGCCAAGGCATAGCAATGGCATTACCGCTTGTGATAACGGTTATCATCTTCTTCTTTGTAGATGCGAGAGAAGAGATGAGACGGTCCTGATTGAAAGAGAGATTATATCCCAGACGGTCGCCACCCTCGCAATCCTCGAAGTGGTTCTTGTTCAGTCCACCTATATATATGATGAGGTCGGCATCCTTAGCCTTATCCACGGCATCATTATAGAGGGAATCCTCAACCGCCTGTGGAATCTCCGTTATGCCGCCGTAGAAACTTGGTCCTGACTTATAACCCTCGGCGTATGTGATGTTCCAGTTCTTGAAACGCTCTTTCAAGCCTCTCAACGGACTAACCTCGTCCTTTGGCTTCAGTTCAGAAGAACCACCACCGGCACAAAGCGGACGAGTGGCATTCTCGCCAACAACAAGCACGTTCTTATAGTCGCTTTCCTTGATAGGCAGAAGCTTAGAGTCGTCGTTCTTCTGTATGAGATTGTCATTTTTCAGAAGCACGATACCCTCGCGTGCAATCTCCCTTGCAGCAGCAAGATGTTCTGGAGAGTTCTTGCTACCGAAAGGCTTCTTGGTGTTCATAGCGGTCTGGAAGATGAGTCGCAGCACACGAGCGGCCTTGTCGTTGACAACTTCCTCGCTCACCTCGCCCTTCTGAGCCATTTCGTAGTAGGCATTACCGAGGTAATAGTCGTCATAGCCGAAGCCCTTAGCCTCGGAGGTGAGTCCGTTGGTGTAAGAGCCCATCTCGATGTCAAGACCATAGAGAGCAGCCTCCTTTGTGTCGTGTGTAGCACCCCAGTCGGAAATATTAGCACCCTTATAGCCCAGTTCCTTCTTTAGAATATCGTTGATGAGATATGGGTTATGGGTGTTATGTACACCCTTATATCGATTGTAACTGCCCATGATGCTCCAAGGATCGGCCTCTTTGATTGCCATCGCGAAAGGCTTGAGATAGATTTCGTACAAGGCTCTATCAGAAACCTTTACATCCACATGACCTCTGTACTCTTCCTGATCGTTGAGGATATAATGCTTGATACAAGCAGCCACGCCGTTCTTCTGCAAAGCCTTGATGTAAGGAATTGCCATAGAGCCAGAGAGATACGGGTCTTCGCCCATATACTCGAAGTTACGGCCGTTGAGCGGTGTGCGATAGATATTCACACCAGGACCGAGAAGAACGTCCTTCTCTCTGTAACGAGCCTCTTCGCCCACGTTTTTTCCATATTTAGCCGCCATATCGGTATTCCAAGTGGCTGCTAAGCAGGTAAGGGCTGGGAAGGCTGTGCAGTAGTCGTTTGTCCATCCTGCATGAGCCCAATCGTTCCAGTTTATCTCCATGCGAACGCCGTGAGGACCGTCGCTCATGTAAAGCTCTGGTATGCCCAATCGCTCGCAACCCGGACTTGTGAACTTACTCTGTGCGTATGACAGACGGCATTTCTCCTTGAGAGTCATGCGTGAGAGTGCATCCTTAACTCTCACGTCAAGCGATAGGCTCTCGTCCTGATAGGGTAGGAGAGACTGGGCATGTGCGCCGGTCATTCCTATTGTCATCGCTGCTATTATTAGGAGTCTGCCCCCCCATCCACCCAAGGGGGAGTTTTTTTTGATAGTCTTTATCATAATTGACATATTCATTATAGTTATTATTTTTATCTTTGCGCCTTCTGGCTCCCTCCCTACGGGGGAGGGCGGGGGGAGAGGCCTTATTAAAGTTTCTGCTCTATCATTTGGCCGCTATATTTCACCGTTATTCCTTGAGCCTCAGGATCGTAGCCCTGTGCCTTGGTCTTGCTTACAGGAACGATAATGAATGTTCTTTCCTTGAGCATTCCTGGGAATTCACCAACTCTGTCGCCGATTGTGAGGGTCTTCTTTGCCTCGTTATAGGTGAACTTGATGTTAGAGAAACGACCAGCCTCGTAGCCGTAGTTCTCGCCCTCATCCTCATAGAGGGTGAACTCGCCGTTCTTTCCCTGATAAACGAACAGGCGGATTGTCTCGTCCTTCTTCTGGGCAACATATTCCTTTGCCTCGCCAATAGGGATGATGCTACCTGCTCTTACGCAGAGAGGGATATGGCTGTAAGGAGCATCGAGAACCTTTGTCTCACCACCATTGCTGAGCACCTTTCCTGTGAAGAAATCATACCAGATATTGTTCTTTGGGAAATAAACCTTGCGGCTTCTCTCACCATATTTATATACAGGATTAACCATGATAGAAGGACCGAACATGAACTGATATGCGATGTTGAGCACGTTCTTGTCCTTGCCGAAATCCATCACCATAGGGCGCATCATTGTGTAGTCCTTGAAATGAACGTCGGCAGCAAGAGAGTAGATGTAAGGCATGAGGCGGTATCTCATATCCATACAAGCCGTAATCGCCTTATAGGTCTCTGTTCCTTCTGGTGCGATGTTCCAAGGCTCGCGGAATGGGAACTGTCCGTGAACGCGATACATAGGAGCGAACATACCCATCTGATGCCATCTTACGTTGAGCTCGCGCCAATCCTTCAGGTCGGCATTCTCTACGCCAGTCTTATCAAATTCGTTCTGAGCCTCCTGATATCTCTTCTCAACGGAGAAACCGCCGATATCCTGACTCCAATAAGGAACACCAGAGATAGAGAAGTTCAAGCCGGCTGTGATCTGAGCCTTCATATCCTCCCAACGAGTGCCGATATCGCCGCTCCAAGTAGCTGTGCTGTATCTCTGCTCAGAAGCAAAACCGTTTCTTGTCAACAAGAACACGCGCTTGTTCTCTGGAGAGAACTTGTTGCCAAAGCCACGCTGATCCCACTTGGTATTGTCCTGAAGCCATTGTGTAGAGTGCGTATCGCCCTCCTTCTCAATAGCCGTTTCGTATGCTCTCTGACCATCATAGATAGCCTCTGCATTAACGATTGAGTAGGCATTGAAATACTCGTCGGAAGAGCCGTATTTGGTAGGACCGCAAAGCAGTTTTCGATACTCCATATCGGTACAGTCCCTTACGTTTGGCTCACTTGCATCCATCCACCAGGCATCCATACCTATTGTGCCGAGCTTCTCGTAGAGCTGACGCCAGAATATCTTTCTCGCACCCTCGTCATAGGCATCATAGAAAGCGTATTTATAGCCGAGCCAGTCAATAAGACCGTCCTTGATACTCTGCTGATAGATGTAGCCTTTCTCGTTGAGTTCCTTGAAATTGTTTGGCTTGAAATAATATTTCGGCCAGCAGGAAATCATGATCTTAGCCTTGTTGGCATGAATAGTATCGATCATTCCCTTTGGATCAGGGAAACGCTTGCCGTCAAACTCGAAAGCACCCCATTGGTCATCTACCCAATAGTTCCAGTCCATCACGATATTGTCGATAGGAAGGTGACGCTTGCGGAAACCTGCAAGAGCGTCAAGTATCTCAGCTTGAGTCTTGTAGCGCTCACGACTCTGCCAGAAACCGAACAGCCAGTTAGGCATGATCTGAGCCTTTCCAGTAAGAGTTCTGTAACCGCTGATAATATCATCGGCATTATCGCCAGAAATGAAATAATAGTCAAGTTGCTGTCCCATCTCGCTCCAGAAACTAACCTTCTGTTGCTCAGCCTTATTCACAGGCTCAAGGGCTCTCAATCCGCAATAAGCCTCGCCACCGTCAGGCTTCCATTCCAGACGGATGGTGTATGTCTTTCCTGCCTGAAGATTAACGGCAAACTTTCTTGCGTTAGGATTCCACGCGGTTCGCCATATCTCCTGATCATTCTTGCCTGTGTTCAAGACATCCTCGGTATATACTGGCTTGCCGTTGATGTAAATCTTCTGATAGCCAGAGTAATAGTGAGAGAAACGGTACTCACCAGTTTTCTTTGGGGTTATGCATCCCTCATATACAACGGTGGCATTATCGAGTTTGAAAGCAGGCAGATTCTTTGCTGATTTCAGGTTCTCGAAGTAGATGCTGTCCTCGCGCCTTACAAGAGTTTCCTGACCTGGAGCCTTGTAAGTGCCGGTAAGAGCACCTTCTTTTCCGTCCTTGTCGCGAAGTGTGAATACTTCGTGCAACTGACTGTAGTCCTTTGGATTACCGAAACGTGAGAGGGAATAGTTGTCGAGCAGAATACCATAGTTGTTGCTGCTCACGATGAATGGTATTGATACCTTAGTGTTGTATTGAAACAACTCCTCATTCTTTCCCTTATAGTTCCACTCATCTGCCTGATGCTGACCAAGTCCATAGATAGCCTCATTGTTGTCAAGGTTCTCGAAAACCTGACGCATCGTCCAGCCTTTGTAGGTCTCAGGCTTGCCGTCAGCATGAATCTGAGTGACCTCGTATGGGGTGAAGGTCTTACCGCCACCTTTCTGGTCGCGTGCAATTACCTTTCCCTTTGAATCGGTAAACCAGACCTCGCCCGTAGTGGAGAGGACATAGCCGTTGATCTTGCCCGTGCTAACGATTACCTTGTCGCCTTCCTCCTTGACTGTGTAGTTGCTATAAGAAGGCTGGTCAACGATGATAAGGCTCTGGCGGTCAGCGAATTGATTGTCTGCAGTTGCTGACACGCGGATAATCTTATCGCCCATCACCTGCAATCTCACCAGCTTTGGGGATGTAGCTGAACCCTTGGTTACATGGACGGTAACGCCTTTGTCTGTCTTTTCATAATTGATAGCTGTTACAGGAATACAAAGCATTCCTACGGTCATTGTACACAAGAATTTTCTCCTCATTCCGAGGCTCATGTCCTTTAATTTTTGCATAGCTTAGTCTATATCTTTTTTAGTTTTAGTCCTTGATTTTTGTATTCAAACACAATCTGTGTGCAAAGATACGAACAATTATCCATTACACCTTATTAATTTCATACAAAACATGATACTTTTCTTGATTTTTCTCTTCTTTTGCCTTCTTTTCTTGCTGATGTGGGTAGGCAGATTCTCCTATGTACCTTCGCTCTTCCTCCGAACCAAACTCGATGAAGCTCTTATTCTATATAAGAGAAAAAGCGGAGGTTCATCGAGTTTGGTAGGGAGCCACATGGGAGTTACAAGGGTGTCACAAGGCAATATTTGATGTGGATTGTCTTTTTATCAGTCTTTATGCAAAATTTCGCCAAACATTCTTGCGTAATTCGAAAAAAAATGCTACTTTTGTCGTCGATTTTGGAGCGAACTGATAACTAAGGCAAAAATTCCCAAGTTAACATTTTTGAACTCCTAACTCTTTAGTTCTCAGGAAAAAGTCTTTTTCTTGTGCGAAAATTCGTGTTTTATACATAAAAGTTAATTGTCTGTATGACATATAGTTGTACTATATTGTCATATTGTACTATGCCTATTTTTTGAGTTTCTACACCTGCTTATGGAAAACTATCAGTATCATATATTCTCTCCATATCGCGTATGTCCTTTAGGAGCTCATGTTGATCATCAGCATGGACTTGTGACTGGCTTTGCCATAAACAAGGGCGTTGACCTTTGGTTTAATGTACGTGAGGATGCACAGGTAAACCTCACAAGTCTCTCTTTTGAGGGTGAAGTGCATTTCGACCTTGCAAAGCGTACAGAGGTTCGTGAGAAGCATTGGGGCGATTATGCTCGTGGTGCAAAGTATGCTTTGAAGAAGCGTTTTGAACTTTCCAAAGGAATAGATGGTGTGCTTCAAGGCTCGCTGCCAGTAGGAGGTTTGAGTTCTTCAGCAGCCGTACTCATTGCATACGTTATGGCTTTTGCCAAGGCTAACGGAATAACTTTGCAGCCATTTGAGGTGGTACAGATAGCTTCTGAGGCAGAACGTGAGTATATCGGTCTTAACAACGGACTTCTTGATCAGGCTTGTATAGCCCTTGGAAAGAAGGACGGATTGCTCTTCCTTGATTGCGACAGCAACGAGTGGAGGGTGATTAAGCGAAATCCTGATATGCCTGATTTTGAGATTGGTATATTCTTCTCCGGACTTACACGCTCGCTCGTGAATTCCGACTATAATCTTCGCGTGTTTGAGTGCAAAACTGCTGCGTGGAATATGCTTGCGTATATGGAGCAGCCTCTCAAGACATTCGATAAGACTTTCCTTCGTGATATTCATAAGGATACCTTCGACAAGACCCGTGATATGATGCCATCGCGCTTTGCTCGTAGGGCTGAGCATTTCTATTCGGAGTATCGCCGTGTGCGTCAGGGTGTTACGGCTTGGGAGACGGGCAATCTGCAACTGTTCGGAAAACTATCGTTTGATTCTTGTGAGTCTTCAATACATAATTATGAGTGTGGTTCTCCAGAGCTAATCTCTATCTATAACATCATGCGTCCGCTCAAGGGCGTATATGGAGGTCGCTTCTCAGGAGCTGGTTTCAAGGGAGCTGTAATCGCGCTTGTTGATCCTGCTTATAAGGAACAGATAGAAAAGACTCTCACAGAGCAATATCTCAAGGAATATCCAGAATACGAGAACACGTTCAAGGTGTTCTGGGTGAAGCCGGATGACGGGGCGCGATTTGTGTAACATGAATTTTATTTTGCTTCCGTTATAACATTAATTAGACGTTAATTGGGACGTTAATTAAGACAAAAATATCTATGTTGCGGGCAACAGGTTATTCGAATCTCGTCTATCGCATTATTGGTGCTGCAATGGAGGTGCACAAGAAGCTGAATTGGGGACTTCTTGAGCCTGTTTATCAAGAGGCTCTTCATCTTGAACTACTTGATCGTGGTATTGCGAATGAACGTGAAAAAACAATCGATATTTTTTACAAACATCATCATCTTGAAAAGAAATATAAAATGGATATAGTTGTTGATGATGTGATTTTAGAGCTAAAATCGGTTACTAAAATTGCTGCAAAACATAGGGCGCAATTATGTAATTATCTACGTTTGACGAGGAAGCCAGTAGGACTATTGATTAATTATGGTGAAGAACAATTGATAGGTGAACGTTGGGCTTTGGATTTAGAGACAAATCGTTGTTTTCTTGTAGATCGTGATATGAAGCCTATTGAAGATATGGACTATCATAAACTTCTCTATACAGATTCTTTGGAGGAAGAAATATCTACTGAAGAAATCTAAAGAAAGACATTAATGTCAAAATTAACGTCTTAATTATATGTCTTAATTAATGTTAGGCGTAGCCAAAAGAAAAATATAAAACATTTCCGTTTTTATGCTAAACTATAACGTAAATCTTGAGGGCAAGACGGTCCTTGTAACTGGAGCTGCAGGCTTCATTGGTAGTAATCTCGTAAAGCGTCTTTTCAAGGACGTACAGAATATTCGTGTTGTCGGACTTGATTCCATTTCCGACTATTATGACGTAAACATCAAGTATGAGCGACTGGCTGAGATTGAGGCTCTAAATCGTGACTGGAGATTTGTTAAGGCTAATCTTGCAGATAAGGATGCTATTGACAATCTCTTTGCTGAAGAGAAGTTCGCGGTTGTTGTGAATCTCGCTGCTCAGGCAGGTGTTCGTTATTCCATCACTAATCCTGGTTCTTATATTGAGTCAAACCTTGTCGGTTTCTACAATATCCTTGAGGCTTGTCGCCATAATGAGGTGGAGCATTTGGTATATGCCTCTTCTTCATCGGTTTATGGCTCAAACAAGAAGGTGCCATATTCAACTGATGACAAGGTGGATAATCCTGTCTCTCTATATGCTGCTACCAAGAAGAGCAACGAACTTATGGCTCACGCTTATTCAAAGCTATATAACATCCCATCAACAGGATTGCGCTTCTTTACGGTTTATGGTCCTGCTGGTCGTCCGGATATGGCTTACTTCGGCTTTACTAACAAACTTCGTGAGGGTAAGACTATCCAGATATTCAACTATGGCAACTGCAAGCGCGATTTTACCTATGTGGATGATATCGTAGAGGGTGTTGTTCGTGTTATGCAGCACGCTCCTGAGAAACAGAACGGCGAAGATGGACTTCCAATCCCACCATATAAGGTTTATAACATAGGTAATAATTCTCCTGAGAATCTTCTCGATTTCGTTACAATCCTTCAGGAAGAGCTTATTGCTGCCAAGGTCCTTCCTGCTGACTATGATTTTGAGGCACATAAGGAGCTTGTTCCTATGCAGCCGGGTGATGTTCCTGTAACATATGCGGACACCTCTGCTCTTGAGCAGGACTTCGGTTTCAAGCCTTCTACATCCCTCCGCGATGGACTACGTGCCTTCGCTAAGTGGTACGCGAAATATTACGGAACGTGTTAGAATGGTGAAACGTAAATTGCCGTAAATTAAACGTGAATTATCGTAAATTTAATAGTTTACGTTTTTAGAAAACGATGAATTACAAGGAGTATTCTGAACAGATATATAATATTATTGGAGCTGCAATGGAGGTTCATCGTACGCTGAAGGGAGGTTTGCTTGAGCCTGTCTATAATGAAGCTCTAACTATGGAATTGATTGATAGAGGCATAAATGCTGAATCTGAAAAATATCTTCCATGTTATTATAAGAATCATCTGATGCAGAAATCCTATCGTATGGATATTGTGGTTGGAGATATAATTATTGAGTTAAAGTCCGTACATAAGCTTATATCAGCTCATCGTGCTCAACTTTTTAATTATTTACGACTGACTCAAAAGAAAATTGGTTTGTTGATTAATTTTGGAGGAGATAGTTTAGAAGGTGAACGTTATATTTTTGACGAGAGCTTGAATGATTGCTGTCTTGTAGATAGAAATATGGAGCCTATTCCACAAAATATTGGTGATTTTACTTTTGAGTATGAAGATCCATACGAGGATGTTATTGATCTGAAAAAATAATTCATGTAAATTTGTGTTTTATTTACGATAATTTACGTGTAAAAAGAAAAATGAAAAATATAGTTATTGCAGCGGGTTACGCTACTCGTCTTGGCGAATTGACCAAGAACTTCCCCAAGCCGCTTCTGAAGATTGGCGATTCGACTATACTTGGTCGTATGCTTGATGATATTGATACAATCCCAGAGATTGACGAGCATATCATCGTAACCAATCATCGTTTTGCTTCAATCTTCGAAGATTGGGCAAAGGAACAGAACTATACAAAGAAGATAACCGTTATTGATGATGGTACGAGCACTAACGAGACTCGTCTTGGTGCTGTTCGCGATCTTCAGTTTGCTATAGAGGTTCTTCAGAAACGAGAAATAGTAAATAGTAAATCGTCAAATAGTAAATGGCCTGATGATATGCTTGTTGTTGCTGCAGATAACCTTCTCTTCTTCTCTTTCAAGGGCTTCGTTGATTTTGCGAAGGAAAAGGGTACACCATGCATTATGTGTCATGAGCAGCCTGTAAGGGAAAAACTTCAGCGTACAGGAGTAGTCGTTCTTGATGAGAACAATAAGGTTCTCAATATGGAGGAGAAACCGCAGGAACCAAAGAGTACATGGGCAGTTCCGCCATTCTATATCTATAAGAAGGAAAATATAGATATGATAATGCATGCCATAGAGAATGGTTGTGGTTTTGATGCTCCGGGCAATCTCGCTCACTATATGGTTGATAACGTTACAATGTATGCTTGGCCAATGGCAGGAACTGGCGAGAACCTCCGTTTTGACATTGGCTCTCTTGATACCTATAAGGAAGCCTGTGAGAAGTATGGTGTAAGGAAATAATCTCGTATCGATTTCATCTACAGCCAGAAAATGACAAAAGTTATAACATACGGAACATACGATCTCCTTCATCAAGGGCATATAAACCTTCTTCGTAGGGCAAAGGAACTTGGTGACTACCTTATAGTAGGTGTTACAAGTGACAGTTTTGATCGTGGTAGAGGCAAGCTTAATGTGCGTAATAATGTTCTGGAGCGAGTTGAGGCAGTCAAGGCAACTGGTTATGCGGATGAAATCATAATAGAAGACTATCTAGGTCAGAAGATTGACGACATCCAGAAATATGATGTTGACATCTTTGCCATAGGTTCCGACTGGGAAGGAAAATTTGACTATCTGAATGAATACTGTAAGGTGGTATATCTTCCACGTACTCAAGGTATTTCTTCTACAATGCTTCGTGCGGAAAGTCAGGATGTTTTCAGAGTCGGAATCGTTGGTTCAGGACGTATTGCAAACAGATTTGTTCCTGAGACGAGAGTAGTGAATGGGGTAGAGGTGGTATCTGTATATGATCCGAACAAGGAAAATGCTGATACTTTTGCCAATAAGCATAATCTGAAGGCATATAGTGAAGATTATAAACTGTTTCTTGCTGATGTGGATGCTGTTTATGTTGCTTCTCCTCATCTTACCCATTACCAATATACGAAAGAGGCACTTGAAGCAGGAAAGCATGTTCTCTGTGAGATTCCTTTCTCCCTTTCTGCATCTCAGGCAAAGGAACTATATGATTATGCGGATGCTCATAACCTTGTATTGTTAGAGGCAAGTAAGACGGCTTATTGTCCGGCTTTCTGCCATATAACAACATTGGTCAAAAGTGGGGTTATTGGTGATGTAGTTGATGTCAAGGCATCATTATCAAAGATGGTACAGGCACCAACCCGTGAGTTGGATGTATCTCAGGCTGGGGGAGCGATGAATGAACATTCTCCGCTTACTCTGATGTCCATAATAAAGATTCTTGGCAAGGACTATACCAAGGTCGATTTCTACTCAAAGATTGAGAATGGTGTGGATGTTTATACCAAGATAAATCTCTGCTATCCACATGCTACTGCTTCTGCAACATTAGGTATAGGGGTAAAAACGGAAGGTAATCTTATCATTTCAGGCACAAAAGGATATATCTATGTTCCATCTCCATGGTGGCTAACTGACTTCTTTGAGGTGCGCTATGAGGATCAGGCAAGGAATAAGAAGTATTTCTATAGCTATGATGGAGAAGGTTTGCGATATGAGATACAAGAGTTCTTCTCGATGATTGTAAATAAAAGAAGAAGTTGTTATAAGCTTAGAAGACGCGAGAGCATTGCTATCGCAGAAATAATAGAAAAGTATAACAAAAAGGAGGATGTAACTATATTATGAAATATGCAGTTGTAACAGGTGGCACATCAGGTATGGGCTTAGGTGTCGCAAAGATGTTAGTAAGCAAGGGCTATTATGTATTTGCTACGTATGTAGGACCAGATTTTACGGAAAAGATAGAAAATTTTGAGGCAATTAAAACTGACCAGACAAACCGTGAGGAAGTATATAGTTTTATCGACTATGTGAAGAGCAAGACCGATCACTTGGATTGTCTCCATTGTAATGCCGGAATGAGTATCCGCAAATCATTTACAGAATATACGGACAAAGATTGGGATATGATGATGGAAGTAGCAGTAAACTCACACTACATCATGTGTCGTGAGTTCTTCCCCATCATTCCTGCAGGAAGTCGCATACTCTTCACAGGTTCTCAGATGGGAATAAATCCGCATGCTACGGTACTCGCTTATGGCGTGACTAAATCTGCCGTTCATGCATTGTGTAAGAATCTTGTCAAGGAATTTGAGGGGACAGGAACAACAGTAAACGCGGTTGTTCCAGGATTTGTGGAGACACCTTGGCAGAAAGAGAAACCTGAAGAGATTAAGCAGAATATATATAGGAAAACCGCCATTCACCGCTTTGCTACAATCGATGAGATCGTAGATGCCTTTCGCTTCTGTATTGACAATCCATTTGTCAATGGTAGTTTGATAGAGGTGAATGGAGGGTATTCTTATAAATGATTCGTTTTCTCATAATTATAGAAGATGCAACTCAACACAGAACTATATAAGAGCATTCTTGAGCAAGCAAAAAATAATCCGCGCTTGCGTCAAGCTATGGATTTGCGAACGACAACGGAAGATAATAGCCAACGAATGCTTAATGCACTCATCCCAGGTACACAGATTCCAATCCATCGTCATACTACAACTTCTGAAACTTCAGTCATACTTTATGGTAGTATAGACGAGATTTTTTATGATATTGATGGTAATGAATTGGTTCGCTATACTCTTCATGTTGGAGATGGACTGCAGATACCTGTTGGTCAATTCCATACTATTGAAGTAAAAGAACCTTCCATTCTTCTCGAAATCAAGGATGGAGCATATTCTCCAGCAAAACAAGAAGATATAATAGAAAAATAATAAAACTATGAGTATTTTTGCAGGTAAAACCCTTATGATTACCGGTGGAACAGGCTCCTTTGGTAATGCTGTCCTCAATCGTTTTTTACAGACAGATATTGCAGAAATCCGCATTTTCTCGCGTGATGAGAAAAAACAGGATGATATGCGTCACGAATATCAGGCTAAGATGCCAGAAGTGGCACATAAAATTAAATTTTTTATTGGCGACGTGCGAAATCTACAGAGTTGTCGAAATGCAATGCCTGGTGTTGATTATATCTTCCATGCAGCAGCCCTCAAACAGGTACCATCATGCGAGTTTTTTCCGATGGAAGCAGTAAAGACAAACGTAATCGGAACAGACAACATCCTAACAGCCGCAATAGAGGCAAAGGTAGGAGCTGTAATATGTCTCTCAACCGATAAGGCTGCATATCCAATCAATGCTATGGGTATTACCAAGGCAATCGAAGAGAAAATAGCAGTAGCTAAATCACGCTATTCTGGTGATACTAAGATATGTTGTACTCGATATGGTAACGTTATGTGTTCTCGTGGTTCCGTTATCCCATTGTGGATTGACCAGATCCGTAACGGCAATCCAATCACCCTCACAGAGCCAAAGATGACACGCTTTATCATGTCACTAGAGGAAGCTGTAGATCTCGTACTTTTCGCATTCGAGAACGGACAGAATGGTGACATCCTCGTACAGAAGGCACCAG
Source organism: uncultured Bacteroidales bacterium (assembly GCA_902798615.1). GTDB lineage: Bacteria > Bacteroidota > Bacteroidia > Bacteroidales > Bacteroidaceae > Prevotella. The sequence goes on along the minus strand of CADBXL010000026.1, from coordinate 25,091 downwards.
CGTGTACTATTCAAACTCAGGCAGAGGCAGTATGCGAACTCTTTGGAGGGAAAAAAGAAAACATAAAAGTAATAGGAATTCGTCATGGAGAGAAAATGTATGAAACACTATTAACAAATGAAGAGTGTGCAAAAGCAGAGGATATGGGGAATTTCTATCGTGTACCAGCAGATAATCGTTCGCTTAATTATGATAAGTTCTTCACTGAAGGTGACAACAGACGTTGTGAACTAACGGAATTTAACTCTGATAATACTAGACGTCTCAGCCTCGAAGAAACAAAACAAAAGATTGCTGCACTTGAGTATATCCAGAATGAACTCCATGGTGTCGTAAATATTGCAAAGTAAATGGTTGCATAGATCTGAAAAAGTAATGTGAGAATATTAAGAATAGTCCTTTTCTATCACATTTTCTTTTTATCTAATATTAACCCATCTTTCATTATTTATATATGAAAATTCTTGTAACCGGAGCCAAGGGATTCGTAGGAAAGAACCTATGTGCTCAACTAAAAAATATAAAGGAAGGTAAGGCAAAGTGTTATGGACGTCTTACCATCTCTGATGTCTATGAGTACGATATTGACTCAACACAAGAACAACTTGATCAATGGTGTAAGGATTGCGATTTTGTGTTTAACCTTGCTGGTGTAAATCGCCCACAAGATCCCAAGGAGTTTATGGAAGGCAACTTCGGATTTGCTACAGTTCTGCTCAATACCCTCAAGAAGTATAAGAATAATTGTCCTGTAATGTTGAGTTCTTCTATTCAGGCAACTCTTGCAGGGCGTTTTGGTACTTCTGAGTATGGTAAAAGTAAGAAGGCTGGCGAGGAACTTATGTTTCAGTATGGAGAGGAAACGGGAGCAAAGGTTCTCGTATATCGTTTCCCTAACTTGTATGGAAAGTGGTGCAGACCAAATTATAACTCAGCAGTCGCAACTTTCTGTAATAATATCGCCAATGACTTACCAATACAGGTCAACGATCCGTCTGTAGATATGGAACTCCTTTATATTGATGACCTCGTAGAAGAGATGATATGCGCACTCAAGGGAGAAGAACATCATTGTGAGTTTGATGGAGTGAATACTGTATTTACACCAAACGGAAAATATTGTGCTGCTACTGTCACCCATCACGTAAAGCTTGGAGAGATTGTTGATCTCCTTTATAAATTCGCAGAATTGCCAAAGACTTTGATGATACCTGAGATACCAGCAGACTCATTCGCAAAGCGTCTTTATTCGACATACCTCTCATATCTGCCAAAGGAAAAGGCTGTTTTTGATTTGAAGATGAATCGTGATGAAAGAGGTTCATTCACTGAACTCGTACACACTCTTAAATGTGGACAGGTATCAATTAACATATCAAAGCCGGGAATAACAAAAGGACAACATTGGCATCACACAAAGTGGGAACAATTCATTGTAGTTAGCGGACATGGACTCATCCAGCTCCGTAAGGAAGGTACAGACGAAGTTATCAACTATGAAGTTAGTGGTGATAAAATTCAAAGTGTCATAATGCTTCCTGGTTATACCCATAATATAATCAACTTATCTGACACACAAGATCTTGTAACTGTAATGTACTGTAACGAGATCTTCGATCCTAATCGTCCTGATACATTCTTTGATCCTGTAGAAAAATAGAAAAATGGAAAAGACCCCGAAATTTGATTATAGTGATATCAAGTGGCAAGAGAATGGCAAGCTGAAGCTCATTATAGTAGTAGGCACACGTCCTGAGATTATTCGTCTTGCTGCAGTTATTAATAAGTGTCGTAAATACTTTGACGTAATACTTGCTCATACAGGTCAGAACTATGACTACAATCTCAACGGCATTTTCTTCCGTGATCTCAAACTCGCAGAGCCGGAAGTCTATATGGATGCTGTTGGCGATGATCTTGGTGCAACGTGCGGTAACATCATCAACTGCTCATATAAGCTTTTTGCTGCAACGAAACCTGATGGAGTGCTTGTACTTGGCGACACTAATTCTTGTCTTTCTGTAATTGGAGCAAAGCGACTCCACATACCAATTTTCCACATGGAAGCAGGTAACAGATGTAAGGACGAGTGTCTTCCTGAAGAAACGAATCGTAGAATTGTTGATATCATTTCTGATGTCAATATGGCATACTCAGAGCACGCAAGACGCTATCTTGCTGATTGCGGGCTACCAAAAGAACGCACATACGTCACGGGCTCACCAATGGCTGAGGTACTCCATGAGAATCTCTCAGAGATTGAGTCATCAGATGTACACCATAGATTCGGACTCGAGAAAGGTAAATATATACTCCTCTCAGCACATCGTGAAGAAAACATCGACACCGAGAAGAACTTCATCTCACTCTTCACAGCCATCAATGCAATGGCAGAGAAGTATGACATGCCAATTCTTTACTCATGCCATCCACGAAGCAGAAACCGTCTTGCAGCATCAGGCTTCAAACTCGATAAGCGCGTAATCCAGCAGGAACCACTTGGTTTCCATGATTACAATTGCTTGCAGATGAATGCCTATGCAGTAGTATCAGACTCAGGTACTCTCCCAGAAGAAAGCAGTTTCTTTACAAGTGTTGGACATCCATTCCCTGCAATTTGTATCCGTACCTCAACCGAGCGTCCAGAGGCAATTGATAAAGCAGACTTCATCATAGCAGGAATCGACACAAAATCACTCCTTCAGGCTGTAGATACAGCGGTAGAACTATGTAAGGATGGGCAGCATGGAATCCCTGTACCAGATTATACAGATGAAAACGTATCAACAAAGGTAGTTAAGATCATCCAGAGCTATGTTGGTATCGTCAACAAGATGGTGTGGAGAAAGGAAATGTAAAATTAATAAAGAAACTTTTATCTACCTTCTCTCATAGCAATACTTCGTTAAAAAATTAATAATGTTAATTTTTTAACGAAGTATTGCTATGAGGATCAGACTAAGAGTAAATTGTTTTATTTGATTGGCATTGTGAGCAAAATAATTAATTGGGGAAAAACATGAAGAAAGAAATCAATTTGGAAGAACGCAAATCTCTTCAGTTGGCTATGCTTAAGGAGATTGACGCATTTTGTAAAAAAAATGGGTTAAGATATTCGTTAGCATTTGGAACATTATTGGGAGCTATTCGTCATAAAGGATTTATCCCTTGGGATGATGATTTGGATATCATGATGCCTGTTGAGGATATTATCAAGTTTAAGGCAATATTTCATTCTGACAAACTTAAGTTCTGCGATGTAGATACAGAAAAATATTATGATCTGGATTTTCCAAGAATATCTCATAAAAGAACATATAAACTTGAAGGAAAAAAAACAGAATCATACGGAATTTCTATTGACCTATATGTTTATTTACCTCTACCTGAAGAAGAAGAGTTGTTCTTTAATAATTTGGAAAGGTTTGAGGCTCACAAAAAGAAAATGAAGATGTGGCGTGGAAAGATAATGAGACATTTACCAGTATCAACTATTCCATTCTTCAAATCTGCTGTGAAAAAAGTAAGAGACTATGAATTTCTTGAAAGACGGATAGGTTCAAAAGGTCGTTATTATATTGTGGCAGGACCTCTCAGTATCAAAGATAAGATGATCTACGATAGGGATATATTTAAGAATATGACAAGTGCGCGATTCGAGGATGGTGAATTCCCAATCATTTCAGAATATGATTACTTTCTAACAAAACGATATGGCGATTATATGCAACTTCCACCTGAAGAAGATAGACATCCATATCATAATGCAACATTCTTTTGGAAATAAACATGATAATGAAGATAATTAGGGTTATCAAGAATCCAAGACCTACCTTATTGAGGTATCTTAATAGATATGCATCTTATATTAAGGATGATAAGACCTACATAAAGTTTAAGTTTTGGCTTGCTACTGGTCATAGATTGAATTTGAAGAACCCGAAGGGCTTTTGCCAAAAGCTTCAGTGGTTAAAACTCTACGATCGTAAGCCTATTTATACGCAGATGGTGGATAAATATGCAGTAAAGCAGATTATCAGGGATACAATTGGAGAAAAATACGTAATACCAACGATAGGTGTTTGGGAGAAGCCTGAAGATATTGATTGGGATGGGCTTCCATCTCAGTTCGTATTAAAAACAAATCATGCAGGTGGTAGTCTCGGAGTTGTTGTATGCAAAGACAAAGCAAATTTTAATAAAACTGTTGCAATAAAAAAACTAAATGAGTCTCTAGCTCTTGATTCATATTCCATTATTCGTGAGTGGCCATATAAGGATGTTAAACGATTGGTATTTGCTGAAAAATATATGGAAGATGAATCTGGCGAATTAAGAGATTTCAAGGTGATGTGTTTTGGAGGAGAGCCAAAAATCGTTCAAGTACATCTCGGAAGATCAGAAGGATGTCATACTCAGGACCTATACGACACCAATTGGAATAAACTTGAGAGGCTTAATCAGGTAGGCTGTGAGATTTCTAATGTATTCACCCCAAAACCTGTATGCTTTGATGAGATGTTGGAGTTGTCGCGTGTACTCTCCAAGGGACTCCCGCAGTTAAGGGTTGATTGGTATATCGTAAATGGTCAATTGTATTTTGGTGAGGATACTTTTTATGATGCATCTGGATTAGATGAGTTTATTCCGTATGATAAAGAGTTGGAAATTGGTACTTGGATACAACTGCCAGCATTGTAGTTTGAATAATTAACGACAACATAGCAACAGATATAGACGGAATACATAATTGTAATCCCAAGCTGAAGTACTACATTTAAATAATATAATGGCTGCAGCAAGCACAGATAATAAACGTATTGCAAAGAATACGATATTGTTGGGTATTCGTATGGTGATTGTCCTCGGAGTTTCACTATACACATCCAGGGTTATTTTACAGGTTCTTGGAGTAGAGGACTATGGAATATTTAACGTGGTCGGAGGCTTTGTTGTGATGTTTGGCTTTCTGAATAGTGCAATGACTACTGGAATCCAGAGATTTTATAATTTTGAATTGGGAAGAAATGGTGAAGTTGGAGCAAATAAGGTTTTTGTAACTTCCATTTATACCCAGTTCATTTTAGCTCTTATTGTTCTTGCCTTATTGGAGAGTGTAGGTGTATGGTATTTGTATAACAAAATGGTTCTACCCCCAGAACGATTACAATCAGCATTCTGGATATTTCAGTTTTCTGTAGCTTCCATGATGGTGGGAATGCTCAAAGTACCATATACTGCATCCATTGTCTCTCATGAGAAAATGGATTACTATGCATTTCTTGGAATTTATGATACAGTTCTGAAACTAATAATTGTTATTATTTTGCCATACATTTCTGCAGACAAGCTAATAATGTATGGAGGCTTGATTCTTTGCATAAGTATAAGTGATTATATACTGAACTTTTTATACGCCCACATTAAATTTAAGGAAGTACGATTTCGATTTGAATTTCACAAGAGACTCTTCTTGGATATGCTTTCTTTCTCAGGATGGAATATTTTCGGAAAATTTTCTGTGATGATCAAGGATCAAGGTTTGAATATGATCCTGAATCTCTTCTTTGGCCCCGTAGTTAATGCTGCAAGAGGAGTTGCATATCAAGTTACTGGAGCCCTCAACGGTTTTGTGGAGAATGTAAATGTTGCTGCAAAGCCACAGCTTACACAGTCATTTGCTAAAGGTGATTTAAAACGTACATTTGACCTAATGTTTGGCATAAGTAAGTTAAATTATTTCATTTTATATATTCTTTCATTGCCTATTTGCATAGAGTTGGATTGGATCCTGAGATTTTGGTTAGGAGACAATGTCCCCCAATATACTTCCATATTCATTATTCTTGTCATATTATCCTCTTTGCGTGGAACTCTTTCCACCCAAGTGTCATATGTTGTACAAGCTTCTGGAATCATGAGGAAATATCAGGTCATAACAAGTCTTTTGGAGCTAACAATGATACCTATTGCATATACATGTTTGAAGATGGGAGCCAATCCTCCTGCTGTTTTCGTTGTGTCATTTTTTGTTAGTCTTGTCGTACTTGTTGTTGGGCTTTTTATCCTTAGAGATATTGTTCATGTATCTTTAAAAGATTATAGCACGAAAGTTGTATTTCCATTATTGATTGCCTCAGTTCTATCTATAATTCTTCCTTTGACGCTTAATATGCTCATGGAAGAGTCTTTGTGGAGAGTCGTCAGTGTATTCATCGTTTCAATTATATCATCGTTCTTGGTCTTTTTCTTTTTCGCAGTAACAAGCCAAGAGCGAAAGAGTATTATAAGCATAAGCAAAACTACTTTGAATAAAGTTAGAAACAGAAAGTAAATTATGAAAAAAATATTTACTTTTCCAAATATTTATACGCTTGTTGCCTTGCTCTACTTGTGTCTTGGAGACTTGTTGAATAATATTTCAATTATTACAATGAGTGTTCATGGCTTGTTCCTTGCATTGACTTTGGTATTTTTGTTTTTATCATTTAAGGAATGCCGCATGAATGTGGCTATGAAATCGTTGTGTGCTTTGTCTGCTATGATTCTTATATATGGAGTTTGGCTTATATATATGGTTTCTGATTATTCACTTTTGTTTGATAGTCCTACTCGTTATTTGGATTTGCATTTTAAGTCTATAGCACCAATTTTTGTTTATTACTATTTCGCTGAAAAAAAACTAATTGATGTCAAATGGTTTTGCTATGCTACACCGTTTTTCCTTTTTGCAGTTTATCAACAGTATATTTTTGCTCAAAGAGATATAATATTGAAATATGATTTTGAGTTAGGTGAATTTACCGATAATTCTGGCTACTTTTTCTTAGCACTTCTTCCTATTGCTGCTTTTTTCAAGGAACGTAGGTGGCTTGAATATCTGATCATTACATTTCTGACTATAATGATAGTTTCCTGTATGAAGAGAGGACCTATTATTTGTGCTGGCATAATTGATGTATTTATGTTGAAAGAGTCCTTAAGTGGTTCCAAAGGTAAATTCAAAACACTTATTTTTGCGCTTTTGGCGTTTTGTGGTATCTATCTGTTTGTGAAAAACATTTATTTATCAAATGACTATTTCTCTTATCGATTTGAACAGACGTTGGACGGAGATGATAGTAATAGAAGTAAAAATTACAATCGACTATGGCAGTATTATCAATATCAAACAAATCCTTTGTCTTATATTTTTGGTAATGGAGCTTATAGTTGTGCCAGATATTTAGGATTTCATGCACATAATGATTGGCTTGAAATGTTGATGAGCTTAGGTTTTGTTGGCGTTATTTTATATGCAAAATATTGGAAAGCTCAAGTTAAAACCATAATTAAAGCTAAAGCGAATGGTATAGAGCATTCTATAGTGACTGTCTTTATCTCAATTGTAATTTGTAATTTTATGAAGACAATTTTCTCAATGTCTATTGACGATATGCTAATTTACTCTTCCTCAATGTTGGGATTTTGTCTATCTAAGTGTAATGAATGGAATGATAAACCCAGATTAAAAGAATAAGATGAGAAAGAAAATATTATTTGTACTTCCTGGATTCAATTTTGGAGGTACCGTATTTAGCACATTGAATATGATATCTTTGATTCAAGATAGATATGATATCTCAGTACTCCCAATGCATCCATATGGTCCAGTGAGAACGAATTATCAAAATATAAATATCATTCAACCTGACTGTTCTTTGATGGCTGTTGCTGCTATGCCTTCTGAACTGGAAAGAAATTCAATTAATCGTATCAAGTTGAATTTTTTCAAGTTGATTAATCATATTTGCATGAGATGTAACATCGATTTCACAAAATATATTTACAAGAAGCAGGCGGAATCATTGATGAAAAAATACAATTTTGATGTAGTTGCTTCATGTCAGGAATATATGGCTACCGATTTTGCTTCATATTTTTCTTCATATAGGATTATTGCATGGAATCGAACGGAAATGTCTATTCATATTCCTAATATGTCTGAGGTGGAAAAAAAACGTATGAATGACACTTATTGCAAATTTGACAAGATAGTAAGTGTTTCACAAACCACATCCGATGATTTAGCTTCATGTTTCACAGATATAAAAGATAAATGTGTTGCTATACATAATATTCAAAATTTTGAAAATATCATCCGAAAATCAGAGGAATATATAGAAGATTCTTTCGATAAAGGAATCTTTAATATTGTTTCTGTTGGTAGAATAGCAAAGCAGAAGCAATTCTACAGAATTCCCGCTATTGCAAAGAAACTGCACGATGAACTTGAATTAAACTTTAAGTGGTACATAATAGGGGATGGAAATGTTTTAGGAGAAAACGATAGATTGCAATCCGAGTTGGATAAGTACAATAATCGGGAATATGTGGTTTGTATTGGCAGTAGGTTAAATCCTTATCCTTATATTGCAGCTGCTGATCTTTTGGTCAATACCTCATACTACGAGGCATGTCCTCGTGTAGTAGCAGAGGCACAAATATTACACACTCCGGTAATTTGTGCAGATTTTAGTTCAGCAAAAGAATTTGTAAAAAATGGAGAAAACGGTTTCATAGACACAATAGACATGCTTTGGAAACCGATTGCAGATATGATTTCAGACAAGGATACTTATAACAGAATTAAAACTAACTGTAACAATTACACATCAGAAAATGATGCGATAATAATGCAGTTACATAGTTTGTTCGATTAAAGTTGGTCCAATCGTAGATCTTTATTTTCTATTCATTGTAACAATATCAAATAATAGTAAAGAAGCATTCATTTGCTAATAATATGCTATATTTCTTAAATATTTCCTATACTCCAAATGTGGCTCACACAAATCGCTTATTAGGCTATTACAGGGCATTCGACAAATTGGGAATTAAAGCAACTATTGTGTATTTGATTCCAGATGCAGAAAAGCATAGAATTAATAATAAATATAAAAATATTAAGATAAAGTATTATTGGTATGATTTTGCTTTAGATTCTGCTTTTTTACGATTTCTGCGATTCCGTTGGAACCTATGGCGTTTTATTCGCTCTCTGAAAGATGGTGACATAGTCTATACATATGGTATAAATTATAGTACAAAAAGACTAGTTAATATATCAAAAGTTAGAACTTTTGCTGAAATAACGGAACATCCGTCGATTTTAGATGGAGGAAAGGTTACGGCAATAGCCGAAAATCAGAAGTATAAGGTGGCTAAAAAATTGGATAAATTATTTGTTATTTCAACGGCTTTGAAGAATTTATTTATATCAAAAGGGGTGAAGGCTTCTACTGTTGAGATTGTAAATATGATTGTAGATTCATCGAGATTTAATGTGAATAGTACTAATTCTGGGGAAAAATACATTGCTTATTGTGGTAATGCTTCAAATAACAAAGATGGTGTTGATAAATTAATAAAGGCATTTAAAATAGTTTCAATTTCTCATCCTAATGTAAAATTGTATATTATAGGGAAAGCCCCTTCAAAAAGAATTGATGGTGGGAATCTGCAGTTAGCCAAAGAACTTGGACTAATGGATAAAATTGTTTTTACAGGTTTAGTTCCTGCTGAAGAAATACCGCAAATGTTGAAAGATGCAGAGGTTCTTGTATTAAATAGACCCGATTCTGTACAAGCTAAATATGGATTCCCTACAAAGTTGGGCGAATATCTTTTAACTGGAAATCCTGTGGTCGTAACAAAAGTTGGAGATATACCGAAATTCTTGAAAGATGGTGTATCTGCTCTTTTGGCCTCTCCGTTCGATGATCAAGAGTTTGCTTCTAAAATATGTTGGCTTCTTGACAATCCTTCTTCAGCAGTTGAAATTGGGAAAAAAGGAAAAGATGTTGCTCTTAGGTATTTTGATTCTTTGGTGGAATCTACAAAAATAATCGCCAACCTTTAATTAACCATATATTCAAATATTAATTGTATGGGATGAGAAATTTATGACATTGTTAGTTTTCTATATTGTAAGAGTATAAAACAAAGAGTAGAATTTTTTTTATATAAGTAAAAATGTTTTTATTATTTTTTTCTAGACTATCAAAACATTTGCCATATCGTTGCAGATTAATCTTGTATTATTTCCTTTTATATTTCTACCATTTGAGAGGAAAGGAAGAAAAAAATCCCCGATCTTATTTGTTACAATATTGGCAGGATATTAGTTCAAGTTGTATAAATAGTGATAATATTCTTTGTGATTCTGAATTTGATCTATTAGTTATTGTTCCTATTTATAATGTAGAGAAATATTTGGATGATTGTTTAAAATCTATTATAGGGCAACAAACAAGATATAAATTTAAGGTCGTAGCAGTAAGTGATGGTAGCACTGATGGATCATATGAAATTCTTAAATCATATCAGTCTTTGCCAAATTTCAGGATAATAAACAAGGAAAATGGGGGAGTGTCAAGTGCAAGGAATGCAGCATTGAAAAATATTGATGCAAATTATGTGATGTTTGTAGATTCTGATGATATCCTTGCTCAAGGTGCCATAGAGAGACTTCTGTCTTTTGCATATAACACTAATGTGGACATTGTGCAAGGAGGGTATGATACATTTGGACATAATGTGAGAAAAACAAATTATACACAGAAAGAAGGGTTCTATAAACCACAGAGATTATATGGATTTGCTTGGGGAAAAGTATATAAAAAAGAATTGTGGAGAAATATTCGGTTTCCAGAAAAAAATTTATACGAAGACACATTAAATCGGTTAATAGTTTTTAATCTGGCAAAATCCGCTTATGTTTGTGATGATATAGTTTATCATTATAGGATTAATAGATGTGGAATAACAAAATCTACAGTTGGAAGTTATAAGTTGCTAGATACAGTGTGGATTTCTTTACTACTTTATAATGATGCAAAGCAGATGAATTTGCTATCCTCAACTTTTTCCGAGGTGTTTATTAAGCAGTTGATGTTTAATTTTGTTCGAACTATAAGTGTTAAAAATGTAAATATTGATAGGGCCATTTTTGATTTGTACCGAAATTCTATTGATTTTGAGCAATTGGAACAGCCTATTTCAAAAATATCATGTCAGGCTATGGAATATCTGAAGTCTAATGACTTTAAAAAATTTTATTATTCAAGTCTTATTCTTAGATAAATTTACCCACTCAATATTTACTGTGTATAGGTTTAGAAAATACAAAGAATTCATATTGGGGGTGTAGCTTCTCTGTAATTGAATAATATTGTTCCATTTCAATAAGAACTTTGCTCAAGCGCCAATATGTAAAGGGCTGGAAATTGGACTTGCGAGGAAAAAATGGGAGGCTAACATTGTGCGTATATAATTTAATAGATATACAAATTGTTTAGACTTAATTTTAAATTGTTAATGTACAAAAAAGATGTTCCAATTTATTTAGGAATAAAAAGCAATAATATAATTTATTAAGCACCTAAAAATTATGAATATATTTTATTTAATTAAATATTATTATAGGTATATCTTTTATTCTCCACAGAAATACGCTCGATATTTGGGAGTTACAATTGGCGAAGATAATTTAATACAGAAGAGTCATTGGAGATCAGAACCTTATCTTGTCAAGATTGGTAGTCATTGTCAGTTGACAAATTGTAAGATACATACACATGGTGGAGCACAAGTTGTGCGACATATAGACCCGACTTTTGATACGTTTGGGAGAGTTGAAATAGGTGATTATGTATATATAGGTTCTGATTCTATGATTATGCCTGGAGTTACAATTGGTAATCATGTTTTGGTTGCTGCAGGGTCTGTCGTTACCAAATCAATACCTTCAGGTGTAGTCGTTGGAGGTAATCCAGCTAGGTATATATGTACAATTGAAGAATATTATGAGCGAAATAAGCTGTACAACATCTCAACCAAAGGTTTGAGTTCTAGTGATAAAAAAAAGAAATTAATGCAGAGTCCCGAAGAAAAGTTTATAAAGAAATCATTTATTTCAATAAAATACAATTGAAAATAATATTATTTACAGATTGTCTTGGGGCTGGTGGAGCTCAGCGCCAATTGGTTGGACTTGCCGTCATGCTTAAGAAAGAAGGTTATGACGTTAAGGTTGCAACCTATTATGATATTGATTTCTACAAGCATAATCTTGATGAGGCTAATGTGCCTAATGAACTGATTCCTGGAGCTGACAATACAAAGAAACGAATTCTTGCAGTTCGCAGATATTTCAAGAAGGAAGCTCCAGATACTGTAATAGCATATCAGGAAACGCCTTCGCTTGTTGCAAGTTTTGCAAAGTTCCTTGGTTGTAAGTTCAATCTTATCGTAAGCGAACGCAACACCACTCAGGTTATGGGAAATAATGAACGTGTTCGTTTCTTCCTATACAGATGGGCTGATCATATAGTTCCAAATAGCTATTCTCAGGAGAAATTCCTTAAGGAACACTATCCTTGGATGGCAAAGAAACTTCGCACCATAACTAATTTTGTGGATTTAGGACACTTCAGTTATGTAGAGCATACAAAGAAAGAAACACCAGAAATTGTTGTTGCAGCCACAATAAGAGCCTCAAAGAATACATTAGGACTTTTAGAGGCAATAAAGATTCTGTCAAAAGATTGTCAGTTTCATGTTTCGTGGTATGGCAAAGATGATCTCTTTATAGATTATTATAATGAGTGTCAGAAAAAGATAGAAGAACTCGGAATAGGTTCTTTTGTTGAGTTGAAGTGCAAATCAAAGAATATCAAGGAAAAATATCAGGAGGCTGATATTTTCTGTTTGCCTTCCTTTTATGAGGGTACTCCAAATGTGATATGTGAGGCAATATCTGTTGGACTTCCAGTTGTGTGCAGTAACGTATGCGACAACTCTATATATGTGCATGATGAGAAAAACGGCCTGCTGTTTGAACCACAGAATCCTTCTGATATAGCAGAGAAAATAAAGATACTCATATATATGGCTGATAATGATTATATAGGCATGAGACGTGCGTGTAGGACTATTGCCGAAGAATTGTTGGCGCCTTCTGTTTTTATAAAGAAATATCAAGAACTAATATAGGGTATGATAAATACATATTCAGATTGAAAACTATATACTAAAAAGGATGCTCAAGCCAATGGGATAAACTCAAGGCTTGATTATATAGTGAAACATGTAAGACATTAAGAAAATATGAATATGCAATCAATACTAGAAGTGTATTCCACTATTGGTATCGCATAAAATAATGATGAAAGTATTACTTTGTACTCCATATGTAGGATTATCGCTTGCAAATCCTGGTGGAATTGCTATTTGGGCACGGAATATAGAGAATTATTATAATTCTTTGAATTCGGATGTTGAATTGGAGATATTTCCAATGGATAGAAAGCATGAATCTGGTGATCTTACCCTTATTCCTCGTTTATGGTACGGAATTAAAGAGTATTTTCCTACAGTTAATAGGTTTCGTCGTCATATCAAGCGGCACAGATATGATGTTATTCATATTTGCTCTAGTGCTCAAATTGGGTTGGTAAGGGACTTACTAATTGTCAATATTGCAAGAACGGAACATATCCCAGTTGTAGTTCATTTCCATTTTGGGAGGATGCCAGAATTGTTCAAAGTACGAAATTGGGAATATAAGTTGATACGAACTGTTGTAAAGAGGGCTACTAAGGCTGTTGTTATGGATAGGAAATCGTTGGAAACGCTTACTGATCATAATTACACTAATGCCGTAAATCTTCCCAATCCTTTGTCTGACAAAATCCTGACCCAAATAAGAACGATTCAAAATGGCTTTACCATTGAAAGAGAAAAGAGAAAATTACTTTATGCAGGGCATGTTATCCCAACTAAAGGTGTATATGAATTGATTGAAGCTTGTGCACAAATACCTGATATAAAACTGCTCGTTATAGGAGAATATCTTGAGGATATAAAGAAAAAACTAGTAGATTTGGCAGTTGCGAAATCAGGAAGTAGTAATTGGCTTGAATTTACCGGACCAGTAAAGCATGAACGGGTTATACAGGAAATGATGAATAGTGCGATATTTGTTCTTCCTACATATACAGAAGGATTTCCTAACGTCATTCTTGAATGTATGGCATCTGGATGTCCAATTATTACAACACCAGTAGGAGCTATTCCTGATATGCTTCAATTCGATTCTAGTCAGGCTTGTGGTGCTTGTGTGGATGTTAAGGATGTACAAGGACTTAAAAATACTATTGAGAGGCAACTAAATAATTATGATTCTGCTTTACTAATGGCAGAAAAAGCCAAACAGAGAGTTATAGACAATTATTCTATGCCATCTGTTTGGAAGCAATTAGTATCTATATGGAATATGGCATGTAATTGTTCTTGATAAGGTGAAAAAGCAAGCGCAAATGAATTGGTTTTCCTCTTTGGCTAAAAAAAATTGATTGGTTTAATAATAATTATTATAACACTTTCATTCTTTAATTACAAATATAAGTTTATTGCTATAAACATACCGGATAGTTCTTCGGATGATTATTCTTTTTGCTTGATGACGTTCAATGTCGATGCCAATGATACTGTCTCTTTTTCACAAGCCTTTCAAGATAGTTTATTTGCAGAAATTCATCGAGAGTCTCCTGATATATTGTGTTTCCAAGAACTTTCTTTTGAGAATTTAAAAAAGATAACCCCCCAACTTGATAGCTTGTATGGTGCGTGTGACTCCTTAAAAGGGGATAATCTACTATGGAGGTTAAGATTTTATTCACATTTACCAATAAGAAACTTCAAACGTTATCATTGCGAAGGTGATATTGATACTCTTGATTTTGATTCTCTTGAATTGGCAGAATATCATCAGATGAAACTGCAGATGCCTGTAATGTCTGCTGAATTTGAAATAAAGCCTGGGAAATGGATAACACTCTTCTCCGGACATCTTCGTTCGAGTGCTTATTCCACAGCACGAAGGTCAATGTCTAAGGATTCACATTGGTGGGAAGGTATTCCTCTCTACTATAGAAACTATGAAGTTGGAAAGCGAATCCGTGACTATCAGGCATGTAATGTGCGTAGATTCATAGATGATGCATGTGCAGAAGGAAAAAAGGTTATTGTTGCTGGAGATCTCAACGACTGGTGCGGAAGTACCACGCTCAACACTTTAATGGGTGAAGGCGAAAATGCCTTGAAGGATGCTTGGTGGGAAGGTGGAAATGGTTTTGGCTTCACATATCATGGATGGCATCTTAGACTACGACTTGATCACATATTATATAGCGATGGTCTCGAACTACAGGATGTCAAGGTTATAGATTCCGACTTAAGCGATCATCGGCCATTAGTAGCAAAATTTAAAGTAAGATAAATGAACATAAGAAGAGCGACATTGAACGATGTTGACACCATCGTAAAGATACATTGTGATGCCTTCAAAGGCTTCTTCCTTACAAGTTTGGGCTCTCAGTTCCTCAAGTTCTACTATTCTTGTTTCATCAAGAGTAGTGAAACTGTCACAATGGTAGCAGAAGAGGATGGTGTAATATATGGATTCTCCGCTTCTACAAAAGCCTGTAAAGGATTCAATAATCGACTAATCAAAAGTAATCTTTTCGCTTTTGCCATACTCTCGCTAAAGATGCTTTTTACTACTCCTAAGTCTCTTCTTCGTCTTGTAAAGAACCTTACAAAGAAAGGTGATAGTGTGGATGATGAGGAGGACTATGCAGAACTTTATTCTATAGCTGTTAGTAAGGCTACACAGGGGAAAGGCGTTGGTAAACTACTTCTTGCAGAATCAGAACGTATTATGAAGTCTGAAGGTGTTCAGAGAGTTTCTCTAACTACTGATTTCTACAACAACGAGAAGACTGTGGGGTTCTACAATAGCATGGGGTATGAAACTTTCTATGAGTTTGTTACATATCCAAATCGTAAGATGTATAGACTTATCAAGACATTGTAAATGATAAAGATATTAGCTCCTTACGCATATTTTGTTCCTGAACAGGCGGCAAGTTCATATCTTTGGCAGAATCTTCATGAAGACTTTGCTAAGGCTGGTATGGATTGCGTCGTCTATGTCCCAACTCCTACACGTGGTATTTCCCTTAATGTCAGAAAGGAATATAAGCAGAAATATGCTATTGAGCAGAAATATAAAGACCGTCTTACAATAGTTCGTTTCTCGCTTTATGGTGAGGGAAAGAACCCTCTGATGCGTGCTTTGAGGTATTTCCTCAGTTGTGGCATTCAGTTCAGCAAGTGCATGTGGGGAAAGAATGCAATGAATTGTAATGTTATGTTCCTTGCAAGTACTCCTCCTATCCTTGGTATTGTTGGGGCTTTCGTGAAGAAGTTTCGCAGAATACCATTTGTCTATAACCTTCAGGATATTTTTCCAGATTCTCTTGTCGGCACCTCATTAGCCAAGAAAGGTTCTCTCCTATGGAAGATAGGACGTGTTATCGAGAACTTCACCTATAAGCATGCGGATAAGATAATCGTTATCTCTGAGGATTTCAAACGCAATATAATGGCAAAGGGAGTTCCTGAGGATAAGATTGTCGTAGTCTATAATTGGGTAGATCAGAATGCCGTGGTTCATGTGGATCGTTCTGAGAACAAGCTTATCGGTAAGTACAATATCGATCAGACTAAGTTCTATATAGAATATAGTGGAAACATAGGACTCACACAGAATATGGATATGCTTCTCGATGTGATGAAAGAACTTAAAGATTCACATCCGGAAATCGGACTTATCCTTGTTGGAGAAGGAGCGTATAAGCAGCAAGTAGAGGAAATCGTGAAGCGTGACTCCCTCACAAATGTAATCATGCTTCCGTTCCAACCTTATGAGGACATCAGTCATGTGTTTAGTCTTGGTGATGTTGGTATTATAATTTCTAAGCCTGGAGTAGGTTCTAACAGTGTTCCTTCAAAGACATGGAGCATTATGTCAGCTTCACGTCCTGTTCTTGCAAACTTTGATGAGAATGAGATAAAATCAATTCTATCCGATAATAATTGTGGTATCTTCACTAAGGCTGGTGATAAGGAGGCTTTCAAAAATGCCATAATCAAGTTATATGAGAATCGGGACCTCTGCAAGGAATATGGTCAGAATGGCCGTAAATTCGTTATGCAGAATTTGACCCGTGAAGTTGGCACCCAGAAGTATGTGGATGTCATCAGGTCTGTAGTAAAATAGCCCATGTCTATTCTTGAGCAACAACTTGTTCAATTAATTCGTATTAGCGTTTCTGGAACTCCGGGGCCTATCTCATCCAAACTCGATTGGACTGAGATGATGCACTATTCCTCAAGCCAAGGGGTGTTAGGAGTCGCTTTCGGAGCAATTGAGCATCTTTCTGCAGAAGATCGTCCGCATATCGACTTCATAATGGACTGGATGCGACAGATTACATACCTTGAGAGTATCAATAGGATTCATAAGGATATAATAGCTGAGATTTCCAGTTTCCTGCAGAAGCATGGTATCCGTATGCTCCTTCTCAAAGGATATGGCCTTTCTCTCTTCTGGCCAAAGCCCGACTCGCGTCCAACTGGTGATATTGACATCTACACTTTTGGTAAATGGGAGGAAACTGATCGGGTTATATGTCAGAAACTCGGAATAAAGAGTAATACCTCGCACCATAAGCATTCTGAGCTTAATTATAAAGGCAAGACAATTGAGAATCATTACGAATTCCTCAACGTTCATGCACATCGTTCTACTGCAGAGATAGAAAAGATTCTTCATGAGGAATTAAATGCCTATCCAGATAAAGAGATTCCCAATCTCTATTATCCTTCTATACGCTTCAATGCTCTCTATCTTCTTCGCCATAGTGGAGAGCATTTCGCATCCAAGAATATGAAACTGAGGCTCGTACTTGATTGGGCATTCTTTGTACAGGCAAATAATATTGACTGGCAGTGGCTCCTGCAAACACTGGATAGAGTAGGGATGAAGCAATATCTTGCTGTTGTTAATGCAATCTGTACCCGATATCTTGGTTTTTCGTCAGAACTTTTTCCTGAACTTCCTGTTGATGCTGCATTGGTAGAAAGAAGTCTTAATGATATCCTGCATCCTGAAGTAGAGCGTGAGCACAAATATAATCCAGTTCGTGAAATTATCTTTAGGTTTCAGAGATGGTGGAAAAACGGCTGGAAAAATCAAATGGTATATAAAGAAAGCCGTTGGCAACTGTTGTTCACACAGATGTGGAGCCATATCCTCAAACCTTCTTGGTATGTAGATGATTAATAAATGGTTATTCTTCTCAAAAACAAAAACATTTAATGAAACGAATATTTGATATTTTTGCAAGTGCCTGCGGACTCCTGTTCCTATGTCCCATATTTATAATACTTGCAATTTGGATAAAACTCGACTCAAAAGGCCCAGTATTCTATCGCCAGGTACGTGTTGGGCGTCATAACAAAGACTTTCGCATCTTCAAGTTCCGCTCTATGAGAGTAGGATCAGACAAAGGCTCACTCGTTACCATCGGAGGACGTGATCCACGTGTCACCAAGAGTGGATACTTCATCCGGAAATACAAATTCGATGAATTGCCACAGCTCATAAATGTCTTTCTTGGAGATATGAGTCTTGTCGGACCACGACCGGAAGTACGTCATTATGTCAACTACTGGACAGAAGAACAGATGCATGTGCTTGATGTTCGTCCCGGAATAACCGATCCTGCTTCTATCAAGTTCCGTAATGAAAATGAGCTTATGGAGAAAGCGGAGGATCCTGAGAATTATTATATTAATGTCATAATGCAGGAAAAGATAAAGCTCTATCTTGAGTACGTGCAGAATGCAAGTTTCTGGTATGACATTAAGCTCATTTTTGAGACCTTTAAGGTCATCATTACTGAAAGATAACAATAATTATTTCAATTATAAAATAATAATACAAATGACAATGAAAATGCGTAAGGTCCCATTCTCACCACCTGATATGTCAGAAGCAGAAGCAAAACTTGCTGCTGAAGCCATAATGAGTGGATGGATTACTACAGGACCAAAGACAAAGGAGTTCGAAAGAAGGATTTCCTCATATGTTCACACAGAGAAAACCGTATGTCTTAACTCTGCTACTGCAGCAATGGAACTTGCCCTCCGTCTTATCGGAGTTGGACCTGATGACGAAGTCATCGTTCCTGCTTACACATATACGGCAAGTGCCAGTGTTACACAGCATGTAGGATGCCGACTCGTGATTGTTGACTCCAATGAGCACAATCAGCAGATGGATCTTCAGAAGCTTTCTGATGCTATCACCGAGCGCACTAAGGTTATCGTCCCTGTTGACCTCGGAGGTGTTGTGTGTGAATATGATAAGATTCACGAAATCATCGAGCAGAAGAAGTCTCTCTTCCACCCAACCAACGAACTTCAGAAGCGTTTTGGTCGCATCATAATCTCATCTGATTGTGCTCATGCCTTCGGAAGCCAGTGGCATGGTAAGATGGCTGGAGAGATTGGTGATTTCTCATCATTCTCATTCCATGCAGTAAAGAATCTTACCACAGCAGAAGGTGGAGCTCTCACATGGAATCTCCCATTCGGTAATGAAACTGTTCCTCAGCTTACAGGTGACTGGACTCTCAATAATGCCCCAAGCGTACCATATATAGAGGGCGAGACATGGAATGAATATCTCTATCGTCTCTGTCAGCTTTACTCACTTCATGGTCAGAACAAGGATGCCCTTGCCAAGACACAACTTGGAGCATGGGAATATGATGTTATCGGACCATGGTATAAGTGCAATATGACCGATATCATGGCTGCTATCGGACTTGCTCAGCTTGAGCGCTATCCTGAGATGCTCAAGAAGCGTCAGAAGATGGTGGTACAATTGAATAAAGCTATCGATGAACTCAATGCAGAGATTGCTGATAAAGGTGTGAAACTTATCTATCTTGACCATACAGGTGCTAACCATTGCTCAAGTCATCATCTCTATATCGTGCGTCTCACAGGCAAGACTCGTGAGCAGGTCAATGATGTTATCATCAAAATGGCAGAACGTGGCATTGCAACCAACGTGCACTACAAGCCACTCCCTATGATGACTGCTTACAAAGCCCTCGGTTTCGATATCAAGGACTATCCTAATGCCTATAAGATGTTCGAGAATACAATGACTCTCCCGCTCAATACACGCATGAGTCAGGAGGATCTCGATTACGTCATTGAAAATTTCGTTGACATCGTTAAGACAATAGCATAGTATCCTGCATACTATTTCCCCTACCACTACAGCTGTTACGTGTATCACCTACCGTAACAGCTGTAGTCATTTATGTATTATCATTTCCTTTTCATCTCTATATCATAATCTGCATCATTATTGTTGTGAAATTCTTGAATTACCTCAAAAATATTGACAAATATAGAAATATTGAACAAAATGTTTGTGATATTCAAAAAAAAACACTACCTTTGTCCGCGATTTGTGGAAAACTGGATTTTAATCTAAAAATTCCCAAGTTTGTACAATTCGGCTCCTAATGTGTTATTTCCCAAGAGAATACAATTCCTTTGGGAAAAGTCTTGTTTCCGTATCATATCTGTTTGAGGAGCTATAGTTGAAAGCATATCGAAAAACAACCAAATAAATGCAAGTTCAAATATCGGATAGGGCAGGTCTGTCCCGTTGGATGGTGATAGCAGTTGATATACTGCTTCTAAATGCCGTATTTGTTTTGGGTTCTCATCTTGGAATGAAACCCACCACCCACATGGCGCAGATGCTGTGGAATATGGCATATCTTATATCCGTCATTATAAATACTCCAATTGCGCAGAACCGTTTCGTAAAGGCTGAGCAAATCATCTCTAAGGCTATCGGTACAGCTATCCTCATGGCGGTGGCATATTCCGTACTCATAAGTTTGGCGCGTCTTTATGACTTCCATTGGATGATTCTTGCAATAAACATCGCGGTTCTCATCCTGACAATATCAGCTTCACGTGTCATTAGCAGACTCTTGCTTAGAGCGACACGAAGAAGAGGCAAAGATCGCAGAACTGTAGTATTCGCAGGAGCAGGGGTCAATCTTCGTGCATTATACGATAGAATGGCGCTCGATCTCTCCACTGGCTATAATGTTAAGGGATATTTTGAGGATCAGCCATCAACACACCTCCCAGAGACACTTCAGCGCCTTGGAACCGTAAGTCAGATAACAAGTTATCTCGACAACAATCACGTTGATATGCTCTTCTGCAATCTCTCATCATCACGTTCCGAGGAAATATTGCAGATTATGAACTATTGCGAGAATCACCTCATCCGATTCTATTCTGTTCCGAACGTTCGCAACTATGTTCATCGAGCTATGAAGGTTGAATATGTGGATGATGTTCCAGTCCTCACCTTGCGTAGTGAGCCGTTGCTCAATCCATTCAACCGCATCACAAAGCGTCTGTTCGATGTCCTTGTATCCCTCACGTTCCTTGTCACATGCTTCTGGTGGATAGCAGCCATCGTCGCTCTTATCACAAAGATCACGATGCCTGGACCAGTATTCTTCCGACAGAAACGTAATGGAATCAACGGAGATGAGTTTACCTGTCTCAAGTTCCGTTCCATGCGTGTAAATGCCGATGCCGATAAGGTACAGGCAACAAAGAATGATCCACGCAAAACCAAGTGGGGCAACATCATGCGCAAGACTAACATCGACGAACTGCCACAGTTCATCAACGTCCTTCTGGGCGATATGAGTATCGTAGGTCCACGTCCACACATGGTCAAGCATACTGAAGAATATGGAGCCTTAGTAGATAAATACATGGTTCGCCACTATACTAAGCCGGGAATAACAGGTTGGGCACAGGTCACAGGCTCACGAGGTGAAACCTCCGAACTCTGGATGATGGAAGAACGCATTAAGAAAGACATCTGGTACGTAGAAAACTGGAGCCTCCTCCTCGACCTCAAGATTATCTTCAAGACTATCACCAACGCCCTCGGAGGCGAGAAAGGCAACGCGTATTAACAGCATATTTTCGTTGAGTTATAGTTTAACCACAGATATCCGGGATCACTCAGATGTAAATCCTTAGCGTAAGCGAAACATCCCTTAAATCTGTGTAATCTGTGTTCGAAAATAAAAAGTGACCACGAATCTTCCGAATAACACGAATAAATAATGGTACTTTCATGTAGATGATTAGTTGCTATTATTTGGAAGCAAGGCAATCTTATCCAATATTGTCATCTACCAAAAAAGATTAGTTCGATTAGGAAGATTCGTGGTGAATAAAGAAACTGTGATAATCTACAAGGAAGAGAGCTATAAGATTGTAGGAGCAGCGTTCAAGGTGTATAACACGTTGGGACATGGCTTCCTTGAGGCGGTTTATCAAGAGGCACTTGAGATTGAGTTCCAGAAGCAGGGGATACCCTACGAGCGAGAGAAAGAACTCAAAATCGTGTATGATGGCGTGGAGCTAAAGCAAACCTATAAAGCAGACTTCATATGCTTTGGAAAGATAATCCTCGAGTTGAAGGCGGTAAGCGCATTAGATGACGCTCATCGATCTCAGGTTTACAATTACCTTCATGTCACAGGTTATAAGCTGGGGCTTTTGCTTAATTTCGGTAACGCTGAAGAATTAGAAAAAGAACGTATGGTTCTTTAATTCGTAAGATTAGAGAGATTCGTGCTCGAAAAAAGTGACCACGAATCTTCCGAATAAATCGAATAAAAGATTAGTTTAATTAGTGTGATTCGTGTTCGAAAAAAGTGACCACGAATCTTACGAATAAATCGAATAAAAGATTAGTTTGATTAGTGTGATTCGTATTCGAAAAAAGTGACCACGAATCTTACGAATAAATCGAATAAAAGATTAGTTTGATTAGTGTGATTCGTATTCGAAAAAAGTGACCACGAATCTTCCGAATAGATCGAATAAAAGATTCGTTTGATTAGTGTGATTCGTGTTCGAAAAAAGTGACCATGAATCTTCCGAATAAATCGAATAAAAGATTAGTTTGATTAGTGTGATTCGTGTTCGAAATATAGTGGTTAGAGTTTAGAGTTAACTCTTGAAAAGCAATAACATGATTCGACATCTCTCCGACATATCCCCGATCCTCACCTCCCACGGAGTGGGACAGAAACGCGTCCTCCTATCCAGTAGCGAGGCTGGCTGTTCCCTCACTCAGATAGCAGTCACCACCCTCAAGGAAGGAGAGATAGCCGTAGCCCATATCCATCCCGATATGCAGGAGGCATTCTATGTGATGGATGGCGAGGTAGAAGTCGTACTCGATGGCAAGCACACGCTCTGCACCAAGGACACCTTCGTCTATGTGGAGAAATGCACTAGTCATGAGATGAGAGCAAAGACCGATTGCCGCATCATGACCATCGGATGCGTCATTGAGTCCTCACGCAACAAACTCTACCCCATGCTCTTCAAGCAGAACCGCAAGACTCTCGTATGGGGAACAGAAGACTGGACCGTATCAGGCGTTCCCAACTCCGAGTCTGAGGTAGAGAATGGCACATGGGCACGCTATAACCTTACTGAGGTAATAAGCAGGAGACCAGAGGAAATTCTTGGAAAGCAGGTAGCAAAGAAATATAATAACCAGCTTCCACTTCTCACCAAGATTATTGAAGCTCACAAAGACCTCTCCATTCAGGTACACCCTAATGACGAGATGGCAAAGCGCGAGCACAACAAGCTCGGCAAGTCCGAGATGTGGTATATCCTCGATGCGAAACCGGGCTCCTATCTCTATGCAGGCTTCAAGCAACAGATAACACCAGAGGAATACAAAGAGCGAGTAGCCAACGGTACCATCTGCGAAGTCCTTGCTAAGCACGAAGTGCACAAAGGCGATGTCTTCTATCTCCCAGCCGGACGAGTACACGCCATCTGTGGAGGCATCAAGCTCGCAGAGGTACAGCAATCCTCTGACGTCACCTATCGCATCTTCGATTACAACCGTCCGGGACTTGATGGCAAGCCTAGAGAACTCCATACCGAACTCGCCTCACAGGCCATCGACTACAATGTATATCCCGAATACCGCACGGAACATACAGAAGACATCGGTACAGCCAACGAGATCCTCAACACCCCATTCTTCTCAATCAAGGTAATCGAGACCACAGAGCCGTTCCATCGCAACATGATCAAGTACGACTCCTTCATCATCCTCATGGTGCTCAATGGCGACTGCAAGCTCAAAGTCCGCTCCACCGGTTACGAAGTAACCGTTCCCGAAGGCAACTCCTGCCTCATGCCAGCTGCCATTGCCGATTACGACATCATCCCAACAAACGGCAAGACGAAAGTACTCGAAGCCTTCATCAACAACAAGAAATCAATTGGAAAAATCATCTCCGACTTCTTTCATCAGAATTGATTTTTAGAGACAAGAGTTTTGTGGTTAGAGGTTAGGGCTTAGAGTTGACCACAGATATTCGTGATCTCACAGATGTCAATTTGAACACGGAAGCCACGGAATGAACAGAACTTTCGTTTCTTTCGTGTTTCCTGTGGTCAGAAAAAAATAAACCACAGATATCCGGGATCACACAGATGTAAATCCCGAGCGCAAGCGAGCATATCTCTTCAATCTGTGTAATCTGTGTTCGAAAAAATATAACCACAGATATCCGGGATCACACAGATGTAAATCCCGAGCGCAAGCGAGAAGATTCCTTAAATCTGTGTTATCTGTGTTCGAAACCAACCCAATTATTTGGATAATACAATAAGAATTTGTATCTTTGCCCCAAAACATATAAGAAGGTATGATATCAACAGTAGCAACAAAGACATCAGTCGACAAAAGACACCATTCAATTGCGAAAGGCTGGTCCACTCGTGAGAGAATAATGGCAAGTACAATGTCAGTAGATGAATACTTCGATGAACTGATAGACCAGGTGCGCGAGGATTATGCAAATCTATGAGGTTCGAATCAGTCATGGAGCTCGTGTTGACATGGCAGAATTACGTAAGTAAATTAACGTGAATTCGACGAATTCAAGACTGCGAGGGCTGAAAGCCCGACACCTAATAGGGCAGTCCGTAAGGGCTGTTATTCTATAGATGCGTGATTAAAGGAGCGCTGT
>CADBXL010000025.1 GCA_902798615.1 uncultured Bacteroidales bacterium | reverse complement strand
TGCCTTTAGCCTTTTGTCTGAATGACACTGCAAAATTACTCATCTTTTCCCACTCAATCATTCCAACTTTCGGATTTTTCTGTTAAGATTTGTTAAACAAGTGTTAATCTGCTGAATATCTGTATTTTAAGACAAAAATGACATTGAAAAGGTCAAATGGTCAAATGGTCAAATGGTCAAACATTTTTTACACACACCCTTTTTCTTCCTCGGTTCAAGTCAATAATAATATATATAAATAAATTTATATATATTATTATTGAAGTAGAAGTGCGAAAAATATGGGGTGTCTTAAAAAAATGTTTGACTATTTGACCATTTGACCATACAATGAAATGTGTTAATGTTGTAAACTGCTGGTAATTAGTATATTAGACGATTCTTTTGAGGGTAGTCTCAAAAGACAAAAGGTACAACATTTTTTCGTTAATGCCGTTTCCCATTTTTTTCAGGAAATATATGTCTATCGTTGAATTGATAAAATTGGGAATTGGAATATCAAAACCCATAAACGTCACTGTCTTTATGTTATAATAAAAAATGCAAGAATATAACGAGCGTAAATGATAGCTTTTATTTGATATTTGTGATATTTGTCGTGGTCAAATGGTCAAATAGTCAAACATTTTTTTAAGACACCCACACTATATGAATTGTTCGCTAAGGCTCACCAAGCTATGCAAGTTCTTCGCTAAGGCTCATCAAGCTAAAGCAAGTGATAATTGAGAAACGAAAAAGATGAGCCCCCGAAACGAGGACTCATCCTTATCTGATTGAGTTTTCAAAGAAATCTTGTCAAATGCTTACTTGCCGCCGAAAAGCCAGCATTGCTTAGCATAGATATCAACGGTCTTGAGATTTGGGTTTGATACCAATGAACCCTGACCGTAAGGGAGAAGGTAAGGCCAGCGATTGAGACCGCTCTGATTGTTCTTAGGGTTTGTGAGAGTGATATAGTTCTCGCCCATAGCCATACAACGGCGGAGGTCGTTGTAAGTCTGGATGTGCTCGTCAATTGCCATAGCAATATACTTCTGCACAAATATCTTCTCCAAAGTAGCAGAACCGAGAGATTTAGCATAGGTTTCACCTGTCTCCTCGTCGCCTACCCAGCTATTGCTCTCTGTGATAGAAGCCTGAACAGCCTGCTTGAAGGATTTTGTTGCATCCTTACCAGTACGTGCCTCTGCCTCAGCCTTGATGAAGTAAAGTTCGTGGAGGGAAAGCACCTGAACAGGCTCATTGAACATATAGTAGTATTCAGAGATATTTGGAGTCCAGCTTCCTTTTGCAAAATCCTCGTCACCTGGGGTTCCGTATGTTCCAGGCTCATAGCCGTAAACGTCTGTAAAGCCGTTGTCTGGAGCCGTTTCTGTGATATAGTGCTTGAGGCGTGGGTCTTTTTCGCCCATGAGGTCAACAACTGTCTTTGATGGAGCAGTATAGCCACGACTGTCCGAGAATGCTGCCCAAGGGTTTACGGCTACATTACCGTCAAACTCTTTTACGTAGCAACCTGCAAAACCAAGCTCAAGAGCTTGGTCTGCTGCCTTGAGTGCTTCTGCTGCTGCATTGGCGTTTACGGCCGTCTGATGAATATAAAGACGTGCCTTTACTGCATAGGCAAGTGCCAGCCACTTCTTTGTGTTGCCTTTGAAGAGAATATCCTCAGAACCGAAATTTGCCATTTTTTCTTCTGTGGCAGTATTCAGGTTCTCGATAGCATTGTTGATTGTCTTGACAAGGTCGGCATATATGCTTTCCTGAGAATCTGACTTCGGCTGCATGTTAGCGGAAGTCTGGAGTGCCTCAGAGTATGGAATATCTCCGTGCATGTCTGTGAGGATTTCAAAGTTGATAACCTTGAGAACCTGTGCTGCACCGAGAACGTCGAGCTGACCGCCGCTGCTTGCTATGTTCTTCTCTACCTTGTCAATCATCTCCTTGATGTTCAGGAGATTTGAGTATGTAGAGTTCCAAACATTGTCGAATGTAGATGGAGCTGCAATTTCACCTGCGTTACGTAGTTCTGCCTTCATGAATTGGTTATTACCTGTACCTACCTGCTGCTCGGTAAGAGAAGAGAGGTAGAAGGAATAATCACCTGAAGTTGTGTGGAATGCTGTTGCCATGATGGCATCTGTAATCTGAAGGTGTGCCGGAACGACATTTGCTGCAGGGTATTTGTAGTTCTTGTTTACCTCATCAAGCTGGTCCTCAGAACATGATGTCATGCCGAAAAGAGCGACAGACATTGCCATTACTATATATTTCTTCATAATCATCTGATTTTTCTTGATACATTAAAAATAATTAGAATGTAATTTTCAGACCACCACCGATGCTCTTTGTTGCAGGAACAGAGAAACGCTCGAAGTAACCTGACATATTACCGTTACCCTGTGATGACTCTGGATCGAAATTAGGCATCTTGGCCCAAACGAGAATGTTGCGGACAAAGCCATATATAGATGCGTCGATACCGAGGAACTTAGGGAGATCGTAGGTAAGGGTGAGGTCACGGAGCTTGAAGAAGCTTGTGTCGTATATACCTGCCTCTGTTACGTCATAGTAAGCTGCATAGTAGTCCTGCTTGCTAACCTCTTTAGTATTCTTCTGACCGGTTACCATATCAATTCCATCTGCAACCATTGTGCCTTCGTGGTAAGGGAGAGATTCCTCAGTTGCACCGAAGTAGTTCATGGTCATGTTTGTACCATGATACATCTTACCGCCCTTCTGCCAGCTCCAAGTTGTGTCGAGGGTGAGACGCTTCCAACGGACTGAGAAGTTAAGGCCCATAGTCCAGTCTGGAGCACAGTTGCCAAGGTCTTGGCTGTCTGTGGTTGCCTGTGGCAGGCCATCGAGGAGAAGCAGCTGTCCATCCTCGGTACGCTCGAAGGCATAACCGTAGATGTTTGGATATGTACAACCAGCCTGAGCGCGAACCTGTGGCTCTACGAAACCGCCGAGCATGATTGACTCTACACCCTCTGCGAGCTCTACAACCTTATTGTCAACCGCTGTCCAGTTAATGCCGAGGTTAACGTCCCAGTCCTTCATCTGAACGATTGCTGCATTAAGAGAAATCTCGTGAGAGTTTGTCTTCATACGACCTGCGTTTGTCATCATGTACTTATAGCCCATTGTTGGATCGCAAGGAACCTCGAAAATCTGATCTACTACGTTCTGGTAGCTGTAAGTGTAGTTGAACTTGATTCTGCCATTCCAGAAAGCGAGATCAATACCTGTCTCCCAGTTTGTAGTGTTCTGAGGCTTCAGGTTAGGGTCGTAGAGAGTTTGATAAGGAGCATAGGCAGAGCTTCCGCTTGGAAGTGGGTATGCTATTGGAGTGAAACTATAGAAACCACCACCATAGTTTGGTGTTGAATAGTATGTTTCATAATAATTACCTGCCTGACCTACCTGAGCGTAAGATGCACGTAGCTTACCATAGGTAAGGATGTTCTGATTCTGGAATGTTGGGAGTTGTGTGAATTCCCATCCGAGAGAAACAGAAGGATAGAAGAAACTGCGGCTTCCGCGTGGCATGGTAGAAACATAGTCGTTACGACCTGTTACTGTGAGGTAGAGCATATTCTTCCAGTCGGCAGAAAAACTACCGAAGAAACCTACTGTACGTTCGCTTCTGGTGTATTCTGGGCTTTCTTCACCGCCTGCTATGGATTTGACGTTACTCATTACAGGGAAGCCATAGAAATTGAAATTCGTACCATCATAATCCCAAATGCGTTTGTTCTCATGGTTAACCTCATTACCGAGGATGATGTTGAGTCCCCAGTCTTCGTTGATACGACCGTCAAGGTTTGCTGTAAATGTATTGTTGAATACATTGTGCTGTGAACCATAGTTCTCAATCTCACCTTTCTTGTTGTATGCAGAACCTATCTCTGCTACTTTGCTGTAGTTTGAGGTCCACATATCAATACCTGCCTGCTCACGGAACTTAAGAGTGAAGCCTTCAAGACCGATGTTTGGAGCATACTCGAAGTAAGCATTGCCGAAGAAACGGTTTGTGTGCTGACCGAATTCATCATTTGCTGACCACCAGTAAGGGTTGTTGAATGATGTAGAACGGAAGAGAATCTGCTGAGTTGGATCAGATGGAGAGCAATAAGGAATGCCTTTGAGATTATACTCAGCAGGACAAGAATAGAGCACGTTCATGATACCGTTGTTGGCACCAGGAGCACTTGTGATTTCGCTTGAAGAGTAGTTGGCAGAGAAACCAGTCTTCCACTCCTTGTTAATTGTCCAGTCAACAACGCCACGACCACCCCAACGATCCATACCTGTAGAAGGAATGATACCGTCCTGATGTGAGTTGCTGATAGAGAATGAGTAGTTGAGGTTGTTGATAGCCTGAGAGATGCTCAGGTTCGTATTCTCTGTGCAACCTGTCTGAAGATAGTCATAGAGGTTATCGTAAGTCTCTGGAGTTGTCCAGCCGTCAAGACCTGCTGCAACACGCTTGGTGTTGTAGTACATTCCCTGATGCTTGCCGCTTGCCTGAGTGTACTTGTTGTCTGTATTGCCGCCGTACCCAGGGTCATTGGCAAGGTCGGCAATCTTAGGACCCCAAGACTGAGAAGATGTTGGGTTGTAACCTGATTCTATGCTATTGCCCTGAGCATATACCTGCTGGTGCTTGAACTCACGAGACATAGACTGAGCAGAGATATTGGTGTTGAGCACAATCTGTGGCTTGCTCTGACCTGCCTTTCCACGCTTTGTGGTGATGACAATCACACCATTTGAAGCACGAATACCATAGAGGGCAGAAGCAGCCTGACCTTTAAGTACGTTGATGCTCTCAATATCGTCAGGGTTGATATCAATAGAACGGTCGGAGATATTAGCTCCTGTTACAGAATCGTATGTATCGAAGTCTGCCTTTGTTGTAATTGGCATACCGTCAACTACATAAAGAGGCTGGTTGTTGCCGTCGAATGAACGTGCACCACGGATGACAATCTGTGAAGATGCACCAGGAGCGCCAGAAGACTGACGGATATCTACACCTGTGAGCTTGCCCTGAATAGCGTTAGCCAGAGAGCTTGTTCCAGATGTGCTGAGTTCACCATCCTTAAGATCCTGAGAGGCATAGCCCAAAGACTTCTTTGAACGGGTGATACCCATAGCTGTTACGACGACCTCGTCAAGGACTTTGTCGTCAGCATCAAGTGTTACCTTCATGCCGTTTTTTGCTGTAGCCTCCTTTGTCTGCATGCCGACATAGGAGAAGACGAGAGTCTGTCCTGCCTCTGTATTGATAGTAAACTTACCTTCAAGGTTTGTTACAACACCTTGTGTGGAACCTTTTACTTTTACAGCTGCACCAATGACTGGCTCACCGTCCTGAGCAGAAATAACTGTACCGCTGATTGCTGATTGTGCGAGGGCAGTCACTGCCATCATCATGCACAGAAGCATCATTGTTAGTTTTCTTTTCATAAATACTCTTACTTGATTATGTTTATACTTTATACTAAAATCTTTTTTTTTCTTTATCCTTTACACTTTACTCTTTACCCTAATGTCAATTTGTTCGCAAAATTAATATTTTTTCTACAAAAAATGCTAATTTTATGACAAAAAATGCATAATTTGTTACCGAATATGTTAAAAAAGGACAAATCTGTGGAAAAAAATGACATTTTTATTCTAGTTCATAGTTCATAATTAATAATTCATAGTTTTAATTATGCACTATGCACTATGAACTATGAACTTTTTTTATTACCTTTGCAGCATGAAAACTTACAACGACATATTTATTGATTTTGACGATACCCTTTATGATACAAGGGGTAATGCTATAATTGCGCTTGCCGAGACCTTCGATTTCTTTTCTTTAGGGAGATATTTTGATGATCCGAATTTCTTCTATGATAACTATTGGAAGACCAATCTTGATCTCTGGACCTTATATAATAAAGGTGAGATTGACCGTCAATATCTCATCGTGGAGAGATTCCGTCGCCCTTTGAGTCTTGGTAAGGGACTTGAGAATGTAACCGAAGAGTTTTGTCTGGAGATAAGTGATAAGTTCCTTGATTTTTGCTCTAATAAGCCAGGTACGGTTAAGGGGGCATTGGAGTTGGTAACTTTTTTGAAAACACAGGGATGCCATTTACATATTTGCAGTAATGGCTTTCATGAGATACAGTACAAGAAACTCCGTGCCTGTGGACTCTATGACTACTTTGATACCGTAATTCTTAGTGAGGATGCTGGAGCAAACAAGCCATCGAAGAAATTCTTCGACTATGCCTTCGAGAAAACAGGTGCAAAGCCGGAAACCACTCTGATGATTGGAGATAACTACATAGCTGACATCGAAGGCGCTATGGATGCCGGCTTGGATACAATATTATATAATAGATGGGATGCCAGCTTCGTGCCTCCAAGAAAGCCAACGTATATCGTAACGGAACTGGAAGAGATAATAAAACTGATAAAGTAACGTGAGTTCGACGAAAATAAACGCTGCGCTTGGCTACATGAATTTCCATGAATTATCGCGAATTAATCGATAATTTTCATCCCGACTTGCTTCAGCTTGTTGAGCTTCAGCGAAAAATAATTCGAATATTCGAAAAAATCGGGACAGAGAAAAAATAATTCGTGGAAAATTTGTGAGTATTAATGGTAATTCGTGTAGCTCCACGCAGTGGTTAAGGCAGCTTGCTGCCATTCGTGGAATTCGTCGAACTGACGTTAAAGTAAATCAGTACCCCGCTGTATTTCATCTTTTGTCCATACCTTCGAAGGAAGAACAAACCTAAAAAAAGAAACTCCCCTTCTCTCAGCACTAAAGACAAAGTGTCTAAAGACTAAGAGAAGGGGATGTGTAGAGAGTATTCTATGTGATCTTTTGAACGTTTAGAATTGGGTTATTCCGTTTGCTCCGTTTTACCATCCGAATCTGATGTGGAATGTGTTAGCTGAGTATCTTCGATGGTCATATTGTCGGAAGATCGCACAATCTTGTAAATTTTCCCTTTTCCTTCTACATAAATAAAAAGACTAACAGTTTTTATTTGTTTGTTTGAGTATTCATGGACTTTAAATGAAACCTCATATATAGTTTTAGGAGATTTTTCTTTGATGACAATAGATTGTTTTATTAATTCGTCGTCTTCAAAATAGCCCAATGTGAATGGATCATATACTTCAGATGTAATTTTTTCCCATTTTTTATATAATGGAACTGTACAATAATCTGCAGCTGCCTTTTCATATGCATCTGGATCGTCAGATAAATATTTCATATAGAAATTCTTCAAATCAGTAGCACTATTTATTGTTTGAGCCACTACCTGCATTGAAAGGAAAGACAGTAATGTTATTAATGACATTACAAAAAGCTTTTTTTGCATAATTATCGATATATTTTATATGAAAATTTATTTTACTACTCTGGAGTATATATTGTAATACCTCTATTTGTTTATTGCATGCAAAGATAAGCGATTTTTCCCATATCACCAAATCATATCCCGATTTTCTCGTATAGATCAAACAACATCCATATTCTTCCTCCCTTCATCCTCCTATGATCCTCCTAACCAAACTCGATGGACCTCCGCTTTTTCTCTTATAAAGGATAAGAGCTTCATCGAGTTTGGTTAGGAGGCATAAGGGAGGAACATAGGAGGAAGAGCAGACCTAAAGCATAGAAAAATCCCCTTCTCTCAGCACTAAAGACAAAGCGTCTAAAGGTTGAGAGAAGGGGAGGTTAGAGGGATTAAAATCCCACACCCCAAGGAATTCACGAGGGATTGATTGAGGTATGGGGGAGAGATTAATTATCTAAAAGTTTCTCCATAAATGTTTCGACATCTACATCACATCTGTATTCACCATTATATTTTATACCTTTTACTCCTTTTTTACTTATTGAGATGTTTTCTTCTACTCCTTTTATGTAAAATGTCATTCTTTTATCGGATGCAAATTTAGCATCGACCTTGAAAGTATGATTTTTTAATAAGTTTATCACTTCTTTGATATCATCTTTATCCTTGATTATAATGGAGTCAATTATGATGGAATCAGATTTATGCTGATACGTCTTATAGGAAATGGAATCAGTATGTTCAATATCCGGAATGTATAATGCCTCACCTTTCCTTTGACAAGAGGATAAGAATGATATAAACATGATTTCAAACATTATTATTGCTGCATTTTTTTTCATTATCATTCTATTTTTTCGTTTTAGAAGAATTACTTCTTTTGGATTCAAACTTATAATTAGTTTTATTTCCTGCATCCATCACTATGGTAGCTCCATTTAACTTTTTGGTTGCTTCATATAATGCATTGGGGGTTACATAATTATAATCAGAAAAGATTCCTTTAGAAGTTTCTTCACCTTTGACTTCTGTTCCTGTTGCCGCTCTAACACCTTCTCTCGCATAAGTCGAACAATTCCACGATTGCCCTTTATAATTTTTATGAACATCTTGGAGATTCTCCATAATGGTTTTCAGTTCGTTGTCACTCTTGTTTCCTTTTAATCTTATGATTCCATCTGGTTTTTTGTCTTCGCGGACAGTGCCATTCTTTTTTATATCATCTAATTTATACGATTCCCCTTCATACGAAGCGGGAACTGAGGTATCAAATATTGCGTCAAAAACGTCATAATCTCCTTGTGGAAAAAGATCATATACTGTTAGTGTGCCATTAGATTCGGGGCAAGGAGCTAAAGTTGTATTGTCAAAATCATGATTGTCAACTGCAAATGCAGCATGTCCATACTGACCATCACTGCTTGCCCAAATAATCAAATAACCGTCTTTTCCATCAGGATCAATCACATTCACAGGATTGTTCACACAATAGTTAAAGGGACTATGCGGGTAATAGCTTTCACAATGCGGATCCATCCTATCCCATCTTGCGAGGATAGGGTCATGCTGACGAGCACCATAGTCGTATGTGTTAAGACCATGCATCAGGTCAAGTTCCTTGCCGTTGTACTTGTATGGCTGAAAGTCTGCATTCTTGACTGCTGTGGCATCAGCATAAGGCGCACCGAATGGATAATAGTTCGTAACTTGAGAAACATATCCATATTCATCCACTACCTCATCGTTATTCCCGAGATGATAGCTGTTAGTGGTAGAATGCAGAGGAATAGAAATCATCTGCATTGCATGATTAACCCTGTATGTTCGGATATTGCTCATATCGAGGACAAAAATACTAAAAGTTTTTCAAATTAAGCAACTTTTCCAAAGAAAAAGTGAAAATTGCACATTAATCACGACTTGAAAATAGCGGACGTCAGCCCCTAAAGGCTGGTGCGCGTTTCTAATTCTCAAGGCGTAAATAAGCAATTCCCTCCTTAAAACTTAGAGGATACTCCATCGATTGTCCATCAGTTCTCCATAGATACTCCATCGAAACGATGGACTTGCGATGGAGTAACGATGGAGTATCTTCGAAGGAAGAACGGAAAAACAGCGGAGTTTCTTGCAAGGATTATCCCCTGTTCTTGGGGTGAAAAATCAAGAAAGAGAGAAAACAAAAATCCCACACCGCCAAGGAATTCTACTTGACAGTATGGATTTTTCTAGAGATTATAAATTACATGAAGGAAAGACTAATCAAAGATGGCTATTGTAAAATTATTATTATCACATTGTTTTTTGCTCTCGAATCTTTTCCATTCCGCTAGTCCTTGATTGTTAATGCTCAATTCTTCATATTTTGCGCACGGCAAAAATCGATAATGTATTCATTTATATATTTGTAATTATCATTTTTGTCTGCCCAGCAATAACAACCTTTAACTCCGTATTCTAATAATTTCTTTGCGTAATCTTCTACCTCTTGGTATTGCTTGTGGTAAATCAATTGAAGCATGTACACTAAGGTTTCGTCATTTAACCTTCCAATACTGTCATTGTTGATAAAGGTAAACTCTTCTACATCTGGATTCTTTGAGAGAAATTCTTCTATTTGCGAGTGAACCTTGCTAAATATTTCTTTCCAAACTGAAATGCAATTCTTCTCAGTAAAATCAGCATCTTCTTCCAATGGAACAGTATTTTTAGATACCAGAAAATCTGGTGCGGTAAAACTTCCTATTGCCCTATGACTTTGCGGATTTTGGGTGGCATTTTCTTCGGGAACTAAGTTCCATAATATGTCATCAAAATAGCATGGCTTGACATAAAGATCTGCGTCTTTTGTAAATGTGCCATGTACGATATAGAAAAAATAACCGTCTTTTATGAGCCAGTTACACCATGATGATTGTTTGAAGCCATATTGTTTACCTACTTTACGGCGAGCATCGTTATCTAATTTCTCTTTGACTCTTGTTTCCATTATTTTCGTTTTTTATGCAAAAGAACAGTTTCTTTTTTTGGTTAGATATTAATTCTGGATGCAAATATAACAAATTATTATAAAGCTACAAAACCATTGTTGCTTTTATTACATTTTCTTGGCTGTTTGTTCTTGAATTCCGATTAATTGTTGTACCTTTGCAAAATAACTTTAACTCCTGTTTTTCATGTAAGTTTTTGAAAATACTATGCTTAGTAATGATACATTGATTTTCGTTGCGGCTCTGTTGCCTGTGCTTATTGCACTATACATCATATACAGAAAGGATAAGAATAATCCGGAACCTACATGGCAGTTGGTGAAGGCTTTGTTCTTCGGAGTTCTTTCTGCACCATTGTCGATGCTCCTTTCCGTTCCTTTTAAGGAGATGGGACTGTATGGTGAGGAAAGTACGACGGTTACAGGACAGTTGGCTTTTGCCTTCTTCGGTGCTGCTATTCCTGAGGAATGTTTCAAATTCCTAATGCTGTGGCTTGCGGTGAGAAACAATAAGTATTTTGACGAGCATTTCGACGGAATAGTGTATGCCGTATGTATTGGAATGGGATTTGCAGGCATAGAGAATGTGTTGTATTTGTATGAGAACTATGATAATTGGCTTGGTGTCGGAATCGGAAGGGCGTTGTTGGCTATCCCCGGACATTTCTTCTTCGCCATTATCATGGGATATTTCTATTCTCTTGCACACTTTGCAAGTAGTGTAGGAAAGAAGCCGATGTACTTGCTGCTTGCTATAGGTGTTCCAGTATTGGCTCACGGATTATATGACGGCTTTCTTATGGTTCAGTCTGTACTTCCAGATATTGCGTGTCTGCTGACTTTTGCGGTGCTATTCTTGCTGAACCGTCTGCGTAAGATATCAAAAAAGCATATCGCACACCTTCTGCAGAAGGATGGTGTGGCATAGTTTACTGGAATAATGTAATTTGTATCATGCTTGCTGCTTTACTTGATTTCTTCTTCCCGAGGATGTGCCCCATTTGTGGCAATCGTCTTGAACTTGACGAGCGTCCTTTGTGTCTGCGGTGTAATATTGATATGCCGAGGACAATGTTCTGGGAACATCCTTACGATAATCCCTTGGCAAGGATGTATTGGGGAAAGATTCCTGTAGAGAAGGTGGCAGCCTATTTCTATTTCACTTCCCAATCCGGACAGGCACGAATGGTGTATGGTGCGAAATATCATGGATTTGCCAATATTGCTATTGAAGTTGGAGAGATGCTTGCAGACGAGATGAAGGGATTCTTTGATGATATTGACTGTATTGTTCCAATGCCTATTAGTATCAGTAGAAGGATGGCGCGTGGCTATAACCAAAGTGAAATGATTGCGCGTGGTATTAGCAAGGCTACGGGAATACCGATAGAGAAACATGCCGTTATAAGGCGGTATTTTAGCAGAAGTCAGACACATCTGACGAGGGAAGAGCGACGGGAGAATGTGAGTGATGTCTTTGTGCTGAAAGATGCGGATGCTGTTAAGGGACGGCATGTGCTTCTTATTGATGATATAATAACGACTGGTGCTACGACAATATCCTGTGCAAGTGAGATTCTGAAAGCAGGAAACGTGAATATCAGTATCCTTTCACTTGGATATGCTTCAAAAGCAAAGGCACAGGATGTGCATCAACCGAAGATTATATAAAAGAAACGACCCCTTTCCCGCTCTTCGGACGGGAAAGGGGGTGGTTAATCTAATATTTTAAGTATCTCATCCATCTCAAATCCTCGTGAGAGTGCGAAGCGAATGAGTTTACCTCTGATTTCGTATTCCGATTTTCCCGTTACTGTCTTGCGCTTAGCCTCAAGTAGCGGACGGAGTACCTCCTCATACTTCTTTTCATCTACCTCATCCAGAATCGGATTATAGATACGGCTTGGGATTCGTTTCATGTAGAGCGCTTGCTCTACCTTCTTGCGCCCCCAACCGTTGAATTTTATCTTTTCCTCAACAAAACAACGTGTGTATCTCTCCTCATCAATGTATTTCTCCTTTAGGAGATATTCCATTACATGCGCCTGTGTGGATTCGTCTATTTCCCAGCGACGCATCTTATCGAGCATTTCCTGTTGGCAATGCTCTCCACGTGCGCATAGTGTAGTGAGTTTGTTGAGTACTTGTTCCTCGGTCATGTTTGGAGGTTAGGGGGTAGAGTTTAGTGTTTAGAGTTTAGTGTTTAGAGGTTAGAGGAGGCACATTACACACTAATCTCTAAACACTAAACTTTATTCGACTATCGGCTTATACTTTGGTACAAGTGTCTTCATCAATGTCCAAGCAATGAGGTAGGCAACGGCACAATAGCAGAAGATAATCATATATCCGGCAGGCTTGCCTGTCGCTCCGAAGAATGTGAAGGCATCGCCCTGACCTTCGGCGTATGTGAATAGCATACCTGAACCCTTGTTGATGAGGAATGAACCAAGTCCGCCGAACATAGTACCTATACCTGTGATAGTTGCGATGGCACTCTTAGGGAACATATCACCAATAGTAGAGTAGAGGTTTGCGCTCCAAGCCTGATGACCTGCACCTGCAAGACCGATGATGATACATGGCAACCAAACGCTTACACCTGCAAGAGGCTGTGCAAACATAGCAAAGATAGGGAGGAATGCAAAGATAAGCATCGCACGCATACGGCCTGCGTATGGATTCATACCCTTGTTCTCAACGAATAGTTTTGGAAGGTATCCACCATAGATAGAGAGTACAGTTACGATGAGGTAGAGTACGAAGATAAGCATCTGGCCTGTGAATGTGTTTGATGGATGACCAAGTTCAGAGAAATAGGCTGGAGCCCAGAAAAGGAAGAACCACCATACACCGTCGGTAAGAGCCTTACCGACAATGAATGCCCATGTCTGACGATATGTAAAGCATTCACCGAAAGAGAGTTTCAGACCGTTGTCTTCAGAATCAGTTGCTATTTCTTCCTGCTTTTCATCAGAGTTGATGTAAGCAAGCTCAGCCTCATTTACATTGTTGCTCTGATGTGGGTGCTCATACATGAATGCCCATGCTGCAGCCCAGATAAAACCGATAGCGCCGATGATGATGAATGACATCTCCCAACCCATTGCTGCTGCAAGGATAGGAATGGTGAGAGGTGCTGCAAGTGCTCCGACGCTTGAACCTGCGTTGAACATACTTGTGGCGTATGCACGGTCCTTCTTTGGGAAGTATTCCGCTGTTACCTTGATAGCGGCAGGGAAGTTTCCTGCCTCACCCATAGCAAGTACGATACGACAGGCGAGGAAGAGATATACGGAAATAGAGGTGAACATTAATGTTCCCTTTACTACATTCTCACCAAACCATCCTGTGTCGGCAAGATGTAATGTAGCCCATCCACATGCTGCGTGGAGACATGCGCCGAGACTCCATATTACGATAGCCCAGATGTAGCCCTTCTTTGTGCCCATCCAGTCGATGAACTTACCTGCAAAGAGCGAGATGAATGCATAGAAGATGGAGAATGTGGCTGTGATTGTACCGTAGTCATCGTCTGTCCAGTTGAAGTCCTTCGAGATGAAGTCCTTCCATGTGAGCGACAGAACCTGACGGTCCATGTAATTTACTGTTGTGGCGAAGAAAAGCATCGCGCACATCACCCAACGCCAGTTGGTCATTTTGTTTGTCTGTATTGAACTCATCGTTTTAGTTAGGCTTTTGGAATAAAGAACAAGGCAGAAAGATGATAGTTTGTTTGCTTTTCAAAACCTCCAAACTTTATTCCTTATTCCATCATCCTTATTCCATGTTTATGTTTATAGTTAATTGACTGCAAAGATAGTGATTTTTAATGAGAATAAGGAAGAATTAACATTATTTAATCTTGAAAATACACCCTCTTAACCCTATTGCTTATCCCTGTCAATACCTCGTATGGTATAGTATCGAGGGTATCGGACAATACAGTTACGGGGAGATTGTCGCCGAAAATCTCCACACTATCGCCTTCCTGACATGGGATGTCGGTCACATCAATCATACAGACATCCATGCAGATGTTACCTACATATTCCGCCTTCTTGCCGTTTACGAGACAATAGCAATGGCGGTTGCCGAGATGACGGTTGAGACCGTCAGCATAGCCTATAGGAATAGCAGCAATAATGCTGTCCTTCTCAAGGATGGTGCGACGGCTGTAACCTATACTTTCTCCTGCAGGTACCTTGCGAATCTGGAGAATGGTGGTCTTCAATGTGCTGACATTTGACAATACCTCGTTGTTTCGTGGGTTGATGCCATAGAGTCCGAGGCCTAAGCGGCACATATCCATCTGGCGTTCAGGGAAATGTTCAATAGCAGCCGTGTTGCACATGTGACGGAGAATCTTATGTTCGAAGGCATCCTGCAGAGCCTTGCTTCCCTTCTGGTAGAGATCAAACTGATAGTCAGAGAACTCGTCGAAGTTGTCCCCATCAGAACCTACGAAATGCGAGAATACAGAGCGTGGAATGAGTGCATTCTGATTGTTCAGATACTCTATGAGCTTAGGCATATCGTCGATAGGGTGGAAACCCAGACGATGCATACCTGTATCAAGTTTGATATGGATAGGGTAGCCTGTGATACCCTCTTTGCGGGCAGCATGACGAAGTGCATCGAGAAGACGGAAGGAATATACCTCAGGTTCAAGGTCATAGTCGAACATGGTCTTGAATGCCGTCATCTCCGGATTCATGATCATGATATTCGCAGTAATGCCTGCCCTTCTCAGTTCAACGCCCTCGTCGGCAACGGCAACGGCGAGATAGTCAACGCGATGATCCTGAAGAGTCTTCGCAATTTCCACAGCACCTGCACCATAGCCGTCTGCCTTGATCATACAGACAAGCTTTGTCTCTGGCTTCATGAAAGAGCGATAATGGTTGAGGTTATCCACAAGGGCATTGAGATTAACCTCAAGCGTTGTCTCGTGAACTTTCTCCACAAGCAGGTCTGTGATTCTGTCAAAGCCGAAACTACGTGCGCCCTTGATGAGGATTACCTCGTCGTGAAGAGATGAGAATACAGAGCTGGCAATAAAATCCTCGGTTGTCTTGAAGAAGGATTTTTCCTCAATCCCTATGATGTCGGCACAGTTCTTTAGAGCCTTGCCAATACCGATGAATTTCTCAACCCCGCGGTTTACTACAAGTTCTGATACCTCCTTGTAGAGTTCCGCGTCATTAACACCCGACTGGTATATATCGCTGAGAATCAGCGTGCGCTTGCGGCCTTTGTGGTCAGGGCGGCGTTGCATGAAGTCAAGGGCGATGTCAAGCGATGCAAGGTCAGAGTTATAAGAGTCGTTTATGAGCGTACAGCCTCTCTGTCCGTCCTTTACCTCAAGTCGCATGGCTACTGGCTCAAGCGTTAGCATACGCTCCTCAAGTTGTTCTGGAGTTATTCCAAGATGAAGGGCAACAACGGCTGCTGCTATTGAGTCCTCAACGAAAGCCTCGCTTATGAAAGGAATGGTAAAGGAATAGCCCCTCACCTGTGTATAAGTATAATGTATCTTCGTCCCGGTCTCTTCCTGTTCTACCTTGTTAATATAGAATGCTGCGGAAGGGTCGGTAAACGACCAGCCAAGTTTCTCACCCTTGAAATCACATTTCTTGAGTTCGCGGAAAACGATATCATTATCCTGCGGATATACCAATACCTCACAATCGCTGAAAAGCAGGAATTTTTCATGACATTTCTCTTCGAGTGTGTGGAAGTTCTCCTGATGCGCTTGTCCCAACGTGGTGAACACGCCGATGGTTGGCTGAATGATATCTGCAAGGCGCTGCATCTCGCCCATCTGACTGATGCCGGCTTCAAATATGCCGACGGCACTCCTCTCGTTAAGTTTCCAAACAGAGAGAGGGACGCCAATCTGCGAGTTGTATGAGCGTGGGGAACGTGTGACGTGCATAGAAGGCATTAGCAACTGATACAGCCATTCCTTCACTACAGTCTTTCCGTTACTGCCCGTTATTCCGACGATTGGAATATCAAACTCGTCACGATGACGCTCCGCAAGTCTCTGGAGGGCAGCGAGGGTAGAGGGAACGACAAGGAAATTTGTGTCTTCCCACTCCTTATCCGTAGGGATAGGGTAGGAGCTACTTACACAGAAGTTCTTCACGCCCCTTCGGTGCAAGTCATCTATATAGTTGTGTCCATCATTACGCTCTGATTGGAGGGCGAAGAAAAGAGTCTCTTCTGGAAAAGACAAAGAACGGCTATCGGTAAGTAGGAAAGCAATGTTGCTATCTTTCTCGCCATAGCGACGCGCGCCTAAAAGCGTGGTGATTTTCTCTATGCTATATACCATGTTTCATTAATTAATGATACGAAATACCAAATGATAGTGCAAAATTAGAGAAAAAAAATGAAACAGCAAAAAAGAAAGGTTAAAAAAATGGTTAGTCCGATATATCTGTTCGTATGTTCTTCCCAATCTAATCCTATGTAAGTCCGCTCTTACTCCGAACCAAACTCGATGAAGCTCCTATTATATATAGGAGATAAAGCGGAGGTTCATCGAGTTTGGTTAGGAGGAAGAGCGAAGGAAAAGCTTTTTTTCAAGAGTTTTTGAGACTGTTCAAAATACTCGTACTCTCGCTAATTGAGACCATCCCCCGAAATACTTGATGTTCTCCCCCCCAAAAATGGGGAAAGGAATGTCTTTATCATGGGAACTTAGTGCCATTTAGCGAAAAAGGCATCTTTCTGTTCTTGTACTTTGGCGAGAAAGGCTTTATGCTCTTCGCTATCGGGATTGAACGGACGATGTGCGAGTGACGCCTTGATGGGTTGCCATTCACGAACCATTTCTTTTGCCTCTTCTGAGAAATACGTTTCAGCAAACCGCTCGTAGATGTAATCCACCGCCTGCTCTGAAGGATGAAGCATGTCGGGCTGATAGAAACGGTAGTCGCGCAGCTCATCGTTCATAATCTCGTAGGCAGGGAAATAACCGATGCTCTCAGGCGATGCGGATACGAGTTTGTCAACTGCCAGCAATAGTGTTGCCTTGGAGAGTTGAGAGCCGTGGAAACCGTACTTCGCATATCTTATCGGGCTCACCGTGAATATCACTTTCACCTCAGGATTCCTTTCCTTCAGAATTGCCACCGCCCTTGACAGATAGTCAGCACACTCATCCACACTCAGTTGCTCTTCACGAAACAGTTTCTGCGGACGCTTCATGCAGTTATCCACTATCTCATCCGTCTCCTTCAGGATATAGACGTGGTTGGTGCCGAGGGTGATGATGGCGAAGCTGAAAGCAGAACGGCTACGGCCCCTCACCTGCCCTACGGGCATCCTCTCCCCAGGGGGCGAGGAGGAAGTTTGCATTGAAGTCTCCCAAGATTCCTCATAAGCGAAAGAAGGTAACATCCCCCTCGCCCCCTGGGGAGAGGGTGCCCGTAGGGCAGGTGAGGGGCTGCATCTTTCCACCGTATGCAGCACACTCGCTGGATTATACATAGTGCCATACGGATTGACGATTGCATCAAACTGGTTCTCCACAAACCGGCGTCCGATGTTCTCGGCAAAGCAAGAGCCAACGAACAGAAGCCTGTCCGAAGGATTTATCTTGAATAAAGACTTTACGATATTTACTTTTGTCTGTAGTTCCATATAATAAAAGACCCACCCCCTTACCCCTCCCATAAAGGGAGGGGAGTAGTTACATTTTACAGATGCTGGGGAGTCATAACATAAATGAATAATAACAATCTAAATATTTCCCGAATCCCCTCAAGGAGATAGTTCTATCTACTCCCCTCCCTTTATGGGAGGGGCAAGGGGGTGGGTCTTTAGCTCCTACTAACCTGCAATCCTTGTTCGCTCAACGTCATTTCCACGAAACGGGCGTTTGCATTCTGAGGATTAGCGTTGAGAATCTGTCTGATACGAGCAGCTGCATCGGGATCTTTCGCCACCATATAGAGATAGCCACCACCACCAGCACCAGGGAGCTTATAGCCGAGACTGAGATCGTCCACCATATCACTTATGGCCTTGACACCTGCGGGATTAGTACCACTGTCGATAGCCTGATTCTGTGCCCAAGTCTTGCGGATAGCCTTGCCCAAACCCACGAAATCGTTCCTTTGAATCGTCTCATAGAGATTAAGCGTGTGCTCCTTCATATCACGCAGAAGGGCTATCTCATCGTGGTTGTTCAGGAACATCCTACGGACAATTTCTGCCAACAATGTCTTTGCCGTGCGAGTGATGCCTGTGTAATAGAGAAGGTGACATTGACGATATTCTGGCTGGGTGTAAAGCTCTGAAGGCAACCAATGGACCGTAGGACTCTGGTCGAAGCCTCGCTTTGTCTGAAGAAGCTTGATGCCCTGAAGCAAACCGCCAAACTGATCCTGCCAGCCACCGCCAGTAGTAAGGAGTTGTTCGAGAACAAGCGTGCGACGAC
Organism: uncultured Bacteroidales bacterium; assembly: GCA_902798615.1. GTDB lineage: Bacteria > Bacteroidota > Bacteroidia > Bacteroidales > Bacteroidaceae > Prevotella. The sequence goes on along the minus strand of CADBXL010000025.1, from coordinate 33,358 downwards.
CTATCTCCTGCTTATCCCATGCCAGTCCGCAGAAATCATTCAACGCACCAAGCACGGTACTTGCAAGGATGCTGCTCGTGCCAAGTCCTGAGCCTGCGGGAATAGCCGAAAGCATGGTGAGTTCTATGCCACAGCCGAAAGCCTCCAACTGCTTTTCCAACGACTCAAACTTCTCGATGCAGAAGCCCGGCTGGAAACCTGCAAGTACGAGGGCAGCCTTCGGAATGGAGAAAGGAGAACCAACATGGTAGAAATCAGCAAGTTCCTCGTAGGTATTGACAACCTCAGACGCACCAAGGTCGATGCTTCGGAGAATGATATGGCGCTCCTTGCAAGGCTTCACGTATGCCTGAAGAGGCGGCTGACCGTTCAGTTCTATGGCAAGATTGATGACATTTCCACCCTCCATCAGACAATAAGGAGGGGTATCTGTCCAGCCACCTGCAATGTCAATACGCACAGGCGACCTACCCCACACAATCTGATCGCTATACACCGACATACGAGGTGATTTCTGATTCTCAATCTCTACCTTGACAGTCTCGGTAAGTCCTTGACGCAGAAGTCGGAAAGCCTCCAGAGCCTCTTTCGTATCATCCTCTCCACGAAGTCGCTTAACCTCGGCACGGAACATATTATCGTGCACTCGTGTGAGTAGCGGATTATCCTCGCTGATTGGTTGTGGAATAGCGATATTGTTTGCAGCAAATTCCTGTGCAGCATCGCCAAGATCCGTCTGGAAGAACACGCTATGACGATAATTTTCGGCAATAGAAGGCCAACAAAGCGCACGGAAACGCTTTCTCTGAGCAGTCAGGCGACGAAGGTTAGCCTGAGATGAGATTTGCTCGGCGGAGATACGGCGAGAGCTGCGGCCCCTCACCTGCCCTTCGGGCATCCTCTCCCCAAGGGGCGAGGAGGAAGTAAGAATTGATCCCTCAAAATCATCTCCATTAGCGGCAAAAGGTAACTTTTCCCTCGCCCCTTGGGGAGAGGATGCCCGAAGGGCAGGTGAGGGGCTGTAGCTGTCTGCGGCTTGCAGCTTTTCTTTCAACACCTCCCCTATTTCCTCTATACTTTCCACGACAGGGAACATCGGCGTGAACTGCAACTTTCCTGCGAACTTGTCGTTAAATCCGTAAGTACGGACTGCATATCCCTTCTCGCCAATTGGAACAATATCGATACATTGACCAGGCTGAAGAGTTATCTCCCAGTCATTCTCAGGTACACCAGTAATGACATTATCCATTGTAAGCGTCCATTTCTCGCCTATCCATGAATTTTCTATCCAGATATTCTGGTTCTTGTCCGTTAGCTTTATCTTTAGCTCCGAATTCTGCACAAACAAGGCAGGATGCGGCCTTCTGGAATGATGCATTATCTCTCGCTGATCATTTACGATATTCTGAACGGCAAGGGTTGAGGATAGAATCTCGTGCGTTGTGCCATAATGGTAGAACTCGCCACCAGGCAACGGGAGAATAGCTACTGATAGTTGGCTCACCTCATCATCGGGGGTAGTTGGATCAGTACCCAAGCCGCATCCGAATTCAGAGTAGAGGTCGTATTCCCTTATGCTTCCGTCAGCATTAAGCGACTTATTCCTAAGCACTTGCATCGCCTTATCAGACAATAGCCAGATACCTATATCAGTAAGGTAGTAGTGATTTTCAAGGAGCTGAGATAGTGTCTGAACTGATGGCTTTTGCATCATACACTTCAGTATTCCCGGCTTTTCATGCGAAGAAACGAAGATGCCGTGGTCGCAAGCAATCTCAGGACCGAGCCAAAGACCATAGCACACCACATCGGCATCTGGTATCTCGCCAATAGGCTGAGTAGCACGGATATACACATCGCCACTCACAATCATAGTGCGGAGACCGTCAGGCGCAACCGACATTATCTTCTCATAGAGAGGTACTTGAAGCGAAAGAAGATCCTGAGACAAGCGCTGTCCTCTCTCCCAACGGAACACAGGGATAGGAGTAAGGATTTTACCAGAAGGAGCGTATGCAGGAAGGCGACGGCTCTGTCCTCCGGCATGAAGGATAAGACGCTTTTCAGGCTTTCCATCAGTTGCCTGATTGTCATAGAACTCCGACTTCTCGTACTCCTGCATTAGCCACGTTGTGCCACCGCCAGAACCAAGCTTTGCACCAACAGGATCGTTGGTACAGAACCATTCTTCGCGAGACAATCCTGTGATATCGTGAAAACAATCCACCAGATTAGGTGGGAGAGATAATAGTTTTTTCATAATAGATATGGCCTCTCCCCCCGCCCTCCTCCGTAGGGAGGGAGCCGGAGAGCCGAATTAAAATTAACAATTAATAATTAACATGCCTTTAGCGATTATACAATCGAACATTCTTCCCTTTGGGAAGGCTTGGTTAGGCCTATAATTTGCATACCTTTTGCCTTCCGGCTCCCTCCCTACGGGGGAGGGCGGGGGGAGAGGCCTGTTTAATAAAAAATCTCCAACATGACATCCTTTGGAGTGATGCCTTGCTGGAGATCCATCCTTTTGCGTTCGTAAAAGATTACTTACGCAGACCGAGAGCCTTGATGATGTTACGGTAACGGGTGATGTCACGATCCTTGAGGTAGTCGAGGAGAGCGCGACGCTTACCTACGAGCATTGTAAGACTACGAGCAGTCTTGTAATCCTTGTGGTTCTCCTTAAGGTGCTCTGTGAGGTGCTTGATACGGAATGTGAAGAGAGCAATCTGGCTCTCTGCAGAACCTGTGTCTGTAGCAGACTTACCGTACTGACCGAAGATCTCAGTCTTCTTGGCTGAATCTAAATACATAATGTAAAAGAAATTTTATGTGATTAATAATTAATTGATTATTACATCCTTCTGATGCATAACGTCTAATCACTGACGCTTTTTGCAATCATCGAATGCAGCAAATTTTGATTTGCGGGTGCAAAATTAATAAAATTTCCTTAGATAAACGAATAATAAATTGACATTTCGCTTGTAAATACGCAATTTTAACATTTCGTGCCACATAAGGCAATTCTTTCACAAACACCTTATTAATATGGTTTTGGAACAATTACAATCAGAAAACGGAGTTTAGAATTGCCTGGAAGGCAACACTATGAGTAACCGAGGTGCATACTCGACGAAGGAGAGGATGCCCTCGGATAGAGAACTACCACCACACCTACCAGCCTGGAAGGCTGTACCTGATTGGCTTTTACACATGACTTTTCACGATGTACTGCCCTCCAGGCAGTAGAAGGATTATGGACTTTATCCCCCGCACATCCTCGTTTCACTCGTATGTACGGGGTTACTCATAGTATTGCCTTTTAGGCAATTCTGTACATCCAAAACTTAAATCAATTAGGAAAAGAATCCCATCATTTACCGAAAAAGCATATATTTTTATCGTTTTTCGATAATTTTTTCTGCAAAAATATTTGGATATTCAAAAAATATTATTACCTTTGCACCGAAATTAATTATCGTTAAACAATAAATATTTGCCTATTATGAGTAAAAAACTTAAAATCTACACCTCATTACTAATCTGCGTTATAGTAATGACTTTTGTTTACAGTATAAGTTCTGTATGTCATTACGACTTTGGTACTAATATCACCAGTTACAGATCAGAAGGTGAGTGCCTGGAGAATGTCAAGGAGCCAACATCTTTTGCTACTCACACAAGAGACAAGAATGGGACACTTCATTCTCAATACAAGCCAACCAAGCAATACAGCGTGTTCGTAAGACCTAAGGCCATAGTAAACGATAGCGTTATGATGTCACACTCTTTCGGACAGGATTATAAAGTCACTATGGAAAAGGTAAAGCTCGAAGTTCCTTACGACTCAACCAAGCAAGCCATAATCTTCATAGCGCCATACCTCACCATCGGCTTCTTCATCGCTGCTATCTGTTTCTATATTGTGTGGATTAGCATCAAGATTATTCGCAACGTACGCACAGGCAATGTATTTGTAGCCGACATTGCAAAGAAATTAGAGACATTAGGAATAATGCTCGTAGGATTATACTTTGCCGACTTGATTACATCGTATGCCATAGCACAATACAATATCCATCATGTCTTTATGGCTGATTATGATATTGTATTCTGCAATACGAGTAATATTATGTACATTATTTCAGGTCTTGCCTTCATGGTTGTATCACAAGTAATCCTTATGGGCAAGGAATTGAAAGACGAACAGGACTTAACAGTTTAGTTATGAGTATAATAGTTAATGTAGATGTAATGCTTGCCAAGCGCAAGATGTCTTCACAGGAACTTGCAGAGCGCATAGGAATAACCGCCGCCAACCTCTCTGTCCTAAAGACTGGCAAAGCAAAGGCTATTCGTTTTTCTACGCTCGATGCTATTTGCAAGGCTCTCGACTGCCAGCCAGGGGATATACTTGAATACAGGAATACAGAAAATGAAGAGGAATAGCCACTCGCCAAGTGATTCTGTACTCCATGTAACTCCGAAGCAAATCCCATGTAAGTCCCATTTTTCGCCCATTCTTAGGAACGGACTTGGAACGGACTTGCAACGGACTTGCAACGGACTTGGAGCGAAGGAGAAACGGTGGTACTTCTGTAAGGTGTCGGAATTGCTATGTAGAGATAGCAAAATCAGTTTCAGAAAAAAGAATTTTCACACTACTCTGCAACTCGTCACCCATAGCGTTGCAACATGCTAACGTACAACGTGTTGCAACGGTGATTCATTTCGTTCAACTCTTCACCCACTCTTCACCCGCATACGAGATATTATATTAGCAATCAATAAGTTGCAAGCATATTTCACTCGTCATCACTCGCCACCCGAAATAGGGTGACGAGTGAATAAACCGCTCAACATCCACGGTCTCAACACGTTACGAGGTTTCGTGTGGCGAGTGGGTGACGAGTGTCTTGAAATGAATCACCGCTGTAACGGATTATACCACAACGTGATACAGCGTTACGGGTGATGAGTTGACGAGTAGTATGAAAATTCTTTTTTTTTCTACGATTACCTCCATTAATTTTACTGACTTATTTTTGGGCTTTCCACAATTCGCACGCATGAGCCTAAATGTTTTTTTGAAGCGCTCCTTGTTTTTGCCTTACTTGATGATGCATACATTTGGGCATTTGCTTTCTCAAAGTTAACGAAGTCTTCATAGTCGAATTTCCATTTGTCACCATAGGCTATATTCATGCATCGCTTGTATATCATGAGTCTGCCTATTGCATTAAAACATTCAACAAATCCGTTCATGACACTATCATCTGTAGGTCGCCAAACTCCCTTGGGGTAATAACGACCTCCTTCGTAGCATCCGAGTTTTTCATGGGCATAACGACTATCGGCAGCCAGTTTTGCCCAATACGACTTCGTTACATCGTTGCTAAATGATAAATTCCTGTAGAAGCCATAGCTTTGGTATGTCTTTGTATATTCTATTTCATCGTATGGTATTTCACCTTCAAATTCGATATATTCGTCTGCAAGTTTTGCGAATCCATGACCAACAACCTCATGATTTATGGTATATTCAAAGTTAGAATCTCCTACAGGAAGGCATGCTATAGACCATCCGCTCGGAATATCAGAAACTTCACACTCCGAATGCATCATACATGAACCTGCATAGACAGAGTCATTCAATAAGGTAAGAATGACAGCATCCTTTAAACGATTTTCATCTATAGCCTTACATGCATAATCCACTATCTTGCCCCAATGACTATCTATCGTTCTTCTATCTGCATAGCGACAACCAAATGCTGTACTTGATAAATCAGAGAAATAGTTGTTATGAGAAACAGCAGTAACCTCATATATATCAAAGTAATCCTTTAGGCACGACATCGGATATCTGTCAAAAATCGCATCAGCAGCCTTCTTTGTAGCACTACGATATCTTCCGCTTGTGATGTCAACATCAAGAAATCCGTCACCCATTATGACGATAGGAATACCTTTTCCCCTAGTATGGCTGAGTAGTCGCGTCACTTTACCATCCTCAGTGTACATATCCTTTGAAACAGAGGACATTGTTGGTTGTTCGATATTGCAAAAGCCAGAGTGGATAAGCTTACCATCATTATCTTTCATAGTAATACAAAAAGCTCCATGTATAATCTTGTCCGTCACATTTGGTTTTATTATAATCTCGATGTTATTACCTTCAATTGTACTTTTCTCCATCATAAAGTCATTCCCAACGAATATCAGACTCTCGTTTATTTCAATATCTGTATTGAATTTCAAATGTAAGGTATCGCCTTCAGGGCTGACTTGTATATTCATTTCGTCAAGACCAAAGGCAGGTTTTTGTAATACACAGACATTAATTTTCTCTATATCATTTTTATTGACAGGAGTTACAGAAAACGTAGTGGTGCAAAGAGTATCAGAACAATTATAATCTTTGGCAGATATTGTGATGGTATTATCACCAGCCTTGCCTGATTTCTGAGATATAGTAAATAGGCTATCTTTGAAACCAGTCACTACCCAATCGTCGGCATACGTGAAAGTGAAGCTCTCGGATTTTTTATAATCACCAGAAAGAACGACATATACAGAATCCTCCACACTTACACTAATATTAGTCACGGTTAGTTCGTCTGATGATATGACATCATCATCTTCTCTACATCCAATTAGAGCAATGAGGCATAGAATCATCATTAGGTAAACTTTAGTTGTTTTCATTTTGGTTAGTATTTTGAGATTGGAACTATATTTAAAGTTGTATTTTTGCAATCAAAGGATATGATACCACAGTTTTGTAAAACATGTAGTACATGATGTGATAGTAGAAATAATGGTTAAGTTCTTCATACTTTTATCATCTGTTTTTTATTTGGCGACAAAAGTACGATTTCTGTCCGTGTCTGACAATTGTATTTTCCTAATACCTGATAGGGAAATCCCTAATAGTTTTTTATCTTAGTATCTCCCTCAACGGAATCATGCTAAAATACATTTGCATCATTAAGTTTCCCCAAAATGTGCACAACAATACGTTTTTTTCATAAAATTAGCAACTAATTATTAAAATTTCTCGCAAAAACTTGTTTAATATGCTAACTTTTTTGTATTTTTGCACTCGTCTATAGTTCATTAACATTGACTCCCATTGAGATGGGAGGAGCTATGGGACTGGACACTACATAAAGGAAAAGCGTCACACGATGCTTTGTCGATTGGTCATCTGAAATTACCACATAAGATTGTGTACCTAAGACATTGCGGAGTATGATGCCACGGTTACGTAAAATATGTATATCCGTTGTGTGCTAGAAGGCTAACCATACCTTCATAGCACACTTTCGGGTATATCGTTAATACGTTGTGTGGGTATCACTCTGTTCGTCAGTACACAAGGCTGTGGTAGGCCTCAGATGATAGATGAGCAGAAGGTGGATACCCACGTTTTTTGTTATGTGGTTAATTGTATAAAAAAACTGAACTTGGGTATCATAAGCAAACATTTCTCATAAATGAAAGAAGAATTAAGAAAAGTGATTTTTAATTTGAATGAGCAAAATCTGTCTATAGGCGATTTAGAGTCAGAAGATTCCAATGACATTATGGAAGAACGACAGGGATTCTTCCATTGCTTTGGCAATGTCATATTTTATGATCCTCAACAAGAAAGGAACCTTACCAAGAAGGTTGCTATTATTGAAGAGATAAGTACTGGTAAAGTGTTCGAAATTGCTCCTCATTGCATAAGATTCGAACGCTAACATGAAAAATCTTAATGTTACAAAAATTATGAAAAAGAACAAAATAACTTTTTTCCGTTTTATTTATATAGCAATTTTTGCTATGGTTTGTTTTGCATCCGTTTCATGTGGAGGTAATGATGACGATGATAATGATGTAAGCGTACGCCAACAGTTAGTTGGAGTTTGGAAAACATCTATGATTTCTGGGAACTGGAGATTAATACAGTTGGAATCCAATGGGGCTTTACACTATAGTATGAGCACCAACAGTAATGGAGAAATTTCTTATGATCCATTGCAAGAATCAAAGCGTATTGCCCGATGGACTTTTAACGAAAAAGACCAAACGATTTCGATGTATACAGATGACGGCTATTATGCATACACATTTAAAGTGAGCATGGGAGCTGATGGAAAAAGTTGGGCTGGTTATGACATGAGTAATTATAAGACATACTCTTTTACAAAACTTGATGATCCAAAAATAGTCAGCAAATAACAGTCTTTATATGCCGGACGAATAAGATGATTATCACATCAGTAATGGCAAAGATACAATGTATCTAAAATATACAAAATAGGGCATCCCAGACATTCAGATAATATTATAGTAGGAATGTCGGAGATGCCTTTTTTATAATGCAGATTACCTCTATGGATCATTACTCAGAATGAAGTATCTCCCTCAACGGAATCATGACAAAATCCCTTTGTTCCATCAAAGGGTGGGGAATGGTGAGTTGAGGGGTATTGATATGAAGGTCATCATAGAGGAGGATATCAATATCAATTATCCTGTCGTGATATTCACCATTGCTGGATTTGACAGTTCTCCCTAACTCGCGCTCTATTTCCTGAGTCTTAGCAAGGACTTCAAACGGATCAAGCTCAGTTTCCATGCAGATAGCAGCATTAACAAATGAGTTGTCCGATTGGAAGCCCCAAGGCTCAGTTTCAAGAAAAGCAGACTGACGTAGCAATACGCCAATCTGCTCTTCCATTAATTTTATAGCCTTATTCAAGTTTTCACGCTTGTTGCCAAGGTTAGAGCCGAGAGAGAAATAGACGAGATGGGAACCCCTCCGCAGCAGCCCCTCACCTGCCCTACGGGCATCCTCTCCCCAAGGGGCGAGGAGAAAGTTAGTATTTTCGTTAACTTTCTGCTCTTTGCTCATAAATTCAATTCCTCCAATGATTTGAAATCAACATTGTCAAGGTTCTTGCCATAGATAGCAAGAATGGTTTTTGCCTCGGCATTAAGCTTTTCCTCTGGCATCTTCGAGATCTTCCAATGGATTACAGAAAGCATCATCCTATGCTTAAGAGTCAGACGGCTGTAATCAATAGCACCACGAAGATGGAATATCTGCGATTCATCATAGAGATGCGCTGGCACTCTGGCCTTTATAGAACGACGGATATAGTCAATATTCTCAGGATCAGCAGGATCAACCATACCAACCGTAATGATTGTAAGCTTTTGATTTGGCGACATCCTACTGACTGTCTTTTTCAATCCAAGAACACTCCCGGCAAAAAGAGCACCCATATAGATAACCCTGTCATACTTAGCAATATCCTTTGCATCCTTGAAGGCTACGGCTTCTATACCCGTAATCTCCGACAAGTGCTCAGCATATCGCTTAGTAGAGCCATACAGACTACCATAAATGATGATTTGCATATCCTTCGGAATCCTCCCTTCTACCTCCACAGGGGAAGGGTTGGGGGAGGGGTATTTAATCGTTTATAATCAGCATCGCATCACCGAAACAGCCGAACTTATAGCCGTTTTCGAGAGCAAGCTTATAGCCCTTCATCACGAGGTCATAGCCACCGAAGGCTGCAATCTCCATAACCATAGGAGACTCTGACTGATAGAAATTAGCCATCATACAATCGGCAAGTCCGAAATCGTATGGAGGGAATATGAACTTATTGGTCCAACCCTCAAACTCCTTCATCATACCATCTGTACCAACGGCACTCTCAGTTGCCTTCACAACGCTTGTACCGATAGCACAAACATGATGACCTGCGAGTTTTGTCTCGTTTACAAGTTTACAAGCCTCTGCAGAAACAAACATCTCCTCAGAGTCCATCTTATGCTTTGTAAGGTCCTCAACCTCAATCTCATGGAAGTTTCCAAGACCACAATGCAGAGTGATATATGCAGAATTTATTCCGATAATCTCCATTCTCTTCATCATCTCACGAGAGAAATGAAGACCAGTTGCAGGAGCTGTTACAGCACCTTCGTTCTTAGCGAAGATACATTGGAAATCCTCGTGATCCTCCTCTGTTGCCACACGGTCACGCTTGCCATCCGGCCCCTTGTGCTCTAAGATATATCGAGGTAGTGGAGCCTCGCCCAAGCTATACAGCTCGCGCTTGAACTCGTCATGAGGACACTCATAGAGGAAACGGAGGGTACGGCCACGGCTTGTCGTGTTGTCGATAACCTCGGCAACCATCGTATTAGTGTCGTCAAAGAAGAGTTTATTGCCGATACGAATCTTTCTTGCAGGTTCAACAAGGACATCCCAAAGGCGCATCTCGGCATTGAGTTCACGAAGAAGGAACACCTCAATCTTGGCGTCCGTCTTCTCCTTAGTACCCCAAAGACGAGCAGGGAACACCTTGGTGTCGTTGAAGATGAATGTATCACCCTCTGTGAAGTAATTCACAATATCCTTACACATGATGAACTGCTTCTTGCCATCAGCATCAAGGATTGGCTTACCCTTTTCGTCCGTCTTGTACATCTCGATTTTTTGTGACTTCTTGTGAAGCACCATCAGTCTTGCCTCGTCCGGACGCTTGAGCTGAAAAGTAGTAGTTTCGCCTGCTGAATTAGTTACAGTACGCTCTATAGAGTGCGGATAGATAGCTATCTGACTCTCAGGGAGCTTGAATTTGAAATTAGAAAGTTTCATCTATATTTATAAAACAAAGTAATAACAAAACTACGGCCTCTCCCCCCGCTTTGCACATACTCCGATGTTATCAACATCGGACTTCCCTCCGTAGGGAGGGAGCCGATTCGCTAATGAGGAGATTAGCATTTTCTATTGTATATTTTTTGACGAAGCCACTTCGCTCTCTGGCTCCCTCTCTACGGGAGAGGGCGGGGGGAGAGGCCTCTTCTTCCTCTTCTTTTTGTTCTTTTTCTTGCCTGTACCCGGAGGATTCTGAACACATTCTATATACGGAGCAACCTCCTGAGCGTCAAGCCATTCCTGAAAGTTGTCTATGGTGTGACAATCCTCTATTCTCACATCACCAAGACGGGTTCTGCAAAGAGCCGTGAGATAAGCCCCACTATCTAAAGCCTTACCTATGTCACGTGCAAGAGAGCGGATGTAAGTGCCTTTTCCGCATACCACTCTTATACTTGCCTGCTTGAGTTCATCGTTAAAGTCAAGAAGTTCAATCTCATCCACTCTTACCTGCTTTGCCTGAAGCTCAACCTCCTTATCCTTTCTTGCAAGCTCGTAAGCTCGTTTTCCGTTCACGTTACAAGCAGAAAAGACAGGTGGAACCTGCATTATATCGCCAACAAACTGCTTTAAAGCCTCCTCAACCTTCTCTCGGGTGATATGCTTCGAAGGATATGTATGGTCAACCGTATATTCCTTGTCGAAACTTGGAGTAGTGGCACCAAACTGCAAGGTGGCGGTATATTCCTTATCGTTAAGCTGAAGCGACTCTATCTGCTTGGTAGCCTTACCAGTACAGAGAATCAGCACGCCGGTAGCAAGAGGGTCGAGAGTTCCGGCATGTCCGGTCTTTACTCTCTTCACATCCACCCTTTGTGAGATGCGAGTACGTACAAAGGCAAGTGCCCCGAAACTCGACATTCCGTAAGGCTTGTTGAAGTAGATAAACTCTCCTTGCTGGAAATCAAGAGGCCCCTCACCTGCCCTATGGGCATCCTCTCCCCAAGGGGCGAGGTTGGAATTACCTTCTTTCGCTTGTTTAAGCATTTAATATTTAATTGTTAATTGAAAAATACTAACTTCCCCCTCGCCCCTTGGGGAGAGGGTGTCCATAGGACAGGTGAGGGGCTTTTTATTTTTACAACGTGCTGCAATACAATGCGATAACACCAACGATAGCACAGTAGATTGCAAAGTAAATCAGCTTGCACTTCTTAACGAGGGCAATCATCCACTTACAAGCGATACATCCGCTGATAAAGGCTGCAATAAAGCCAACGATAAGAGAACTTGTAGGAACTACAGCCATCTCACCACTATGCTCTGCAAGATATTCTGCAGAAGGAGCAAAGATATGCTTGAAATCCAAGAGTGCCTCACCAAGGATTGGCGGGATAACCATCAGGAATGAGAACTGTGCGAGGTTCTTGCGGCTGTTGCCGAGAAGAAGTCCGGTGGCAATCGTTGAGCCTGAACGTGAAAGACCAGGAAGAACCGCACATGCCTGAGCAATACCGATGATAAATGCATCCAGACGTGAAATCTTCTCCTTCTCTCTTGGTACGTAGAAATGTGTGAGGGCAAGAAGCAAAGATGTGACAAGCAAACAGCAACCCACAACAACAATCACATTATCACCATAGAGAGACTCGATATAATCCTTGAAGAAAAGTCCTACGATGCCTACAGGAATCATAGAGATGAGGATGTTGATTACATATTTCTGCTCATCGTTCATACGACCGTCAAAGCGGAACAATCCTGCGAATATCCACATCACCTCACGCCACAGGATAACTAACGTACTAAGAACCGTAGCAACGTGAACAACGATATCGAATGTAAGTCCGCCAGCCTCTGCTTCAGGACCGAGAATTATCTTACCCAACTCCAGATGTCCGCTTGAACTAACTGGAAGATACTCTGTAAAACCTTGTACAAGACCAAGGAGCAATGCCTGTAACTCGTTCATTTACTTCTGCTTTGGGCGGTACATAATGCCCGCAATAATTGATACAAAACCAACGAAGCAAACAACAGGAGCTACCTTGATGCGCATCGCACTAAAAATCTCTGGATTGTACTGTGTGGTATCAGAACTTGCACCACTCATCATTACAAAACCAATCACAACAATCACCATACTTATAGCAAGCATGATGAAATTAATTTTGCCTAAGGCTAAATTCTTTTTTTCTTCCATTTAAATAAAAGTAGTCAGCCCCTCACTTGCCCTTTGGGCATCCTCTCCCCAAGGGGCGAGGAAAAAGTTACATTTGTTTGTGAATGGGGCACAAAATTATAATGGTATATTTTTATTATCGAGTTCCTTATGCCTTCCGGCTCCCTCTCTACGGGAGAGGGCGGGGGGAGAGGCCTCTTTTTACACCTTATACAAATCCTTCGCCTTCATCTTCAGGAAATGATTCAAGGAGAGATAGACGCAGAATGTTGTGATGATAAGTCCGAAGAGAACTACAGAGACACCCGTGATGACAAGAGTCTCAACCGTCACAACCTCCGTAATATCAGGTTCAAACTTGTAAAGCCAAGCAATACATCCGGCAAGGGCTGCATCGGCAATCAAGGCCGCAAGTAATCCTTGCAAAGCGCCCATCTTCAGGAATGGAGCACGGATGAAAGACCATGAGGCACCCACGAGTTTCATAGTGTGGATAGTGAAACGACGGGCGTAGATGCCAAGTCTTACGGTATTGCTGATAAGGGTATAGGAAACAAACGACAAAAGCACAGCGATGACCATCATCACAAGCATTATCTTTCGCAGGCTCTTGTTCACTTTGTTCATAAGGTCCTTCTCGTATGTCACCTCTGAAACCTGCTTGTCAGCCTTCAACTGCTTTGCTATCCATTTCATGGAATCAGCATTGGCACATTCAGGTATAAGATGGATTTCGGCAGAAGGAGTGAACGGATTCTCGCCAAGGAACTCAGCCGGATTAGCGCCAAGAGCCGCTGTTTGTTCTTTCAGAGCCTGTTCCTTGCTGATGTAATCCAGTCGGTGAACATAGTGTTTCTTCTTTATCTTTTTACACGCAGCCTTTGCCTGCTGGTCAGACACATTGTCTGCAAACATAACGGTTACGGTTAAGTTTTCCTTCACATAATTGGAGAGGTTATTAGCCGTCAGACCTGTGAAAACCACCATACCGAGGAGTATCAGCACAAGAGCCGTACTTATACATAGCGTCACAACCTGAAGACCGATTCTGTTTTTTTCTCCTGACTTCTTTTTCTTCTTCATTATTTTGTAAAAATAAATATCAAATCCAGCGCATAGGTACACAATACGCCAAATTTCGGTGCAAAGTAACTAAAAATTCTCCAATCTTACAAGTATTTAAGCCTTATTAACATTAAATTTATATTTGTTCTTGAGGTAAAATAGTATTGTCGGGATTTTTGGTTACTTTTGCCAAAAGAAAGAACAACATTTACCACCAAATACTTTCTGAAACTCATGAACAAGTATATTATATTTGCATTTCTGCTTATCTGTCAAAATCTCTTTGCTCAGGAAGAGGAAGAGAGGGAACCAAAGGACGAGGCTTTGCAATACAAAGAATTCATGGAATGGGTGCACGACACAATTCCCACAATAACAGACCAATACACACTGAACAATAATGATAGCACATACGCAGACCTTAATGTTAAGATAATAGTCAATGCAGAAGTAAAGAATGGGAAAATGGAAATTCTCAATTCCACTTCACAAGATGACGACGGACTTGGGTATGCCATGTTGGAATTAGAGAAATTTCATACCGTTTTACCAAAAAATTACAAACTACATGTTGAAACAAATGTGTGTTACTATCCGAGTTGGATTCCACGCTTTACTTATATGTGGGCAACGACAAACCGCCAAGTAACATTAACCACAGACAAGCTATTTGCAATTTATGAATTCTACAGATATATTGATGGTGCCTATGTTTATGACAAGAGAACCAAACAAGGCAAAATGCTTTACGACGAAGAATTGAAAAATATTTACAGATAATATTTGATAAAAATACAAAATGTTTCTTTGGGGCATTCCCCTCGACTATAATTTCCCCACACCACCAAGGAATTTCCTTGGCCGTGTGGGATTTTTCTTGTCCTTTTCAGAATACTTCTGGTATAATGGTAAAATACGAGTAAAGTCGTTTCTCCTTCGATGATAATACCATTATAATACCATAATATTACCATAATAATACCATTATATTACCATTAACTATGGTATTATCATGGTATCTTTATTGTAATTTAAAGGTATTTATATGGTATTTACATTAGACTTACTTCCTACAAAGAGCGAAGGAGCATCAAGGCTTAGGCCTACGTTTGTCTTGCAAACAAATAGTTTTCCGGGGATTTTCTTGGCGATTTGAAAATCCATTGATACAATTAAAGTAATATCCCCCACATATTTCAGTAAAAAGAAGGACCTGCCGAGATTGTCTATTTCCAAATCCCTCGGTCATATTGTCCCTATTCCAAGCAGTTGGCATTTAGCGGTTTCTGTAGAAAATAGACTTCCAACAACTGAAAAAGTCGTGATTTATTTGGAATTTACATTTATTTTCTATACCTTTGCACTCAGGTATTTTTTGAGAAAGTACTCATCTAAATCGTAGAAAATCATAGAAATCGGAACAATGAGCACAATAATCTATCCTTCTCCAATTTTCGGACCAATACATAGCCGGCGTCTTGGCATCTCGCTTGGCGTTAACCTGCAACCGGGTGATGGCAAGAGCTGCACATTCGACTGCATATATTGCGAGTGCGGATTCAACGCGGATTTCCGTCCTCATACCCCTCGCCCTTCGCGTCAGGCTGTGGCAGAGGCTCTTGAGAACAAACTCATAGAGATGAAAAAGGAAGGAGTTACGCCCGATGTGCTGACCTTTGCCGGTAATGGTGAACCTACCGCCCATCCTGATTTCCTCAAAATAATAGAGGATACTGTCAGAATCCGCGACAAGTATTTCCCTAACGCAAAGGTTTCGGTTCTGAGTAATGCCACGATGATAGGCAAGGAGGATGTCCGTAAGGCTTTGATGAAGGTTGATAACAACATCCTGAAGCTCGATACAATAGATGCTGAGTACATAAGGCTCGTTGACCGCCCTACACAGCCTTCATACGATGTGAGGAATGTAATTGAGAACATGAAGAAATTCAATGGCCATTGCATCATCCAAACCATGTTCATGACAGGCACGACGCAAGGCAAGAGCGTTGACAATACAGGTGAGGAGTTCGTTGCCCCGTGGCTTGAGGCTGTAAAGGATATTGCTCCGGAGATGGTTATGATATACACCATAGACCGCGAGACACCTGACCACGACCTGAGAAAAGCATCCCATGAAACCCTCGACGCTATCAAGGCGAGAGTGGAAGACTTAGGAATCAAGTGCTCGGCAAGCTATTAACGGCCTCTCCCCCCGCCCTCCCCCGTAGGGAGGGAGCCGGAAGGCGAAAGATTTCGTTTAAAAAGAATTATACAATAGAAAATGGCTGATATCCCCCGTGTGCGAATCGGCCCCCTCCCTACGGAGGGAAGTCCGATGTTGATAACATCGGAGTATGTGCCAAGCGGGGGGAGAGGCCGCCATTTATTTCCCTATGAAGAAATTATTCCTACTAATCCTTTCTATTCTGTCTCTGGGTGGCGCTAACGCCCAGACAAAAGACGAAGTGCTCGAATTGGCACGCAGGGCAAACAATTATTTTATGAATAAATGGCATGACCCTACTGATTCTGTTGACTTCGTAACAGGCCATGAAAGCAATCTCTGGACACGTTCTGTATATTATGAAGGACTTCTCGCGCTATATGATCAGGATCCGCAAGACAAGTATATGGCGTATCTCGACAAATGGGGAAACTTCCATAAGTGGGGACCTTATAGGAACGATTATGATACACAGGATGCCGACTATATGTGCTGCGGCCAGGTGTATTGCCAAAGGTACTTCCTCGACGGTAAGGAGGATAAGTACAAGAACATACAGAAGGTGTTCAACAACCAGATTGCAAACAACCGCCATAATGCGTGGACATGGATTGATGCCATACAGATGGCTATGCCGGGATATGCTATGATGACAATGGCTACAGGCAATCGCAAATATATCAACTTTGCGATGAAATCGTATATCTGGACGCGAGACACCTGCGGAGGAAAAGGTCTCTTCAACGAGAATGAAGGACTATGGTGGCGTGACAAGAATTTCGTTGCCCCATACAAGGAGAGTGACGGAAAGAACTGCTATTGGAGTCGTGGTAACGGATGGGTGTTCACGGCTTTGTGTAGGGTGATGAACTATCTGCAGCCAACAGACAAATACTACCTTCAGCTGCTTCGCGACTATAAGCAAATGGCAAAGGCACTTCTCGCTATCCAACGTAAAGACGGCTTCTGGAATCCGAGTCTTGTATCACAGGATTTTGCCGGTCCAGAGTTCTCTGGTACGGCACAGTTCTTCTACGGGCTTGTGTGGGGAGTGAACAAGGGAATACTCAATAAGAATGTATATCAGCCTGCCATAGACAGGGCTTGGAGCGCTCTGAAGTCAAGCATCCATAAAGATGGTTTCATAGGCTATGTGCAAGGCTCAGGCGACCGTCCTGCATCGTCACAGCCAATAGATTATAACCGCGAGCCTGACTACGACGACTATGCCCTCGGACTCTTCCTTATGGGCGCAGCTGAATATTGTAAGATGCTGAAATGAGATAAATGACCAGATTGCATTTCCATATCAAGAGTTTGGTGAGCGCAATATTTTTCTTGTGCTCACTATATACTTTTGCAATAGCAGGAAATCCGCGAGAGGTGGTGAGCCTTAACCGAGGGTGGCTGTTTCATCTTGGAAATGCAACTCCTTCAATAACCGTTTCTCAGGCAAAGAATGAGGGTTGGAGGACGGTAAATGTTCCGCACGACTTTCAGATAGAGCAGCCTTGGGTAGCTCCTGCAGCCGACGAGAAGGCGGACAATAGCGATGTCGGAGCTAATATCCGCAGCCGCCTCTCCGCACGTGGTTTCAAGGAGATGGGCGAAGGATGGTATGTGCGTACTATTACCCCTCCAGCAGAAGAGAAAGGCCGACGTGCCTTGCTCGATTTTGAGGGGATAATGTATATGGGTGATGTCTATCTCAACGGAAACAAGGTAGGAGAAACAGACTATGGCTACGTGGGGTTCGAGGTTGATGTTACCAATCTCCTGAAGTATGGTGAACCGAATACCATAGCCGTGCATTGTGATACAGGCAAGCCGAATTTTTCACGTTGGTACACAGGTGGAGGCTTGTTCCGTGATGTGTATATCGTCTATACAGATGCGGAGTTGTATTTCCATCGCCATCCTCTTTATATAACGACAAAGGATAACCGCGAGGTGAACATTACGGCTAACGTGCAATGTAACACCAAGCAACCGACTGTCAAGATGCAGGTAAGCATTATCGCTCCTGACGGGTCGGAGATTAAGAACGACAGGTACGAGATAAAGCGCGTTAGGAACTATAAATATGGTCAGGAGTTAAAGATTCCGACGATAACGATAGATAATCCGCAACTCTGGGATTGCGAGCATCCTAACCTCTATTCTGCAAAGGTTCAGCTTCTCAGGGAAGACGGAAGTGTTGCCGACGAGATAACCGAGACATTCGGAATAAGAACTGTGGAAATAGGTCCGGACTTCGGACTTAGGCTTAACGGAAAGAAGGTTCTTCTCAAGGGATATGCCAACCACCATAGCCTTGGTGCTCTTGGCGCAGCTGCATATCCTCGTGCTATGGAGAAACGTATAGTGTTGATGAAGTCATTCGGGATGAACCATATACGTACATCCCACAATCCATATTCAAAATCATTCCTTGACCTTTGTGACAAATATGGCATGCTTGTCGTAGATGAGTTGTACGACAAGTGGAACGACCAGTATGTGGGAGGAGGTAGGGCTCATTACAACGACTTATGGCAGACGCACGTTAAGGAATTTGTTACTCGTGACAGGAATCATCCATGCGTGGTGGCTTGGTCTTTGGGTAATGAGCTGCAATCCTATAACGATATGCCGTTCAACGATTTCGGAGTAACACAATTTAAGTTGCAGAAGACCCTTCTTCTGCGCTATGACGACTCTCGCAAGGTGACAGTAGCTATGCACCCTCGCTATCGCAACTGGGAAACAGATTCTTTGCCTTGCGACCTTGCTATGGTTACTGATTTTCAGTCGTATAACTATCGCTATATGTACTTCCCCGGCGACGGCAGGAAATTCCCTTGGATGACTTTCTATCAGTCGGAAGCATCAATAGCAGCTATGGGCGAGAATTATTTCGCCATGAATCGTGATAAGGTTATCGGACTTGCCTACTGGGGAGCAATAGACTATCTAGGCGAGAGTCAAGGGTGGCCGAAGAAGGGTTGGGCGCAAGGAGTATTCGACCTCTCGCTTGAGCCAAAGCCGAAAGCCTACTATATGAAATCGTTCTTCAAAGATGACGAGCCGCTTGTGCATATTGCCGTAACTGATACTAAGGAGGATGCTATGTGGAACGGCATTCAGACAGGAAATGACGGTATGAGCGATCATTGGAACCGTACTCCGGGGAAGAAACTTGCAATTACCACCTATACCAACGCCGAAGAGGTGGAGCTTATAGTCAACGGCAAGAGCTATGGTACGAAGAAGAACGACATCGGTAGCGCGAAGATGAGAAATCAGATTCGTTGGAAAGATATAGAATATCAGTCAGGATACTGCGAAGCAATAGCAAGAACCAATGGCAAGATAGTTGCACGACATAGGATTGAGACGACTGGTAAGCCTGTTAAACTGGTCATAGAGAGCGATAATCCAAACTGGAAGGCTGACGGTTTGGATCTTCAGCATCTCCGCATCATAGCGCTCGACAGCAAAGGACGTCGTGTGGCAACGGCACCTGGAAAGGTTCGAGTGAAAGTTACAGGCGATGCAACCATAGCGGCTATGGGCAACGGCAATATAAGTTCAGAAGAACTTGCTGTAACTGATAGTCAATCCCTTTTCAACGGTTCATGCCTCGCAATCCTTCGCTCAGGAATCTCGCCTTCACAAGTAACCCTGACTGCTGAATGTGAAGGAATGAAATCTGCAAGAATAAAACTGATGACAAGGTAAAAAACTCGTGTTCAACGAACGATTAACATCATTCTCACGGATTGTACTATCAAGTTCCCTTCTCAGGGATGGGATCTGGAACGGATTTACAACGGATTTGGAACGGTATTACAACGGACTTGGAACCTATCACCCAACACACTTCACCTGACTTTCGAGTGCAAAGTTACTACATTTTTCGCGAATGTCCCAACTAACAACAGAAAAATATATGAGACTTTCCAAGAAAATGTATTTTATGTCTGTAACGTATTGATATACAGGTGGATATTTTCGGAGACTGTAGGGCACATAGATAAACTATCATAATATCAGATAGTTTTATCACACACCCCCTATGTCGGCGAATTTTACCCCAAAATATAATATATAATAATATTAATTATATATTATATTTTGAAGTATTTTTTGAAGAGAGAAATATCATACTGTCCCTGTTTAAACTATCAGATATTATGATAGTTTCTATTCTCGTTGCTTACATCAGATGTATTATGATAGTTTTCAATGAAGATTGATTGATGTGTATAACTCATTGATATATAAGATGATAAGTCATATGAGAACAGCAAATAGATAGAAACTATCATAATATCAGTTATTTTTCACAGACACTAAGCATACGAGGGGTGAACGGTTCGTTCACCCCTTTTTGTCATTATTCTCGACAATGTGTGGATCTAACATATAACTGTTAGGAAAACAGGGAGAGGGAGTAACACAATACCGACGCTGAACGATTCGTTCGCCGTCGGTTTCGGAACTGCGAGAAAGAAAAATCCCTGAGTAAAATCTAACACGAGAAGATAAAACCACATTCGTGATTTACTAATCTGGTTTCAAAAAATTACATAAACGAGGAATGTTGGATTAACGTCAGTTCGTCGACTTGCTTCAGCTTGATGAGCCTTAGCGAATAATTCCATGGATGCATCTCCGATGCTTGTACTTTATGGATAATTAATGCGGTATTAATGTGATATTATATGTTTTCGCTCTGCGAACCTACATTAATTAGCACAAATGACACATTAATGTCGCATTAATTTCTTCTTGTAGCAAGCGGTTTGTTTTCGTCGAATTCACGTTATTGTATGTTGACGACAGCTGAAATTTCAGCCTTCGTACTTTCTCCCATGCTGCCGTTAGAAATCTCATGTATTCTTACGACAGCGCATTTTTGCGCCCTCGTATTTTCAAACATGCTGCCGCTAGGGATTTCGTTGATTCTGGATGTCAGCCGAAAATTCGACCCACATATTTCCCCATGCAGTTCCCCCGATGTTTTTTACAACATTTCCCACCTAACATAACGTGAGTTCGACGAAATCACTTTTAGCTGTCGCATAACATTAATTTGGACATTAATCTAACATTAATTGTGACATCAATGAGCCTTACGGCTTAGATTTACATAAATTTTTGTCCTAATTTAACGTGAGCTCGATGAATTGCCGATATGGCAGCAAGCTGCAAAATCCACTGCGTGGGGGCAACACGAATTAATCATTAATTGTCACGAATTTTTCATGAATTTATAATGAAAGAAGAAAATATTAATGATTAATTTATGGTAATTCACGGTTAATTCGTGTAGCCAAGCGCAGCGTTTAATTTCATCGAATTCACGTTAATTTATGGAAACGGATATATATGATTTAATGTTGCCTTACCGTTCCTACCAATCCCTCTTATCTTCCATAGCTTGCATGATTTCTTCCTTTCCTTCGCTAATGTTAGCCTCGTCAAGGATTTGCTCGAAAGCAGTAAAGATGTCTTCGCGCTCTTCTGTCTCTATAAATGGTGAGCGGCTATCAAGCTTATTGAATCCTTCAATATATTCAACGGCTATATTTTTGATGGCAGGGAAATCAATCTCCCCACAAAGCTACGGACTTGTTGTATTTTGACTTAGGTATGAACTCGCTACCGTCCCAATGACGTAGAGGATTATTCATGTTTTCCTTAAGCCATTCATCAGAACGTAATTTTGTGACACTGAAATCTAAATCAGGAATCTTTCCCTTATATAATTTCTTAATGACCTTTCCTGCATCAGCAGGTATGCTTTGGGCAATAAGAAATCTTAGCTCCGGAATGTCTTCATGACGTGGGAACTCATCGGCATTGAAGCCAAAAATATCTTCGATCCATAATCTCTCCAGTCCGTGAAGCTTAGAGAGTTCTGCCATGTCATGAACATATCCCGGCTTTCCTGTCATCCATAATCTCGCAAGATTTGGGAATCGAGAAGTTATTTTTTTCAGACTGAAATCCTTGATATTTCTAAGATGCAAATCCCATAGCCTGCTTAAACCAACATCGGGCAGAAAATCATCATGCAATTCCACCCAAAGTTCTAAATAGTATCCATCTTTAGGAGAAATTATACGGAGGTTGGGAGATAGTTCCCCTTTTAGAATCAGTTTGTGAATGCCAGAAGGCAGTTTTATAAGCTCGACATCTTTTCCGCTGATTTCAATATTTTCCAGATGTGTACGGCTAAGATCCAATTCTTTTCGTTGGCAATTATCCCAGTTCAATTCTTGAATAAGGTATCTGCGTTCCAAGAACGGTATAAGCTGAGGATAGTCTTTCGAGGTGCAGATACGTCCTAATCCGGGGAGCTTGTCTAATTCGGAGAAATCACTAATGGCACTAAGAGTATCGTCAAAAACTCCAAAAAGACAATATTTCTTTTCCTGACCTCCCACGATGACGGTTTCATTCCTTCTTGTTTCTGCATCTCTGTATGCATTGGTCTGATCTTTAGGGAGTTTGTTCCATCTTTCCTGCCATTTCTGTTGGCATCCGTCAGTCCAAGTACTATAGGCTCTACATTCTTCCAAAGGTACGATGGGCATACTCCCTATCAGTTTTGCGTTAGACGGAAACCACTTGATTGGAACCCAGCTATAATTTATTTCATTTTCTTTTGTCCAGAAATGATGATTCTTTCGGAGATAAGCCATGTTTTTTAGGTCGCTTTCTTCTGGAAACTTATCGCTCCAATAGTCTAGATCGACATGTACTGCTTTTTCCCCGTCGATCTGTAAAATCTGGAAAGTGAACCACTTCCCAGTTTCTTTTTCTTGGAGAGCATACACCTCTCCTGGATGTAATATTTGCTGTTTCATAATAGATTTTTTACTCTTGTGCTACAAAGTTATGAATATCTTGTCGTTCTGACAAATTTTTCATAGAAAAACATTCTCGTTATCTATTATTTCAATACCAACTCAAATGGACTCCCATAATCATATAAAAGAAAATCAATGGGGTGGTAAAACGCCACCCCATTGGATAATATGATCTTAATCTCTTAATATCACTCCGCCCATTGGCTGGATTGTGACCTTATAGTTGCCGTTCTTGTCAGCCTTGATTTTCTTCATTACTGAAGAAGCAACGGTTTCGCCCTTCTTCTTAACGTTGTCGGTGTAGATGGTGATTTCCTTACCGCCAAACTGAGGGAGGGAGAGGGTGGTGGTGATAGGCTTGTCGGTGGCGTTGAGACCAGCCACATACCATTTGTCGCCACTCTTGCGGGCAAGGATGATTTCTTTTGTTGGGTAGCCCTCAATGAACTGTGTCTCGTCCCAAGTGGTTGGGATAGCCTTCAGAATGTCAAGCTCGAACTGTGGTAACTCGGTGAGGTTGTTAGGCTGAATAGCGATACACTGAACGCTTGTCTGGTTGATGATGGCAGAGGCAATCTCGAACACATCGGTTGTGTAACGCTGGTGACGGCTCTTGTTGTCCTTGCTGATGTAGCGGTTCATGATTGTTCCGCCCCAATCCATTGAAGCAACGGCATTTCTGCAGAAAGGATGAAGCGTGAGCTCGAAACCCTCCTGCTTTGCGTGATGCTCAGAGAAGAACACGTTTTCAGAGGCAAGGACAGCCTCGGAAGCCACGAAGTTAGGGTACATGCGCTCCCATCCGCGAGGTAGCGTACAGCCGTGGAATACAACCTGAAGGCCGTGGCGGTTGGCATCAGACAGAAGATCCTCGTATTGCTGCATGGTCTCCTGTTTGTCTCCGGCAAAGAAATCAACCTTTATACCCTTAACGCCGATGCTCTCAAGCCAAGCCATTTCCTTCTCGCGCTGAATGCTTGTCTTCATGCAGTTGCGAGGTCCCTGTGGGGCATCGTTGGCATAGCCGTTGCTGTTGTACCAGAGGAGCAGTTTCACGTTCTTGCTCTGTGCGTATTTGCTGAGTTCTTCAATGCGCTTACGGCCAATGTTCGTGTCCCAGTAGTTATCTACAAGACAGTATTCATAGCCCATTTCAGAAGCAGTATCGATGAACTTCACCTGATCGTCGTAATTGATAGAGTTATCCTGCCAAACGAGCCAACTCCAAGTGTAGCGTCCCGGCTTATAGTCGGTCTTAGGCTCATAGAGAGGCTTTACCACATCGTAGCTAACGGTTGTCTCAACGATAGGCTTGAGGTCAGCGCCGATAGTGATAGTTCTCCAAGGTGTCTCACCAGGAAGGCTCATAGCAGGAACGGCAGAGCCAAGTCCGTGAAATTCCTCTGGAGAAGGATATGTTACGGTATAGCCTGCCTGTGGGTTGTAGTCGCTCAGATGACTACCGCAATAGTTACTTCCAACGCCCGTTTCTGATACGAGTGCCCAACCGTCCTCCCCAATATGGAAGAGACAAGGGAAGGTGTAGCCGTGTCCGAAAGCCGATTTCTCAGTCATCGGTGCATCAGCCTTATATTCCTCTTCGTAGCTTGGCTTTGTGCTCATCCATCCGAAGTGATTGCCACCTGTCTGCGGACAGATGAACGTAGTGGTCTTGTCTGGGAAACGGAAAGAAGAAGCCTCATTGAGGATTGTTACGCGACGAGGTTCATCCTTATCGGTCGTGTGAGAGCCTCCGAGGGCATATTTGTACGCAATGTCATTATTGCTCACCTGCATGGTGACGGTCATAGGGTAGGGGGCTTTCTCTGCCGTTAGCTCAATAGAAATGGTATTGGCTACGTAATGTGCAGAAGAAGCCTTCGTTCGGCTCATAGTGTATTTCTCGTCCACCTTTCCCTCTGTATGGCTTTTGAGCGTGAGGTTATGGGTGTAGTCGCCCATGTCGGTGTTAAGACCGAGAGCGGACGGTTCAAGCATTTTTTTGCCGTCGTAGGTCACTTCGTAAGTGAGCTTTCCGCCGTCGGTAGAGATATTTACGAGCAAACGACCGTCAGGAGACGATACTTTGAATACGTCTGCATGCGCACTAAGGGCAGCAAGCAGGAGAGATACCGTTAAAAATTTATAGTTTGCCATTTTTTTATTATGTGGCCCCTCACCCGTCCTGCGGACACCCTCTGACACATACTCGGAGATAATCAATCTCCGACTTCCCCAAGGGGCGAGGGAAAAGTTACTTTTTTTCGCTTTAAAGAACTTTCTGAGGGATTATTACTAACTTCCTCCTCGCCCCTTGGGGAGAGGATGCCCGTAGGGCAGGTGAGGGGCTGTTTTTTGTTATTTGTAGAATTCACTAAACGCCTTAATGCAATATTCCTGATCGATGGCTGCACCTGTCTCGCGAACGCTGTGCATGCCGAGGATAGGGTTGCCCATATCCACGCCCTTCAATGGGAGGGAAGAGGCGAGGATGTTTCCAAGGGTACTGCCACCTGCAACGTCGCTATGGTTTACGAACCTCTGGTAAGGAACGCCCGCCTTTTCGCAGATGCCTGCAAAGATAGCGGCAGAAACAGCATCAGAAGCGTATTTCTGAGCAGCATTGAACTTTATTACAGGACCGCCACCGAGCATAGGATGGTTGGTAGGGTCGTATTTCTCTGGATAGTTAGGATGCCAAGCATGGGCATTGTCCGCGCTTATCATAAATGCCTTCTCTATGGCTCTGTGATAGTCGTCGAGAGTTTCGCCTTGCGCAAAGACAATTCGCTGGATGATAGAGGCAAGGAATGGAGAGCCTGCGCCCTGCTTAGTCTGTGAACCAGTCTCCTCGTTGTCGAAAATTCCGAGAACCTTTGTAGTCTCTGGAATAGTCTCTGTATCAGCGAGTAAGGCAGAAAGACCTGCATGAACCATACTGAGGTCGTCAATCCTTCCGGCTGAGATAAACTCGTTATAAGCACCCACGTGACAAGCAGGTGTGGTATCGTAGAGATAGAGGTCAAAATCGAGGATGTCTGTACTTTTTATTCCAAGTTCCTCTGTGATGATATTGATAAGGAGATTACCCCTTTCGAGTTCGTTGTTGACTATGCCGAGAATAGGAAGCATATCCTTCTGACGGCTGAGAGCCACACCATCGTTTACCTGACGGTTGAAGTGGATAGCAAGATTAGGGATGATGAGGATAGGACGCTTGATACACAGAAGTTTAGTTTCTGGATTCATCACATCATTGCTTCTTACAATCACCCTTCCTGCAATGCTCAGAGGGCGGTCGAACCAAGTGCTGAGGATAGCTCCTCCATAAACCTCGGTGTTGAGCTTTGTGATACCTCTCTCGCAGGTCATTTCTGCATTTGGCTTGATGCGGAATGTAGGGGAGTCGGAATGAGCGCAGATGATATGAAAACCGCTCTCGCCGAGAGATTTCTTGCCAATATGGAATGCATAGATGGAAGAATCGTTCTTGGTGACATAGATCTTGTCGCCAGCCTTTATATCGCTAATCTTGTCCTCTGCATTGATATGTGTATATCCTTTTGCCTCCAGTCGTCGAGCGGTTTCCTTAACCGCAAAGAAATTGACGGGAGAGGCATTGAGAAAATCTAATAAATCCGTTGAGTAATTATTCATTTACACTTTTGGTTTTAGTTCTTACGAGTTACAAAGGTAACAATTTATTCGAAAACAACAAAGAAAAACTTCAAAATCTTTGGTTGTTTGGGATTTTTGCTTTAATTTTGCAAGCAATAAATAAATTATGAACCATGGCTCATAAATTAGACGCATTAGATAGAAAAATCCTTGAACTCGTCATTGCTGATGCACGAGTTCCGTTTCTTGAGGTGGCTCGCGCATGTAATGTCAGTGGAGCTGCGATTCATCAGCGCATACAGAAACTTACTACTCTCGGCATCCTGAAGGGAAGCCAGTTTAATATCGATCCTGAGAAAATCGGGTATGAGACTTGTGCCTATATCGGGCTTTTCCTCAAGGATCCAGAGAGGTTTGACGAGGTTGTAGAGGAGCTTCGTAAGATTCCTGAGGTAGTGGAATGTCATTACACAACAGGCGGTTTTGATATGTTCATCAAGATCTATGCTTATAACAACCACCACCTTCTCAACGTAATCCACGATAAGCTTCAGCCTCTGGGATTGTCTCGTAGTGAGACTATCATTTCATTCAACGAGGCTATTCATCGTCCTATCGCTATCATTGAACCTGAAGATGACGAGGAGGAAGAAGAATAAATGAAACAGTATCTTGATTTACTTGACAGAATCCTGAATGAGGGTACTGTGAAGACTGACCGTACAGGTACAGGAACAAAGAGCGTGTTTGGACATCAGATGCGCTTCAATATGGCTGATGGCTTTCCTTTGCTCACAACAAAGAAACTGCATCTCAAGTCTATCATTTATGAGCTTCTTTGGTTTCTAAAGGGCGATACTAACGTAAAGTATCTTCAGGAGCATGGTGTGCGTATCTGGAATGAGTGGGCTGATGAGAATGGTGAACTCGGACCTGTATATGGCAAGCAATGGCGTGCCTTTGAGACTCTCGACAAGGATGGTAATCGTGTAGTGGTTGACCAGATAAAGGATGTGCTTAATCAGATAAAGACAAATCCAGATAGTCGTAGAATGCTTGTATGTGCCTGGCATCCAGGGCAGACCGATTATATGGCTCTGCCTCCTTGCCACACTATGTTCCAGTTCTATGTGGCTGATGGAAAACTCTCGCTCCAGCTCTATCAGCGTTCGGCTGATACTTTCCTCGGAGTACCTTTCAATATTGCGAGCTATGCCCTTCTGCTTCAGATGATGGCACAGGTAACAGGACTGGAATGTGGAGAATTCATCCACACAACAGGCGATACTCATCTCTATCTCAACCATATAGAGCAGGCACAGTTGCAGCTCACGCGCACTCCTCGTCCATTGCCTAAGATGAAGATAAATCCAGATGTAAAGGATCTGTTCTCTTTCCAGTATGAGGACTTTGAACTTGTGGATTATGATCCTTGGCCACACATTAAAGCGGAGGTGAGCGTATGATAAATGTGATAGCTGCTGTCGCAAGAAATCGTGCCATAGGTAATGAGAACAAACTTCTCTACTGGTTGCCTAACGACTTGAAGCGTTTCAAGGCTCTTACCACGGGGCATACTATCATCATGGGGCGAAACACATTCGACTCTCTCCCAAAGGGTGCTCTGCCAAATCGCCGTAACGTGGTTCTCTCTCGCTCGGTAAAGAAACTCCCTGGTTGTGATGTCTATCCTTCTCTTGATGAGGCACTTGCTAATTGTGCTCCTGATGAGGATGTCTATATAATAGGTGGTGCTTCTGTCTATAATCAATGTATGGATAAAGCAGATCGCCTTTGCCTTACCGAGATTGACGACACTCCATCTTCAGCCGATGCTTTCTTCCCTGAGTATGAAGGTTGGAAGGAAGTTTCTCGTGAAGATCACGAAACTGATGAGAAGCACGCATTTAGGTATTCTTTTGTGGATTATGTAAGGTAAACGTGCTATAAAGCAAAGATAAAATAACGAAAAAGGAGAGCATCTCGCAAAGAGGTGTTCTCCTTTTTTTACGTTGAGCCTTCGTTCTTCTTTCGCTCTTCCTCCGTACCAAGCTCGATGATCCTTCGCTCTAGAACGAACAAATAGCGGACTTTCATCGAGTTTGGTTCGGAGGAAGAGCGAAGGATTAGCGAATTTACATAGGAAGTACTTGGGGTAATACAAATCAAATTATCTCTTTCCCTTCTTGTAAAGTTGGTAGGAATTTACAAGGTTATGCCAGATGCTATAGAATCCACCGACAACGGAGGTGACTGGATTAAGGAAAACCAATCCCATCCAGATGATGAAGACTGTATTTTTCTGTCCGAATGCCTGACCTGCTGTTATGGCAGAACGCTCTATTGGATCAATATACTCGCCCTTGTTCTTACATTCTGACTTGGGCTTGGTGGGTTGTTGCCAACGCTTTCCGATAGCCCTTCCGAGGGTGAACTGAATCACACAGCATACGGCACTTATGGCTGCAAGTCCGAGGAGAATGCTTAGCGCGATGTCGCTTTCAACGATTGTCCTGACCGTTACTGTGATAGCAAGGGCGAGGGCTACGAGCCATAGGTAGAAGGCGAGATCCTTTATCTGGAGCATCCTGTCCTTGAACTTTGGCGCGTAATGTCTTACGATGAGCGCAACAAATAGAGGGCAGAGCAAGAGAGGGAAGACCTTACCCATAATCATGAAGAACTCTGTGAGGAAATCAAGACCTGAGTGTGGTTCTACGAGGGTAAGGAATCCGGGTGCAAGGGTAGAGACGAGAAGATTGCATAGCACGATATATGTCACGTCTCCGCTTAGTGAACCTCCTAATTTCTGTACTATGACAGCAGAAGCCGTGGCTGTTGGGCAGATAAAGCAAAGCATCGCACCTTCCCAGAGAATCTTCTCGTTAATAGATGTCGGGAGATATAATGCTGCTAATGAGCATAATACGAAGAGACTTCCTTGCGTAAGAAGCAAAATTCCATGCCAACGGTGGGGCTTCAGGTTCTTCGGCTCAACCTTTAGGAAAGAAAGGAAAAGCATACTGAAGATGAGCGTTGGCTGGAGGATGTGCGAGATGGTGTAATAGAAATCGCTCTCGCTTTCTTCTGGAACAATCGCATCAAAGACAAAATAAAGCAACCCTCCGATGAGCATTGCTATTGGGAGTTTCCAGTTTCTGATGAATGTGAAAATCTTGTTCATTATCTTCTTTTTACCTTGTTTTAGGGTGCAAAATTAGTAAAAATATTGCGTTTGAGGCAATTATTTACGTTTTATTTACCTTTCTGACCGTTTTTCTTGCTCATAAGGTTTGGTTCATTGAGAATAAATAAGTACTTTTGCATCGGAAAATGAATAAGATGAAAAATATAAAAACATATATTTGTGCCGTCTCTCTGTTGGTGGCACTATCTTGTGGTGATGCTTTTGCTCAGCAGAAGGGTGGGGAAGATGCTCCTGCTAAGGTTGAGGCTAAGGCTGATACCGCGGTTTCTACTGTTGCAGACTCGGTAAAGGGTGAGGTGATTGATGATGCCTTGCTCGGCGATGCCGAGGAGTCAGTATTGGATTCAGCTCTTGTTGCAGATGCAAATTCCGGGGCATATACTCAGTTGAAGAAGAAGTTCATAGAAGGTGGTGCCGGCTTTATGTCGCTTGTTGCCCTTGCCCTTGTTCTCGGACTTGCCATCTGCATAGAGCGCATCATCTACTTGTCAATGTCGGAGATAGATGCAAAGAAGTTCATGGCAGAGCTTGAGAAGAAACTCAAGGAAGAGGGTGTTGAGGCTGCAAAGTCACTTTGCCGTGACACTCGTGGTCCTGTTGCAAGTATCTGCTATCAAGGACTTCTCCGTATTCGAGAGACAAAGGCAGCCATAGAGCGAAGCGTTGAGTCGTATGCTCAGGTGCAGATAGGAAATATGGAAAAGGGCTGTTCTTGGATTACCCTTCTCATAGCTATGGCACCTTCACTCGGTTTCCTCGGAACGGTGATAGGTATGGTTATGGCATTCGACAAGATTCAAATGGCTGGTGATATTCGTCCGGATGTGGTGGCGTCTGGCATGAAGGTGGCACTTATCACCACTATCTTTGGTATCATTACTGCTCTTATCCTTCAGTTGTTCTATAACTATGTGCTCTCGAAGATTGATCATCTTACTGCACAGATGGAGGAGTCTGCTATTACTCTTATGGATATCCTTACTTCGTTGGATGAAGAAAAATCGAAGGTAGATGAGTAGGTTCTCTTTGAAAATAGGGAAGTCGTCGGACGTAAGGAAGTGGTCTTCTGAACGTATCTCGCATGTAGTGCTGTATTCGCTTACGGCTCTTATCGCCCTTGTGTTCCTACTGTTCTATTTCGTGGGATATGAAACACCGGCCATGTGGGATGAGCGTTATATCTCGCCACTCCTCACGGATCTTGTTATGGGGCTTATGCTTATTCTTCTCGTTGGAACTTTTGTAGTAGCCTGTCTTTCAAAGTGGCATTCTGTTCATGCAAACCATACTCCGGCAGTAGTGAATGGCATTCATGGAAAGAGAATCACGCTTGGCGTAACCCTCGGAACTATTGCTTTGATGGCAGTTCTCTTTGCTCTTCCATCTTCAGCAATCTATGTGAATGGCGAGTTGTTTGAGGAGAAGTTATGGCTTCGTGCAGCCAATATGTTCGTAGTTGCGAGTGTTCTCCTTATTATAATAGGTATAGGCGCAATCTTGTTCGGAATAATCAGAAATCGCAGGAAATGATCTTTAGAAGGAAGCGTCGTGAGGTTCCGGGATTGAACACGACCTCTACGGCAGACATATCGTTCATGCTCTTGGTTTTCTTCCTTGTCACCACATCTATGGATGCTGATAAGGGAATGAATCGTCAACTTCCTCCCAAAACGGATGAGAAGCAGGAGATGATGGATGTGGACAGGTCGAAGGTTATGTCGCTTTCGCTTTCAGAGGAAGGTTTGCTTACCATTGATGATAAAATCGCTGACATTGATAAGATTCGTCGGCAGTTAAAGGAGTTTATTGTCAGTACAGGTCCTTCTCATATTATAGAATTGAAGACTGACAGGAAATGCGACTATGACACATATTTCCATCTTCAGAATGAGATTGTCAGAAGTTATCGCGAGATTCGTGATGCCGCTGCTAAGCAACAGTTTGGCAAGCCGTATTCCAAGTGTAGTGTAGAACAACGTGAACAACTGATGGAGAAATATCCGCAGAGGGTTCAGGAGGTGTATTGATTTTTATCCCTAATATCCGCAAATTCGAAAGTGCAGATTCGTAGAAAGAAACATCGTTCGGTTCCGGGTCTTAACATGGCGAGTATGCCTGACCTTATTTTTACAGTTTTGTTTTTCTTCATGATTGTAACTCATATGAGAAACGAAACCGTAAAGGTTAAGTTGCAGGTTCCGCAAGGTACTGAGGTTACTAAGTCTTCAAATAAATTCTCCACTATTAATATATATATAGGTATGAATCATTACGGCGATACCCAGATTCAGGTGAACGATCGTATGTGCTCTTTGGAACAGGTCGGCGCATTAGTGCAGGATTTCAAGTCTAATCTTTCTGAGGAGAATCAAGAGAATCTCATCGTCAATCTCCGTGCAGATCGTAACACGGATATGGGCATAGTGAATGACATTAAGAAGGAACTTCGCAATGTCGGGGCTCTCACCATCCGCTATTCAGCAGCCGAGAAATCCCCCAGCGCTTCAAAGTAGCTTAGTATCTATCCCCCATTTCGAGCCGTCTTTGGCTCGCCCTTATTTGTTGTTCTCACTATCGAGCCATATTTGGCTCGCCCTTTTGTGGACTTTGTTTTCGAGCCGAGTTCGGCTCGCTATCCGTCATTAATTGTGAATCCTCCACGCCTGCCCCCAATTCCGTATTTTTGCAATATCCTGCTCAAAATCCTCGCATATTGCCCGTTTGCCTTGATTTTAATCATCTAAACCCTAAAAATGCATCTTTTTTAGAAAATAATCCTTGGAAAATTTGGCGGATTCAAGAAAAAGCAGTACCTTTGCACTCGCTTTCGGAAAAACGGTGGTAAACACCACATGAAAGAGAGCAAGAAGAAAGAGTTCTTTGACAAGATTTACATAAACAGAAAGTAGTAGTACAAGAAAAGAGAGCAAGAAGAAAGAGTTCTTTGACAAGATTTACATAAACAGAAAGTAGTAGTACAAGAAGCAAGTGAGCAAGTCTCACTTGGGTAATAAACGAACCGATCAATTCTCCTCCTTAACAGGAGGAAAAGAGAAAAGACTTCTTAATAAATAAAAGGATAGTCGTCCCGAGCAAGACAACGTAGCCAGCAAGCAATTGCAGGCAACATTATAAAGAGATTTTACAATGGAGAGTTTGATCCTGGCTCAGGATGAACGCTAGCTACAGGCTTAACACATGCAAGTCGAGGGGCAGCATGAGATTAGCTTGCTAATCCTGATGGCGACCGGCGCACGGGTGAGTAACGCGTATCCAACCTTCCCCCTACTCAGGCATAGCCCGGTGAAAACCGGATTAACTCCTGATAGTTTCACTAGATGGCATCTGACGGTGAATAAAGCTCAGCGGTAAGGGATGGGGATGCGTCTGATTAGCTTGTTGGCGGGGTAACGGCCCACCAAGGCGACGATCAGTAGGGGTTCTGAGAGGAAGGTCCCCCACATTGGAACTGAGACACGGTCCAAACTCCTACGGGAGGCAGCAGTGAGGAATATTGGTCAAT
>CADBXL010000024.1 GCA_902798615.1 uncultured Bacteroidales bacterium | reverse complement strand
TCCTCCTTCTTACAACAAAGGTAAGGAATCTGGCCTTACTAAGCAAAGATTATCCTATCTTTTTCTTAGACGATGCAAACTTAGAGCTCTACCTCCGTTTCAAGTCCACTCCAACTCCGTTCCTTAGAATAGGCGAGAAATGGGACTTACATGGGAGTTACTACGGACTTACTTGGGACTTAGAAGGGAACAAGAGATATGCAAAGGATTCGTAAATCGATGAATAATTTAACGTCAGTTCGATGAATTCTACGAATGGCAGCAAGCTGCCTTAACCACTGCGTGGAGCTACACGAATTACCTCGAATTTTACACGACTTGCGAAGCTTGATGAGCCTTGCGAATAATTTGTCATTAATACTTTTTAAACATAAAAATTTATGATTAATTTATGATTAATTCATGGAAATTCATGTAGCCAAGCGCAGCGTTTATTTTCGTCGAACTCACGTTAATTTACGTTTTTATCAGGCAGATTTTACCAAAATCAAAGAAAAAGAGCGTGCCATAAGTCAAAGACTTTTGACACGCTCTCTTTTTATTTGTATTTCTCGCAATATTATGGTTCTTGCGCCGTCTCCAACATGAAGTTTATGGAATGTTCCTTATCCTTCCATTCGTGCCATTGAGAATAGTTGCATTGGCTTAGAATATCCATACCTATAAGACCTGTATCTGTATGCGATTGGCAAATATGTAGAGGCATATCAAATGCATCATCTTCCGAAAAGCTAATGGTACACTCGACAATATAGGTATGCAGAATACTGTCATTTGCCACGACAAAGTCCCTTTCCCCGATTATCTCTAGCCCCATATCAGAAACCATTGACATCGGGAATACAGAAACTACTGCACCTGTATCAATTTTCGCATCAACTGTAATACTCTCGCCAGTTGATGGATTCACCAGGCTTGCACCTACGAAAACCCGGTCGCATGGCTCTTTTAACTTCAATCGGATCATTGTCTTTGGTTTTATTACCGCGTTTTACAACTTTTACCTTGGGGAATCCGTCAGGCAGTTTTGCATCACCCGTATAGAAGTCGATACACCCGAGGTACGGTATTTTTTTTTTCTTCTCTTCCATAATGGTTTATTGTTTTATTATTTATCTGCATGCAAAAATACGTTTTTTTCTTGTAATTACCAAATAATATTGCACATTTCTGAAAAAGCAATCGATATCACGTAGAAACTTTTTCTGTGATTTCTTTTGGGGAAACAAGAAAAAAGTTTTAACTTTGCACTCATCAAATCAAAGACCGTGCGCCAGCCTTTAAGGCTGACACGCACTTTTGATTTCGTGCGAGGATGTTTCACACGTTGCAAAATGAACTATGCACTATGCATTGTGAACAATGAACTATACCCTAAAACCTAAAAAAAATGCTTACACTTGAAGAAATAAAGGATTGCATTCTTAATGATTTATCCCAAAGAATGACACAGAGCGGAATCATGTTCCGTATCTTTGGAAGGGCAAAGAGTATTCGCTCTCTTGAGCATAAGATGCAGATAAAGGGCGATAAATATCGTGCTGGAGACAAGATACAGGATATGATAGGTATCAGAATCGTACTGTATTTCTCCGAGGATGTGGAGGCTATGGAGATGTACCTTTGCAATGGCGGTCTTGTGGATCGTTCGGTTGACGATCTTGATGTCTCTACTTTCCGTCCGCAGAGGCTTAACCTTGTGAAGAAGATTCCAGAAAAATATGTGGAAGACTTCCGTGCAGCCTTGCCAAAGGAATATGCACCTTATCTCGATGATACGCTTGAGATACAGATACGAACTGTGTTCTCTGAGGGCTGGCATGAGGTGGAGCACGACCTGCGATATAAGTGCAAGGAAGACTGGGAAGGCTATGACTCGTTCTCCCGACAGTTGAATGGTGTTATTGCCACTCTCGAAACAGCCCAATGGAGCATGGGCGCTATCTTCCATGAGATGGCGCAGAAAAACCTCGTAAACGGCAATTATCATGCCATGCTTCGCAACAAACTCCTTCTTCGCTTTGCTGATGATGACCTCTCCGAGCCTTTGAAGAAATATCTCGATGCTCATGAGGATATTGCAAGACAGTTGTATCAGACAGACCGTATGGTGTTCCTCATGGCTCTCCTAAATCATGATAGTCCGATACCTCTGCTTTATGATAACGTGGTATTCCTTATCAATAGAATTGATATAATGGACGAAGGCATACAGAATCTCGAAAGCGATGCTTTCCGCATAGCGTTTGAGAAGTTCATTACGCATTAACATAACGTCAGTTCGATGAATTGCCCTTAAGACAAACAGCAAGCTGTTTTTAACGGACAATAATTTACAATCTACGATAAGAAACTGGGCTTGCGCCCTGATGTAGAAAGTAAATTAAAAGAAAATTAAACCAATAAATTAATTTACTGATATTTCCAAGATAATATCTTCGCGTAAGCGAGCCTTTCTCTTGGTAAAGCCTTGCGAATTTTTTTGTCAGTTCAGCATCGGAGATGCGTTTACATTGAATTCGTCGAACTCACGTTAACATATGCTCGTAAAATAAATTCCTTTGAGGATTTCAATTACCTCAATCTACCTCCGTTCCAAGTCCGTTTCAAGTCCGTTCCAAATCCCATTCACAAATGGGCGATAGAGTGTGGGTGTAGTGGAGGAGCATCAAAGGCTTAATAATCATAGTAGAGAAAGTGAACGCTAAGAGGTGCAAGTAAAAAAAATCAAGAGAGTTGAAAGAGGGGGGTGCACTTTTAATAAAAAACAACTTATATACATTGATTATCAGCGATTTACGATTAGTGCACCTCCCCCTTAAAACAAGTGCACCCCATCATTCTGTTTTAGGGGGAGGTGCACGCTTCGTTATCTTTTGATTATCAGAGCGTTATATGCAAAAAACGGTAAAAGTGTACCCCCCTCTTTCAACTCTCTTGATTTTTTTCAAAGCAAGGGTATTACACCAAATTTATTACATCCATCATGCCCTGATTTTCCCCTTCAAATCATCGCTCTTTCCTACGTTCTTTCTGCCTTCACAGTAGGTCCGTTTCAGGTCCGTTGTAAGTCCGTAGATACTCCATCGATGGAAGCGAACCCAAAGCGAAGGGAGAACGAAGGCACAACGAAGGTGAAGTAAATGAACAGTGAAAAATGGGACTTACAAGGGATTTGATTGGGATTTGCAAGGGACTAGCTAATGGATAACAGTTACCCAGATTCATCATCTTCTTAATAATTTGTTATTAAAAGATGTGTAACCTTCTTGTCATTACGATTCATAAAACTAACCAAATACTCTTTGTCAAATGTACGTATATTGATATTCGGCTTATTATAGAGACTATAAATAAAGTCCGTGTTCTTTATGATCATCATCCATTTTGCTCTACATTCATTAATCATATAGTTTGCAAGACGCTCTTGGTCTTCCTTGGTGAATGCATTCTGAGCATATGTACTAAACTCTGAATCATATGGAGGATCAAGGAACACAAAATCACACTCGTTTGGTTGGGTTTTGCGCAAGAAATCCTCAAAATCCATATTATAGAAACGTGCGTTTGAAAAATGGTCTAACAACGGTCTGGAACGATAGTACGCTATTTTTTTGTTCATTAGTTTACTATTATATCCAATACCACCGTAAGGCACATTAAAATCTCCCTTACTGCTATATCTAAACATTCCACTATATGCATAATTGCGCATAAAGAAGAAAAGGGCACAATGTAACTTTACATTAGTTTCTGCAATCTTCTTGTCGTTGTAAAGATATCTATAATTCATATAAACTGCACTCTTAATAGCAGTCTCTATATTTTCATACAAGTCCTTCTCTGGAAGTTCATGCTTTTCTATTTCTAATTCACGCATTCGTAGCATTTTTCGAACAAGATTTGTACGAACTTCCTTAATCAAGACAGAAGGCAAAGATACAAATTCTTCTCCCAGAATGTCAAGAATAGCGTTTTCGTTCTCTTTACAAAATGTAGATACAAAAGCCTGAAGTTCTTCTTTACTTAACAAGCCATTTCTATAGTCAATGTAACGAGCAACGAGTGTAAGATTATCATAAAAGAAAGTCTCCGCATTTTTCCATGATCGATCCATAGCTTCTGTATAGCGGAAGAAATCAACATCACTTGTTGAAATAGAACGATATAGCTCTATTAGCTCTGATGAAAAATCATTTATGTAATACTCTTTAGCCGTAATACCCATGAATACGGAGCCACCACCGACAAAAGGTTCAAAGAAACGTTCAAATCTTGGCGCATTAGGAATAATGTGTTTTAACTCCTTCTCTTTACCACCAGGCCATTTCACTATAGGAGATAATCCAGATGCTATATTCATTTCTGTTACTTCCTCATTTATATCATTAGAATTGAAAAAATCATCAATTTCATAGAGCGTTGTATATTCAGGCATTGAACTCTCACATACCATTCCTGTTTCTTGCGTCTTATATGATTTTTTGTTGTTCATTTCATTCGTATTGTTTATAATGCTCTCTATCCTTACTTTGGCTGCATCAAAATATGACTTATCTAATTCCACACCGATAAAACGCCTGTCAAGTTCCAATGCTGCTACTCCTGTTGATCCAACTCCCATAAACGGATCAAAAATAATATCATCCATGTTTGATGCAATCTTTATCATCTTCTTCAGAATTGATACAGGTTTCTGTGATGGGTGTTTGGGATTTGCCAAACGCTCAGGGCGCATACATATAGGGCTTTCTATAAAGTTGTGCATTTCTGCCTGAGAAATAAAGTTCCATGTATGTTTCTTGTTCCAACATGTAAAAATCATCTCACAACTATTCAAAAAGCCAGCTTTGAATATCTTCGGTGCCGGATTTGTCTTATGCCAAATCATAAAATTAGAAGTGTCAAACCTATGATCCAGACAGTTGTACCAACGTCCGAGTTGATTATATGAAGTGAAAATAAAAAGATTTCCTGTCGGTTTTAGAATTCGGATAAATTCTTCTGCCCATTCTTCGGGATTGAAGTCTATCATATCCCATTCAGCCACATCATTATTCATAGCACTACGTCCCGGTAATGGAATATTACCAGTAGAGTGCTGACCAAGATTGTATGGCGGATCAGTAAGAATAAAGTCAATAGAATTATCAGGAATATGTTTTATCACATCCCTACTGTCTGCATGCAAAACGCACTTTCGCCAATTAGGATTCTTCATTAATCGTTAGGGAGATATGCGTCCTTAATATCGTTAAGAGCATCCACAATTAATGGTGCATATTCTT
Organism: uncultured Bacteroidales bacterium; assembly: GCA_902798615.1. Lineage (GTDB taxonomy): Bacteria > Bacteroidota > Bacteroidia > Bacteroidales > Bacteroidaceae > Prevotella. The sequence goes on along the minus strand of CADBXL010000024.1, from coordinate 40,051 downwards.
TGTAGGCATCAAGTACTATTTCATAGCCCTTAGCTGATTTACAGACAAGATTCCAGAAATCTGCACTAATAAGCAGTTCGTCTTTCGCAAAGAATTGCAGTACACGCCCTTGTGTCCAAGGCATACCTTCTCCAAAGCGATTATAAGCAGTAGCGAAACATATTTTTACCTTATCTTCTGAACCTAGCGTATTGCAGAGGATACAATATTGTTCAAGAAGTGCCTCTTTCTCCGAACGAGCTTTCTTATTGTCAAGATCTCCCCCAATTTTAAGTTCAATAAGATAATGCATATCAGTCTCAAGGTCATGAAGATAATAGTCACTAACATGACGCTTGTTTTTCTTAGAACCCTTATATGCTTTTTTAGAAGCCAGTCCTAAATAATCCGCTTTATTACATTGTGGTTTTTTCTCATTACTTTTATATTTTTCAAGTAGTTCTGCAATATAATCAGTCTGCTCTTGATAGAGCGTCCCTTCAACCTCTTGAGTAACTTCAAAATTTAGTTTTGCAATACCTATTGCCATAGCTTCAAGCATATTGCCAAGACTACTGTCTAATGAGCGACAAAGTGCTGAATAATACTGTATTTCTGGTCCAAGAGCAGCAATGAATACGTTGTGAATCTTGGAATTAATAATACCTTCGGAATTCGATAGTTGAGACAAATGCTTTTCTGAGAAAGCACTTGCAAATGTCTTTACAGAAGTCTCTACAATAGAGCGTATGGCTCTTTCTTTTTCAGATTCAGTCATTTAGATATGATGTAACAGCCTCTTGATTCCCTATGAGACAAATTATAGTATCTTTTCGTGACTAAACAAAAAGAAGGCGTGGGAATCAACTACTGCTTACTACCACTTTAGGCCCTAGGAAAGCCTGCACAAGTTAGCAAACAGAGTGACGCCCACGCCGATAGTATAGAATACACCGAAAAGTGTGCGTGAGGGCACAATATGCCCTCTGCACACTCCGGTATGTATATACTACACCCGCAGCATCAGCTCTTGCCATGCTTCTGACTTGTGCGTTGAATTTCCTAGGTTCAAAGTGGTCAAAAACAAAGCGAGCAAACGCTTCTTTATGTAAAGGCTTAACGGCTCGTTATACTATCATCCAAATAGTTGTCAACCGATAAGCATTGCAAAAGTAATAATAAAATCCCAAATATAGGAATTTTTCCATATAAAAATAACTAAACATGATAAAACACATTATTACTATACTTTTTCTGAGAAATAAATTGTAATTTTGCAGTTGAAATAACAAAAAGTATTCTCACATGACATTTACCACAATAGAAATAGAATTAGCAAACGGAAGAAAATACACATTCCCTTCTTCAGATTTTGATTTCTTTGCTACAACAAACGAACTTGAGCATAAGAGAGAAAACATTATTATCACTCTATCTGCATTAGAAAATTCGTTTGTCTATGAATTGGATGATGTCACGGGAGAAATTGTAAACAAGGAATACTTACAAAAGGTTATTTTAAAGTAAAAAATTACTATATATTTGTTTGGTAAAAGATATGTTATTAGAGTTACGAGTACGAGAAAATATTTCTTATACTTTTTTGTGTATCATAGACATCCATGGAAACATGATATACTTCTAATGAAATTACATTCAATTCAAGATAAAGCAAAGAGGGCATCTCGTAATGAGATGCCCTCCTCTTTTATATTAGAATATCATTTATTTCCTTTACTAAGCCTCATCTAAGCAGTTGGACAAATCACAACGAATTATTTGTCGTCATAATGCCCGTAAGCAGACAATATATCTACGTGAACTACTGTTTCAATAATCTCGTATATCAAACGATGCTTCTGAGTGATGCGACGACTCCACAATGTGCCTCCGCCCCCCTTAAGTTGTTCAGGTTTCCCTGTACCAGTCTGTGGGTGCTCATAAAGTTCTGCAATGAGTTTAAGGGCCTTTTGATAGGCTTTGGGCTCACTTTTGCTCAGAACTTTAAGATCATCCAGAGCCTGTTTCTTAATTTCTACGGTGTAGCGCCTCATAAGTTGCGGATGTATTGGTCAAGTTCCTCAACGCTGGAAAACTGCTTGCCAGACTGTTTCTTTGCTTTGTCTATACGAGCAAAGAACTCTTCCTTAGTGAAGAGCGTAGAATCTTCCTTTTCCGAAACGAGTTTACGCAGATATTTCGCTGCTCGCTTTAGCAGGGTCTCATCTTCGGCAATGATGCTCATATTGCGAAGAATCTCGGCATTTAACTGTATGGCTGTCATAACTTTATATCTTTTTGGTGCAAAAATAAGAATAAAAACTGAAATTACAAAATAATTTCAGTTTTTATTTATATCTTTCCTTTACTGCGCCTTCTCGTCAAGATAGCTGTCCTTAAAGCCGAGGAAGTAAAGCACACCATCAAGACCTATGGTGTTGATTGATTGATCGGCATTTGCCACTACCTTTGGCTTTGCATGAAAGGCTATACCAAGACCTGCCTCTGAAAGCATAGGGAGGTCGTTGGCACCATCGCCCACAGCGATAGTCTGCTGAAGGTCAACTTTCTCTACCTGTGCTATGAGTTTCAGGAGTTCTGCCTTACGACGACCATCCACAATCTCACCTACATAATTGCCTGTGAGATGCCCAGTCTCGTCAATCTCCAGTTCGTTGGCATAAACGTAATCTATGCCGTATTTCTTCTGGATATACTCTCCAAAGAATGTGAAACCACCAGAGAGAATGGCAATCTTATAGCCGTATTTCTTCAGCACATACATCAATCGGTCAACGCCCTCGGTGAACGGAAGGTTCTCCGCAATGTCGCGCATAACGCTGACATCAAGTCCCTTGAGCAGTTTACAACGTCGGGTGAATGATTCCTTGAAGTCTATCTCGCCACGCATAGCAGAAGCCGTGATAGCAGCCACCTGATCATAAACGCCATGCTTACGTGCAAGTTCGTCGATTACCTCTGCCTGAATGAGGGTAGAATCCATATCGAAGCAGATAAGGCGACGCATACGGCGGTACATGTCATCACGCTGGAAAGAGCAGTCAATCTCCAGCTCTGAAGAGAGACGGAGAAGTTGCGCATGAAGCTCGTTGTGGTCGGAAGGATTGCCACGTACAGAGAACTGAATGCAGGCACGTGCATTCTCACGCGGATGCTCTATGCTTGAACGGCCTGACAGACGGATGATAGCATCGATATTAAGTCCCTGATCGGCAATAAGCTGTGCAACGGCACCTATCTGACGAGCCTCCAGTTTACGGCCGAGTACGGTAAGGATGTATCGGTTCTTGCCCTGACGGGATACCCAGTCCTCATACTGCTCCATTGTGATAGGTATGAAGCCTATGTTCACGTTAAGCTCAGTAGCCTTGAAAAGCAGTTCCTTCATTACGAAACCGGAATATTTTTCCTGAACACGAATGAGGATTCCCAATGAAAGGGTTGAGTGGATATCAGCCTGACCGATATCCTGTACGTTGGCATCGTATTTTGCAAGTATAGCCATGATGCTTGCGGTAAGTCCCGGACGATCCTCGCCCGTGATTCTAAGCAGCATCAATTCTTCTGACTTTTGTATATTTTCCATTCCGTTTATCTTATTAAATGAAAAATGAGAAATTATAAAATGAACAATACTAACCTGTATTTTTCATTATTCATTATTCATTTTTACCATTTCTGTCCTTTTCGGCTGCAAAGTTACTGATTTTGTTTGAAAAAATAGTTATAATTCGTGATTTATTTTGATTTGAGGCAGAATTTCAGTACCTTTGCAGCCATGAAAGGTAACAAAATACTTTTGATTAATGATATGTGCGGATATGGCAAGGTGGCTACAGCAGCCATGTTGCCTATACTTTCGTACATGGGAAATCTCGTGTATAATCTCCCTACGGCTCTTGTGAGCAACACACTCGACTATGGCAAGTTCAATATCCTTGAGACCACCGACTACATCACAGGCGTGTTCCCTGTATGGCGTGAGCTTGGTTTCTCCTTTGATGCCATAGCAACAGGCTTCATAGCCTCTGAGCGTCAGGCTGCTATCGTGGCAAAGTATTGCCGTGAGGAGGCAGACAAAGGAAGTGTGATTCTCGTGGACCCTATCATGGGTGATGAGGGCAAGCTATACAATGGTGTGACCCCTTCCACTATCAATTCAATGCGCCAGATGGTTGGTGTGGCCCATCTTATCTTCCCTAACTATACCGAGGCTTGTTATCTCACGGATACTCCTTATAAGGCTGATGGTGTCACTAAGGAAGAGGTTCTTCAGCTTGTGGAGAAGCTTCGTGCCTTAGGTGCAAAGTCGGTGCTTATCACTTCCGTTCTTCTTGCTGATGGTTCACATGTAGTGGCAGGATATGAAGGTGAGTTCTTCCTCCTTCCTTATGACGAGATTCCTGTTCACTTCCCTGGTACAGGTGATATCTTCTCAGCCATTGTTGACGGTCATCTTCTCCGTGGAGACTCCCTCAAAACCTCTGCCCGTATTGCTATGGACACTCTGAGCAAGTGGATAGAGGCAAACAAGAATAACAGGGACAAGAATAGAGGTATTCCTTTGGAGAGGCATTTGGAGGAACTGTAGGCCCCCCAGCCCCCCAAGGGGGAGTTTATTATATACATTTTTTCGCTCAAGGCATTATGTCTTCACTACTATCTAAAAATCTCCCCCTTGGGGGGCAGGGGGGCTTAAATTCCCCTTTCTACTATACCCCTTCAGCACGATGTGAAGAAGCCGTTTCTTCACTTCTCGAAATTATTCGCCTTCATCCCGAGTGGAACGAGGAGGTGCGAGGGGGAAAGACATTCGGGGTGCTGATAACCGAGAGTGAGACATTATTTGCATATTCCGGGCAGATGCTTGGACGATACGACATCGAGGGATTTGTGCCACCCGTTTTCGATTATCTTGACGAGAAAGGTTATTTCAAGATACACGAAGCGGAAATCGTAAATATCAATAAGGAGATTGACCGTCTCTCTGCTTCTGATGAACTTCACCAAGCGCGTGAGGCTCTCTACGATGCAGAGAAAGCAAAGCCAATACTTCCTCCTTCACGCAATATCGATCCTGCGTCTGAGGAATATGAGGCTTATTGTCGTGAGCGACAGTTTGAGAAGGGGGAATACCGTCGCCAGAAGGCTGTATGGAATGAGAGGATTGCAGAATGCCGGAATGCCTTGCAGACTATTCAGGACCGTATCACATCACTAAAGCAAGAGCGTAAGCACAAATCCGATTATCTTCAGCATTGGCTCTTCGAGAATTTTGTTATGCTTAATGCCAATGGTGAAAAGAAGAATCTTCTCGACATCTTCGCAGAATGGGCAGAACGTACTGGCTCAAAATGCATAATTCCGCCATCAGGCTCAGGCGAATGTTGTGCCCCGAAACTTCTTCAGTATGCCTATATAAAAGGATTAAAGCCTGTGGAGATTGCGGAGATTTGCCCCTCACCTGCCCTGTGGGCATCCTCTCCCCAAGGGGCGAGGAGAAAGTTACCTTCGTTCGCTGAAAACGTGATTGGAAATACTAACTTTACCCTCGTCCCTTGGGGAAGTCGGAGATTGAGTATCTCCGAGTATGTGCCAGAGGATGCCCGTAGGGCAGGTGAGGGGCTGTCTTTCTCTTTCCGCCCTGCCTGCCAAAGCCGTTGCAAACCTATCCTTGACTGGATGCTTCAAGGTCTTGAAGTTGAAGCTAATCCTCTTGAAGAGCCGGAGCAACGCACCACCCTACCGATTCTTTTTGAAAATGATAGCATCATTGTGGTTGATAAGCCAGCAGGAATGCTTAGCGTACCAGGGAAATCAAAGCGTAAAAGCGCATTAGACATTCTACGTGATATGCGTCCTGACTGTCCCGATCTCATCATGGCTCACCGCCTTGACATGCAGACATCAGGCGTGCTTATTGCCGCCAAGACGAAGGAGGTGTATAAGGAGGTGCAGAAAATGTGGAACAATAAACAGCTTCAGCCCCTCACCTGCCCTTCGGGCATCCTCTCCCCAAGGGGCGAGGAAAAAGTTACTAATGAAACCTTAAAAGATGCACCACAGCGAAAAAAGGTAATATCTTCCTCGCCCCTTGGGGAGAGGATGCCCGTAGGGCAGGTGAGGGGCTTCAAGACTTACTTCGCCCTTCTCGAAGGCGTTCTCCCTATGTCCGTCGGCACTAAGGGCGAGATATCACTTCCACTCTCATCTGACTATCTCAATCGTCCTTGCCAGAAGGTTGATTATGAGAATGGAAAGGAGGCTATCACTCTCTATGAGGTTATGAGTGAAGTAGAGGTTGAAGGGCAACCGCGCACGCTTCTTAAACTAACCCCTATAACCGGGCGAACACATCAGTTACGAGTACATTGTGCACATCCCGACGGTCTTGGAATGCCTATCCTCGGTGATGATTTGTATGGTAAACATGCTAAGAGGCTATACCTACATGCGCAGGAAATATCCCCCCTGTCCCCCAAGGGGGAGTTTTTGAAGAATGCAATAAGCGCGCATAAGCCGGAGTGGATAAAGCTTAACTAAGAAACACTCCATAAATTGTTTTTCAACGCAAAGATGCTAAGAAAAGCCTGTAAATATAAACTTTGCGTCTTTGCGTCTTTGCGTCTTTGCGTTTAGAATTTAAATATTTAACATTTGCTTTCCTTGAACCGATGAAAGAAATCTTTCATTTTTCTTCAAAGGATGCTCTTATGCTGCTCTTATGTTGCTCTTATGTAGCTCTTATTCCGAATGAGAGGAAAATCAAGAGAGGAAAGAAAGGTAAACAAAAAAAAGTAACTTTCCTTGCGATTCTCAAGAATATTTCTTATTTTTGCACCCAAGGAAGCCTAATTTATTAGCTATTAATTCTAATAACCGTAGATAAGAATAATGTCTGTAAAGAAACTATACCTATATATTATTGCCTGCCTTCTAACCATAGGACTACCGATATCAGCCTCGGGATTAAAGGTAAGGGATTTCACCTTTTCTCATTTCGGCACCCTTGAAGGCCTGTCGAGCCAAAGGGTGTATTCTCTTCATAAGTCGAAGGATAATGCCGTTTGGTGGACCACGAAACATGGTATTGACCGCACGAATGGTGTTGTGGTAAGCAATTACTCCTTGGGAGAGAGCAGTCCGTATAGCAGTTTTGCCGGACGTGTCGTAAGGTTTGCCCATTCCACCGACAACGACGATGAGATGTATGTGTTCGACAACTCAGGACGCATCTATCAATACAACAGGATTCAGGATCGTTTCGACTTCATGACCGATGTGTCGAAAATCATGAATATCCCCGTAATGCTTTCCGACGTGCTGGTGACACGTGACTGTATGTGGCTCGCCATGAGGGAGGGTGTATATCAGCTACTGTTGTCTGACGGCTTCAAGATGAAGGATATGGGAATCCGACACTTCTCTGACTATATCCTGCCTTGGCGAAACGACGAAATCCTGTTCTGTACCCATGACGGTGTGTTTGACCAGAGCGGTAAGAGAATATTTGACGATGGCGTCATCTCCGGATATTTTGACCAGCGTACCAACAACCTGTGGCTCGGCACTTTCGGCAAAGGTGTGAAGGTGATAAAGAATATGGGTAAGGAGAATGTGGAGGAGGTTACGCTCGACATCCCTACAAATCCAGCGAGGGTTATAACCCCTTACGATGACAGGACAATGCTTATCGGTATCGACGGCTTCGGAGTGTATCAGGCCTTGCGCACAGGAGCAAATGCCAGTCCGCTGTTCAGCGCAAACGAGGGTACTGACGGCGTTCTTCACGGCAATGGCGTATATGATATCATCGTTGACACGTGGAGCAACATATTCGTGGCTTCCTATTCCGGAGGTATAGACATGGCACGCCCTACAGGGGGCACTACCGCCGTATTCCATCATATCATGAACAATCCGCAGTCAATCATCAACGACCATGTAAACTGCGTGGCAAACGATGGTAACGAACTGGTGCTCATGGGAACCGACGACGGCATAAGTATCTATAACTCCCTGACTGATACATGGAAACACGCCGCAAGGGGCTTGGTGGTCTTGGATATATGCAAGAAGCCTGACGGAAAACTACTCATTGCCACCTACGGAAATGGCATTTGCGAAGTTTCCCCCAACGGCACTACAAGGAAGCTGTATTCCACCGCCGACGGCACGCTAAAGGACGACCATGCTTTCCGACTACGCTATGACAAGGCTGGTAATCTGTGGATGGGCACTCTCTTCGGATCACTCACCGTTAAGACTGCTGAGGGCAACAAATACTTCAGCGTGGATAATATCCTTGCCCTCACTCCCCTTTCCGACGGAAGAATGGCTATCGGCTCGGCTCACGGTCTCTATCTCGTCAACATCAACGACGAGAAGCCTAAGATGATTGAGTATATGCCTGATGACAAGACCGATGCCAACAGATACGTGAACGATATCTTCGAGGATAAAAACGGCCGACTATGGATTGCCACCGACGGCGGAGGCGTGTATATCCTCGACCTGAAGACATACAAGGTAACGCATCAGCTCAGCACCGACGAGGGTATGCCTTCCAATATCGTGATGAGCATCACCAAAGACCTTACCGGAAGGATATGGATTGCCACAGAGAAAGGTCTCGTATTCGTGAATCCCGACCGCCCTACCGAGATCATCAACGTGAGCTACTGCTACGGTCTCAACACCGAATATGTACAACATGCCGCGGCTAACATGCCTAATGGCGATATCATCTACGGTACGGTGGACGGCGTTGTCGTCATCAATCCTAAGAACATCACCCGACTGAACTATAAGGCTCCCCTCACCATAAAGGACGTGCATCTGCATAGCGAAGGATCTGCGGAAGCCAAGAATCACGACGCTTTCCGGCAGCGCATAGCCGACGGTCTGCACAAAGGCGAGATACGGCTGTCATACCATGAGCGGAGCTTCGACATCCTGTTTGAGAGCATAAACCTGAGAAACTACTTCGACATAGGCTATCAGTACCGCATCGAGGGAATGGAGTGGAGTCAGATATTCACCCAGCAGTCCATCAGTTTCGAGAACCTTGAGCCGGGCAAGCACATACTGCAAATACGTAGCATCAGCAAAACGAGCGGCATAGTGCTCGACGAGAAGAAAATTACAATCCACATCGGACAGCCTTGGTGGAACTCATGGTGGATGTGGTGCATCTACGTGTTACTCATCGTACTCGCCTTCCAAGGTGCATGGCTGATGTATAACCTGCACAGCAAATACCTACGCCACATGATGGACAGGGTTGCCGTTCCTGACGATGAACCAATGACACCGACCGAGAATGCCAGCGAGGCGGCTGACAATAGCAGCGAGACTGAGGCAGAGGAAAGTGACAGCGGCACAACTCCTATGAAGCGCGAGGGCGTGGAATTCGTGGAAAAAGCTATGAAGATAACTCTCAACAACCTCAAGGATACCGACTTCACCATCGACAACCTATGCCGCGAGATGGGAATGAGCCGCACCCTCTTCTACGTGAAGCTGAAGACATACACGGGTAAGTCGCCACAGGACTTCGTGCGAACCATCCGACTGGAGAAAGCCTCTTCCCTGCTCCGTCAGGGGCACTCCGTCACCGAGGTATCTATCCTCACAGGCTTCGACAACCCAAAGTATTTCAGCACCGTATTCAAGAAATATTTCGGAATATCACCGTCGAAGTATAGTTAAAGGGAGGGCCCAAACTTTTGCACATACTCCGATGTTATCAACATCGGACTTCCCCCGAGGGGGAGGGGTCTTAGATAGTATTTTCAAATCAACAAAGGCATATCAAGAAAATGGAAAAAATAAAATACAGCAATATCCTCAAGCGGGATTTTGTAAACACAACAATAGTATATAATAAACTCTCCCCCTCGGGGGAGAAGGAGGGGGGCCATGAGAATAATATATAATAGTTTTTTCCCATTCGGCTCATTCTGGGCAATCAATCTGTTCGGCTACGTATTCTGCCGAGTAGATAAGGGACGCCTGCCCGAGACCGCCAAGAACCATGAGTATATCCATTCGCTGCAACAGAAGGAGCTGCTCTACATCGGCTTCTACCTGTTGTACATAGCCGAATGGCTATACCACCTCGCCCGACTGCGCAACTTCATGAAAGCCTACTATGCCCTCTCCTTCGAGCGCGAGGCATACACCATGCAAGGCGATATGAACTATAAATACAAGCGCAAGAAATTTGCCAACTTCCGGTTAGGGCTAAAAGGCTAATGGCTAAAGGCTAAAGGGCTAAGGGCAAAAGGTAAAGTCTTTCGTCTTTTGCCTTTAGCCTTTTGTCTTTTTTTGTCATTTTTGTCACTTGTAATTAATAAAATTGTGCTTTTTTTGTATCAAAACCTCAATTTTATATAAAAAAACTATGTGATTTTGAAATAATTGTGTATTTTTGCAAGCAAAGTCCATGGACTCTAATCCTTAGTTCATAGGTCTTTGAGAATTAAATAACTAACACATAACTATTAAACAATTAATACTATGCTTAGAGAGTACAAACAATTCCTAAAGAAGATTCATCAGATCGTTCACGATCAGATGAAGATTGGGCACGTAAATTGTGATACGGTTTCAGAAGCATTGTCCATGACTAACCAGCATCTGCGTCGCAAGATTTTCTCCATCACCGGCATCACCGGTGCAGTGTATATCCTTGGCATTCGCATGACGTATGCCCAGCAGCTCTTGGAAAGTGCACGCAAATATCCAATTGCCACCGTAGCGCGCAAGTGCGGCTATGAGGACAGCAATAATTTCAGCCGTACTTTCAAGCGCGTTGTCGGTATGACACCTTCTGAATATGCCAAAGGGGCATAAAGGTAATGGAATAAAGATTAAAGAAGAACTGCAAAGCTTACGAGTTTTGCGAATAAAGTAAAAAGACCCTCTAAATTCCCCAATAGGGAATTTAGAGGGTCTTTTTTTATCCCTGTTGCTCAAGAATCTTCTTCGCTGCCTCAAGGTCTTCTTCCTTTACAAGGATATCAACACCTTGGGTACCCATGTATCCACTCATTATCTCGTTTGAGAGCATAGCTGGAATTCCTTCACTTTCCAATGCACCTTTCAATAATTGTGCATTGAACTCATTCGTACAAGTTGTAAGTCGTATCATAAGTTAATAGAGACCCCTTTCTGCCCTACGGGCATCTTTCCCCGTGAGGGGCAAGAGGCTGGCGCAGTATGGGCGAAAGGATATGTTCATTATTAATTATTAATTATTAATTGTTAATTGAAACTCTTCTTCCACCCATTATACCCGCTGTTGAGTTCCACAACGGTGTAGCCATTAGCAGAAAGGATCTTGGCAGCATTCTTGCTTCTGCGACCGCTGCGACAATACAGGGCTATCGTCCTGTCCTTTGGAAGAGTAGAAACCGCCTTTGCCTCAAAGCCATCGTTAAGCACATCTATATTAATGGCATTGTCGATATGCCCTTCAGCATACTCCTCTGGAGTACGAACATCAAGACGGATTACTGAAGTGTCTGCAATTACCTTGGCAAACTCCTCCACCTCAACGCTCCTGAAAGCGTTGTCAGAACTCTGTGCATTGCAACTGAACAACCCGAGTAACGCACCAAATACGCCCATAGCTATTATTCTCTTCATTGTTTCTACTTTTTTAGTTTATCAAAGGCCTGAAGCTAATCTCTAATCCCTAACCTCAAACCTTATCGTTGACAACGTGCGAAGCATCCTCGCACGAAATCAAAAGTGCGCGTCAGCCCCAAAAGGCTGGCGCACAGTCTTTGATTTGATGAATGCAAAGATACTAAAATTTCGCAAACAATCCAAATAAAAACGAGGAAAAAACTATTTCTTGCTAAGCTCGTCAATCTTCTTTTTGAAGCCTGGGATATCTCCAATATGTCCACGGTCAAGAGTCTCAACATTGCCCTGCTTGTCAAAAAGGAAATAGGATGGGAAACCCTCAACTTTCAGATATTCAATTACCGCGCTCTGCTGTTTAGGAGGAAGATTGTAGTGAACATAGTTTGGCTTTGTAAGACCCAATTCTGCGATGTAGCCCTTCCATGCAGCATCCTCTGAACTATATGCGAAATACAGATAAACTATATCATAATCCTTCACAGCCTCCTTCATCGCAGGTGAAGCCTTTATTGCATTGACACAAGGCTGACACCATGTACCCCATACATCCATATATATAATCTTGCCCTTGTAAGGTTCTATCATCTTTTCCACAATAGCCTTACCGTCAGTCAAGCCCTCAACATTTGATGCAGGAGCTATAACCTTCTTCACAGCCTCCTCATTCTGTCTTGCCAACTCATCATAGTAATATTTCAGTCCTACAACCTGCTGCTTGAAATAATCGTTCTTGATATCGTTAATAAGAGGTAGCGCATCATTTGTCAGACTCTTATTTCTTGACAGCTCTTGACTAAGAATACGCGCACGACAATAATCACGCATAAGCTGATTCGTATATACAGAATCAATAACATCACATTCTACCTTATGCGTATTAGGTCTCCACTCAGCCAATATCTTCTGTATATCTTCTCTATCACGAAGGGCCAATATCTCCTTAGCACCGCCTATTTTCTCAATTTCGGCACCTACAGCATTTGCCTCCTCAATAGTCTCACAATCTCTTAGCTTTTTTCTCAGCTCATTCGTTTGCTGCCACTTCTTCAACAAATCATGATCGCTGTCACTTAGTTTAATCTTGCCTTCTTTCTCAAATCTAAGAAACAGTTCCGGACTATCACGATATTTATCCATTGCCATAGAAAAGCATCTTCGTATTTTCTCATCTACATAATCTGCGAAATTAGAAGTAAGAGAGAGTGGCATAGAAGTATTTACGGCTGCATACTTATCTGCAATCTGGGCGGCCTTTTCCCGTTCTCGAGAATTAACGATATTGCGAGCTGCAAGGAACCTGATTTTATCATTCATATATTCACGATAGCGCTTACTGAGATTTGGATTCTTTGCTATGATACCATTTAACCTGCCCATAGCGGTCTCATAGTTCTTTACTTTCGGTTCTATATAACCTGTTGAAGCCCATTCTATGTCACAAGGATTTGTCTGAAGCTCATTCTGCAAACGTGCATTCTCGCCCATGAACAGACAACTGCCATTATTCCAGTCATGCACCATATAATACTGCTTTCCTGGCTGTAAGACAACCTCCGTTTCATAAACCTTGTCTCCATTTTCTGTTTTCTCTTCAAAGACGACACTCTGAGTACCATTAAGTTTCGCTTTTATAGAAAAATGTCCCAAAGCATCAATAGTGCGATCAACAGTTACCTCTTCACCCGTCAGAAAATCCATGACTTTTGTAGTAATATTGATTTTCTTATCAGAAAGATCCTTCGGGAAATCCTTTATCCATCCATTAATAGTGGCTTCTCCATTAGCAAGTTCTGTACTGAATGTCGTATTATCCTCTGTTGGATAGCAAGGAAGAGTTGAACCGAAATTTGAAAGGTTAAGTTTCTGTTCGTTGATAGTGAACTGACGCTTGCCAGCCTTTTCCTTGCCAACAGCAATGGTTACTTTCTCCTGACCGTCAGTCAGCACAATCTTCTTGTCGTTCTTAGCTTCATACTTCCACACCTTACTATCATATACCGCATTATCAGCATAGAGAGAAAGGATCCATTCGCCATTCTGATCATCACGCCAGTTGGAGTTGAACAATCCAGACATTTCTTTCTGCTTTCCCTCGGAAATGTTCCAAACCTTGAAAGCGCGAGGATAATCACCCTCGATGAGATGGAAACGCTCTACATCAGCAGGGAGCGGATTAAAATGGAGGGCGAAATTGGTGTTAGGAGTTGTAGGATGATACCATTCTCCTAATGGCAAATCTTTTTCTTCCTCACATGTAGCCTTTGCATTGGTAACGAGATAATGCTTACCATCTGGAGTTCTCAGGTAGGTTTCCTTTACAAACTGAAACGCACCCTGCCCTCGACTCAGGAAATTTATATGCACAACAGTCTCCTTGTCTAAGAACTCCACCTTACTAACCTTGATATCGGAAAAATCACCTTTGGCAAAGAATGACGCTGGTTTATCCCATACCTTTTGTGCCCAACCGTAAGTAGCGATGAGCATCAACACTAATGAAATAATTGTTTTCTTCATAGAAATTGGTTTTGTTAGATATTATTGTTTTTTACCGTTTATCAACTACCTACACTTATAAAGACGTAATTTCCGAAAAATAGATTTATATTTTCCACATTTTTTCAAAATTTCTTTTTCGTCTTCGGTTTGATGAATGCGATGTGCAAAATTCGAAATCATTCTACAATGAATGGAAAATTCTTCTTTAACTCTTCGTTCAGTTTGTCAGGACGGCATTTAGCCAAAATCTTACCTTCTGGAGAAATAAAGATGAAACGCTCTTCCCTTGGGAAATATGTTCCTTGGATTTCTTCAAAAGGCGAGGTTTCGTTCAAACCAAGTTCCAGCCAATTCTCACGTGGGAATGCCTTATCGTCAAATATCATCTTTCCGCAGATTGCGAGGGTAACGATATCAAACTTATCTGCATATTTCTTGTGGATTTCCTTTAAGTATTCCTTCGGCCTGTCCAATATTTCACCTGTACAAGCCTTACGTGCAGTCTCAAGCAACAGATACTTACCTTTACCAAGAGTCTCTAAGATGCTATGAGGCTTTCCGTCATGGTCATTGAGAGTATAGTCCTTTGCTTTATCACCAGCCTTGAGTGGCTTGAATGGTGGGTATAGATATTTCTTAACAAAGTAAATATTCTGACTCATGTAATCCTTTGGAACCTTTGCAAAGAGTTCACGACATATATTCATTTTCTCCTCATCTTCAGCATAATACGCATACTGTGCAATCATTGCCAGCTCAAGCTCGTAACTTGGACTGAATTCTCTGTTTTTGAGGAATTCTGACATGACAGAAAAACATTTAGGTCCAAATGTTTTTTTCTGTTCGTTTATTCTCTTGGCTTCTTCAGATGCTGCTTTTGCCTTCTTTTCGTCCTTTGCATCAAACTGAGCCTCATACATCTTTGCGGTTGCTGCGTGCATCTGTACTTCTAATGCAAGATAATCAGCCAGTTTTTCTTTCTTGTATTCTTTATATATGTTGGCTTCTTTCTGGTCGGGATGGTCATTCGCAGCTATCCATTCCCCTGCATCCATTCCATTGCCTGTTATCACAGTTTTCATACCTGGATTTAGTTTGATTTTAACTCCAGTACCGAATCTGCCTATCGACACAGAACAATCATCTCCAGCAGAAATTACTTTTTCAAAATGGAATTTTCCTCCTTTTACAGTCGTTATAGAATCTGATCTGTATACCCCCGGTCGTTCATGGACAGGGAGACTTAAGAAAACCACGCTACCATCAGGAACACCAGTCACAGTTCCGTCAAACACACAGACAGAATCCTTGGAATTTTGAGCCCAACAGCCCATACCGCAAAGCATGAGCATAGAAGAAATTAAAAAATGTTTCATAAGTTTTAGGTAATGTTATAAAGTAAATAGATAATCCCTCCAATTTTCACTTACTTTAGTCTGATGAGCTGGAGCGAACAATTATCAATTGTCCATTGTCCATTGTCAATTATCAATTTTCAATTTCATCAGGGTGGAGCTCTTGTAATTAAATGTTTCATACTCAGAGTTTGTTTTGATAGTGTATAATTGAATAAGTTGAATAAAAAAGTCGAACCACTTATCTTTCTCGCCTGAAGAAAGCATAGTCTATGCCATCACAGGCGATAGAGGTGCATTGTGACTCAATGTCGAAGGTATCAACATTCTCGATCTTGGCGATATCACCAGCCTCATGACTATTAACATAAACCTTAACCCTTTTCTCTTTCACCACAGTCTTGGTGATAAAAACAGTATCGATAAAATCGTTCTCAAGGAAGATGGTATCTCGAAGTTGAGCCACAGCACCTGTGTTATTCGGGGTATCGTTCATCATCGGTAGCGACATGCCAAACAAAATGCCGGCAACGGCTGCTGCAGGAGTAGCTATCCAACCCCAGTTCAACTTATTATTGCCACGAGGATTCTTCGGAACAACCAATCGGCCGTTCTCCTCCTCCATCATTCGCTTTGCGGAATCCCTAAGTCTATCTTCAAATTTCATATATCTTCAATTTATTTTTCAAGTTTCTAACTATGGTGTGCTGACGCGATTTCACCGTACCCTCTGGGATGTTCATCACCTTGGCAATCTGCGGAACCGTCATTTCCTCCTCAAAACGAAGGGAGAACAGCAGTCGGCTATCGGCATCGAGCAACGAAAGCTCCGCTCGCAGAGCCTCGTCAAACCGCTTGTTGTCCATGTGAAGCTCCAGTTCATCATCCTGCTCCTCCGTGGTGGTCATTGCCACATGCTCGGCATAGTCTGCGGAATACCCCGATCGTCGGTATTCATTCTTCACCAGATTATACGCTATGGAGAAGAGCCACGTAGAGAAGTCTGCCCCAGACATATACCTTTCCCTGCTCGACCATACCCTCATGAAAGCATCCTGAACCAAATCGGCAGCCCTGTCCTCATCACTCAACTGTCGCACGAGGAATCCCATCACACGTCGGGCATGTCGATGATAAAGCTCGTCGAAAGCCCTGTCATCATCCTTGCTCGACACACGACACATCAAATCCTCATCCGATAATGAGGCTTTATTTCTGAACAGTAATGGTAGCCTCATTTATTTATCGAAAACATCCTACGTATATAGTAATAATAATAACCACTATCCCTGTTGTAAACTTTTTCCAAGAATTTCCTCAGTCGTCTTGCAGCATCTGTGTAGCCGAAATCCTCAAATTTCTCTGACAATATCTTAAGACTATACACCACGTTGTTATCAACATACTGCGCAGAGCCGTCAGGGTCGTACATGAAATTTGGCTGTATGAGATAATTCAGGTCATAGACCTCTTGCACGTTGTGCAACGCAACAAGGATATTGTCATATTGCTCTTCTGAACATTTCAATAACAACCCTTCATTATATAGCCAGGATTTATCTATGCCGGCACTATAGGCCAAATCCAGAGACAAGTATAAAGGTCTGTCACACCTCTGTTTCAAATATTTTATGAAATCCGAAGCCACACGTACATCTTCATTAGAATTATACTTGCCTGCAACGAAAGGAAGTAGCTTCAACCTTTTGCAAATATCCTTACGATATTTATCGTCTGAAAGGATATCATCATATGAGATGATCATTATATCCTTTCGCTCATCAAAGATATACTGCATCATCACCATCTGCTCATATTGATACCAACTACGAGCAACATATATGGCATCTTTCTGCATACTCTGCATCAGATTCCAACCATAGCGCATTATTCGCTCAGAATAATATCTTTTCACATATAAATTCCTAAAAAGGCCTTCAAGATATATACTTTCCGGATTATATCTCCAGAGTCTAAATATCAAAGGGCTTAGCTCATGAGAAGAAATATCATCGGGAACATTTTTAAGCGCTTTGATGAGTATGTTCGGATCGAACTCACCCCACTCAGAAAGCCAGTCTTGACATAAACTGATATAGAATGCGTATGAATCGGGAATTGCTTCCTTCATTTTTCTCAGTACACCATCCGTCATAGGTGACTCATAGGAATGTCTATATATACCCACCCTATAATATTCGTAGAGATATGACGCACGGAACAGGTTACGCCATGCGGTTTCATTTTTAGGATCAGCACTAACAACCTTTTGCCAAGCACACGCCTGATCCTCGTACCATTGATATTTATGCCCACTCTCCACAGTCTTTGGCTCCACCACATTCCATGCCTCAACATTTTCCCACTGTGCAAATACCGTTGCACATGAGAGCCATAAAACTGCTATGATAAAAAATCGTTTCATTCACTTGATATATATATATTGTTCTTGTAAAGCGTTTACATTATAGCATACACACGAAAAAAGGAATCGTTCACGAAAAAGCGAAAAAAATTTCATTTTTTCGGAAAATTTACAATACAAAGGTAAACAAAAAAACTATTATTCGCAAGAAATTCCAAGATTTTGATTCTTATCACTGTCTATTTCCCTCCCCTATCCATCCTATCTTCCTCCCATGTAAATACCATATAATTACCATTAAGATACCATTAAATTACCATAGTTAATGGTAATATTATGGTATTATTATGGTAATATAATGGTATTATAATGGTATTATCATTGGAGGAAGAGCGGAGGAAAAGCGTTTTTACTTACAAGGAAAAAGAATTTTTCGCTAAGGCTCAACAAGCTAAAGCAAGCCATAAAACGAATTAGGAGGGCTCTTGCATTATGCGAAGTCCTCCTAATTTGTTTTACAAAGAGTGTTTACTGTCTGGAACTTATTTCTTCATCATTTTCTTTCCGTTGATGATGACGATACCTTTATAGCTGTCGTCAACACGCTGTCCGGAGATGTTGTAGGTTGCGCCGTTGCCGTCTGTTTTATCAGCATTGATCTCATTGATTGCCGTTGGCTCCACGCACCTGAGCTCAATCTTGTCGATATCGCAGTTAGCACCAACGATGGAGATGCGGATGATAGTCTTGCCCTCCTTGAGTTCCTTAGGTGTTGTATTGCTAATTGCCTCGTAGTTATCCCAAGAGTTATTGCCAGTCTGACGAACATCCATCTTCCAGAGGTTTGTAACCTTGCCATTCTCTACAATACCCACGTTGAAACCTGTACCTGAGATTCCGGAAGAGACAACGGCATCACAAGTGTATTTGCCTGCCTGAGTGACCTCAACGGTGTATTCGTACCATTCGTTCTGAGATGTCCAGCCGAGCACATATCCGCCATTTGAAGTCTTCTTGATGTCAACGCCTTCATTATCTGAACGGTAGCCTGACTTAGCCTCGTCATTTGAGTCAGAGTCGTGGAAAGAAAGTCCCTCACCGCCCTTGTCGAAGTTCTCTGCCTCAACAATACCAGGGATGGTGACATTGTTGCGGTATGGGCTGCGCTTGTTGTTCACCGTCAGGTTATAGGCCGCGAGCTTTGAAACCTTGCCGTCGGCATCAACAGCCTCGGCTGTAACCTTATAAGAGCCCTTTGCCTTCGGCTTGTACTGAGCCTCGAACGGAGCAGCATCAATAGCCTTGAGCAGAACATCGTTTACATAGACATTAACCTTGGCGATGGTGCTTGCGGCAGAAGAGGCATCGACGGCGATGGTTGCAGGCTCGCCAACCGTAGCAGGGGCAGGATCGGCAGCGATAGCCACCTTTATATTCTCGTCAACGTCGATGCGCTGGAGCTTGATCTTGTCGATGTTACAGTTTGCCCCCGTGATGTTCACACGGATGATCTGCCTTCCAGCCTCAAGAGGGAGGCTGAGACGGCCGTGGACGGTGGAGTAAGTGTTCCAGTCGTTGGAAGTGATACATGGCACGGCGATGCTCGGGGTGAGGTCGGTGAGTCCCTCGTCGGTATTGAGCGCGAGACTGAACGAAGAGTTGGTTGCGCCTGAAGAGACAACGGCATCAAAAGCGTATGTGCCTGCCTCCTTCACGTCAACCGTGTATTCGAGCCACTCGCCAGTGTTGGTGTAGCCGATGGCAAAGCCTCCGTTACCCTTCACGATATCCACACCGCCGCCATTAGTGCGGTATTTTCCATCGCCCTCATCCTTGGTGTCAGTATCATGATAGCTCATACCCTCAGCACCTGCATCGAAGTTCTCTGCCTCGATAGTGCCAGGGAGAGTAGCGACAACATCCTTATAAGGAGAGCGTGGGTTATAGGCAGTAACGCCAGAAAGGCGCTCGAATGTAGTGCCGTCGGTAGCATAGACAACTGCCTTGAGGTTATATCTGCCCTGAGTCTCAGGGGTGAACTCGGTAGCATACGGAGCCTCGGTCATAGTGGTGAAGAGCTTATCGTTGACATAGAGCTCGATGTGGTCGATGGTCTTTGTCTTCAGTCGGGCACGTACCGTTACAGGCACAGCCTCGCCCTTGGTAACGGCAATGGCAGCAGGCTTCACATAGACGGAAGCCTCCTTCTTCATACCGGGGAACGGACTCTTGGCAGTCTTTGCCTCTTCACTTGCCATGTATGTGCGAAGCCAATCCATAGCAGGGCGATCCTTGCCATCCTTGATTATGCCAGAGTTTCCGTCGGTTGTCCATGTCCTTCCGTAGATATATCCCCAGAGGGTTATGCCAGCCACATAGTCAGCCTCCCACATAAAAGGAATCTGTTCCTTGTAACGCTGAAGCTGAAGGGCATCGTCAGATGTACCAATGTCATATTCCGTGCTGTACATCGGCATTTTCAAGGCAGATTGGATTTCGTTCATAGCAGCCTTGAAGTCTGCCTCTTTCATGTCTGTAAGGTCGTGTGACTGACATCCGTAGGCATCAATAGGAGCACCGGCATCGCGAAGAGTGCGCACAAGGTTGATGAACTCTGTTTTCTGCCATCGGAAGGTGTTATAGTCATTATATATAAGGATAGCATCAGGCCAACGCTCGTGAGCCATCTCGAAAGCCTTGATGATCCAGTCGTAGCCAGTCTTGCCGTCGCCACCGAGGGCAGCCTTGTAAGGGGCAGGCTGATGACCGGCTATAGCCTCGTTTACCACGTCAATCATAGGAAGCTCAGGATAGTGCTTCTTTACGGCATCCATATATTCCTCGATAGCCTTGTACTGCTCTTCCTTTGAGAGACTGTTGACCCATTTAGGGTATTGGGCACCCCAGATAAGGCAATGGTACTTGAAAGGGAAGTTGTGCTGCTTGGCGTAGTTGTAGGCATTGTCTGCACCACCAAAGCTGAAGCTACCACGTCCGGAGCCTTCAATGGCATCCCATTTGGATTCATTCTCAGGAGTAATCTGATTCCAGAGAGTGTAGAATTTCTCCTTGCCATAGTCCACTTGGTATGAAGTAGTGATGTTGCCAAGAAACTTATCCTTGTTAGAGGACAGTTGAGCATCAGCACTCATGCAACCGAGCAGGGCAAGAGTTGTCAGGAAAGTAAATTTTTTCTTCATTTTAGTTTTAGGTTATAATAACGTCTGCAAAGATAATGCTTTTTTATGTATATCACGCATTTTTTGTGTTAAATAACGTCAGTTCAATAAAATTGCGGCCCTGTTATGATTTGCTTTTATAACACCAAAAAAGGCTTGCAGCATTTGCCACAAGCCTTTTTTTTATAGTTCATAGGGCATAATTCATAGTGTATAATTGATTGATTCACGCTTAACTATGAACTATGCACTATGAATTATGAACTAAATCATTCCAGCCTTACCTACTACTACAAGGAGTGTATAGCCTACTACAAGACCGATAACACCCATGATGAGACCTACACGCATCATCTGCTTCTGCTCAATCATACCAGTTGCATGAGCAAGGGCATTTGGAGGTGTAGAGATTGGCAATACCATAGCCAGAGATGCAGAGAGAGCAATACCGATGAGCAATGGTGAAACGCCACCAAGTGCTTCGAGGTTCTCTCTTGATGCTGTACCGATAACGGTGAGAATTGGAATAAGGAGCGCTGCTGTTGCTGTGTTTGAGATGAAGTTTGACAAAGCATAGCAGAGGATACCAGAACCAACCATCATAAGTATTGCAGGCCATGTATCGAATGGGATTGTCTCAATGAGGTGGGCGGCGAGCTTTGTCTCCTGAAGAGCAAGACCGATAGCAAAACCACCGGCAACCATCCATAGTACTGACCAGTTGATTTCCTCAAGATCCTTACGTGTGATAATGCCACAGGCACAGAACACACCAACAGGAAGCAGACCTACAACGTTAGAGTTAACGCCTGAAACCTTATCGAGAACCCAAAGGAGGATTGTTGCTATAAATGTTACATATACCACGTATGACTGCCATGTTGTCTCCTTTGCACCCTCAATCTTGAGTTCTACAGTCTTCTGTGAGAATGGGAACAGCAACTTGAGGATAAACCATCCTACAAAGAGAAGGAAGATAGCGAGAGGGAACATGAACAACATCCACTCACCGAAACCGATACCCATGTTGAGACCTTCCGCATCATTGAGAGCCTTCAGGGCAATAGCGTTTGGAGGAGTACCGATAGGTGTACCGATACCGCCGATGTTAGCACCGATAGGAATAGCGAGGGCAAGACCGATACGTCCCTTACCGTTTGCTGGCAACTGCTTGAGCACAGGTGTAAGGAATGTGAGCATCATAGCTGCTGTAGCGGTGTTAGAAAGGAACATTGAGAAAACACCTGTTACGAGCAGGAAGCCGAGGAGCACATTCTCCGACTTTGTTCCGAACGGCTTGAGCATGATTCGAGCCATTGTAACATCAAGTCCTACCTTTGTTGCTGCGATGGCAAGGATGAATCCTCCGATGAACAGCATAATGATAGGGTCGGCAAAGCAACCCATAATCTTCTTGTAGGAAATGAGGGTTCCGAGCTTTGCCTCGTCAATGCCATCCACAAAGCAGAACAGACTCGAGTCTGAACACGTGTAGAGCAAGATAACGATGACAAGTGTTGATGTTGCCCAAGAAGGAATACCCTCTGTGAGCCACATGAGAGATGCAAAAATGAAGATTGCAATTGTACGCTGCTCTGTCAGCGTAAGATCAGGAATACCAAAGGCATCAGAAGGAAGGCACCATACGATAAGACTGATAAGAGTCACCGCTATGATTTTAATAGCCTTAACTAAAGACTTGTTTTCGGATGCTTTCTTCTGTTTCTTATCATCCTGATGCTTGGCAAGAATACCGTAGCCGGTAAAATTCTTAAACATAAAGTTTTTCTTAATTTACTGAATTGTTTAGAGTAAACACACACAAAACGGGTGCAAAAATAATAATAATTTCTGAATTGACAAAAAAAACAATAACAAAGTTATTAATTTATTCTAAAAAGATACTCCTTTTTTCCAAGAAAGATAAAAAAAGTGTGATAAAATGTGCATTACTTGCTTTTTTTTTTCGTTATTTGATTGAAATTGATTAATTTTGCACTATCGTTATGAATATGAATAAAAAAATAATACTTCCACTTATTATCCTGCTTGTTATTATGACAGGTGGAGTTGTGTATCTTCTCCTTTCACTCAATGCAGAGAAAATAAACACGCGCCAGATGCAGGAACTTGCAGAACTGGACAAGAAAGAGATGGAGAACGAATACAGAGAGTTCTCTAACCAGTACAGCGAGATGATGACCAAGATTAACAATGATTCAATCATTGCTCAGCTCACTCAGGAACAGTTACGCACACAGCAGCTGCTCAAGGAACTTCAGCAGACAAAGTCGCATGATGCGGCAGAGATTACACGTCTGAAGAAGGAACTTGCACAGGTGCGCGCGGTACTCCGCGAGTATGTCATCCAGATTGACTCTCTCAACAGGCTGAACGAGCATCTCACGGCTGAGAATGCCCGTATGAACACAGCCCTTGCAGAGTCTGCCCGTCAGAATGAGGCGCTCACCTCCGAGAAAGCTTCTCTTACGGAGAAGGTTGCCATCGCTGCACAGCTTGATGCTACCAACATCAACTTCATGCCCTTGAACAAAAAGGGTAAGGAAGAGAAGAAGGTCAGCAAGGCAAAGCAGCTGAAGGTTGACTTCTCTATCTCACGAAACGTGACAGCCAAGAGCGGTATGAAGACTCTCTATGTCCGCATCATCACTCCAACAGGCTCTGTTCTCTCAGCTGGCACTATTCCATACGAAAACAAGAACATCCAGTATTCTATTAAGAAACAGGTAGAATACAACGGTGAGGCTACACCTGTAACTATGTTCTGGAACATCCATGAGGTACACTCAGCCGGCACATATCAGGTTGCTATCTTCTGCGATGGGCAGATGATCGGTTCAAAGAGCTTTGCCGTCAAGTAGTTGATGGTACGAACTTCCTATACGGAAACAAAATCATAAACGACAGATGAAAAGATTTTTAGCTTTATGTGCTTCAATGCTATGCTTTATGCTTACAGCGCAAGCACAAACGCTTTCGCTTGATTCTTGTCGGGCAATGGCTTTGCGTAACAATAAGCAATTGGGCATTGCCCGCGCCAAGCAACAAGCAGCTATGAACGTGCGAAAGTCCGCACGTACAAAATACCTGCCCCACATTGATGTGGCAGGTGGATGGATGCTGTCAAGTCGCGAGGTGTCACTTCTCAACAATGACCAGAAGAACACATTATCCACCCTCGGAACAAATGCCATTGGTTCGGTTGATGTCTCGCATGTATCAAACCTGCTTACCTCTATGGTACAGAAAGGTGTCCTGTCTCCAGCAGAGGCACAACAGTACGGACAACTGCTTTCGGGTACGACCCAGCAGTTGGCTGCATACGGTGATGCCCTCGGAGAAAAACTTCAGGATGCCTTCCGAACTGACACACGTAGCATCATCGTTGGTAGTATAGTAGTTAACCAGCCTATCTTCATGGGCGGTGCCATTACAGCAGCTAACCGCATGGCAGACATCAGCGAAAAGATGGCAAACGTGAGTATCGATGCCTCTGAGCAGAATGTGCTCTACGACATTGATCAGGCTTACTGGCTCGTTGTTTCACTAAAGCAGAAACAGCGTCTGGCTGAAAGCTACCTGAAACTTGTCAAGAAACTTGATGAGGATGTCAACAAGATGATTAAGGAGGGCGTGGCTACACGTGCCGACGGACTGAAAGTTGACGTCAAGGTGAATGAGGCGGAAATGACTAAGACACAAGTGGATAACGGCTTGAGTCTTGCACGTATGCTTCTATGCCAGCTATGCGGAATAGAGATTAGCGACAGGGTGACTCTTGTTGACGAATCAAAGGACGACCTCGTTGTAATGCAAATGAACAGATACAACAAGGACATGGCTATGGAGAGCCGTCCTGAACTGAAACTCCTCTCTAACGCCGTAGAACTGAGCGAGCAGACAACAGCCGTTGCACGCGCCACTATGCTTCCGCAGGTTGCCCTGACTGGCGGTTTCCTCATAAGCAACCCGAACCTCTACAATGGCTTCGAGAAGAAATTCGGCGGTATGTGGAATCTCGGGATAATGGTTCGCGTACCGGTTCTCGACTGGGGAGACGCAACCTATAAGGTTCGTGCAAGCAAAATTGCCACAAACATAGCACGTCTCACTCTTGACGAGGCACGCGAGAAAATCAATCTTCAGGTAAACCAATGCGACTACCGTCTCAGGGAAGCCAACAAGAAACTCACTACTGCCCAGAAGAACATACAACGTGCAGAAGAGAACCTCAGATGCGCAAACCTGGGTTTCAAGGAAGGAGTGATGGATGCCACAGAAGTCATGGCTGCCCAGACTGCTTGGCTTCAGGCAAAGACGCAGAAAATAGATGCCCAAATTGATGTATGCCTTGGTGAGGCCGCAATGAAGAAGGCGATAGGCATGAGGTGAAAGTAGAGAGAGTAAAGAAGAAAGAGTAAAGTTAATTTGTAATTCGTAATTCGAAATTATAAAGATGAGTACAGAATCACAACATAGGAGTGTACTGTTCGGTGTGATAGCTTTCGCTGCTGTCATCATCATTATAGGTATAATCGGTCTTTTCACGATTGACAACGAACAGGATTTCATTCAAGGTCAGGTTGACGTGACAGAATACCGTGTATCAAGCAAGGTACCGGGCCGTATCCTTGAGATACGTGTCAAGGAAGGTGATTACGTAAAGGTGGGCGATACCCTTGCTATACTCGATGCACCAGAGGTAGAGGCCAAGAAGGTTCAGGCACAGAGCGCAGAGAATGCTGCAAGCGCCATGAGCGATATGGCTAAGGCCGGTGCGCGTCAGGAGCAGATCCAAGGTGCCTTCGAACTCTGGCAACAGGCTAAGGCAGGGCTCGAGATTGCACAAAAATCATATCAGCGCGTCCAGCGTCTTTTCGACGAGGGTGTGTTGAGCGAGCAGAAACGTGACGAGGCATACGCTCAGTACAAGGCTTTTGAGGCACAGGAGAAAGCTGCCAAGAGCCAGTACGACATGGCTATGAACGGTGCACGCTCTGAGGAAAAGCGTGCTGCCGCCGCACAGGTTAACCGCGCAAGAGGTGCTATCCAAGAAGTAAACTCATACATCCACGAAACCGTTCAGGTGGCTCAGATGGAAGGTGAGGTAAGCAATATCTATCCAAAAGTGGGTGAGCTCGTCGGCACAGGAAGCCCAATCATGACTATCAGCATCATGTCTGATATGTGGGGAACATTCAATGTGCGTGAAGACCAGCTCAACGGCATGAAAGTTGGCGATTCATTCACGGCCTTCGTTCCTGCCTTCAACAAGGAATTGCAGCTCAAGGTTTCAAGCATAAAGGATGAGGGCAGCTATGCCACATGGAAGGCAACCAAGAGCAACGGGCAGTACGACCTAAAGACATTCGAGGTAAAGGCTCGCCCAACTGCCAAGTTCGATGGTTTGAGACCTGGAATGTCATTGGTGATTAAGAAATAGAAAGAACCAGCCCCTCACCTGCCCTACGGGCACCCTCTCCCCTAAGGGCGAGGGAAAAGTTTGTATTTCAAACCATGAGGGCAAATCAGAAATAACAAAAAAATTAAATTCCCCCCAATTATCCCATAAATGGTAACTTATCCCTCGCCCCATGGGGAAGTCGGAGATTGAGTATCTCCGAGTATGTGCCAGAGGGTGCCCTGCAAGGGCAGGTGAGGGGCTATTGGTTAGGCTTTAAATGTTCCGCAATTTATATAACGTCATATCTCGCGAGACACGCATAATATTCACGCAACCTATCTATCTGATATGCATGATAGTAATGCCGTTTCTCTGCACCATGTTCTTCACCACTTTGATGGAGAACGGACAACCTGTTGATATGCCTGTCGGAGTAGTGGACAACGACAATACCACCACAACACGCAAGCTTACCCGTATGCTCGACTCATTCCAGTCATCGAAGGTGGTGGCACACTACCCTTCCGTGGATGATGCGCGCCATGCCATACAGACTGGCGAGATATACGGTTTCATGTATTTCCCAAAGCATACAACCGACAATCTCCTTGCATCACGACAGCCTAAGATATCCTTCTACTACAGCAACACCTCTATCATGGCTGGCACACTCATCTTCAAGGATATGAAGACAATGGCATCGCTCGCCTCGGCTGCTGTAGGACAGGCTACGCTACAGGCAAAGGGATATCGTCAGGAGCTCATAATGCCTGCACTTCAGCCAATTGCCGTTGACCTGCACATGATTGGGAATCCGTGGGTGAACTATAACATCTACCTGTCCACGATGCTTGTGCCAGGCTGCTTTCTTCTATTCGTATTCCTACTCACTCCGTTCTGCTTCGGAACCGAACTGAAGTTCGGCACATCCAACCAGCTAATGGATACAGCAGGCAATAGCAGTGTCATAGCCATCATCGGCAAACTGATTCCTCACACATTGATTTATTTCATCGTGATGACAGGAATCATGTGGTATATGTTCGATTATCTCCACTTCCCTGCCCCTGGCGGAATAGGCAGGCTGATGCTTCTTGGCTATCTAACCATCATCGGCGCACAAGGGTTCAGTCTTACCATCTTCGCACTCGTCCCCACGCTCCGCATGAGCATGAGCCTGTGTTCGCTGATGGGAGTACTGAGTTTCTCAATGGTAGGAAGTGCCTTCCCTATCCTTGCCATGGATGCTCCACTCCATGCATTGTCATGGCTCTTCCCTCTGCGCCATTATTACATAATATATCAGTTGTGCATATTCAATACCTACCCGCTTTGCGATGCTGCGCCACACATAGTATGCCTCATAGGATTCTCCTTAATGCCATACCTGTTCACCAAGCGCATCGGTAATGTGATGAGGCATTATGATTATATAAAATAATCTCATGTACCATTTACCATGTACAATGTACAAATCAGTTCGCAAAGATGCTTGTCCCGACTGCAAGAAATGGTAAATGGTAAATGGTAGATTGTACATGAAAAGATGTCACTTAAAACCCACATAAAGAACATAACCGATATATGGTGGCAGGAAACAGTCGCCATATTCAAGGACTCGGGTGCGGTACTCTTCTGTATCGTGCTGCCATTGGCATATCCTATCCTCTACTCATGGATATACAACAATGAGGTAGTACGCGAAGTACCTGTCGTTGTTGTCGATGATTCTCACACAGCACTCAGCCGTGAGTTCATACAGAAAATGGAGGCTTCACCTGATGTCAGCATCGCCTTCTATGCCAACAATATCCACGAGGCTCAGAACCATATCGGACACGGAGATGCCTATGGCATTCTGTATTTCCCACGCAACTTTGCTACAGCAGTAGGACGACATGAGCAGTCACACGTCAGCGTGTATTGCGACATGAGCTATATGCTCACCTATAAGGCTATTTTCCAGACGGCCCAGAACGTCAGCACCCTCATGGGCGCAAAGATACAGGTTGCACAGAGCGGTGTATATACCAACAGAGAGGCACAGATAGCAACAAAACCTCTTGACTTTGCCGAGGTGCCTATATTCAATACCACAGGCGGCTACGGAAACTTCGTGCTGCCCGGTGTGCTCGTACTCATCATCCAACAGGCACTTCTCCTTAGCGTCGGACTCCTCTCCGGTACCCAGCGCGAGAAGCACTACCCTATGGTGAAGAATATCATCGACGCTTACTTCGGCAAGGGATTAGCCTTCTGCCTCATCTTCGCCGTGATGCTGGCATACTGCACTCTCGTAGTACCCCGAATGTTCGGCTTCGTCATGATGGTGCACTTCATCGACTGGCTCATATTCATGACACCATACCTCATAGCGTGCGTGGCATTCGCCGTTGTAGGAAGCGAGATGATTCCTTTCCGTGAGGCAGTAATGCTTACTGCCGTATGTACATCCGTACCATTCCTGTTCCTCTCCGGCATCTCATGGCCACAGAGCGGAATACCAGGCTTCTGGCAAGGTATAGCCAACTGCCTGCCGTCAACATTCGCGATAAGAGGCTTCATCAGGATGAGCAGCATGGGAGCACGAATCGGCGATGTCATCGTTGAGTTCAGAGGCTTGGCTATTCTCGCCATCATATATTGTCTTGCAGCACTCGGAGTGATGTACAGACGATTCCTCATTCATAAGAAATACGAGGGCATAGCGGAAAACAACGGAAACGACGATAAAGCCTAAAGCAGGAAATTGTATCAGAAATTCATCATAAACCAAGACGGAGTCCTGAAGTTCGGACATGTTTATCTGCACAGAGAACTGCTGAAACATGGTGAGAAATGCATCTATGGCGGTGGCCTGTGGAAGATAGACGAAAGCCGAGGCGCTATAATGCTCTACGGACGCTCATTCGATTTCGGCACTCCCGATTTCGACTATCTCAGGCATATAGACTGGTCAGGGGTCGGCGGCAATCCACATCCTCTGTTCTTCCTGCCCCACTGGCCCGATGAAGATATCGTAGAGCCGATATTTGCAAAAGCCGAACCAAGCCTTCCCGAACGGGTAGTCCGATGTTAATAACATCGGAGTATGTGACCTGATGTTAGATAGTACTCCTAATCAATAAAGCATTTGTATAAAAATATGGGAAATAGCATAAACGACAATACTATAAAAAATCCCTCCCTTGGGGAGGGTTTGGGTGGGCTCTTATTGACTCCCGACATTGCCATGCAATTCATGGTGTGGAGTTACTTCTATCACGATATTCACCCAGAGAAGAACGTCAGTTACAGCAAATGCGGAAAATTCTCTGAAGAGGATGCCAAGCGACTCGATGAACTCAAGGACATGCTCTTCAAATGCTTTGAAGAGGAATCGGTAAACAACGCCTGCAAGCAATTCCAACTGGCAAAGGTAAGACAAGAGCCTTGCCCTTTCCCACAGGAAACTCTCGACAATATGTTCGCAAAAGAGAAATAATACCGTCATTTCGACAAATTGTTTGTCGGTACGGCGGGCTGAAAGCCCATCAAGCTAACAGCCTAGGGCATCGCCCTAGGTACATTAAGTTTGGCAATTTCGCCCTGTAAGGGCAAAAGCATTACATCATGTTTTAGGGCTTTTGCCCTTTCAGGGCGTTGAATCCCTCATTTTACCAATACCACAGGGCGTTGCCCTGGGCTAAGAGCAAACCTTGCCCCCTCGGGGCGCAAACCGACAAGCAATTGGTCGACTTGCTTCAGCTTGTTGAGCTTCAGCGAAAAAAGCCTTCGTTTCTTTCGTGCATTCCGTGTTCGAAAAAGAAAAAAGAAAACGGATGTATCTGATGTATCTAAAATACTGGCGCGACATGTTTTCGGAATAGAAATCAGATAAATCGGATAAATCTGTTTCTAATTCTTTTCTCGAACACAGATAGCACAGATTAAAGAGATAGGCTCGCTTGCGCTCGTGATTTGCGGAGCTCTGAAGGAGCGACACCTAAAAGGGCAGTCCGATAGGGCTGTCAATGCGAATGGGTGTGAGGAATGGAGCGCCGTAGGTGCGACATCTAAAAACATAGACAAATACAATAGATATCGGTCCTTCAGACCTCAGACAACTATAACATCCATAATATAGCTGTCTGGAAGACAGTACGATGAGTAACCCCGTACATACGAGAGAAACGAGGATGTGCGGGGATTAATAAACCATAAGCCTTCTACTGCCTGGAGGGCAGTACATCGCGACTGCCTTGCTGATGAGCATAGCGAAAATAATAATAAGCTTTAATTAAATTCTTAATTTCTTAATTTCACCCCAAAGAAAAAAATGACAAATCCAAAATACCTAATCCCCCTCCTTTGTGTCCTCTTTGCCGGATGTACGAATACCTCCAACAAAGAGAACTTAGCCTATCAGTTCATCAAGCCTATACCGGCCGACAAGTCCCTCTTCAATGGGGATTTAAAGGAACTTAACGCTACCACCCTACCGGCACTGTTCTCCTTCACCGATTTCAACTGGAAGGACAGCACCCTCACCCTTACTGCATATTCCATCGACACCTACAAGGCATCCGAAATCGACAATCTGCAAAAAGGTGACACCATACTCTTCAGAAACGACACTATCATTACCGACAAGATAGAACGCGGAAAATACATCTCCATAAACGGTGGTATAGAATTTGGCGGTGTGGATCTCACAGCCCACGAGGAAGGCACATACCGTGTACTGCTAATGGACAACCATCCGCAATACTCCGAACTTGGCAAGGTGAAGCTCCCGCTCAGCCCCGCCCTCACCATCATCGACTGCGGCGACAACCCCGAAGACCCTTCCGACACCATCCGCACCAACCACCGTCAATGGCTTGCCAACGTAAAGGAATACAAGCGCGATTTCTCCGAACTCAACACCAGAGTGAATATCGAGAACGGCATCATCACAACCATCACAAGATTCTGGATTCCGTAATGAGAAAGCAATCACGAGCAATGGATAGCGCATGGGCACTTGAGGTGATGCGCAAAGCCCCATATATAACCGTCAGTTTCATAGATGCAGACGGCAAGGCATACGGTCTGCCCCTGTCTCTGGCAACCGACGACAACGAGCATTGGTATTTTCATGGTGCCCTTGAAGGCAAGAAACTCGACGCCATCAAGGCACACCCGGAGGTCTGTCTGTCAGCAGTAACCAAGTGCGCCCCAACCATCGGTCCAAAGGACGGCAGTTTCACCCTTCAGTACAAATCCGCCATCGCATTCGGCAAGGCAGAGCTTGTAGAAGACGACACAGAGAAGATCCATGCCCTTCGCATCATCTGCGAACGCTTCCTGCCACAGCACATGGACGCATTCGATGCATCCATCCAACGCTCCCTCTCCCGCACCGCCGTTATACGTATCACCCTCTCCGCCCCACCAACAGGCAAGCGCAAGCAATACGACTCCAACGGTGATGAGATGAAAGGCACAGAATCCCATCCGGCCACAACATAACATAAACGCCCCTTCGGTGCTTGATGAGCCATAGCGAAGAACTTGCTTTAGCTTGTTGAGCCTTTGCGAAAAATTATCAATTGTCAATTATCAATTATCAATTTTCAATTGCTCACCACCACCTCCACATCCTTTCCTCTTTCCAAAGCCTTTGCAATCCTATTGTAAAGTTGCAGGAACGTTTTGTGACTATGAATCACGAGTCCCGAGACATCGCGTACACCAACAAGAATAGTACCATCCCTCAGTTTATACGCTCCATTGCCAAAACCTAAACAGCCCTTAATCGTTGGATTCTGCTTATTAATGAGAATCGGCACCTTACGTCTGAACACCTCGCTATGCCCCAATCTTACCGAGTATCTGCCCGATGGCAGACAATTCTGAGCATTCTCAAGCGTAGAGCAAACAACCTGCTCATCAATCATCAGTACGCCGTCACGCCAATATGCGTCCAACGCATTCTCTCTTCTTAATTCCATATCGTTTCATTTTTCATTTACTTCAGTTTGATGAGGTTCAGCGTAAAAATTTTCAATTTTCAACTTTCCACATCTCCCCAAAATCCTTGCACCCTTCCTTCAGCTCATGCCTTACAAGACACACGCCTATCTGCGTAGCCGTTTTTAGAAGATTCTGATACAGACGCTCGCCCGCTTCGTCCCTGTCGGGATAGATATGCAGACTTCCTTTCCACCCCTGCCCTATCATATCCGCAATAGGTTTCATGTCCTCCGTCTTCAATAGCGTTGCCGATGGTATTGCTATCGCCTTATGCCCTGCCGAGAGCATCGCCATACAGTCACTCACGCCCTCGGTAACATATAACGGCTCGTCCTTACCCAGCATCCGCAACACAGGCAGATTGAACACATGGCATTTACTTCCCCTCGGAAACTGAAACCTCGGTTTGTTGTCTTCCTTGCCAAGATAGCGAGCCTGAACCGACATCAGCCGTCCGTCCATGTCTCGATACGGAATAAGAAGCGAAGGAGCATTGAACCACGAACCGCTTATCGTGCCTTGCATCGGCATGGGTTGCGTTATGCTCGAAATGCCAAGCCACCTCACCACCGCCCTGTTTATCTTCCTCTCGTCGAAAAGGAAAGTCTCTGCCTCCTTGCACAACCGAGGACATTCCACCAGTCTTGCCAAATGCGCGATATCCACCGCAACAGGCATTTCAATCTTCCTCACAGGCTGATACTCAGTCATAATCACGTTATGCGCATCAGCAAGCCATTGGCAGGTTTCAAGAAAACCCTTGCCGAGAACCTTCATCGCAAGGTCGATAACTCCGCCATACGCATCACACACAAAGCATTTATACGTGTTTCTGCCCACGTAATAGGTCATTGAAGGATGCGAATCATCGTGAAACGGACACAGACTTCTATGTCGCCTAACGCTCAGTCCGAGACGCTCCGCCACTCCCTCAATGGGGAGTGAACGAAGCTGACTAATATCTCTTTTCATACACATCCGCCTCCACAGCAACAATCCATTTCTTAATCTTCAACCACCTGTGAATAAACTGACGGGCAGCGGTACCGAGTTCAAGCTGCTCAACCAACATATTCACCTGATCTCTCGTGAATCGCTTAGGCAGTTGGTCATAGAGCGTAGGCATCTTCTCTTCCTTGTCCTTACCGCTTGCCTTCAACTGAAGTTCATTGTATCGCTTACCCCATTGCCCCAGCTGTCCATCAAGAATGAACTGCGCAGCCCAATAGTAGAACCTGCGGGTATGCTTCTGTGCCTCCTGCTTCTCGCCCCATAGGTAGTAGAACATGGTGGCAAGACGGAAAGCCGTCGAACTGCTTCGCTTATAGAAGCTGTCGTGAGCCATATCACCGCCCTTCACTATGATTTCTCGCTGGGCGTCACACCATCTATCCACATCCTTGTCAAGCCATCTCATATCCACCTCATGTGTCGGCTGCAACTTGTCATCTTCGGTGTATGTCTCGTTCATCAGACGATTCACGGTACTCGCTATCAATGCCTTTTCCTCGTCAGTCATAGCCTTCAGCACAGGCGCATCGTCACCCAGTTCGCCATCCAGTCTCACTATTATGTTACGGCTCGCATCGCCACCCGTAATCGAACTATCTGTGATATACCTGCTCAACGCATATTCCTGACCGCAAAGCACCGACGACCAGTTGATATCCACCATGGCATTATAGCCGTCTTGATACAGCGTTTCGCGAATATATTTCTCTCCGAGCATATAAGCCGTTCTGCCCACAGCCTCCATCTCGTCCCTCTGCCGTCCGCTACCCTTCGTAAGCGTGGCAAGCTCATCGGCAAAGATGAAGAAACTCAGCGGTTCACCATATCTTCGTACCATGAAATCCGCCCTCTTCACCAGTTTCGGGATAGTGATGTTCTGCATGAAACGCACCACGGTAAGAGGCTCGTCGGGCAAGTCCTTCGTGTTCTTCCCCATCTTTCGGCACATATCCTTATAGTCCTGTTCCTTACGGCGTTCCGTCTGGTCGCGTTCCTGAAGCGAGGTAAGGATAAAATCCACCACCCATCGCACTATGCTCTTTCCGCAACCGCTCGGACCAATCACCAGCAAGTTAGCAACAAGCATGTGCAGACCGAAGTCGAATTTATATCTAACCCTCAGTCGGGTGGCGAGTGTACAGTAGCATATCAGTGCCACAAGCATATTAGTCACTCTTGTTTTCTCCGGAGAAATATTCCAGATGCATCTCAAGGCCGGGGGCATGTCCCCCGCCTTGATTGGTTTAATGTTCACTTTACTCATTTTTGTTTTCTTTTATTAGAAATGCAAAGTTTGGACTCTACAGATATCTTTCAATCAACTCTTCATCAAAGAGCGTATTCATCTCCCTTTGGAAGTCACTCCGTGAAGCCTCATCGGCTCTCAGACGAATCTCCACCTTACGATACAGCCCATGAGCAGAGAGCTTCAGTTGAGCCTTACCAGTATCCACCAGAGTGCGGTAGCGAGGCGCACGAGGCTCAGAAGTAGCAGGGTCTTGAATTGTAACCGCACCGTTAGTCTCAACTGTTACGTATGAGTCGCCCTTAACAGGAATCAATCTCACCGGATTGACAAGCCTAAATTCTATCTTTTTCATTGTTTATTAATTTTTAATGTTGTTGTTAATATCGGCACTCCCGCTGGGCCCAAAACGAAAAGCACCCGCAACCAGATATATCATCCGATTACGAGTGCAAAGGTCGGGCGGATTAAACGGATTGAGCAAAATCCGCAGAAAAAAATCAAAAAAAATTATTTCCCGTTCTTACCTTGCCGAATGTATCTCTCCACACTCTCCTGCTTTATAGATTTGAAATTCAATGCGTTAGCGAGTTCCGAGGTCTTAGCAAACAATATCCCTTTACAAATCATTATTCCCACATTACGGGAAATAAACCTTGCTCGCAGACTCTTATCCTTCATCTGAAGAATAGCCTCTTCACGCCTCTCACCACCAAAAACCTGCATGTAATAGGCACGCACGTCATTTAGCGTCTTCCCTTTGGAAAGATACTCTTTACATCTCATGGTGCGGCTAATTGCCTTTGTCATAAGTTCTGAAACATCTTCGTCTTCAGTCTTAACCCTATAAGGTAACTTCCCAGAATGATACAATTCCAGAATTTGTTCGTCGCTAAGATTCTGCTCCAATGGGCAGAGAGAATAGTAATTGTGAGTCTCTTTCATTCGAAATCAATTCGAACAAGAGAAACACCGGTGTTGCCTTTCGGCATCCTCGTTCTGACTATTAGGTACCTCGCCAGAATTCGGACTCTTTTTGTTCAGGATGTCCTTAGCATCCAATTTAAAATATTATTAATAGCCTCTGAAAAATCTTTCTTCAGCTATGTTTTATGCAAAGATACGCAACTACATGCTATTTTATATGTAAAAATGCGCATTTTGTGATGCAAAGGTAAGGGTTTCATTTCTATGTATTATGTTATCTTTTGAAATGTCATATCTTCATTTTTCCATAAAGATACCAACGAGAAAGCACCCACAACCATATTTCTCCATGATTGCAGGTGCAAAGCTACATATATTTTTTCCAATATATGGTTCGCTTTGATTCTCTTAAAAAAATCAAGATAACATTGTCCGCATATGTTTTACAAAAAAAATTATTATGAATCGTGTTTTTCATGCTTATTAGCAAAAAAATATGTATCTAAAACGTTTTTTGCGTCTTTGATGCATAAACAAGCCTACCTCACAGAGATATTATTCTGCGAGGACATAATTGCCTATATGTATATTGTTTATGTTCTTCCTCCCTACGGATATTTACCTTATAAGGGAGATTTCGTAAGTTTGAAATAAATAAAATTAATCTGCAATTTCTAGCATCATATTCGGAATTCTTTCAGATAAATATCCCCTTATCTGGTCTATTAACGATATGATACTTTTCATTTTTATTTCAAACTTATTCTTCCAAGAATCAATACAATCCTTGATTCGTCCATTTATATTGTCCCGGATTGCAGCAATGCCTTTCTGTAATGCTCTAACCCCGAATGATAACTTTGTTCCTAATTTACTTTCGGTAAATCTATGTAATAATGAAGTCTTTCCATCCCAAGTACCTTCTCTTTGATATAATTCTTTATAAAAGGCAAATGCAAACGCCTTCAAGAACCTTGCGAAAACACTTGAGCATGTGATCTTTTTATTTACGAACTGTGTATAGCATTCTACTATAAGCTGCCATACTTGCTCATTGGTTAAAAACTCGCAGAATTTTTCTTCTGCTTTCTTTCCGTTGAATATCCTTTTGTCTATATTATTCTCTTCTATTACTTTTTCAATCTCCTTTATTACCTCTTCAGCCTCTGTGGCATCCGTAAAATTATTGAATACTTCTTGAATTTTCTTTTTGTTCTTTGATTTTGTCTCGTTAAACAATCTTTCTCTTTTTTCATTGTCTGCAAGTTCTTTATAGATTTTTGCAATTCTGCTTGTGTCTAACCAAGATGGCATAGGCCCCAAAATGATTGGGCTAGAAATCCTAGACATAACCTCACAGATAACCTTTAGTATGGCAGAGTCGCAAAAATTTGTCTCAAAGTGTTGATCCACTTTGAAGCTAATCAAGTCGCTTTTTCCTTTTTTATGGTTTTCCATAATGTTTTTTTTAATTAAAAAATTTTATTTTACAAAGATAAGAGTATTTCTTCTCACAACCAAATCTAAGACAAAGAAAATGTTGTCTTTTAACAATTTTTGGGGTGATGTGTTTTACCAATAAAGCACATAGGTTTGCGCGTAAAGTCGCAAACCTATGTAAATTTTTTTTATTAACGTAGAAAAAAGGTAGTAAATAATTTAATAACCCAATTCTTTCAAGGTTTCTTGTGCATCTTCATTACCACATTGTACTGATTTTCTCAAATACTTTATTACATCAGAACGTTTTCTATCTTTATAATACTCATTTAATGTCATGGCATACCACTTATAATAGGCACCCAAATATTTATCTTTATAAATATCATCCTTCGCAATATGTAAGAATTTACATCGAAGTTCAATGGCTTTTTCATATGATGTTAATGATAGTAGATATTCCTTAAGATTCGCTTGATTGGTAGCCATGTCAAAATATAAATAATCGACAGTATCTTCATGACCATCATACATACTTAATGTTCCGATTGCTTTTTTGTCCCATTTTATAGCTTCCGAATAATATTCAAGTCGCGTTAATGCACCAGCCACTATTTGGTACGCCATACCAGCCTTTTCGGAAACAAGATTTTCTTCTTTCTTTTTATTACTTTGCTCAAAACGTATTCCTGCATCATAACAATTCTGATATTCTCCAAGAAAATAATAACTATGGCATAACATATAGAATCCTTCATCATTCAAGCCAAATGATTTTTCTATGTCCAAAAGATTACGAACTGCCATGTAATAATTATCTTCTTCAAAATATTTATGTGCATTATCGGAAAGTTCATTCAATCTTTCTTCACTTGCATTTTCATCATAAGCATCTTCTATTGTCAATATATTCCCATGCAATGAAATCCTACCTAGCTTTTGAATCGCTGATTGTCCAAAAAGAAGTGGAGCAGTAAGACTTTCACTAACTGTAGCTTGTACATTATAAACATGAACTCCGTCAATTTCAATGTCACGAAGATTAATGATGAGATTATTCACGATTCTTCCATCAGCAACTTGTGCCTTGCCTGTTCCGATAATGTCATTTTTCGTGATATAGTCATTTTCATAAAGATATTCAGCTATTGATAATGATATAGCAACTGATGATGCACCAGTATCGAATATCATCTTCATCTTAGCTCCATTAACTTTACAAGGAATCTTATATACGCCTGCTTCTCGTTCCATGATAATAGTCTTTTGTGCCATTGCGCACAAACTACTCAATAGGCATATTAAAAAGAATATCTTTCTCATATCTTGTTTTTTATGGATTAAACATTAACTTCTGTATTAGGTTGTGGAAATAATATATTTCTGCTTGCAAAAATACGCAAAATACTCGAAACCTCCAAATGTTTTGTATAGTTTTTCCAGGATAGATTTCCTTACCGCACAAAATTTCCGATACTTGCAAATATTACCATTGCTTTTTGCCTTTAACAAGAGAAAGCGTTATATGTTACATGTTATATGCGAAAAAAATATAACGCTTCAATCTTCCCACTTTCTTCTTTCTACTTTATTCTTTACTCTATACTCTTTATTCTTTATCCTATATAATAATTACGTGCGCGAATAATATATATAAGTAGATAATAAAAAAAATGTTATATGCCATATAACGTATAACATATAACACCTATTTTGTAATAGGCTGATTATGTGACAGTTAAAAGCACACAAAGCGTTATATGTTATATGTTACATGTTATCTGAAAGTTATTTCTCATTTGCACCATTCACGACATTCGCGACAACTATTGCAGGCTTCAGAAAAATGTTGTAACTTTGCACTTGGAAAACAGAAGAAGGAGACACGGCCTCTCCCCCCGCCCTCCCCCGTAGAGAGTGAGCCGGAAGGCAAACGGCA
Organism: uncultured Bacteroidales bacterium; assembly: GCA_902798615.1. Taxonomy (GTDB): domain Bacteria; phylum Bacteroidota; class Bacteroidia; order Bacteroidales; family Bacteroidaceae; genus Prevotella. Next base: position 1,013 of record CADBXL010000024.1, on the reverse strand, counting down.
ACTCCGTTGTGATTCCGTAGTAAATCCGTTGTAAATCCGCTTCATATATCGAAGATATATATTCACTAAATATTAACTTTTAAAACTTTTATTTGACTATGGGAAAACTTTCCGGTATCATCAGTAAGATTAACGGCTCAGCCGGCAACCTTACATTCAAGAGCCTTAACGGCCAGACAGTTATCAGCGAGAAGGTGACGCGCATCCGCAACCCTCGCACCAATGCGCAGATGCAGACTCGCACAAAGTGGGGCAACATCATCGCAATGTACAAGGGCATCCGTCCGCTCCTCAACTATGGTTTCGAGGCTAAGCCGAAGACGCTCAGCGACTACAACATGTTCGTGAAGGTGAACATGCAGCGCACACCTATCTACCTCACCAAGCAAGCAGTTGCGGGCGGTGCTTGTGTGGCAACAGCGTATCAGATTTCACAGGGTTCGCTCCCTGCTATCGTGGTGACTGGCACAGGGCAGAACGGCGTGAGTGACATCCTTCTCGGCAGTCTGTCAATCACAAGCGCGACAACCGTGGCGCAGTTCTCTGCTGCCGTTGTTCAGAACAACCCCGACTACCGCTACGGCGACCAGATCTCGTTCTTCCTCGTCAAGCAGAAGGTGAACGAAGAGACAGGCATTCCTTACTGCCAATTCTCAGCAGCAAAGGTCATCCTCGATGCAGCTAACGAAAACAAGCTCTCTGATGAGACGGGCAGCTCTCACGGCTTCGCTTCTATTGACGGCAAGATCGGTCACTCTGGTAACGATGGCGATTGCGCCTACGCTTGGGTTCACTCTCGCAAGAGCGATGGCAAGACGCTCGTTTCTTCTCAGTCACTCCTTTCCGCCAACACGAAGGAGGCAGAGTACAAGGGCGACATGGCGTACAACCTCTCTCGTTCAAGCTACGGCAATGGTATTGAGGCGTTCCTCGTGCCTGATGGCGATAGCGCAGGCTCAACAGGAGGCGGTAACGCTGGCGGTGGTGACAACGGCGGAGGCGGAAACGATACG